>NZ_JBFREF010000041.1:0-353 GCF_052114165.1 Pseudoduganella sp. RAF19 | reverse complement strand
CGGCCAGGAACAGACGCCCACCTAGCTAGGTAAAAATATGACGAATCTCGAAATTCTTAAACAATGGGAAATTACGGAGAAATGGCTACGGGAGGCTCGGTCTGCTCTTCGTTCAGATGTTGTTACAGCAAAAGATCAGCTGGAAAACTTTGAAGAATATCTTGCTSATAATGAGCTAGAGTTAGCGTTGGAAGAGCTTGCTGAAGTTGCAGGCCATTCTCGCCAAGGGAGACGCTTCTGGGATTTGATGATACAAGCTGCAAGATCTATGAAGCTTGAAGGGCGAGCGGACGCTTTTATTGTTCAATGGGCCGTCGTGGCGAATGTTAAAAAAATTGACTGAAGTCGGCCAG
>NZ_JBFREF010000040.1:0-366 GCF_052114165.1 Pseudoduganella sp. RAF19 | reverse complement strand
CGATAACCTACTTTCACACTGGTTGCAGCACTATCATCGGCGCAAAGTCGTTTCACGGTCCTGTTCGGGATGGGAAGGGGTGGGACCGACTTGCTATGGTCATCAGGCATAACTKGTAGCACCGCGTTGGCTCAACGCGATGCGCAATCCGGAAGAAGTAAGTRGGGTAAAACTCAATCATTCAAACACAGGCAAGTGCRCATAACCGGCAAGGTTATAGGGACAAGCCGTACGGGCAATTAGTATCAGTTAGCTTAATGCATTACTGCACTTCCACACCTGACCTATCAACGTCCTGGTCTCGAACGACCCTTCAARGAGCTCAAGGCTCCGGGAAATCTCATCTTAAGGGAAATCTCATCTTAA
>NZ_JBFREF010000039.1:0-385 GCF_052114165.1 Pseudoduganella sp. RAF19 | reverse complement strand
AGAGCACCGTGTTGATAACGCGGGGGTCGTTGGTTCGAGCCCAACCAGACCCACCAAGTTTCGCGGGGGATTAGCTCAGCTGGGAGAGCACCTGCTTTGCAAGCAGGGGGTCGTCGGTTCGATCCCGTCATCCTCCACCACTGCCTTTATGTGTGCGATAGACGCAGACATAAGAGTAGTTCTCGTTCTTTAACAATCTGGAAGAAGTAAAGTTTTATTAAGCGTGTAAGAAATTACACACTTAGGGTAGTGTTCCGAAAGGAACGCATACAAAAACTCATCAAACACAGTAGTAAGTGCTTAGAACTATAGCCGTCAAGGTTATAGGGACAAGTGACTAAGTGCACATGGCGGATGCCTTGGCGATTACAGGCGATGAAGGACG
>NZ_JBFREF010000038.1:0-385 GCF_052114165.1 Pseudoduganella sp. RAF19 | reverse complement strand
AGAGCACCGTGTTGATAACGCGGGGGTCGTTGGTTCGAGCCCAACCAGACCCACCAAGTTTCGCGGGGGATTAGCTCAGCTGGGAGAGCACCTGCTTTGCAAGCAGGGGGTCGTCGGTTCGATCCCGTCATCCTCCACCACTGCCTTTACGTAAGACCGGTGTCTTAGGTAAGAGTAGTCTCGTTCTTTAACAATCTGGAAGAAGTAAAGTTTTATTAAGCGTGAATCGAAAGATTCACACTTAGGGTAGTGTTCCGAAAGGAACGCATACAAAAACTCATCAAACACAGTAGTAAGTGCTTAGAACTATAGCCGTCAAGGTTATAGGGACAAGTGACTAAGTGCACATGGCGGATGCCTTGGCGATTACAGGCGATGAAGGACG
>NZ_JBFREF010000037.1:0-414 GCF_052114165.1 Pseudoduganella sp. RAF19 | reverse complement strand
CGCAACGCAGCAAACAGCGCGAAACGATGTGAGAAGTTTGAAGCGCAAGACGCTGAAAACGAAGGGGTTGACGAGTTGCACGCTGTACCGCATAATCTCGCTTCTCTGCTGCTGACAAACACAACGATTTGTCGCTAAACGCAGCGATCTTTAAAAATCAACAGTCGATAAGTGTGGGCGTTTGAAGATGGCCAACGCGCCGAATGGCGCGATGCTCAAATAATATGCTTCAAATGCTCGCRCAAAATAAACGTAATCTCTTTATGAGATTTCGTCAGTATTTTGAGTGAGCGACCAAGTCAGCAATGACTTAAAACAGAGATTGAACTGAAGAGTTTGATCCTGGCTCAGATTGAACGCTGGCGGCATGCTTTACACATGCAAGTCGAACGGCAGCGCGGGCTTCGGCCTGGC
>NZ_JBFREF010000036.1:0-476 GCF_052114165.1 Pseudoduganella sp. RAF19 | reverse complement strand
TGTTCGTTTGCTCGCAGAATTGACCCACTCCGATTGACCCACCTTCCACTGCCTGGCAAATGCCGCCACGCGGTCATATGATCCTTCGTAGCCCAACTCCTTAAGTTCCAAATGGAGCTGCTTCAAGTTGCGCCGCTGCTTGCGGGGTTTGCTTGCCTCTGCCTTGAGCCAGGCCGACAGCTGCACGGAATATTTGTCTAAAAGACTCGATGATCGCCGCTCCGCATAGGAGGGCTCCGTGGTTTCCGACCGTAGGTATCGCCGGACGGTGTTGCGAGAGATACCCAGTCGCCTGGCGATCTCCCGGAGAGGAACCTGGTCACGAAGGTGCCAGCGTCGAATTATGCCTAATAAAGCCACGTCGATCACTCCGATCTCCTGTCGAAAGGACAGGGAGAATTGTGCTACGAACGTGGGTCAGATTCCGTTGCAAATTCGTGGGGAAGGTGGGTCAACTTTCAATGCAAATTAACAGT
>NZ_JBFREF010000035.1:0-521 GCF_052114165.1 Pseudoduganella sp. RAF19 | reverse complement strand
AGTTGCAGGCCATTCTCGCCAAGGGAGACGCTTCTGGGATTTGATGATACAAGCTGCAAGATCTATGAAGCTTGAAGGGCGAGCGGACGCTTTTATTGTTCAATGGGCCGTCGTGGCGAATGTTAAAAAAATTGACTGAAGTCGGCCAGTTGCAGTCATTTGGGAACTTAAAAATTCAGTACGGACATATGAGTCATGATTTCTACAGCTTCAGAGTTTGTTCGCTTGCGGCAGAGCGCGATTCTCGACGAATACACTCGCGCAGCGAACGAATCAGCGAGCATCCAAGTCTGGGTTGAAGTTATTGAACACTTTCCCGATATGCTTGAATGGGTTGCTCATAACAAGACTGTACCGCTTCCGATCCTTGAAATTCTGTCGCTGAATTTGGACCCTAAAGTTCGCTATGCCGTTGCAGTAAAACGGAAGCTCAGCTCAGAACTATTTGATCGTCTTGCACGTGACCCGGACGAAACTGTTCGCGCCGCAATCGCGCATAACGCAAAGGTTCCAATTGAAGT
>NZ_JBFREF010000034.1:0-889 GCF_052114165.1 Pseudoduganella sp. RAF19 | reverse complement strand
AGTGGTTCAACCGCTTCTTCAACCGTGCTTCGCATGGCTACGAAACGGGTGTGACCGGCGTGTTGAAGCGCAAGGGCAGCTCGCTGGTGGTGTACGCCGTGCTGGCCGTGGCCGCAGGCTTCATGTTCAAGCTGGTGCCGCCGGGCTTCATACCCGCGCAGGACAAGCAATATCTAGTCGGAATTGCCCAGTTACCTGACGCGTCTTCGTTGGACCGTACCGAAGCAGTAGTCCGAAAGATGTCAGATATCGCAAAAGGCACGACTGGAGTGGCGGACTTCGTGGCCTTCCCGGGCCTTTCTATCAACGGCTTCACTAATGCATCGAACACGGGCGTCGCGTTCACGCTGCTGAAACCGTTCCAGGAACGTACTAAACCTAGCGAGTCGGCACAGGCGATAGCGGATGAAATCAACCAGCGCATGGGTTCCATCGAAGGCGCTTTCGTGATGGTGCTGCCGCCGCCGCCAGTCAATGGCCTGGGCACCACCGGTGGCTTCAAGCTGATGATCGAAGACCGCGACAATCTGGGTTACGACGCGCTGTACAAGGCGATCCAGGCCGTGCAGATGAAGGCCTGGCAGAATCCGAAGCTGGCCGGCGTGTTCTCCAGCTATCAGATCAATGTGCCGCAACTGTTTGCCGACATCGACAAGGTGAAAGCAAAGCAGCTGGGCGTGCCGCTGGCCACGATCTACCAGACCTTGCAGATCAACCTCGGCTCGCTGTACGTGAACGACTTCAACCAGTTTGGCCGTACCTACCAGGTGYGCGTGCAGGCTGACCAGCAGTTCCGTTCGCACGCCGAAGACATCGCACAGCTGAAGGTACGCAACGACAAGGGCGAAATGATTCCGCTGTCGTCGCTGATGCGCGTGAAGGACAGCTA
>NZ_JBFREF010000033.1:0-1117 GCF_052114165.1 Pseudoduganella sp. RAF19 | reverse complement strand
GCCAAAGGGACTGGATTTATCAAGTTATTCGCAAGGTCAGCTCGACGCCATCGCAAATCGGCTGAATGAACGACCTAGAAAAACGTTAGACTATGAAACGCCGGCTCAACGGTTTTATCAATGTGTTGCGTCGACCGGCTGAATCCGCACCCCATTGCGGACCCTTTAGGTTTACTTGGCCGGAGCCGGTTCTCGCTTGTTGTCAGGGTCGGCCTGTTTGAGCGCTAGATCCGAATGGGCAAGAAACGAACGGCACTCTTCTGCTATCTCTTTGTAAGTAGCGTTTTGTATTGTGTCGTGCGCCCACTTTCTCATGTCGGGGTACGCCTGTACAGATTGCGCTTGCTTGACCCGGCCAAGATCCTCAGAAAATAAGAAATTCTTCTTTGCCTCGTACATCGATGCTGACCCGGGGTCTGCCTTTGCGCAGGCTAGCGAAAGCTCTTCTACGTAAGCTACTGACGCTTCTACAGGCCATGGGCTAGCCGGCGCGGCTGTGCTAACAAACGCTAAGCCGAGAACGATCCAAAAACGCATATTGTTCAGTCAAAAAGTTCTAGTCTAAGCTCTGCTCTTGGCCGTCAGTTACCTTTACATGTTTTCTTGACGAAATGCCCAATGGGGAGCTTCGACGCGAATCGTATCGCCAGATTGCAGCTCGATTTGAAATTGCCCATCCATCTCTTTTACTGAATTGACCGATGAAGACGGCCCCTAGCTTTCGCGCCTGGGAAGTTCGATGCTGGTGAATCCTTCAAACACCAAAAGATGAGGCGGCATGCCGACAGGCAGTAATCGAATATCGCACCGTTCCGCCTTCCAACTGACGTAAATAGCCGATAACGTAGCATTGTGGAGTGGTAGAGCATTAAAAGTCATGGTCGTTCCAGAAAATTCGTGTGGCTGCCCTTGGCCGTTAAGAGGCAACTCGGGCTAACGCAACAGACGACACTAAAGAGGAATCATCTTTTGCGAGTAATCTGAGCACTTCAATTGGAACCTTTGCGTTATGCGCGATTGCGGCGCGAACAGTTTCGTCCGGGTCACGTGCAAGACGATCAAATAGTTCTGAGCTGAGCTTCCGTTTTACTGCAACGGCATAGCGAACTTTAGGGTC
>NZ_JBFREF010000032.1:0-1226 GCF_052114165.1 Pseudoduganella sp. RAF19 | reverse complement strand
TGCGGATTCAGCCGGTCGACGCAACACATTGATAAAACCGTTGAGCCGGCGTTTCATAGTCTAACGTTTTTCTAGGTCGTTCATTCAGCCGATTTGCGATGGCGTCGAGCTGACCTTGCGAATAACTTGATAAATCCAGTCCCTTTGGCAAATACTGTCTCAGCAAGCCATTGGTGTTCTCATTCGACCCGCGTTGCCAAGGTTTTCTTGGATCGCAAAAGAAGACCTGGATATCGGTCGCCAGCTTGAAACGCTTGTGCTCTGCCAGCTCTGAACCTCTATCCCAAGTGAGCGACTTGTAGAGTTCTTGGGGCAGCTTCATCGCATGCTGGAGCAACGCATTCACGACTGTTTCGCTATCCTTGTGTGCGACCTTTACTAGCATCACATAGCGCGTCTGCCGCTCAACTAGCGTGATGATCTGGCTGTTGTGACTGCCACATAAGAGATCACCTTCCCAATGCCCAGGAACTGCCCGATCTTCAGCCGTGGCGGGACGTTCGCTAATCGAAATCGCATCGACGATTCGGCCGTGATCTTCAGTCTTCTGCGTGTGATGGCGCGAGCGACGCATTACTCGAGTACGGCGCAAGTGCTCGGTAAGCTCCTTTTTCAGAGCGCCACGAGCCTGAATGTATAGGCTGCGATAAATCGTTTCGTGAGACACTTGATGAGCCTTATCGCCAAGGTAAGCGCGCTTGAGCCATCCAGCAATTTGCTCAGGTGACCATTGCAGTTGAAGCTTCGCAGCCACCGTTTCAGCCAGCGCAGGGTTCTCTGCCAGTCTACAGCGCTTAGGGCGCCGTGCTCGATCCCAGGCGCGCTTGTCGGCCTGGTTTGCCCGGTATAGCGCCTGCCCGCCATTACGCTTCACTTCCCGGCTGATGGTGGACGGGGCCCGCCCCAGCGAAGCAGCAATCTTCCGAATCGACGTACCCGCTACCAGGGATCGTGAGATGTCTTCGCGCTCGGCAATGGTTAAAGCCAACCTGGAGCGAGAGCGCTGAGCAGGACTAATCCCACCGTTCCGAATAAGAATTCCCTGAATTGCGCCGTGACTTCGGCCGAAAAGTTGGGCAATATGCTGCAGAGATTCACCTTGACGCCAGCGTTCCCACATCAATGCCTTCTGCTCGTCAGTGTAATAGATTCGTGGCTTGCGTTTCATGGCAACACTCCTCCTGCCTAAGCAGTTTATAGTGTTGCGTCGACCGGTTGAATCCGCA
>NZ_JBFREF010000031.1:0-1272 GCF_052114165.1 Pseudoduganella sp. RAF19 | reverse complement strand
GCCCGGCGGCACCAGCTTGAACATGAAGCCTGCGGCCACGGCCAGCACGGCGTACACCACCAGCGAGCTGCCCTTGCGCTTCAACACGCCGGTCACACCCGTTTCGTAGCCATGCGAAGCACGGTTGAAGAAGCGGTTGAACCACTTGAAGAAGCSGCCGAAGATCTTGTCCATGAYRCGGGTCAGSRMRTCCTTCGGTGCATCGTGCGGTTTCAGCAGCGAGGCCGCCAGCGCAGGCGCCAGGGTCAGGGAGCTGAAGGCCGAGATCACGGTCGAGAAKGCGATGGTCAGCGCGAACTGCTTGTAGAACTGGCCGSWCAGRCCGGACACGAAAGCGATCGGCACGAACACGGCGCACAGCACCAGCGCAATCGCGATAATCGGGCCGGACACTTCCTTCATCGCCTGGATGGTTGCATCGCGCGGCGACAGGCCGTTCTCGATATTMCGCTCGACGTTTTCCACCACCACGATCGCATCGTCCACCACGATACCGATGGCCAGCACGAGGCCGAACAGCGACAGCGTGTTGATGGAGAAGCCAAAGCCCAGCATCACCGCAAACGTACCCACCACCGATACCGGCACGGCCAGCAGCGGAATCAGCGATGCACGCCAGGTTTGCAGGAACACGATCACCACGATCGCCACCAGGATAATGGCTTCCAGCAGCGTGTGGATCACAGCGCGGATCGACTCGCGCACGAATTGGGTCGGGTCGTACACAATCTTGTATTCGACACCTTCCGGGAAATCTTTCGACAGGCGCGCCATGGTCTCGCGCACATCATGCGACAGCTGCAGGGCGTTCGCATTCGGTGCCTCGAAAATCGGGATCGCAACGGCCGACTTRTTGTTCAGCAGGGAGCGCAGCGCGTAGGAGTTGGAACCCATCTCCATGCGTGCCACGTCCTTCAGCAGGGTGACTGCACCATCGGCATTGGTCTTCAGCACGATATTGCCGAATTCTTCTTCCGATTGCAGACGGCCYTGCGTGTTCACGGTCAGCTGGAAGTCCGCGTTCTTGGACGGACCYTGGCCGATCACACCGGCTGCCACCTGYACGTTCTGCTCGCGGATCGARTTRACSACGTCACCTGCGGTCAGGCCGCGCGCCGCCACTTTCTGCGGGTCGAGCCAGATACGCATGGCGTAGTCGCCGGAGCCGAACAGCTGCACTTCGCCCATGCCAGGCAAGCGGGCCAGCTGGTCCTTGATGTTCAGCACCGCATAGTTACGCAGATACAGGTCGCTGTAGCGGCCATTCGGCGG
>NZ_JBFREF010000030.1:0-1585 GCF_052114165.1 Pseudoduganella sp. RAF19 | reverse complement strand
GTGGTTCAACCGCTTCTTCAACCGTGCTTCGCATGGCTACGAAACGGGTGTGACCGGCGTGTTGAAGCGCAAGGGCAGCTCGCTGGTGGTGTACGCCGTGCTGGCCGTGGCCGCAGGCTTCATGTTCAAGCTGGTGCCGCCGGGCTTCGTGCCGGCGCAGGATAAGCAGTACCTGATCGGCTTTGCCCAGCTGCCGGATGCGGCCTCGCTGGACCGCACCGAAGCGGTGATCCGCAAGATGTCGGATATCGCCAAGGAGATCCCTGGCGTGGCGGACTCGGTGTCCTTCCCTGGCCTGTCGATCAACGGCTTCACCAACGCGCCGAACGCCGGTATCGTGTTCACGCCGCTGAAACCGTTCGAGGAACGTACCAAGCCAAGCGAATCGGCACAAGCGATTGCTGCTGAAATCAACAAGCGCATGGGTGCGATTGAAGGCGCCTTCGTGATGGTGCTGCCACCGCCGCCAGTCAATGGCCTCGGCACCACCGGTGGTTTCAAGCTGATGATCGAAGACCGCGACAACCTGGGTTACGACGCGCTGTACAAGGCGATCCAGGCGGTGCAGATGAAGGCCTGGCAGAATCCGAAGCTGGCCGGCGTGTTCTCCAGCTATCAGATCAATGTGCCGCAACTGTTTGCCGACATCGACAAGGTCAAGGCCAAGCAGCTGGGCGTGCCGCTGGCAACGATCTATCAGACTTTGCAGATCAACCTCGGCTCGCTGTACGTGAACGACTTCAACCAGTTTGGCCGTACCTACCAGGTACGCGTGCAGGCTGACCAGCAGTTCCGTTCGCACGCCGAAGACATCGCACAGCTGAAGGTACGCAACGACAAGGGCGAAATGATTCCGCTGTCGTCGCTGATGCGCGTGAAGGACAGCTAYGGCCCGGACCGCGTGCAGCGCTACAACGCTTACGTRTCGGCTGAACTGAACGGYGGCCCGGCTCCTGGCGTGTCGTCCGGCGAAGCGCAGGCTGAAATGACCAAGATCGTCAACGAAGTGCTGCCGAAAGGTATCAGCTACGAATGGACGGAACTGGTGTACCAGGACATCCTGTCCGGTAACACCATGATGCTGGTATTCCCGCTGTGCGTGCTGCTGGTGTTCCTGGTGCTGGCTGCCCAGTACGAAAGCTGGACCCTGCCGCTGGCGGTGATTCTGATCGTGCCGATGTCGATCCTGTGCGCCCTGCTGGGTGTGAAGCTGACCCATGGCGACAACAATGTSTTCACGCAGATTGCAYTGTTCGTGCTGGTYGGTCTGGCGTCGAAGAACGCGATTCTGATCGTGGAATTTGCCCGCGAACTGGAACACCATGGCCGCACGATCGTGCAGGCCGCGCTGGAAGCTTGCCGCCTGCGTCTGCGTCCGATTCTGATGACGTCGATCGCCTTCATCATGGGCGTGGTACCGCTGGTGTTCTCGCACGGTGCAGGTTCGGAAATGCGTCATGCGATGGGTGTGGCCGTGTTCGCAGGTATGTTGGGCGTGACCTTCTTCGGTCTGTTCCTGACCCCGGTGTTCTACGTGCTGCTGCGTACCCCTGGCTGTGCGTCTTGAGAAGAAATCCCCGGCGGC
>NZ_JBFREF010000029.1:0-1733 GCF_052114165.1 Pseudoduganella sp. RAF19 | reverse complement strand
TCTGCGCTCGCTGACGGTGCTCACACGGTGAGTGTGACCGACACGGACGCCGCAGGCAACACGAAAACTGCGAGCCTGGAATTCACACTGGATACAACACTGACCGCGCCCACTGTCGCGCTCACACATGACACCACGGACGGCGTTGCCGGCCACGACACCGATCACCTGACTAGCAACGTCGCATTGACCTTTAATGCGAAGGATGCTGACGCTACGCGTGTCATCAAAGTYGATGGTACGGCTGTCGCCAGCTACGATGCCTCGAAACTAGCCGATGGCGCACACTCCGTGAGCGTGACCGACACGGATGCGGCAGGGAATACGAGTTCGGTCAGCCTGGGCTTCACCCTGGATACGTCCCTGACTGCGCCAACCGTGGTACTCGTGCAGGACACGACCGACGGCGCGCCCGGCCATGATGTCGATCACCTTACCAGCAATGCGGCCCTGGCGTTCAACGTTCAAGACGCTGACGCGACGCGCGTCATTAAAGTCGACGGCACGACCGTGGCAAGCTACGATCCGTCATTGCTCGCCAACGGCGCTCACAGCGTGTCCGTGACCGATACGGATGCCGCAGGCAACACCAAATCGGCATCGTTCGACTTCACACTCGACATAACGCTGACCGCACCGACGGTGGCCTTGGTGCATGACACCAGCGACGGCGGAGCCGGGCATGATGCCGACCATCTCACCAGCAATGCCGCACTGTCCTTCGGTGACAAAGATGCTGACGCTAACCGCGTAATTAAAGTCGACGGCGTCGCCGTGGCGGCCTACGATGCGTCGGCCCTCGCTGACGGCGCACACAATGTCTCTGTGATCGATACCGATGCTGCGGGTAACACAAAATCGGCATCGCTCGACTTCACACTCGACACAACGCTGACCGCACCGACTGTGTCACTGGTGCAGGACACCAGTGACGGCGGGGCCGGACATGACGCCGACCATCTCACCAGCAATGCGGCACTGGCATTCGGCGTCAAGGACGCTGACGCTACGCGCGTCATCAAAGTGGATGGCAGCCAGATCGACAGCTACGATGCCTCCACACTAGCAGACGGCGCGCATTCGGTGAGCGTCACCGACACCGACGCCGCCGGCAATACGCAATCCGCCACTTTCGACTTCACGCTGGACACAACCTTGACTGCGCCAACCGTCGCATTGGTGATGGACAGCAGCGACGGTGCCGCCGGTCACGACGCTGACCATCTGACGAACAATGCCGCGCTGGCCTTCGGCGCAAAAGATGCCGATGCCAACCGCGTGGTTAAAGTCGACGGCGTCGCCGTGGCGGCCTACGATGCATCGGCTCTCGCTGACGGCGCGCACAATGTCTCTGTGACGGATACCGATGCTGCCGGTAACACAAAATCGGCATCGCTCGACTTCACACTCGACACCACGCTGACCGCGCCAACCATCGCGCTGGTACAGGATACGACCGATGGCGCCGTAGGCCACGACACCGACCACCTCACCAGCAACGCCGCGCTGACGTTTGGCGCCAAGGATGCTGATGCCTCACGCGCCATCAAGGTCGATGGCGTCACCGTGGCGGCTTACGACGCATCTGCGCTCGCTGACGGTGCTCACACGGTGAGTGTGACCGACACGGACGCCGCAGGCAACACGAAAACTGCGAGCCTGGAATTCACACTGGATACAACACTGACCGCGCCCACTGTCGCGCTCACACATGACACCACGGACGGCGTTGC
>NZ_JBFREF010000028.1:0-2102 GCF_052114165.1 Pseudoduganella sp. RAF19 | reverse complement strand
GCGATGTTGTTGGTGCTCAGCGCTGCAACCTGGGCGCTGGACAGCGCGCCAGCCTGGTTCGAGGTCAGGGCAACGATCTGGTCGGTGCTCAGGCCGGTCGCCATGGCAGCGGTGCCGAAGGCTGCTACCTGGTTGGTCGACAGCGCGCCGATCTGGTCAGTGGTCAGGCCTGGCAGCTGGTTCGACTTCAGGGAAGCGATTGCAGCGGTAGACAGGCCAACGATGTCCTGAGTTTCGATTGCGCCAACGGCATTCGACGACAGCGCACCGATCTGCGCGGTGGACATGATTGCGAACTGGTTCGAGGTCAGGGCGACCACAGCGTCGGTCGACAGGCCGGAAATGCCGTTGGTGCTCAGGGCAGCGATAGAGCCGGTCGCCAGGTTCTTCACCTGGTCAGTGGTCAGTGCAGCAACCTGTGCGGAACCCAGAGCAGCAATGGTGCTGGTCTTGATCGCGTTCAGRTCTTGCGTCTGCAGGGCCGCCACATCGTCGGTGCTCAGGGCAGCGAACTGCGCGCTGGTCAGCACGTTAGCCTGCTGGGTGCTCAGGGCAACAACCTGATCGGTGGTCAGTGCCTTCACCTGGCCGGTCGACAGGGCAGCGATTGCCGAAGTCTTCAGGTTAGCGAAGTCCGCGGTTTCCAGAGCAGCGATGTTGTTGGTGCTCAGTGCTGCAACCTGGGCGCTGGACAGCGCACCAGCCTGGTTCGAGGTCAGCGCCACGATCTGGTCGGTGCTCAGGCCGGTCGCCATGGCGGCCGTGCCGAAGGCTGCAACCTGGTTGGTCGACAGTGCGCCGATCTGGTCAGTGGTCAGGCCAACCAGCTGGTTCGACTTCAGGGAAGCGATTGCAGCGGTGGACAGGCCAACGATGTCCTGAGTCTCGATCGCGCCAACTGCGTTCGACGACAGCGCGCCGATCTGGGCGGTAGACATCACGGCGAACTGATTCGAGGTCAGGGCGACCACAGCATCGGTCGACAGGCCAGCGATGCCGTTGGTGCTCAGGGCAGCAATGGAGCCGGTCACCAGGTTCTTCACCTGGTCGGTGGTCAGTGCCGACACCTGTGCCGAACCCATAGCAGCGATGGTGCTGGTCTTGATGGCGTTCAGGTCTTGCGTCTGCAGGGCCGCTACGTCGTCGGTGCTCAGGGCTGCAAACTGCGCGCTGTTCAGCACGTTAGCCTGCTGAGTGCTCAGTGCAACTACCTGGTCGGTGGTCAGTGCTTTAACTTGCGCGGTACCCAGAGCAGCGATAGCAGCAGTCTTCAGATTTGCGAAGTCAGCGGTTTCCAGCGCAGCGATGTTGTTGGTCGACAGCGCGGCAACCTGGGTGCTGGACAGTGCGCCAGCCTGATTCGAAGTCAGGGCAACGATCTGGTTGGTGCTCAGGCCAGTCGCCATGGCAGCGGTGCCGAAGGCGGCTACCTGGTTGGTGGACAGTGCGCCGATCTGGTCGGTGGTCAGGCCTGCCATTTGTTGCGACTTCAGGGAAGCCACAGCGGCGGTGGACAGGCCAGCCAGGTCCTGGGTCTCGATAGCGCCGATGGCGTTCGAGGACAGGGCGCCTACTTGCGCAGTGTTCAGCACCGCGATCTGGTTCGAAGTCAGGGCGACCACAGCGTCGGTCGACAGGCCAGCGATACCGTTAGTGCTCAGGGCAGCGATGGAGCCGGTCGCCAGGTTCTTCACCTGGTCGGTGGTCAGCGCAGCAACCTGTGCGGAACCCAGAGCAGCGATGGTGCTGGTCTTGATCGCGTTCAGGTCTTGCGTCTGCAGGGCAGCCACGTCATCGGTGCTCAGGGCAGCAAACTGTGCGCTGTTCAGCACGTTAGCCTGTTGGGTGCTCAGGGCGACAACCTGGTCGGTGGTCAGTGCCTTCACCTGGCCGGTGGTCAGGGCGGCAATCGCAGCAGTCTTCAGGTTAGCGAAGTCGGCGGTTTCCAGCGCAGCGATGTTGTTGGTGCTCAGCGCTGCAACCTGGGCGCTGGACAGCGCGCCAGCCTGGTTCGAGGTCAGGGCAACGATCTGGTCGGTGCTCAGGCCGGTCGCCATGGCAGCGGTGCCGAAGGCTGCTACCTGGTTGGTCGACAGCGCGCC
>NZ_JBFREF010000027.1:0-2136 GCF_052114165.1 Pseudoduganella sp. RAF19 | reverse complement strand
GCTCAGCGACCTCGGCTGCTGGGTGCCCGCGATCAATAACCTGCTTGACCGCAGCGATCTTAAATTCCTCCGTGTAACGCTTCCCACTCATGATTTCTCCTTTGCCTAAATTATGGCTCAGGAGTGTCTACAATGGTCGTGGCGATTCAGGACTACAGGAAATTTAAACTATTCTTGCTCTCTATTCTCTGGAGAGCAGGTGTTTCGTCACTACAGTTCTTTGAGCGCGTGCAGCTTGGAAAACATAGTGAGATACTCCGTCGCATGCTGCTTGAGGGAAACCCTGGAGCGCCGAGAGAGTATCCATGTATATTGTTCGGGTTGAAGTCTCCGGCAGGGGCCATGACTGACCTGATAATGCAGCCTGAGCGATTGCGATTCCAAGGACACGGAGCTTACAGATTTGTTTTTGGAGGCTTCTTGTGGGCATTCGTTGTATCCAGCCATACGCTGCCGTCGTTGGTGGAGCAAATAGCAGTAAGCCCGGACGGGCAACTTTCACTAATGCTGCGTCCTCCAGAAGAAATCCGCCCGCTTATATCATTCGCGGAAAAGCATAAGCAGATGGGCAGGAGTTAGTCCTCAATCTAGTTTCCTTTACTAAGGCGCTGCTCAACCAAGGGTGAGAATTCGTGAGCTTTGCCAATGGGCAAGCTGCTATCCTGATGGTAGTTGGCTGAGTTCGGCCAATTGCAGTCACACAGGGTCAGTCATGAGTAACGCGTTGGAAACGAATACAAAGGTACCTATGAATCAAAGTAAAGTCGGCGTTCTGGTGTTTTCCCTGCTCTTGGCTGTTGGTACTGCGTTTGCCGACGTCGGTGGAGATACTCGTGATGCGGAATTGAAGCATTTCGACAAAGAGCTAAACGTCGTTTACTCGAAAATTATTCAAAGGCTTAATGTGAAGGGGCAGCAAAAGCTAAAGGCGGCACAACGCGCCTGGCTTCAGATGCGCGACCTCGACTGCGAATGGGCTTATCGCGACAAGCGCGATTGTCTCATCGATAGAACTGTTAATCGTACAAAAGAGCTTACTGATACTGACTTTGACGCCAAAGATGGAGAATACGGCGCTATTGATCTCGGCGCGGTCAAATGACCTCTTTGCTGTACGATGCAGTCAACCTAATTGCCTCTACGCTACGCGTTCTGCCGGCCCGCTATTTTCAGGTTAAACCTCCGGCAGACTCCGGCCAATAGCCGCCACTCGACTCTGTTCTGCCGAGCCTGACAAATGGCCGACCGATGTTATTCCAAAGTCACCATGTTATATTAACAATTTCCGATATATAAAGTTATTTTATAGAGGGGTATCGATGAGCGTCTTTCGAGAGAGGCCAGCTTTCTATTACACCGCAGTGGGTTTGCTGGTGGCTTACATTATTTTGACTCTAATCTCTTTGGTTTCTCATCGTGATGTTAGTGGCGTAGACCAATTTTCTTACCTGAAGCACATCGGGATGGTCTTTTTGAACATCTATTTCCTTTCCTCTAAGAATCGCGTTTTCAACTACCTTGCGTTAGTGTGGCTAATCGTTTTGCCGTTTGAACGATATGTCGAGATCTATAGTTTGGTTTCGTCCGGCAGCGCTAGCCTTTGGGATCTGATCGCCAACATTGACGAACTACGAATCATTGTTTGGATGGCCGTAGTCTTAGTTTTGGTATCGAAAATCGCTGTAGATCGCTATGTAAATCCGAAGGTCATCGCTGAGTAAAAGACCGATGTAGAATCACAACGGTCCGCAAAGGGGCGGCTGCCTCAGACAGGCCGCCGACGGCACACGGCCAACAGCAGACCTATCGGAACGATAGACCTGATACAACGTGGAGGAGTAACTTGATTATTGCTATCATTTTTGCTGTTGTATTTGTCGGCAGGCTAATTTCGGTGAAGTACGGGCCGCGTCTGCCTCCTCCTTATAGATTCCGTAGCTGCGAAGGCCGGGGCTGGCGGCGTATGTTTCCAACGGCATCAAAGGATTGCGGATTCAGCCGGTCGACGCAACACATTGATAAAACCGTTGAGCCGGCGTTTCATAGTCTAACGTTTTTCTAGGTCGTTCATTCAGCCGATTTGCGATGGCGTCGAGCTGACCTTGCGAATAACTTGATAAATCCAGTCCCTTTGGC
>NZ_JBFREF010000026.1:0-2152 GCF_052114165.1 Pseudoduganella sp. RAF19 | reverse complement strand
CAATATGCTGCAGAGATTCACCTTGACGCCAGCGTTCCCACATCAATGCCTTCTGCTCGTCAGTGTAATAGATTCGTGGCTTGCGTTTCATGGCAACACTCCTCCTGCCTAAGCAGTTTATAGTGTTGCGTCGACCGGTTGAATCCGCAATGAAATCCGGTCGTTTCTTTTACTGTTCGTTTCCGCCTTTGCTTTTGCGGATCGAGATAAACTAAAATTTCGACCTGACGACAAAATCTTGGACATCTATCGAAGCCTATATCCAAGTCGGTGGCTTCCTGACGCGTTGGAGTTTGAAACGTTGGCAAACGACCTTCAGAAACGGCATGCGCTGAAATTAGAATCGATATGGAGAAATGATTTGACGTTGGGAGAATTATTCACCCGTATCCAGACTTGATGGCTGACTTCGGCCAGCTACAGACATTTGATATAAACCTATTAGCGCAGCTCGCGCCGTACCTTGGATGAAAATTCTTCGATTCTTGTTCGGTCAAAGGAATGAACCGACTGCTTCCACTGTAAGCCATGCAGAACATCGATACCAGCCTGATCGATATGTTGCTGGACGCATTCAGGAAGCTAGATCCGCTAGTAATGTCGAAGAATTGCAGGCGCTGGCGCGTGATTACTCCGGATATGTTCGTGAAGCAGCAATATCTCGGTGCGTTGAACTAGCTTTGCCGGAGCTATTCGCGCTTGTTGCTGAACGCTTAAATGATTGGGTACCTCAAGTACGGCACTTGGCGCGGAAGGCCCTGGTGACGATGCTCCCTTTTGTACCTTCAAGTCAGGTTCTGTCAACGCTTCCAGCAATTCTACTGGTGCACAGCCCGGGTAGGGATGAATACTCGAGGTGGCTCAATGCGTTTGAAATGGCGGTGATTGAAACAATTCCGGTTGAAGAGCTCATTTCGAATGCAAAAGGTAAGAGCATCAAGACAGCTCGGGCGTGCATTCACCTGCTCAAGAAGCACAGTTTGTTGGGTGCAGTCGAGCTATTCGACTTAATCCTAAGACGCAATGACGATATAGTTCTTGCCAATCTCGCGATGCAATACTGCGCGGAACTGCCGAGAGATGAACAACTTGTCCAATATAGGGCAGCTAGTCGTTCGCACTTCGGTTCTGTTCGCACTATTGCCCTGAAAAAGGTCTTGGAAAAAAGCGGTGTCAATGGCCGTCAGTTTGCGGATGCGGCTTTAGACGATCCTCAATCATCAGTCCGATTTGTGGCAGTGAGTTTTCTTCGTTCTCAGGGTATAGACGTAAGAGCGCGATATCACGAGTTACTCGATGCGAAAAATTTAAAGGCACGAAAACAGAGGATTCTAGTGACTGCGCTGGCCAGCCTTCAAAATGTTGCTGACATACCGCGCATTCAATCGTTTTGCACGAGCACAGATATATCAGTTCGGCGGGCGGCATTCAATTCTTGGCAAAAATTGGCTCCTCAAGCTAAGGATGAAATAGCCCTATGCGCGTTGCAGGACACCGCTCGTGGGGTTCGGAAATTTGCCTATCAGCTCGTTTGCAGATATAGCGCGTATATTCCATTTTCAAGAATCGAAGAAATTCTTTCGCGTTCCGGGGATCTGCAAATGTTATTGATGTTTGCAGAGCGCGAGAAGTGGAGATGGATCGAATGCATCGTAAAATTTAGCCAAGACCTTAATAAAGAAAAATCTGACGCGCTTGGCCTTGAAGAATCGTTGGCGCGATGGTTCGTGTTTTCAGTACGATCYTTTGAACGTCCGAGTGAGGAGCAAGCCCGATTTCTTACATCTCCCGCCGCGTTAGCCAATTTACAAAGGTTGATGCCAAATGGACGTCAGCGGATAGATTTAATCGTCGAAGAAATCAAGGCATTTCAGCATTGAATAGTCTTTTTTCTGACCGCGCTTAAATCTCTAATTGCCTCTCAACATTGTCGTCGAGTGATGGTCAGGCAAATAATCCGCACTTTATGAAGTTCCGTAATGTAGCGACCGGCAGCTTCGGGGTGCGGATTCAACCGGTCGACGCAACACTATAAACTGCTTAGGCAGGAGGAGTGTTGCCATGAAACGCAAGCCACGAATCTATTACACTGACGAGCAGAAGGCATTGATGTGGGAACGCTGGCGTCAAGGTGAATCTCTGCAGCATATTG
>NZ_JBFREF010000025.1:0-2465 GCF_052114165.1 Pseudoduganella sp. RAF19 | reverse complement strand
ACGACGCCAGGCAGGACATCTTCGACTACATCGAGATGTTCTACAATCCGAAACGCCGTCACGGATTTAATGACAGGCTTTCGCCAGCAGAGTTTGAGCGAAGGCATTTTGAACGGCTCGCGGGTGTCTAGCAGACTCGTGGCGATTCATCCAGCCCTTTTACTCGAACTAGATTCCCATCCGGTATAGCCTCAAACTGAACCCCACCCTTTAGTGCCGCACGTCCGTAGGTTTCCCAAACCGAAATTTTCTGCTCACAACCGAAACAAAGTAATTTTTCGCGGAGTCCTTTTTGTTCATGCCAGTCCCCCTTGTGCGCGAGAATTGACAGTAGCTCTAAGCGATGCTTTTCGTCATACAAAGGCTCGTAAAGAAACTCTGGAATTATGTGAGAGCGACACAACTGGCTCGGCTGCTTACAGAGAGCGCACAGCTTAACGTCGGTTCGGGTAGCCATTCTATGTCCATATAAGTCACACCGATCCGTTCCACGTAAAAAACCCAACGGCTGGTTTTGGCAGAAAGCGCAGATGTCGGCACACTAGGCCCAAAGCATTCCCGTGCAATAGAACAGGCCTTTCAACAAAAGGTTTACCGCAAATCCAATGCCGAACGCATGCCAGTTTGAACGCAGTTCGGCGCCGATCGATGCCCCACCTGAAAAGTCACCATATCGCGTAAGCCTCAGCACAGCCAATACAAGCAAGAATTGAGGAATCCCAATACCCAACAGGGAAGAGATCAAGTCAGGTGGAGTGCGCGACGCAACTACTACGAACGCGGCGCCGATACTTCCAAATATAACTGCCGCCTCACGTGCCTCCTCGGCACGACCTGCATCGAGCATGTTCCTGCGCACCAGGTAAGCAGTGGCAAAACTGCCTCCCACGAACGTTGCAATTGCAATGCCTGTGTTCTTGAATTGTGCCGTTTTATCCTGCATCAAAAAAGTAGTACATCCATAAAAATTGGGTTGGAATTCCGTTCTTACGCAACGTCGGCTTGTGGCCGCTATTAGACAGCAGCTCTGCCGCTACAAGCTAGGAAGCTCAGGCGTCATACTGAGCCATGCCGCTGGCAGCTCCGATTCGAGTTCTCGGAGACGTTCTTCGTAGCGAGGCCCAAGCACTCGCAACTCCCCGTTTATTCGCTCAATCAGGATCGGTACATTGCCGACAAATGAACATTCAATCTTTGTGCGGTCAGCAATAAATTCCGGCGCGTTGTAGAAAAAGACCCAACCATAGGGCAGCGCAACGACCCTTTCTATGTCCAGTGCCGCTTGATCGTCCGTGGCCGCTGACACCCAACAATCAGCAACTTTTCTAGCCGCGTTAAAAATCATTAGTTCTTCCCAATTGTTCAACTACCAAATCTCGCAGTTGGCCGATTGAGGCCAGCCCTCATGGCACCAATTCCATGCGACCGTCTGCCCAAACTCGTAGTACCTGCGACGCAAGCGGATAGGGTTGAGTCTTGAAGTCATCTGTAGCTCTGGTTCTGGCAAAGCTCTGGAATCCAGCACTGTTTTTTGTGCTCCAATTGACCAGAAAATCACGATTCGGGATTATTGCTAGAAATGGCTCTCCAAGAAATTTCGCCGCCTCATGTCGAACCCACGGAACCAGAAGGCGTACGGCGTCGTACCCGTCCTTCTCTTCTAACGCCAGGAAGCGATCTGGGTCCCCACTGCCCTGTAGCTTAGCGTCTTTGTTCCTAAGATCTAAATTCTTAAGAGCCGTATCGAAAAGAGTTTTTTCATCAATTTTCCACCGCACCCGATCCTCTTCCCTCACGTAGCTGTAACCATCCTTCTGAATCACTACGACAGCCAAATGGACGTCCTTTATGAAGGGCCGGGTAACGAGGACGCGCTTACCGGCAAATGGACGAAGATAATCTGCGGGCATAAACTGTAAAGAAACGATGCCTTCAGCCTCCCTCCAAGAATGAGGCAACTTCGACTCTCTCTCTTTTGCCTGCAACATCATTGAAGCAAAGTGCTCACGCATTACTGCCTCTCGCGCTGTCATGTTCAAAGGCGGGGCAGCCAGGCAGATTCGAGAACGAAGGTTTTGCAGGCCAAATTCGACTTTCCCCATCAAAACGATGTCCAGATTCTGGCTGCGGGTGAACGGACGAGTTGGGTATTCCTTCTGCAGGAAAGCCAATGCTTCTGTTTGGAGCTGTTGTGGTGTGAATTCACAGGCCACTGCGGGGAATGCTATAAGTGAAAGAACGAGGAAAATTTGACGAAACATTCTTAAAACCTAATTGTTTTCAACTGAGCAGTCTACATACATCGGGCGGCAGCTTCTGGCCGACTTCAGTCAATTTTTTTAACATTCGCCACGACGGCCCATTGAACAATAAAAGCGTCCGCTCGCCCTTCAAGCTTCATAGATCTTGCAGCTTGTATCATCAAATCCCAGAAGCGTCTCCCTTGGCGAGAATGGCCTGCAACT
>NZ_JBFREF010000024.1:0-4475 GCF_052114165.1 Pseudoduganella sp. RAF19 | reverse complement strand
GAGATTTCGTCAGTATTTTGAGTGAGCGACCAAGTCAGCAATGACTTAAAACAGAGATTGAACTGAAGAGTTTGATCCTGGCTCAGATTGAACGCTGGCGGCATGCTTTACACATGCAAGTCGAACGGCAGCGCGGGCTTCGGCCTGGCGGCGAGTGGCGAACGGGTGAGTAATATATCGGAACGTACCCAAGAGTGGGGGATAACGTAGCGAAAGTTACGCTAATACCGCATACGATCTAAGGATGAAAGCAGGGGAYCKYMRGRCCTTGTGCTCCTGGAGCGGCCGATATCTGATTAGCTAGTTGGTGAGGTAAAGGCTCACCAAGGCAACGATCAGTAGCTGGTCTGAGAGGACGACCAGCCACACTGGAACTGAGACACGGTCCAGACTCCTACGGGAGGCAGCAGTGGGGAATTTTGGACAATGGGGGCAACCCTGATCCAGCAATGCCGCGTGAGTGAAGAAGGCCTTCGGGTTGTAAAGCTCTTTTGTCAGGGAAGAAAAGGGTCTGGCTAATATCCAGGCCTGCTGACGGTACCTGAAGAATAAGCACCGGCTAACTACGTGCCAGCAGCCGCGGTAATACGTAGGGTGCAAGCGTTAATCGGAATTACTGGGCGTAAAGCGTGCGCAGGCGGTTTTGTAAGTCTGTCGTGAAATCCCCGGGCTTAACCTGGGAATGGCGATGGAGACTGCAAGGCTAGAGTTTGGCAGAGGGGGGTAGAATTCCACGTGTAGCAGTGAAATGCGTAGAGATGTGGAGGAACACCGATGGCGAAGGCAGCCCCCTGGGTCAAAACTGACGCTCATGCACGAAAGCGTGGGGAGCAAACAGGATTAGATACCCTGGTAGTCCACGCCCTAAACGATGTCTACTAGTTGTTGGGTCTTAATTGACTTAGTAACGCAGCTAACGCGTGAAGTAGACCGCCTGGGGAGTACGGTCGCAAGATTAAAACTCAAAGGAATTGACGGGGACCCGCACAAGCGGTGGATGATGTGGATTAATTCGATGCAACGCGAAAAACCTTACCTACCCTTGACATGGCAGGAATCCYGRAGAGATTTG
Organism: Pseudoduganella sp. RAF19; assembly: GCF_052114165.1. Lineage (NCBI taxonomy): Bacteria > Pseudomonadati > Pseudomonadota > Betaproteobacteria > Burkholderiales > Oxalobacteraceae > Pseudoduganella > Pseudoduganella sp. RAF19. Next base: position 3,403 of record NZ_JBFREF010000024.1, on the reverse strand, counting down.
GGAGTGCTCGAAAGAGAACCTGCACACAGGTGCTGCATGGCTGTCGTCAGCTCGTGTCGTGAGATGTTGGGTTAAGTCCCGCAACGAGCGCAACCCTTGTCATTAGTTGCTACGCAAGAGCACTCTAATGAGACTGCCGGTGACAAACCGGAGGAAGGTGGGGATGACGTCAAGTCCTCATGGCCCTTATGGGTAGGGCTTCACACGTCATACAATGGTACATACAGAGGGCCGCCAACCCGCGAGGGGGAGCTAATCCCAGAAAGTGTATCGTAGTCCGGATTGTAGTCTGCAACTCGACTACATGAAGTTGGAATCGCTAGTAATCGCGGATCAGCATGTCGCGGTGAATACGTTCCCGGGTCTTGTACACACCGCCCGTCACACCATGGGAGCGGGTTTTACCAGAAGTAGGTAGCTTCACACTTAGGGTAGTGTTCCGAAAGGAACGCATACAAAAACTCATCAAACACAGTAGTAAGTGCTTAGAACTATAGCCGTCAAGGTTATAGGGACAAGTGACTAAGTGCACATGGCGGATGCCTTGGCGATTACAGGCGATGAAGGACGTAGAAGTCTGCGATAAGCTTCGGGGAGCTGACAAACAAGCMTTGATCCGAAGATTTCCGAATGGGGAAACCCGGCCTTTTAGGTCATTGCATACTGAATACATAGGTATGCAAAGCGAACGCGGCGAACTGAAACATCTAAGTAGCTGCAGGAATAGAAATCAACCGAGATTCCCAAAGTAGTGGCGAGCGAAATGGGAAGAGCCTGTACGTGATAGTCGTTTGGATAGTGGAAGCCTTTGGAAACAGGCGCCATAGCGGGTGATAGCCCCGTACACGAAATTCAAGCGGTGGTACTAAGCGTACGACAAGTAGGGCGGGACACGAGAAATCCTGTCTGAAGATGGGGGGACCATCCTCCAAGGCTAAATACTCGTAATCGACCGATAGTGAACCAGTACCGTGAGGGAAAGGCGAAAAGAACCCCGGGAGGGGAGTGAAATAGATCCTGAAACCGTGTGCATACAAACAGTCGGAGCCTCGTAAGGGGTGACGGCGTACCTTTTGTATAATGGGTCAGCGACTTACATTCAGTGGCGAGGTTAACCGAATAGGGGAGCCGTAGAGAAATCGAGTCCGAACAGGGCGCCAGTCGCTGGGTGTAGACCCGAAACCAAGTGATCTATCCATGGCCAGGTTGAAGGTGCGGTAACACGCACTGGAGGACCGAACCCACTAATGTTGAAAAATTAGGGGATGAGCTGTGGATAGGGGTGAAAGGCTAAACAAACTTGGAAATAGCTGGTTCTCTCCGAAAACTATTTAGGTAGTGCCTCAAGTATCACCACCGGGGGTAGAGCACTGTTATGGCTAGGGGGTCATCGCGACTTACCAAACCATTGCAAACTCCGAATACCGGTGAGTGCGAGCTTGGGAGACAGACGTCGGGTGCTAACGTCCGGCGTCAAGAGGGAAACAACCCAGACCGCCAGCTAAGGTCCCAAAGATTGGCTAAGTGGAAAACGAAGTGGGAAGGCTAAAACAGTCAGGATGTTGGCTTAGAAGCAGCCATCATTTAAAGAAAGCGTAATAGCTCACTGATCGAGTCGTCCTGCGCGGAAGATGTAACGGGGCTAAGCCAGTCACCGAAGCTGCGGATATCCGYAAGGATATGGTAGGAGAGCGTTCTGTAAGCCTGCGAAGGTGGCTTGTAAAGGCTGCTGGAGGTATCAGAAGTGCGAATGCTGACATGAGTAGCGATAATGCGGGTGAAAAGCCCGCACGCCGTAAGCCCAAGGTTTCCTGTTCAACGTTCATCGGAGCAGGGTGAGTCGGCCCCTAAGGCGAGGCAGAGATGCGTAGCTGATGGGAAGCAGGTTAATATTCCTGCACCGTCGTATGATGCGATGGGGGGACGGATCGCGGAAGGTTGTCTGCCTGTTGGAATAGGCAGTTTCTGGTTCATAGGAGGTACTTAGGCAAATCCGGGTACGTAATCCAAGGGACTGGGACGAGCGCTCTTGTAGCGCGAAGCAATCGGAAGTGGTTCCAAGAAAAGCCTCTAAGCTTCAGTCATACGAGACCGTACCGCAAACCGACACAGGTGGGCGAGATGAGTATTCTAAGGCGCTTGAGAGAACTCGGGAGAAGGAACTCGGCAAATTGGTACCGTAACTTCGGGAAAAGGTACGCCTCGGTAGCTTGACCACTTTACTGTGGAAGGGCGAAAAGGTTGCAATAAACTGGTGGCTGCGACTGTTTAATAAAAACACAGCACTCTGCAAACACGAAAGTGGACGTATAGGGTGTGACGCCTGCCCGGTGCTGGAAGATTAAATGATGGGGTGCAAGCTCTTGATTGAAGTCCCAGTAAACGGCGGCCGTAACTATAACGGTCCTAAGGTAGCGAAATTCCTTGTCGGGTAAGTTCCGACCTGCACGAATGGCGTAACGATGGCCACACTGTCTCCTCCCGAGACTCAGCGAAGTTGAAGTGTTTGTGATGATGCAATCTACCCGCGGCTAGACGGAAAGACCCCATGAACCTTTACTGTAGCTTTGCATTGGACTTTGAACCAATCTGTGTAGGATAGGTGGGAGGCTTTGAAGCGGGGACGCCAGTTCTCGTGGAGCCAACCTTGAAATACCACCCTGGTTTGTTTGAGGTTCTAACCTTGGCCCGTGATCCGGGTCGGGGACAGTGCATGGTAGGCAGTTTGACTGGGGCGGTCTCCTCCTAAAGTGTAACGGAGGAGTTCGAAGGTACGCTAGGTACGGTCGGACATCGTGCTAATAGTGCAATGGCATAAGCGTGCTTAACTGCGAGACCGACAAGTCGAGCAGGTACGAAAGTAGGACATAGTGATCCGGTGGTTCTGTATGGAAGGGCCATCGCTCAACGGATAAAAGGTACTCTGGGGATAACAGGCTGATTCCTCCCAAGAGTTCATATCGACGGGGGAGTTTGGCACCTCGATGTCGGCTCATCACATCCTGGGGCTGTAGCCGGTCCCAAGGGTATGGCTGTTCGCCATTTAAAGTGGTACGTGAGCTGGGTTTAAAACGTCGTGAGACAGTTTGGTCCCTATCTGCCGTGGGCGTTGGAAATTTGAAGGGGGCTGCTCCTAGTACGAGAGGACCGGAGTGGACGAACCTCTGGTGTACCGGTTGTCACGCCAGTGGCATTGCCGGGTAGCTAAGTTCGGAAGAGATAACCGCTGAAAGCATCTAAGCGGGAAACTTGCCTTAAGATGAGATTTCCCRGAGCCTTGAGCTCYTTGAAGGGTCGTTCGAGACCAGGACGTTGATAGGTCAGGTGTGGAAGTGCAGTAATGCATTAAGCTAACTGATACTAATTGCCCGTACGGCTTGTCCCTATAACCTTGCCGGTTATG
>NZ_JBFREF010000023.1:0-7708 GCF_052114165.1 Pseudoduganella sp. RAF19 | reverse complement strand
GCGTGGACTACAATGAGATCCGGCCTCACATGGCTCTCAAAGACCAGACGCCAACGGAATACGCTCGGAGAACGGTTTCTGGAGGGCTTGAAGGCCATTGACCGACCAAATTCTCGGCCCCGAAATGTCCATGTAATCCAAGCGGATCAGACCGACCAAATTCTCGGCCCCGAAATGTCCATGTAATCCAAGCGGATCAGCTGTTATCAAGTTTTTGCATCAGGTCGCGCGCTCTCGCGCAGCTATAAGCGCTGCACACCCCACTAACGCCGAATTGGGGCCGGCGCCGGCGCGCTTGCGCCTCTCGCCAAGCATTGCGTGCAGTCCGACCCGCAGTGGATGGGAAAGCCCCACAGTTGAAGGCGCCGGATTAAATGCGGGCGGCAGCGTGGGACCATCACAGCTTTCGCGCGCGGCTGGCATTTGGGCGCCTGCCCGTTCCACATTCCTAGCGCTCTATAGCTGTCATTCGAAAGTTATCCTGGATACAGCGGTCACCAACCGGTAGCAAACAAGGCGCCGTTGTCACCCTCGGGGCTGCGCCTCCTACGCCGTAGGGAGGTGTGCGCCTACGACCTGCGCCAGGTACTCTAATACCATGGCTAAGCCCGCTACACAGGGGTATCACTCTCAAGACGGAGCAAGATCATGGAAACGAATCAAAGCAGTAGCGATGGCAATGACATCCCTCGTTTGAAAAGCGCTGATGCAGCGGCGCCGGCAGATGCTGTCGAAGATGAGGTGATGCACGTCCGCACCGAAGGAACCGAAGGTATGGAGGGAGATCCGCAACAGGAAGGCAATGCACAATCGGTGCGATCGGGGCAGCAAGGGGGCAGCGAGCAGGGACAGGCCGTACACGAAGAGAGCCGGCAAGCAAACGGGGAACCTGATCGGGAAGATGATGGCGCCCGTCAGGATGATGAAGCATTGAGTGACGCAAACACTTTGGGAAAATCGACCGAAGCGTCCGATCATAGCAAGTGGCCATTTGCGCGAAAGCCGGTTGACCAGGCAGGCACCAGTGCTGAGCAGTGAAGGCACTCAACGGCGGGGCGTCCGAACGGCGTCAGACTGAAGGGGAAGCGAATGGAAGTGCTACAGTATCGCGATCATGCGATCACGTGTCTTGTGGTCAAAGAAGCGATGGGCAAACCCAATATGAGGTGGAACTGTCATATCAGCATCGGACGAGGCAGCGCACAGCCAGTGACGCACTATCGCCTGTCCGTCTCAGCCTGGACGGCCAGCACTGCCAAAACGCTGGGACTGGAGTGCGCTATGCAACACATTGATGAGGTGCTGGACGTGGCGTTCGATCCAAAAAAACCGTGATGAACTGACGCGTGCTTCCGATTCGGGTCGTGCGCGAAGGTCCACACCGGGGAGGGGCTGAGTAGACGCGCCGGCCGGCGCCCGTGCAGCGAGGCATGTTCTTCTGATTGGCACTTTTCCGGCCATGATTTCGGTTAGTTCCCCATAAAATATGACGTGCCGTTGATCAGCTGATCTGGCCATCGGCCTGATGCGCTAATCGACCATTAGTGGCCGGCTTGATTTGCATTAGTCCGCAGCGGCGGGCGCTGTATGCGGCCGAGGCCGCGAGTGCAGTTGCCTTGCCTTGCCTTGCCGTGCGAGTCAGCAGGCGTGCGCCACACCCTGGTCATCCGGCGTAGTGTCGGATGCAAAGAGTATCGTCCAAGGTCCGGTTCAGGACGGGATACATAGCCGGTCTATAGACTGCCGATACGTTCCGCTGGATAAAGAACTGCTTGTGGCAAGGAGCGCTCGCATTTGCGGGCCTCGTATCGCGCAGCGTTCAAAACGCAGGGCTGACGGGCAACGGGCTATGGTGATTCGGCGCATTGATGAGTTGACGGCAAAGAAGGTGTCCATTGTTATCTCAGCCAGGGCCGCATTTGGCGAAGATTTCGGATATCGTACCGCCTGGTCTATCGGCTTGCCGGCCGGTTTAATCACGTCGGTGTTTGCCCGGCCTTTCCACGACACGCGGGAATTCGGCTTGGCATTTTCTGCAGCAGGTGATCGGAGACGCATGCCTCGCTAGTTTGAAATTTTTCGGCACCAAGTGGACGTGCACCATAGCGCAAATCGGAATGTGGGCCAGCGCTCGTCCTCGCGAAAGGAGCCAGGCTGGGGCTGCGCCATTGAATGGATGCACGCAACGGCAGGTTATTGATGCGCCATTGTCGGCGTCGGCGCACCGCAGCCTCACTACAGTATTCAACCTCGTTGTCGGAGCAAGTATGCTGGCAGGCGGGGCTGCATGTGAAAGCGCACTGGGGACCTGCGAATCTTATTGGACGTTTGCTCGGATGGAGCAGCAACACAAGGAAAGCCAGACTGAGCACCTGTATGCTCAGTGTGCTGAGCATTGTTTGGCGACTGGCCGAATTCCTTTCAAGATTTCTGGACGTTATTGGCATAACAGACGTGTCTCTCTACGCTCGCCATGATGGACCTCCGCATCAGCGATTTCCGAAAGGCGAATATGAAACAAGTGTCGAAGAAAGTACTGCGCGCAGTTTTGGTCACTGCGCTCGGTTCCAGCGGGTCTATCGCGCAAGCGGCGCCCATCGCAACGGTTTCGCAAGCCCCACAGCAAGGGCAGCCAACGCCTGTAGCGGACAATACCAAAGTGAACAGTCGCGACAAGGTCGAACGCTCACAGACGCCGCAAGCGCAATCGAACGCGAAAGCTGATCGCAAACTGTTGGCGACGGTGCGCCGCGCTATTTTTAGGGACAAGTCACTGTCCGTGATGGCGCACAACATCAAAATTCTGGCGGAAGGCGGCGTTGTAACCCTGCGGGGGCCAGTGCAGAGCGATGACGAGAAACGTAAAGTGGAAGCGCTCGCAAAGTCAGTCTCCGGCGTGTCCAGCGTGGACAATAAAATCGATATCAAGAGTAACTAACTCAATTGGAGAACTATTATGAGTACAGCCGTATATGGCATTGCGCAGGACCACACTCACGCAGAAAGCATCGTTGCCAATTTGAAGGAGGCCGGTTTCTCCAACAACGAAATTTCCGTCTTGTTTCCGGATAAAGGCGGGACCCGCGATTTCGCCCACGAACAAAACACGAAACTGCCCGAAGGTGCGACCACCGGTGGCATTGCCGGCATGGGCACTGGCGCCGTGCTTGGCTGGCTGGCCGGTATCGGTACGCTGGCCATCCCGGGGATCGGCCCATTCATCGCTGCAGGCCCAATCATGGCCGCCCTGGGCGGTGCTGCGGTTGGCGGCGCAGCAGGCGGCTTGATTGGCGGTCTGGTGGGCATGGGTATTCCGGAATACGAAGCCAAGCTGTATGACGGCAAGGTTCGCAATGGCAATGTGCTGATTTCGGTGCACACTGAAAGGTCCGAGCAGGTAACGGTTGCGAAGGGCATACTGGAACGCGGCAGCGCGACGGACATCAAGTCTACTTCGGAAGCGAGCGCGCCATCCGGCCGTTAAGTCAACCACGAGGCAGCCGGGGCTGTCTCATGGCACTGCTGGATGTTAGCGGTTGTGCATAATTTTACCGCGGAACGTGTAACTGAGCGGACGAGTAGAGCGCTCCTGCGTTTCGTTTGCCCCTTCGGACCAGGTGCTGTGTGGTCCCGCGCAATGTGGCACACTCCGACGGTCACTAGGATTCACCGATAGCACGCGCGCGATGGTCTCGTCGGGAACCTTCATATTCTTGAGGTACCGGGATGCGTAGGACTGTCCATGCGTCTGCATCAACAGCACAGCATGCTCAATATCGGCTGCAGGTCCGTTGTTCTGCCGTCGATCTCTACTTTTTCGCATAACGTTACCTCCAGATTGACGGGGAACTCGTGTTAGACCAATTGACGGGCGGCGTCGCTGCACGAAGTTCTCTTGATGAATGCATTATGCTCTCTTATCGAAAACAAGGGCGCTGGATGCCAGCGCCTGCTGCAAGATGGCACAGGCTAATCGCACTCCAAGGAACCTGGATAGCCGATCTTCGGCAGGCATCCTGGACAAAGCCAATCACCGTAGAAGTTAACTGACGATATTTCCTGTCGTCAATCAGGCCGCCACTTTGCTCCATGAGACCTCTGGGCCTGCGCCTCCCTTATCGTGAGTTGCAGGGATTGCTGTGGCCGCAGGCGGATTCAAGCTATCGATCATCGTGCTTGGGATCAGGATTGTGGCGCCGCGCTCTTTCGTTGTCTCGTAAATAATATTCATCGCTCGCAGCTGCAACGCTGCAGGATGCCCTGCATAGGTGTCAGCTGCCTCGACAAACTTGCCGGCAATAGCAGCCTCGGCAGAGCCGAGAATGACACGCGCCTGCTTTTCGCGTTCTGCTTGCGCTTGACGAGACATAGCATCTTGCAAGGCGACGGGAATTGCAACGTCTCGAATCTCAACAGAGCTGACCGATATACCCCATGGCGCCGTCTTCCGTGCAATGACATCCTTCAGCAGCTCATCAGCTTCCTTACGTTCGGACAAGAGCGACCCCAGCATTGATGCACCGATCATTTCACGCAACGACGTCTGCGCTACTCGATCGATTGCTTCCCGATAATGCGTAGTGGCCAGAGCTGCCTTTTCCGCGTCATGCACATGCCAGAAGATGATCGCATCGACATTGACAGGAACCGTGTCTCGCGTGAGCGCCTCCTCCGCATTAAATGCAGTGGTCTGAATCCGCACGTCAATTATCGCAATTACGTTATCAATAATTGGGATCATGGCAAACAGGCCGGCTCCTTTGACACTCTGCAGCTTACCCAGCCTTAAAATGACATACTTTTCCCATGCGTTGGCCATCTTCAGCGACAGTGCGATGACAATTCCGACGACGAAGAACAGGAAAGCTAGGTATGAGTTGACCCAGTAGGCACTGCAAGCGCTCGCGAGCAGACAGGCGACGACTAGAAATGATGTTACGGGGTTCATGATAACGTCCGTGGGAATGCCCTCCTGATGAGTTCGGCTCTCATCAAAACAAGCGGCGTAAAAGCGAAGTTAATAGCAATGGGATCACTCGCTGGAAAAGTACAGCATAAGGCTTCGTCCAATGCCGCATCACAATGCGACTGATCGAAGGTCTCGGTATCGCCCCCCGGCAGGGCGCTGTCCCCAGACGGGGACACTGATAAATATCTGTCCATATGAAACTCGCACAAAACAACGACAGTCATTCGCAATCTGGCCATTAGTTCATCGACCGCGCGAATGTCTCAGTCAGATGCATTAAATTCACTATTGGCTATATTCGGGATGCCGTCGGTACGCATGCGCACATATGCAATCGCAACGTCGAGACAACGATTCAACGTCCGAAATTCGTCGACGGAAAAAGGCGCGTCACGCTCCACAGCAAGGTCTGTGATGGCCTGGCACAAATCGCCATAGTTGTGGACCACGTCATTGACGGTAAACCCCAGTGCCAGCATGTCTTGGCCGTGCAGTGTCGCAGACGCACCGACCTCTCCGTGTGCTATTCCGCGATCAGAGATGGGGAGCATAACTTGGCCTTCGAAGGCGTAATTCGACTGTTCGGAACGTAGAGTACGAATCAACTGTTCAAGAAACATCGGCACGCCGTTCTGCAATTGTTCGGCGGTCGCGATGTGTTCACGTGCAGCCACTTTTGCCCGACAGCGAGCGATGAGTTCGCGTCGATTATTAGCCAGGAACTCGTGCAGCATCGCAGTCCTCCTCCCCCCGCACTCAATCCGGCCGATCGGTTTCTTGCAGGGCCGTCGAATATTTTTCTCTACTCCATCAGTATAGGGCGAACCCGGCCATGATACTTGCAGAATCTCCAGTCCGTCTGGCCTAGTGCGTATGTTCGTAGACGTACAGTACAAAGGACAGAAGCGAGGCAAAATAATACGGTGCTGGTTCAAAGGGAGCGACGTGAAAACCGACCTACAGCGGCTCAATTCGCTATTGGAGCGGTTCATGCTACGATGCCCTTCTAAAGGAGGATGTATGGACGCCAATATTCCATCTGAGTACCTGGGTCCATTCCAAGAAACATTGTTTGAGGATGGTTATCTGGTCCGTTACGCAGGCCATGACCCGGAAAATTCGGGCAAGTGGCGAGCAATTTTCAAAGTCCTCAGGGGGCCTCGCGTTCTGCACACGCAGATCCTGGATATGCCGTTCGAATCGCAATCCATGGCGGCAGCAGCAGCGCTGGAAGCTGGTGTTCGTGCCGCTGATCAGCTCCGTTCCATGAACCAGTGAGGTGTACTCATATGGACCTGGAAACGCTGTACTGCCAACTTGAAGTTTTCCGAATGCGAGCCTGCGATTGACCACTTCGGCTGCTATTTCCTCTGCCCGCACTGTGGCTACCGCAATAAACTGAAGAACGTCGGTAAGCCTGACGGACCGGTTGAGTTTGTTCAGGTCGGTGATTGAAGGCGCGCATGCTATGCTGACCTTTCCGATTAGTTCACCGGGAAGGAAGTCATCATGAGCACCGAAAGCGAAAAGGATATGCAGTACATCGCTGGGATCACTGAGCGGCAATTGGAAAAGGCCAAGGAGATTTACCTCAAGTCCTATACTGGGACGGATAACCCAATCATTCTTGCTGCCATCATTCACGCGATGGCCCTCAATTTCCAAACGCATATGCTTATGGATTGAGAGGTTCATGCGGCCGCTTGGAATACGTCTGGATGCACGGGATTCAGGAAGTTATGGATGCGATCCTCACACCCGAAGTATTCGGCCATATCCTCGAAGCCGATGTAAGTGCAGCCTTCGCGTAGCGCGGCCACCGAACAGCCAGATCGAGCCGTTCGGCTTCAGCACGCGTGCTACTTCCCGTAGCCAGCCGTCAACCGCCTTATCCCATTCCAGGCTGGTGTCGCCGTACGGCGGGTCAGCAATGCATAGGTCGGCACAGCCTGCAGGCAAGGCACGCAGTAACTCGCGGCAGTCGCCAAAGTAGAGTGTTGCTCCGCCAATGATTACCGGATTCGTCATATCACTCACCAAACGGCCGCGCCGGCGCGCGCAAGACTGTATGTGCGTGCCGGGATCAATCCTCGTCGTCTTCGGAGTGCGTGATCTTGCCCCTCCATTCCCGGAAACAGCCTGATGCTTAGTTAGCGTCAGTTTCCAGCGCCTGACGCCGCCGCTCTTTCCTAAACATGCATGGCGATTTGTAGCCCAATGCCGAATGTGGATGTACTTCGATGATGTGCCTGAAGGCGTCGGGCAGTTGGGCCAGCACGGCGGCGCCGCTGCTGCGATCCATGCAGGCGACGTAATCGCGTTTAAACGTATTCACGAAGCTCTCTGCCATGCCATTCGACTGCGGGCTGTTCACGGGCGTATGCACAGGCTTGATGCCCAGTTCATGGGCCAAAGTGTGCGTCTCGATGGCACGAAAAGCGCCGCCATTGTCACTCAAGAATTCGACAGTAATTGATCCGCTTGGATTACATGGACATTTCGGGSCCGAGAATTTGGTCGGTCAATGGCCTTCRAGCCCTCCAGAAACCGTTCTCCGAGCGTATTCCGTTGGCGTCTGGTCTTTGAGAGYCATGTGAGGCCGGATCTCATTGTAGTCCACGCGCCAAGCCTCCACGATGGCCTGAACCTCGGTCAAGGAGGTGAACCAGTGGACGTTCAGGCATTCATCACGCAGTGACCCGTTGAACGTTTCGATAAAGCAGTTGTCGGTTGGTTTGC
>NZ_JBFREF010000022.1:0-10124 GCF_052114165.1 Pseudoduganella sp. RAF19 | reverse complement strand
TCGTTGTGTTTGTCAGCAGCAGAGAAGCGAGATTATGCGGTACAGCGTGCAACTCGTCAACCCCTTCGTTTTCAGCGTCTTGCGCTTCAAACTTCTCACATCGTTTCGCGCTGTTTGCTGCGTTGCGTTGCGAGGGACAGAACTATAGCAAACGCACTGCAGGTCCGCAAGGGCCAATGTATAGTTTCGCCCATGCCTTATCTTCCTTCTAATGAACCGGTTGCCATCATCGTTGTGAGCGGCAGCCATTACGAGCACGCGAGCAGCGACCTGCCCGCGGCAATCGACATCCTTGATTCGTCCGCCATTCGCGATGCGCAGCCGCGAGTCAATGCCTCGGAAGCGCTGGTCGCTGTGCCGGGCATCGTGGCGCTGAACCGCCAGAACTACGCGCAGGATCTCCAGATCTCTTCGCGCGGGTTCGGCGCCCGCTCCGCATTCGGCGTGCGCGGCGTGCGCCTGATTACAGACGGTATCCCGGCGACGATGCCCGATGGCCAAGGGCAGGCCGCCACCTTTAATCTGGACCGCGCCCAGCGCATCGAAGTCCTGCGCGGTCCGTTCTCTGCGCTATATGGCAATCACTCCGGCGGCGTGATCCAGCTCTTTACCGAAGACGGCAAGTCGCCGCCTTCGGCCGAAGCGACTGTCATCGCCGGCAGCGACGGTATGCGCAAAGTCGATCTGTCGGCACAAGGCAAAGCCGTCGGCGTTGGCTACGTGCTCGACGCGTCGCGCTTCGAGACGGACGGCTATCGTGATCACAGCGCCGCGCGCCGCGACCAGCAATACGCCAAGCTGAAATTCAACCTGGCCGACAACGCTACGCTCACGCTGGTCGCCAATCGCCTTGAACAGAAGGATACGCAAGACCCGCTGGGTGTAAGCTGGTCCACTTTCCTGCGCGACCCGCGTGCCGGCGAAATCGATCCAACCGACACCGAATCGCCCAAGCGCAGCTATGCGGAGCGCTACAACACGCGCAAGAGCATCGACCATGAGCAGGTTGGCGCCAACTACACGCTGCACCTCGGCGAGGACCGGTTGCAGCTGGTTGCCTATGGCGGGAACCGCGACGTCGTACAATACCAGGCATTCTCGAAAGCCTTCCAGGCGCCGCCCAGCCATTCCGGCGGCGTGGTGGACTTCAGCCGCGATTTCTACGGCACCTCATTCAACTATCTGCACGTAGGCCGCTTCTCAAGCGGCACGCTACGGACAACGCTTGGCTTCGACTTCGATCGCTCGGCGGACGACCGGCGCGGCTACGAGAATTTCATCGGCAATCAATTCGGCGTGCGCGGAGCCTTGCGCCGGGATGAGCGCGACATCGTTTCGAATGCCGATCCCTATGTGCAGACCGAATGGCAGTCCGGCGACTGGGTCGCCAGCGCGGGTGTACGTCATAGCCGCGTGAAGGTCGAAGTCGACGACCACTTCCTTAGCAATGGCAACGATAGCGGCGCTCTGCGCTTCGTGAAGACGACCCCGGTGATCGGCCTGCTCTACAAACTGACGCCAACCCTGAACATTTATGGCAGCGCCGCGCGCGGCTTCGAAACGCCAACGTTGAATGAACTGTTCTACTCGGGTACGGGCGGGGGTTTCAATTTCAACCTGCGCCCCGCACGCAGCATGCATCTGGAAATGGGCGTGAAGTCCACGCCTTTCCAGGGAACGCGCGTGGACGCAGCCTTGTTCCAGGTCCGTACGCGCGACGAATTGGTCGTGGACGCATCCAGCGGCGGCCGCACCAGCTACCGCAATGCGGCCAGCACACTGCGCCAGGGCGGCGAGCTATCGGTGGATACAAATTGGTCGCACGGCTTCAGCGCCCGCGCCGCGCTGTCCGTCCTGCGTGCGACCTATGACAACGGCAGCCGCCTGCCCGCCGTGCCGCGGACCACTGCATACGGTGAGCTGGCGTGGAACGAGCCGCAGGGCCGCTACGGTGCGGCAATTGAAGCCCAGGCCAGCGGCCGTCTCTATGTCGAAGACACGAACGCCGAACAAGCGGCGCCAGGGTATAGCTTGCTGAACCTGCGCTTGCAAGCGGCGCAGCAGTTGCCCGGCTGGCGCATCAAGGAGTTTCTGCGCTTGAATAATCTGGGGGACCGCCAGTATGTCGGCTCTGTGATTGTCGGCGACGCGAACAAGCGCTATTACGAAGCGGCGCCGGGCCGCAACTGGGCGCTGGGGATGACGGCGCAATACACCTTTTAGTGAAGCGGCGCGACAGTACAAGTGCTGCACTTCTGCCCCGTCTCGAAGCTGACATGAATCGGCAGAAAGCGCGCGATCACCTCCGCATTTGTGATCGCGTGGCGCGAAACGTGGTCCAGCGTATAGCGTCCGCCGCCCGCCAGCGCCATGGGCAGCATCAACTGATCCCCCAGATGCTCGCCGACAGCGGCATCGGAGGCCAGATAGCGCTGCGCTTCGAGCAGCGCGCCCTGCGCCACTGTCTCGGCCCGAATGTGGCGGTCGCCGACGCCCGAGAACACTTCGGTGACGTGCGCGCTGTCGAGCGTAAGCAGCAGCGCGTTTCCCGGACCGTCGGTCTGCGTCAGCTCATGCAGTTGCAACTGACGCTCTTGCCAGCCGAGCGTCTCGGCAACCTGCTTCAGCTCACGCTGCGCGACATTGGCCGGAATACGCGCAACAAAGGCCTCGGCAAGTGAAGCCTGTAGCGCACCGCGCTCCATCAGTTCAACGCGCCGTGGATGCTCCCACGGCCACACGGTGGTAAACAAGATGCCGCCGCCGGCCGGGTAAAAACCAAAACGCTCCAGATCAATCTCGGCCCGCGCGCCCATCGCCGCCAGCAGTCTGCAATAGGCGCGCTGCAGGAACTGAACCGGCGGCGCCATCGGATTATGCGTGCCGCCGATGACCGTGACCGTGACCGTGCTTGGGATAGGCGCAAACAGCAGCGCCAGAAGTACGGTCTGCAATACGAGCGTCGTGCTGCCGGCCGTTCCGATATCGAATTCGTACACGCCGCCGGTCAGCGTACCGGGCGTGAACTCCAGAGTTGTCGAGCCGACCTCCGCGTGCGTGACGCCCGCGTTGCAAACAACCGCTGCCGCGCGTATCGCCGCCAGATGTTGTCGGCGCAATCCCGCCGGCTCGCGATTGGCGCGGATGTTCTGAATGCGGAATGGCTTCCCGGTAATCATGGACAGCGTCAGCGCGCTGCGCAGGATTTGCCCGCCGCCTTCCCCAGTTGAGCCGTCCAGTTCAATCATCGCCTGCCCTCCCGAGGGCATTATCCTTCAACTGCTGGCGAAGGCGCGCACGGTGCTGTACTGCTCATCGCCGGCAAACTCGAACCGAACCGGGAGGAACAGTCCAATAATCTCGGCATTGGTGCGCGCATGCTCTGATACACGGTCGACGGTGAACTGGCCACCGCCCGCAAGCGCCATCGGCAGCATCAACTGGTCGGCCAAATACTCGCTGACCGCTGCGCCGGACGCGATGTACAGCCGCGCTTCCTGAACCACTTGCTTTGCCAGCGTTTCAGCGCGTAGCGACTTCTCACCAAAGCCGACAAAGACTTCCGTGACGTGTTCGTGATCGAGTGTCATCAGCAAAGCATTGCCCGGCCCCCATGCCTCCGGCAGTACGCAAGTCCTCAGCTGCGCCTCGTCCCAGCCCATTGCGCTGGCCACGCAGCTCAGTTCCCGGCGCGCTACGCCAGATGGCACGCCTGCCACCAGGCTTTCCGCATAGCCGTCCCGGCGCTCTCCGCGCGTCATCAAGTCCAGCTGCTGCCATTCGTGCACCGGCTGAATCGACGCTTGTACCGCGCCGCCGCCGGCCGGGTAGAAGCCGGCGCGTTCCAGACGCACGTCCACCGACGCGCCCATCGCCGACATCGCACGGCAGAAAGCCCGCTGCAGGAACTCCGCCGGCGGCGCCTTCGGGTTATGTGCGCCTCCGCTGACCCGCACGACCGACTGGCCGGGTGCATACAGCAATGCCGGGATCAGCGTTTGCAGCACCAGCGTGCAGCTGCCGGCGGAACCGATCGAAAACTCGAACACGCCCGCGCGAACGGGGCCTGGTGTGAATTCCAGCTGTACCGAGCCGAGCGCCGCGCCCGTCACTTCGGCATTGCAAATCTGCGCGGCGGCCGTTACCGCCACCAGGTGCTGACGCATCAGGCCTGGCTTGGAACGGTTGGCGCGGATATTGGCAATGCGGAAGGGCTGACCGGTAATGATCGAGAGCGACAACGCAGTCCGCAGCACCTGGCCGCCGCCCTCTCCTTTAGAACCATCTATCTCAATCATGCATTCTTATCCTTTGACGCATACGACCTGTTTCAGCGTATGGACGACTTCCACCAGCTCGTCCTGCGCCTGCATGACCGCATCGATGTCCTTGTACGCCATCGGGATCTCATCGATCACCGCGGCGTCCTTGCGGCACTCCACCCCTTCGGTCGCACGCACCTGATCTTCCAGCGTGAAGCGGCGCTTTGCCTCATTGCGGCTCATGGTGCGGCCCGCGCCATGGCTGCAGCTGTTGAAGCTTTCCGGATTTCCCTTACCGCGCACGATGAAGCTCTTCGCGCCCATCGAGCCCGGAATAATCCCCAGCTCGCCCTCGCGTGCCGACACCGCGCCCTTACGCGTCACCAGCACGTCCTGACCGAAGTGGCGCTCTTTCTGCACATAGTTGTGGTGGCAGTTCACCGCCTCCACGTGCGTCTCAAACGGCTTCTTGATAACGGTGCGAACGGACGCGATCAGGTTCTGCATCATCACCTCGCGGTTCATGCGCGCAAACTTCTGCGCCCAGCCGACCGCTTCGACATAATCGTCGTAGTGGCTGGTGCCTTCTTTCAGATAGGCCAGGTCCTTGTCCGGCAGATTGGCGATGTGAGTCCGCATATCCTGCTGCGCCACTTCGATGAAGTGGCTGCCGATGGCATTCCCCACGCCGCGCGAACCCGAGTGCAGCATGAACCACACGAAGCCCTGTTCATCCAGGCAGACTTCCACGAAGTGATTACCGCTACCCAGTGTTCCCAGATGCTTGTAGTTATTGGTGTTCTTCAGCTTCGGCGTTTTCTGGCAGATGACGTCGAATTCATCCTTCAATTGCGCCCAGGCCGCATCCACTGGGGTTGGCGGATTTTCCCAGGAGCCCACGTCGCGCCCGCGATAACCGCGTGTCTTCGGCGACATCCCGTGCGGGATGGCTTTCTCGATCGCGCTACGCAGCGGACCCAGATTATCCGGCAGGTCCCGCGCATTCAGCGTGGTCTTTGCCGCCATCATCCCGCAGCCGATATCCACGCCAACGGCCGCCGGAATAATCGCACCCAAGGTCGGGATCACACTACCGATGGTCGATCCTTTACCCAGGTGGACGTCAGGCATTACTGCGATGTGCTTATAAATGAACGGCATTCTTGCCGTATTTGACAGCTGCTCACGCGCTTCCTGCTCAACCGGTACACCGCGCGTCCACATTTTCACAGGGCTTCCGCCCTCAACATTCATTACGTCGTATTCGTGCTTTTTCATGGTTCTATATTCTCAAGTTCATTCTGCATTCACAAGCGTGGACAGCACGCTACCCCACACCTGCAGGCCATTGTTTGCACAGCCGCCGTCATTCCAGCTGATCATGGTGAGGCGCTGGCTGGCCGTGATTCGCATCGCCGGAGAAGCGTTGCCGAAGCTGCGACGCATCGCCTTCTTGCCCACTGCTCCTGCGCTGATGGTCCAGGATTTGATCCGAGTATCCGCCATTTTCTTCTCCTTGTCTTTGCGTGTACCCGACTATTGCAATTGGCACTCCGACCTCCTAAGTAGTTGATAAATATAGACTTCCTGGACACGCAGCTCGATGGCGGCCCGCGCGGCAGTGGGCGGTGGGAAAAGTGGCGTCCGAGCGTCTCAATTACCCAGCACCCCGACCTGGTCATCGACCGCTTTGAGCTGATGGTCAGTCAAGCCCACATCGATCTGGCTCACGTCATTCAGCGCGACATCGCGTCCGTCTCCCCGGAGACAGACGTGCGCCTGCACACCATGCCGATCGAGGACTGGTGGGACTTCGAAGATGTCTACAGTTGCCTGTATGACTTCGCGCGCAGCTACCAGTTCGATCCAGACAAAGAAGAATACTGGGTCCACATCACAACCGGCACCCACGTTGCGCAGATCTGCCTGTTCCTGATGACCGAGGCCCACTTCTTTCCCGGCCGCCTGCTGCAAACTTCGCCGCCACGCCGACATCGAGAAGGCGAACCTGGCGAGTACGTGCTCATTGACCTGGATCTGTCGCGCTACGACCAGATCGCGCAGCGCTTCAGCACTGCACAGAAAGAAGGCGTTGAATTCCTGAAGTCGGGCATCGCGACGCGCAATGCGCAGTTCAATCTAATGATCGACGAGATCGAGCATGTGGCCGCGCGCTCGCGTGCGCCGATGCTGCTGATGGGGCCAACGGGGGCGGGCAAGTCGTTTCTGGCGCGGCGCATTTTTGAACTGAAGAAGGCGCGGCATCAACTCGATGGGCAGTTCGTTGAGATCAATTGCGCCACGCTGCACGGCGATGGCGCTGGGTCGACCTTGTTCTGGCACGTAAAAGGCGCCTTTACGGGCGCGGCTTCCGACCGTCCCGGCTTGCTGCGCACGGCGCACAAAGGCTTGCTCTTCCTCGACGAAATCGGCGAGCTGGGATTGGATGAGCAAGCCATGCTGCTCAAGGCAGTCGAAGAAAAGCGCTTCCTGCCGATGGGCGGCGACCACGAGGTGAAAAGCGACTTCCAGCTCATCGCCGGCACGAATCGCGATCTGGCGGCCGAAGTGGCCGCAGGACGCTTCCGCGAGGATCTCTACGCGCGGATTAATTTGTGGAACTACTCCCTGCCGCGCCTCAGCGACCGGCCAGAAGACATCGAACCTAATCTGGATTATCTGTTGACCGAATTCGGCGCGGAGAATGGCAGCATGGTGCGCTTCAATAAAGAGGCACGCGAGCGCTTCATGCGCTTCGCTGTTTCCGCGGATGCGCAATGGAACGGCAACTTCCGTGAACTATCAGCGTCTGTCACGCGCATGGCGACACTGGCCGAAGCAGGCCGGATCACGGCGCCAGTCGCGGAAAAGGAAATCGCCCGCCTGCAGCATCAATGGCGGCCTATCACGCCGGCGGCATCGCGCGGCAGTTCGCTGGAAGATCTGCTGGACGAAGATTCGCTCTCCCAGCTCGATCTGTTTGATCGCCTGCAATTGCAAGCGGTGGTGGACGTGTGTGCCCAGTCCAAGTCCATGTCTGACGCGGGACGGAAGCTGTATTCCGTCTCGCGCCAGAGCAAGGCAAAGCCTAACGATGCGGACCGTTTGAAGAAGTACCTGGCCCGCTTCGGTTTGAGCTGGGAGCAGCTGGCTTAGTAGCTGGTCAGCGCCTTGCCGAACTTGATCAGCCAGATACGGCTTGGGCGTTCTTTGTCATCGCCACGCGCCACGCGAATGCTGTTGGCAGCGTTGCAGCCTGCGGAAGTGCTGGTGATGATCACGCCGTTCGCATCCACATTGCACTTGGTGACGTCGGCATCGGCCACGGCGTCGCCGGATGGGGTGAAGATCTTGGTCTTCAGACCGAAATCGTTGTCGTTCGCGAGCGCGATGGTGTTGGCATCAACCACGGTCAGGCCTTCCGCTTTTTCAGCCAGCCAGCCGACGGCGTTCAGGTCGAGCAGCTGGGTCTTTTTCAGCGTGACCACTTTGGTCCAGTCCGCGCCGTTCACAGCCACCGCGCCCATCGAGCTTTTTTCCAGGTCGGAGGTGGCCGGGTTGAAGGCGGCGGCGTTGATGTCAGTCGCGCTGCCGATTTCGATCAGCATCAACTTATTGAACACTTTGCCGCTTGGCGCAGCGCCCTGTTCAATCACGATGAATTTACCGTTGCCCAGTGCAGCGACGTCGCCCAGTTTGGCGTTGCCGGTGCGGCCGTCTGCGTAGTCGGCGCCGTTAAGCGGGTAGGCGAACATTCTGGTCGTGGCGCCAGTGGTCGGATCGAATTCGACCCAGCGGGTGAAACGAGCAAAGCGTTCGATCTGCTCGCTCTTGCCGGTCACGCTGTACGGTGCGCTGCCATCGGTCAGTGGGCTTTGCAGGAAGCCGTGCAGTTTGTCGGTGGTCGTGTCGAGCGTCAGACCCTCCATGCCGCGGTTGGAGCGGCGCTTGGCGAAGATGGCAGGCAGGCCGCTGCCTGGCGCATAACGGGACTGGATGATGCCGGTGGCCGGATCAATCTTCACGATGAACGGGCCGTATTCATCGGAGATCCACAGCACATTGCGCTTCTTGTCGAGCACAATGGCTTCGGTATCCAGGCCGTTCAGGCTGAAGTTGGCCTTGCTGTTTGCGTCGTACTTCATGGCGTCCTGCAGCGGCACTTCGGCCGAGTTACCCAGCGTACCGGCAGGGAGAACCAGGCCATTGCTGTTCACAGCCGAAGAGACTTTGATTGGCAAGGTCGAAGTCAGCACGGCACCGCTCTTGCCAACCGTGATCACGCCGATCGATGGCGTGAAGCTCGGCGAAGGGAAGATCTTGGCAGCGATCGTGCCGGTGCCGGTCAGTGCGGGAATATTAGGACCATCGCCGTTCGGGCCGCGGTCGGTCAAGCCGTAGAACTCCAGGTCACCGTTGGCATTGGTGCCCTTGAATGCAAGCGAAGAACCGTACGAAGGCAGGAAGCCGAGCGGGAAGTCTTCCTTCACTTTGGCGTTGCTGCCTTCGTATGGAATGTAGAAACTGTTCGCCGCCTGCATCTGGTAGCGCGTGACGGTCACGGCCACATCGCCTTGCGTGAAGGATTCCGGAGCCGGTGTGCCAACCTTGGAGGCTAGCGTGTCTTCGAAGTGCTCGCGCACAAGCGCGCGGCGATCATCATCGACGGTGCGTGCGGCGTACTTGGTGCCGGCAGCAGCCAGCGTGGTGGCGAAGGCTTTGTTGAAGTCCGTGCCGGCCGCGCCAAAGTCGGCGCTCTTGCTGGCCATCGAGGTCTTCACATCGGCGGTGATCTTGATGCCATTGGATGGATCATTGTCGTCATCCAGCAGCTGCAGCGCCATCAGGCGATTGACGACTTTCGCATCCTTCACATCGGTCACGCCAGCCAGCTGCAGCGGGGTGATGGTGGCGGCGCAGCTAGCGCTACCCAAAGCGATACCGCCAATGCTGAAGCTCACCGAATCACCGGCGGAGCACGTGAATTCGCCTTTCGAACCCGTTGCAGCTTTAGCCGAAGTGCCGGCGACATAGTCCGCGCCTTCAACCGCACCGTCCAGGAAGACGCCGCTGATTTGGGTCTTGGCCGGTGGTGCTGGCGTATCGTTATTGTCGCTGCCGCCGCAAGCGGCCAGTGCGAGTGCAAGTGCAAGGGGAGAGAGGCGTGGGAGCTTCATGGCTGTCCTTCTGGTTAAAAGGCGCAGCATACGAAGTCAGAATGACAAGCTGATGACTAAAAAACAAAACCCGAGGCCAAAACCTGGTGCCTGCCACGGCGTGGCAGGCACCTGTTTCTGCCGTGGGTTTGAAAGCAAAAAAGCCCGCTGGCACATGCCAAGCGGGCTTTTCTTATTACTTAGTCTGACAATAACCTACTTTCACACTGGTTGCAGCACTATCATCGGCGCAAAGTCGTTTCACGGTCCTGTTCGGGATGGGAAGGGGTGGGACCGACTTGCTATGGTCATCAGACTGACCGGTATTGGTTCGCGAATAGCGCGTCACCAAAATAATTTAGCTTGACGATAACCTACTTTCACACTGGTTGCAGCACTATCATCGGCGCAAAGTCATTTCACGGTCCTGTTCGGGATGGGAAGGGGTGGGACTGACTTGCTATGGTCATCAAGCATAACTTGTACGTATGTCGCCGCGCACTGCGGCGTCACACTAAATCTGGAAGAAGTAAGCAGGGTAAAACTCAATCATTCAAACACAGGCAAGTGCGCATAACCGGCAAGGTTATAGGGACAAGCCGTACGGGCAATTAGTATCAGTTAGCTTAATGCATTACTGCACTTCCACACCTGACCTATCAACGTCCTGGTCTCGAACGACCCACGTCCTGGTCTCGAACGACCC
>NZ_JBFREF010000021.1:0-13832 GCF_052114165.1 Pseudoduganella sp. RAF19 | reverse complement strand
GGGTCGTTCGAGACCAGGACGTTGATAGGTCAGGTGTGGAAGTGCAGTAATGCATTAAGCTAACTGATACTAATTGCCCGTACGGCTTGTCCCTATAACCTTGCCGGTTATGCGCACTTGCCTGTGTTTGAATGATTGAGTTTTACCCTRCTTACTTCTTCCGGATTGCGCAGCGCGTTGARCCAACGCGGTGCTACAAGTTATGCCTGATGACCATAGCAAGTCGGTCCCACCCCTTCCCATCCCGAACAGGACCGTGAAACGACTTTGCGCCGATGATAGTGCTGCAACCAGTGTGAAAGTAGGTTATCGTCAGGCTAGTTATTGAAGAAGCCCACCAGGCGCAGACGCCGGTGGGCTTTTTTGCTTTCTGAACCCAAGACGTAAAACCAGGTGGCTGCCACGATGTGGCAGCCACCCGCTTTTGCGCCGTGGGTTTTTTCAGCGCGCCAGCGCCTCGCCGAGGTAAGCGCGGAAGTGCTTGATGCGGCCGGTGACGTCGTCCTTGCCCTGGCGGGGCGTGTAGCGAAGGCCTGCTACTTCAACATCTTTGCCCAGATCGATGATCAGCAGGTGCGGATGCTTTGGCTTGACGCCTTTGCCGCTCCACGCGGAATGCCAGTAGTCGGTGACCTGGCCGTTGATCGCATTCAGCGCGCCGCCATCTTCCTTGCTTAGCTCTTCGCTGCTGACGTAGGCGATCGTCCAGTTGGACTGGTTGATCGTTTCGCCTTTGGCGTCGAGCAGCGAGATCTCGGCAACGGCCGCGAATTGTTTGCCGTCGTGCGCGTCCAGCGATTCGAGGCAGAACTGGCGGCCGTGCGCAGGTTTCGCAAAGCGGACATCCTGCGTTGCGCTGCCGGCGGCGAATTCTCCTTCGTGCGCTGGCGCCACGCCGTCGAGGTGCGGTTTGATCTTGCTCGGTGGGCGCGCGAGGTCGCGCTCCGGATGCAGCTGGTCGAAGACCGGTGCTTTCAAGCCGCTGATGCGCGCCGATTGCGGGCCGGTGAGATCGAGAACAACGACTTCATTTTCGCCGGCGCGAATCCATGGGCCAGGCAGATACATGGTCTGGGTCGGGCCGATGCTCCAGTAGCGGCCCAGGCAGCGGCCGTTGATCCACACAATGCCCTGGCCCCAGCTGGACATGTCGAGGAAGGTGTCGGCCTGCCGCGACGCATTGAAGCTGCCGCGCCAGAAGGCAGCGCCACCCGCACGGCCCGGTTTCCATGCCAATGGAGGCAGCGTGCCATCGGCATCGAAATCGATGGCGCGGATTTCCCAATTTTCCAGTGGCTGCGCTGCGCTGCCGGTTGGCGTGAACTGAACCGGACCATGCAGACCTTTGCGGTCGTGGATCTCCACGCCGAAGTTCACGCGCGCGATGGTGTACAGCAGGATCTCCAGCGTGACCGGCTTGCTGCGCGCAGGCAGATCGACTGTGTAGCGGCGGAAGCGCGTGTCCATCGTGCCGATCTGGCGGCCATCGAGGTGGACCCATGCCAGGTCGCGTACCTTGGTCGCTTCCAGCACGCCCGCAGGACCGGCGGGCAGGGTGATGCGATAAGCGACCAGGCCGCGGCTGATGTCATATTGCTCTAAAGGGCGTGGCGAGACATCGCGGATTACTTTGGGTGGCATATTCGCAAACACCGCCGCCGACTCCTTCAGCATGAAAGGCGCGATTTCCATTACAGGAGTTTGCGGAGGCGCTGGCGGCAGGGTTTCTCCGGCAGCCAGGAAGGGCTTGATGCCTTCGCGGTAGGCTTCAAACTTCTCGCCCATCCAGCCCGCTTCGCCTATCGGCGCGTCGTAGTCGTAGCTGCTGGTATCCGGACGGAAGGGGCGGTCGCAGCCGCCCCACAGGCCGAAGGTCGTACCACCGTGGGCCATGTAGAGACTGAACGAACCGTTTGCCTTCAGCATGGCCTGGATGTCTTCGACCGCCTTGGTCGCGGCGCCGCGGCGGTGCGGTGCGCCCCAGGTATCGAACCAGCCGGAGTAATACTCGCCGCACATCAGCGGCCCTTTCTGCACCGCGGCCAATGCCTTGAAACCATTGGCCGGGTCGCTGCCGAAATTCGCCACCGAGAACAGCTCGGGAATATGCGTCTTCGCGACCGCATTGGTCGGATTGCACTGGAATAGCGGTACATCGAACTTCGCATCCAGCAGCGCCTTGCGCATCACGCGCATGTATTCGAGGTCGTCGCCGAAGAAGCCGTATTCGTTCTCGACCTGCACCATCAGAATCGGACCGCCCTGCGTGATCTGCATAGGCGCCAGCACGCGGCCCACTTCAGCCAGCCAACGGCGTGCGGGTTCGATATAGGCCGGATCGCGCGTGCGCAGGAAGCTGTCGCCGTCATGCTTCAACAGCCACCATGGCAGGCCACCCATTTCCCACTCGGCGCAGGCATAAGGACCAGGGCGCAAG
Organism: Pseudoduganella sp. RAF19; assembly: GCF_052114165.1. NCBI lineage: Bacteria > Pseudomonadati > Pseudomonadota > Betaproteobacteria > Burkholderiales > Oxalobacteraceae > Pseudoduganella > Pseudoduganella sp. RAF19. The sequence continues at coordinate 11,395 of NZ_JBFREF010000021.1, read as the reverse complement.
ATCACATACAAGCCTTCCTGCTGCGCCACGCGGCAGAATTCAGCGGCGTCGCGCTGGCCGGCCCAATCAAAGCGGCCTTCGCGCCACTCGTGATAATTCCAGAACAGGTAAGCACAGACGGTATTCAAGCCCATCGCCTTGATGGCCTTCAGGCGATGCGACCAATACTCGCGTGGCACGCGGGCGAAGTGCATCTCGCCGCAGCGGATCTGGAGCGGCTTACCGTCCAGCAGAAAATCAGTGGCGCCAATCGAGAAGCGCGGCGTGGCCGCATGCAATGGCAGGAAGATCGTACCGATAGCGGCTGCCGTGCCTTGCAGGACACGGCGGCGAAGTGGATTCGTGGTCATGGGCAGGTTCAGTAGTTGACCGGATAGTCTTTAGGGAAGCGGTGACTTGCGAACGCCTTCTTTTGCGTCCAGTCCTGCGCAGGAGCTGTCCAGTAGCTGTCATTCTCCGGCAGACCAAGCGGCAGGAAACTGGCCGACGCGATGTACATGCTGCCGTTATTCGAATACCAGTCACCCAGCTCCGGCTGGTGTCCTGCAAAGCCGATGGTCAGATAGCCGTCCTTCGTGAAATTGCTCGGCTCCGTCCAGACAGCCTTGTGCACGGCCGTCATCGCCGCGCGGATCTGGCCTTCCGGCAGACTGGCGGGCAGCTGCTTACGCCAGGCCAGCAGGGCCAAAGGCTGGAAGGCCGCTGTGCGGTAAGTAAGCGAACGGCCAATCGGCGGGTAAGTGCCTTCTGGCGAAACGAAGCGTTCCAGATGTTCCGCATAGCGCTGCATGCGCTTGAGCGCCTGGGCGTGCAGCTCGGCCGGATTGCCGTTCCAGAAGGGCGCCTTTTCGCGCTCCGCGACTTCCAGGATTTCCGTCAGCATCGGGTGCATGACGAAGGCGCCGTAGTAATCGAAGTGGAAGCTGTCACCATCCTTGATCCAGCCGTCGCCCACATACCACTCATTGATCTTGCGGATCGCGACATTCATGCGCATCGGGTCGTATTGCTCGCCGATGGACAGCAGCCAGGCTTCATTCATGGCCGCAAACAGCAGCCAGTTGATATAAGGCGGATCGATGCGGCGCAGGGATTTGATCTCGGCGATGATGCGCTGCTTGGTGGTGTTATCCAGCGGTTCCCACAGCGCCTTGGGTGCGCGCATCAGCGCATTGGTGAAATAGGCCGAATCGACCAGCGTCTGGCCGGGACCATTCCACATCAGGTAGTCCGGATTTTTCGGATCGACGGAGTTGGCATAGCTTTGCAGGGCCAGCTGTTGCAGGCGCTTGCGCGTGCGGCCTTCCGCGCTGCCATCGTCGGGCAGTGCCAGCCAGGGCGCCACGCCAGCAATCAGGCGGCCGAAGCATTCCAGATAGCTGACGCGCTTATCACGTCCATCCCAGGTTGGGCTGACTTCGAGCGGAAAGCGCTTTTGCAGCGTGCCCCCGGCCATATTGCTCAGGACTGGCTCCGCCATTTTCTGAAGCAGGCCCGCCATGTAGGCGCGGTCGTTGGTGGTTTGCTGGGTTGCCGCGATGGCAGGACTGGCGGCGCCTGCCAGACCACCCATGGCCGAACCGGCAGCGACGGCGCGCAGGAAGCTGCGTCGTTCCATTTTGTCTCCTTTATGCTTTTGGTATCGGTTGATTCTAAGACTGGAGGGATATGCGATCTATTGTTTATTTGCGTGTATCTATGCCGTATTGATATAGCAACTGTTGCGGTCGAACGTCTTGCAAGCGAGTTGTCAAGAGCATACGATGAGCTAATGGACCAATCGCCTGCCCCGCCTGTGCTGCTGTTCATCGAAGGTGAACTGACGCTGCGGCGCGTGCGGGAGTTGAAGGAAAGCCTGCTTGCCCGGCTGTCCAAGGCGCAGGTGCTGGAAGTGGATCTGGCAGACGTCACCGAAATCGACTCGGCTGGCCTGCAATTGCTTTTGCTTGCCCGGCGCGAAGCGCGCGCCTCCGGCAGGGAGCTGCGGCTGGTGTCGCACAGCCCCGCCGTTCTCTCGATGTTCAAGTTGCTTGGCCTGGCGTCTTCTCAAGAAGGATGCTCCGATGGACCTGGATGAAGGTTTGCAGGCATTTGTCGCCGAGGCAGGCGAGCTGCTGGTCGAAATGGAGAGCGGGCTGCTCAAGCTGGGGCGGGGCGAGCCACATGGAGAGCTGATTCACGCCGTGTTCCGCGCGGCGCATACCATCAAGGGGACGGCGGGCCTGTTCAGCCTTGAATCCATCGTTGTGTTCACCCATGCTGTTGAAAGTGTTCTGGACGGCGTGCGCGATGGCAGCCGCGTGCTGGATGAGCGTCTGATCGTGCTGCTGCTGTCCTGTGCCGACCACATCACCGCCATGGTGGACGATGTGGCGCGCGGCGGGCAGGGCGATCTGGGCGAACGTGGCGTGCCGCTGCTGGAGCAATTGCACCGCTATCTCGGCCTGGCCGAACAGCCGCCGGAGCAGGCGTCCGCCGCGATGAGCGAAGCGGCGCTTTGGCATATATCCGTGCAGTTTGGTGAAGACGTATTCAGGCAGGGCATGGACCCCGCGGCCTTCATCAGCTATCTGTCACAGCTGGGCGAACTGGCCGCAGTCGCCGTGGTCGACGAGACACTGCCGCCCGCCGCCGACATGGATGCAGAGAGCTGTTACCTCGGCTTCGAGATCGTCTTACGCACAGTGGCGGGCCAGGCGCAGATCGAAAAGGCATTCGAGTTCGTGCAGCGCCAGTGCACGCTGCATGTGCTGTCGCCAAACGCCGCGCCGGAGGATTATGTGCGCCTCGCGCAGCGGCAGCCATTGCATGCCCGGGCCATTGCCGAGGTGCTGAACGCCACCGCGCGTATCGTGCCGCCTGCGCTTCTTGCCGTGCCGGCATCCTCCGCGCGGCCGAAAGCTGCGGCGCCAGCTGCGGCGCCTGCGCCGCATAGCAACGGGGAGGCGCGTGAAAACCGTACTATTCGCGTCGATGCCGACCGGCTCGGGCATCTGATTACATTGGTAGGCGAACTGATTATCGCCAGCGCCCGCACCGGCATCGCCAGCGCGCGGCTGCGGGATGCGGAATTGCGCGACAGTACCGAGCTGCTGGCTTCACTGGTGGAGGAGGTGCGCGACAGCGCCTTGCAACTGCGCATGGTACGCATCGGAGCGACCTTTCGCCGCTTTCAACGCATGGTGCACGACGTCGCACGTGAGCAAGGCAAGGAGATCCGCCTGCTGATCAGCGGTGAAGACGTGGAGCTGGATAAGACACTGGTCGAGCGCATTGCCGATCCGCTGACGCATCTGGTGCGCAATGCTGTCGATCACGGTCTGGAATCCACCGCCGAACGCCAGGCGCTTGGCAAGCCGGCGCAAGGCACCATTACCCTGAACGCATTGCACGATGCAGGCACCATCGTGATCGAAGTGAGCGACGATGGCCGCGGACTGGCGCGGGACAAGATTCTGGAGAAGGCCATTGCGCTCGGCCTGGCTGGCGCCGAACAGAATCTGAGCGATGGCGAGGTACATGCGCTGATCTTTGAGCCAGGCTTCACCACCGCCAGCGAAATCACAAATCTGTCGGGCCGCGGTGTCGGCATGGACGTCGTGCGCGAAAATATCGAAGCGCTGCGCGGCAGCATCACGATCGACAGTACGGAAGGGCAGGGCACCACGGTGCGCGTGCGCCTACCATTGACGCTTGCCATTATCGACTGCCTGCTGGTGCGCGTCGGCGAATCCAGCTTTGCGCTGCCACTCAGCATGGTGGACGAATGCGTCGCCGGCCTGGAAGAAGAAGCAGAAGGGCTGCATCAGCTGCGTGGCGAGGTGTTGCCCACGATTGTGCTGCGCGATCTGTTCCGCCTGAGCGGTCCGGCGCCGCGCCGCGAAAGCGTGGTCGTGGTGCGCCACGCAGGGCAGAAGGCGGGTTTGGTGGTGGACGCCTTGCTGGGCCAGATCCAGGCTGTCATGAAGCCACTCAGCCCACTGCTGGCCGGTTCGCGCTGCATCAGCGGGTCGACCATCCTCGGTGGCGGTGAAGTGGCGCTGGTGCTGGACCTTCCCGCACTGCTCAAGCTAAACAAGGAGACATGGACATGCTGAAAAGGATGCCTGTAGCAATGAGGCTTGGCGCACTGGTCGGAGCGCTGCTGCTGATTATGGCGGTGGTCGGCCTGGTGGGATTGCGCGGCATGGAGTTCGCCAATGCGCGGCTGAAAACCGTGTATGAAGACCGCACAGTGGCGCTGATTGAACTGTCCAACGCCAATGAAGCCATGCTGCGCATGCGTCATCGTATGGTCATGGCGGCCGCCTCCAGCTCGGTTCCGGACGCGCAGAAGGCGCTGGAAGGCGACGCTGCGCACCGTGAGACATTCCGAAAAAATTGGACGGCCTATCTTGGCACGGCCATGACCGGCGATGAGCAGAAACTGGTCGCGGAGTTCGAATCCGCCTGGAGCGCATGGCAAGAGCTGCGCAAGGACGTGTTGACGCAAGCCCTTAACGGTAAACATAAGGAGGCGCTGGCCGCGGCGTTTGCCGCCGATCCGCAGATGCGGCTGGCGCTGAACGCCATGAACCGCCTGCAGGAGCTGCAATCAACTGTCGCCCGTGACGAGTACGGCGCCGCGATTGCGCTGACCACGTCGAATATGCGCCTTAACCTGGCCTTGATCATTGCCGGCTTCACTGTCGGCACGCTGGTGTCCCTGTACATGATCCGCACGCTGCTGCGGCAGCTTGGCGGCGAGCCCTATTACGCCGCGCATATCGTGCATCAGGTTGCACAGGGCCAGCTGCAAATCGATATCCGTCTGCGTGAAGGCGACACCACCAGTCTGCTGGCGTCCATGCGCACCATGGTGGACAGGTTGCGCGGCGTCGCCACGGAAGTCAGCAACGGCGCGCTGGCGCTGGCAGCCGCATCGGAACAGGTAAGCGCCACGGCGCAGTCGCTGTCGCAGACGGCCAACCAGCAGGCCGCCAGCGTGGAAGAGACCAGCGCTTCGGTGGAAGAGATGAGCGCCTCGGTCAGCCAGAACACTGCCAATGCCCGCGTGACGGACACCATTGCCGGCAAGGCGGCGCAGGAGGCGGGCGACAGCGGTGCAGCGGTGGCGAGCACCGTCGCTGCGATGCGCGACATCGCGAAGAAGATCGTCATCATCGACGATATCGCCTATCAGACCAATTTGCTGGCGCTGAATGCCGCGATCGAGGCCGCGCGCGCGGGCGAGCATGGCAGAGGCTTCGCGGTGGTGGCGGCCGAAGTGCGCAAGCTGGCCGAGCGCAGCCAGATCGCCGCGCAGGAAATCGGCGAAGTGGCAAGCAGCAGTGTCGAAGTCGCGTCCAGCGCCGGCGAGATGCTGGATGCGATGGTGCCGAACATCCGCAAGACATCCGGCCTGGTGCAAGAGATCACCGCTGCTTCATCAGAACAGGCGGCGGGTCTGAGCCAGATCAGCCTCGCAATGGGACAGCTTAGCCAGGTGACCCAGCAGAACGCTGCGGGATCGGAAGAACTGGCGGCGACCGCAGAAGAGATGAGCAGTCAGGCGGAGCAGTTGCAACACTTGATTGGCTTCTTCCAGGTCGGTTCGCTGCAGGCGGCAGCGAAGGCGCTGCGAGATTCCCCACAGCCCAGGTCCCGGCGCCATTTCGCCGCAGCCGAAGGGCCGGACGAAGCGCACTTCACGCGCTTCTGAACGGGGAGCGCCGCCATGACCGAGCAATTCCTGAGTTTCATGCTGGACGGGGAAATGTATGCGATGAACTTGCAGCCCGTGCGCGAGATCATCGAATACCCTGGCGAGACAACGGTTCCGATGATGCCGCCCTGCATACGCGGCGTGATCAACCTGCGCGGCGCCGTGGTGCCGGTGCTGGATTTGTCCGTGCGCTTTGGGCGCGGAGCCAGCCAGATCGGGCGCCGCAGCTGCATCGTCATCGTGGAAACGGCCGGGCTGGTGATTGGCGTGCTGGTGGACGCCGTCAACACGGTGCTGGAAATCGATCCGGCCGAGGTGGAGCCGCCGCCCAGCTTTGGCGCACGCTTGCGCATCGACTTCATCGCCGGCGTAGGCAAGTGGAATGGGCGGCTGGTGATCTTGCTGAATACAGAAACCGTGCTGTCACCGGAAGAAATCGCCGCGGTAGATAGCCTGGCCGAGCAGGGCGGGCTATCATGAACGGCATGGATAGCCCCATTTCTCCGCTGACTGACCGTGAGTTCGGCCTGTTCCAGCAATTCATTGCGCAGGCGGCGGGCATTGCGCTGTCACCGGCCAAGAAGCCGCTGGTATCGGGGCGCCTGACCAAGCGCCTGCACCACTGCCAGATCGTGAGCTTTGGCGACTACTTCAAACTGATCTCGGGCGGCACGGCCCCGGATGAAACACAATTGGCGATCGATCTTCTGACTACCAACGAAACCTACTTCTTCCGCGAGTCACAGCACTTCGACCTGCTGCGCAATCTGGCGGCCAAGCCACGCTCATCGCACCGCCCCTGGCGCGTCTGGAGCGCGGCCTGCGCCACCGGCGAAGAGGCCTACAGCATCGCCATGGTGCTGGCGGATGTGCTGCCGGCCGCCGAATGGGAGGTCGTCGCCAGCGACATCAGCGCGCGCGTGCTGGCGACCGCGCGCCATGGGCACTATCCCATGGTGCGCGCCCAGCATATTCCGCCATCTTATTTGCAGCGCTTCTGCCTGAAGGGATTCGGTCCCGAGGAGGGCACACTGCTGGTCAGCCGCGCGCTGCGCGAGCGGGTCGATTTCCTGCGCATTAACCTGAACGCCCCCACACTGCCGCCGCTCGACCGTTTCGATGTGATCTTCCTGCGCAATGTGCTGATCTACTTCAGCCCCGAGGTGCGTCGGCATGTCGTCAGCCGTGTGCTCGATCTGCTGCGTCCTGGCGGCTATCTGTTTATCGGCCATGCGGAAAGCCTGCATGATTGCCTGGGGCCGATCGAGGCTGAAGCGCCATCGGTGTACCGCAAGGTGTAGCCATGCCGCTCGATGAGGTCATCGACATCTATCTTTTGCCGGGCGAATTCTTCGTCGGCGATGCGCGGCATCGCATACGCACTTTGCTCGGCTCTTGCGTGTCAATCACCTTGTGGCATCCGGCGCGGCGCATCGGGGCCATGTCGCACTTCCTGGTATCGGAACGCGGTAAGCGGCAACTGGCGCAGCTGAGCGGGCGCTATGGCGCGGAAGCGATGGAACTGATGGTCAATGAACTGCAGGCGCATGGTGTACCCGCGCACGATTGCCAGGGCAAGATTTTCGGTGGTAGCGTAATGTTCCCGAAAATCGAACGGCGCGGGCTGCATGCCATCGGCCGCCGTAATGGAGAGGCGGCGGAGAGGCTGCTGGCGCGCTACCGCATTCCGGTGGTATCGCGCTCGCTGTTTGGCGTGGGACCACGATTGATCGTATTCGAAGTCGCTACCGGCGATGTCTGGGTGCGGCAGGGGGAAGCATGAAGCAGATTCGCGTGCTGGTGGTCGATGATTCCGCGGTGGTGCGGCAGGTCTTGTCCGGTCTGTTGAACCGCGAACCTGATATCACCGTTACGCATGCGGTGGCAGACCCCATTCTCGCTTCCGAGCGCATGCGCCTGCAGTGGCCGGATGTGATCGTGCTCGATGTGGAGATGCCGCGCATGGATGGCATCACCTTCCTGCGCAAGATCATGGCCGAGCGTCCTACGCCTGTGGTGATCTGCTCCTCGCTCTCGGAGAATGGCGCACGCACATCGATGGATGCGCTGGCGGCAGGCGCAGTCGCTGTCATCACCAAGCCGCGCCTTGATTTGTACAAGTCGCCGGGTGAGGGCGGTGATGAGTTGCTGGCTGCCGTGCGCAGCGCTGCCCAGGCCAAAGTGGAGACGGTCGCGCAGCGCGTGGTGCCGGCGCCGCCCGCACCGAGCGAGCGACTGAGCGCGGACGCCATCCTGGCCGCAGCACAGGGAGAGCGCATTCCATCTTCGGCAGGCAGGATTATCGCGCTGGGCACTTCGACCGGCGGCACGCAGGCGCTGGAGCGGGTGCTGACCGCGCTGACGCCGCAGGCGGCGGGCATCGTCGTGGTGCAGCATATGCCGGAGCAGTTCACTGCCGCTTTCGCCGATCGCCTGGACAAGCTGTGCCAGGTCAGGGTGCGCGAAGCGCGCCATAACGACACTCTGACGCCGGGCACTGTCCTGATCGCTCCGGGCGGACGCCATATGCTGTTGCACCGCACCGGAGCGCGCTACTATGTGGAAGTGGTGGAAGGCCCGCTTGTAAATCGCCACCGGCCCTCGGTGGATGTGTTGTTCCGCTCCGTCGCAAATTCTGCCGGTCCGAATGCACTCGGCGTTATCATGACCGGCATGGGTGATGACGGCGCCGCTGGTCTGCTGGAGATGCGCCAGGTCGGTGCACGGACGCTGGCGCAGGACGAACCTAGCTGCGTGGTGTATGGCATGCCGCGCGAAGCAGTCCGGCGCGGCGCGGTGGAACGCAGTGTGGCGCTGGACGCCATCGCCCGGGAAATCCTGAGTTACAGCGCGTCAGCCTGACAGGAGATCGCATGAAGGATCTGAGCGGATGCACAGCCTTGATCGTCGAAGATAGTCACGTGCAGCGTGACCACGTGGCCGGCTTGCTGCGTGAAATCGGGTTTGGTTCGGTGCTGCAAGCCGAAGACGGTATCGCGGCGCTGCGCGCGCTGGAGCTGCAATGCGGTCCGGTCGATCTGGTGCTGACCGATATGGACATGCCGGGCATGGATGGTCTTGAGCTGATCCAGCACGTGGCCCAGCGCCGGCTGGCTGCCAACCTGATTGCCGCCAGCGCCAATGCGGCGCGCTTGACGGAAGCCACGCAGGGCATGCCGCCCGATACGCCAACTCGCCTGCTGGCCACGATTCCCAAGCCGATTCGCCTTGAAGGTCTGCGCTCCGTCGTTGAAAGCCAGGAACTGCTGCCGCGTACCTTGCTGGAAGCGCAGCAGGAAGCTTCGGCTTCGGAGGTGGAAGAAGGATTACGCGCGGGCCAGTTCCTCGCCTGGTATAAGCCGCGCGTCACGCTTGATGGCGGACGGCTGGCTGCCGTGACGGTGGAGGCGCGCTGGGACCATCCGCGCCGTGGCTTGCTGGCTCCAGGCGCCTTCATTGACAGCATCGATACCGGGCCGTTGGCGGCATCGCTGCTGCTATCCCTTGTGCGGCAGGCGGGCGCGCAGTTACAGGAGTGGCATGACATGGGTTTGTCCATGCGGCTTTGCCTGCCGCTGCCGCCGCAAGTGCTGGCCGATCTGCCGCATCTGAACGAAATGGCAGGAACGCTGATCGAAGCTGGCGTCAAGCCGGGCAACGTGAGCTGGGAAGTCAGCGAGGCCGTCGTGGCGGCCAGCGAGCCGCTGTTCCTGCACAATCTGGCGCGCCTTAGTCTGCGCGGTTTCGCCATCGCCGCCCGTCACTGCGGGCGTTATGAAGCGGGCCTGCGGCAATACGCCTGCTGTCCTCTCAGTGAGCTGGTGCTGGACAGCCTGTTCGTCAACGAAGCGGCAAGGCGCAGCAACCGGCGTCCGCTGCTGGAAGGTTTGCTGGATATCGCTGGCCAGCTCGACGTCGCGACAAGCTGCGACGGCATCGAGCATGAAGAAGATTGGGCCGTGCTGCGTGATCTGGGCTGCGCTTCGGGGCAGGGACCATTGATTGGCAAAGCCATGTCGGCGGAAGACTTCATCGGCTGGTACAAGACCAGCCGCCAGCGCCTGCGCGAGCAGTCTGCCGTCAGTGGCGTGGCGCCGACATCGGCAGGGACAGCGTAAAGCAGGTTCCTTTTCCCACTTCACTATTGACGCCGATACGGCCACCCAGGATATCGGTCACGATATTGTGGACGATGTGCAGTCCCAGGCCCGAGCCGCCCACCCCCATCTTGGTCGTAAAGAATGGGTCGAAGATGCGTTGCATGTTCGCCGAGTCGATCCCATTGCCGTTGTCACGCACGCGCAGGGCGATCCATTCAGCTTGTTCGTAGTCCGCCGATAGTTCGACCTCGCCTTCGCTGCGGCCGTCGAAGCCGTGTACCAGCGCGTTGTTCACCAGGTTGGCAATCACCTGCCCGAGCGGACCGGGGAAACTGTCCATCATCAGCTCGGGTGGAATGTTCTGGATGACCTGATAGGGCGTGCGTTTGATGGTCGGCATCAGCGTCAGCACATTGCCGGATACAACTTCGGCCAGCAGGAAGGTGCGGCGCTGGGTGCTGGTCTGGTCCACGGCCACTTGTTTGAAGTTGCTGACCATGTCGGCCGCGCGCTGCAGATTACGCATCAGGATTTCGACGGTGGTGTGCGCATTTTCCAGATAGTGTTCCAGCTCCGAACGGCGCAGCGGGTCGCCGGTCTTGAAGTGGCCGAGCATTTCACCGGTCTGGGCTTCAAAGGTGCTGGCCACCATCAGGCTGTTGCCGATTGGGGTATTCAATTCATGGGCAACGCCGGCTACCAGGGCGCCGAGGGCGGCCAGCTTTTCATTGTGGACCAGGTCTTCCTTGGCCTGGGTCAGGGTTTCGTACATCTGCTGCAGGTCCTGGTTTGCCTTACGCAGTGCCAGGTGGGTATTGATACGGGCCAGCACTTCCTCTACCTGAAATGGCTTGGTTATGTAGTCGACGCCGCCGGCGCCGAAACCGCTGACGATCTGTTTTGCATCGCTCAGGCCCGTCATGAAGATAACGGGAATGTCGTGGGTGGCGTCGTCGGCCTTCAGGCGGCGGCAGGCCTCGAAACCGTCCAGGCCGGGCATCACGATGTCGAGCAGGATCAGGTCGGGCTGTGCCAGCACGGCCCGCATCATGCCTTCGCGGGCGTCGTGGGCCAGCACCACCAGGAAGCCGTGGCGGCTCAAGTGATCGAGCAGCGCGAGCAGCAGGGTTGGCGAATCGTCCACCACCAAAATAGTGGGCGGCCGAATAGGGCTTGTCATGAGCCGGTCCCTTTGCTATAGTTCTGTCCCTCGCAACGCAACGCAGCAAACAGCGCGAAACGATGTGAGTTTAGAGGGGTTGACGAGTTGCAGGATACAACGCATAATCTCGCTTCTCTGCTGCAGACAAACACAACGCTTTGTCAACATAACGCAGCGATCTTTAAAAATCAACAGTCGATAAGTGTGGGCGTTTGAAGATGGCCAACGCGCCGAATGGCGCGATGCTCAAATAATATGCTTCAAATGCTCGCGCAAAATGAAACGTAATCTCGCAAGAGATTTCGTCAGTATTTTGAGTGAGCGACCAAGTCAGCAATGACTTAAAACAGAGATTGAACTGAAGAGTTTGATCCTGGCTCAGATTGAACGCTGGCGGCATGCTTTACACATGCAAGTCGAACGGCAGCG
>NZ_JBFREF010000020.1:0-18086 GCF_052114165.1 Pseudoduganella sp. RAF19 | reverse complement strand
AGCCAACGCGGTGCTACCAGTTATGCCTGATGACCATAGCAAGTCGGTCCCACCCCTTCCCATCCCGAACAGGACCGTGAAACGACTTTGCGCCGATGATAGTGCTGCAACCAGTGTGAAAGTAGGTTATCGTCAGGCTAGTTATTGAAGAAGCCCACCAAGCGCAGACGCCGGTGGGCTTTTTTGCTTTCTGAACCCAGGACATAAACCAGGTGGCTGCCACGATGTGGCAGCCATCCGCTTTTGCGCCGTGGGTTTTTTAGCGCAGCAGTGCGTCCAGCAGCGGTTGGCATGCGTCGGCCAGGCGGTCGATGCTCGCTTCCCGCAGCGCGGCTGTATCCACGGTGTGCTCGCTGTGCAGGCCTGCCCATTCCAGTAGCGCGCGTCCCGCGGCAGGATTGTCGAACAATCCGTGCAGATAAGTTCCGAGCACCTGTTCTTCCAGCGCACCTTCAGGACGGCCGTCGACATAGAACGCCGGCTGCGCCAGCGCGGCGCCGGACGAAACTCCCATGTGAATTTCGTAGCCGTTGACCGGTGCGTCCGCAAACGCGCAGCGGCCCGTGATCTGAACCAGCTGCTTCTCTTGCGTCAGCTCCGTCGCCATATCGAGCACGCCGAGTGCCTCCGAGGCGCCAGCGATACCTTCAACGCCGTGCGGATCTTCCACACTGCGGCCCAGCATCTGGAAGCCGCCGCAAATCCCAATCACCTTGCCGCCGTACCGCAAATGGCGCGCGATATGCGCCGGCCAGCCATACTGCTGCAGCCAGGCCAGATCGTCGCGAGTGTTCTTGCTGCCGGGGAGAATGATCAGATCCGCTGGCGGTATCGGTTCGCCCTGGCGAATGAACTGCAGGTCCACATCCGGATGCGCGCGCAGTGCATCGAAGTCGGTGTGATTGCTCATGCGCGGCAGGCTTGGCACGACAATGCGGAAGGCGCCGCGTGCGGCTTGCACTGGCTGCACTGCATCTTCAGCATCGAGATAAAGGCCATGCAGATAAGGCAGCACGGCCAGCACGGGCTTGCCCGTCTGCTGTTCGAGCCATTCAAGTCCAGGCTCCAGCAGCTTGCTGTCGCCGCGGAAGCGATTGATCACAAAACCGATGATGCGATCGCGCTCACTTTGCGACAGGCAGGACAGCGTACCGACGATGTGCGCAAACACGCCGCCGCGATCGATATCCGCAATCAGAATCACCGGGCAATCCACTGCCTCCGCAAAACCCATATTGGCAATATCGCGATCGCGCAGATTGATCTCGGCGGGACTGCCCGCGCCTTCCACAACCACAACGTCATATTGCCCCAACAGCCGCTGATGCGATTCAAGCACGGCGCTCATCGCCACCGTTTTGTACTGGTGGTAGTCGCGTGCATTCATCTCCGCGCGTACTTTGCCGTGAATGATCACTTGCGCACCGATGTCGCTGGAAGGCTTGAGCAGCACGGGATTCATATCCGTGTGCGGCGGCACGCCAGCAGCGACGGCCTGCAGCGCCTGGGCGCGTCCGATCTCGCCGCCGTCGGCGGTGACGGCGCTATTGAGCGCCATATTCTGCGGCTTGAATGGCGCCACACGGACACCGCGCCGCTTCAGTAGGCGGCACAGCGCTGCAACCACGGTGCTCTTGCCTGCGTCGGAAGTGGTGCCCTGAACCATCAGGGTGCGGAAGGGAATCGTCATTTGCGATGCTTCCGCGCTTCTTCCAGTTTTTCGCACAGCACGGCGGTGCCGGCGATCATGCGCGGGCCTGCGCGGTTCAGCAGATTGCCGTCAATCGTGAACAGGTTGCTATTCCTGGTTGCCTTCAGCATGCCGTACGGGCGCCAGAGGTTCACGCCGCCGTAGTCCTTCTCCGCTGTGGCGAAGACGGCTTCGGGATCGGCTTGCAGCACCGCTTCGATGCTGACCACCGGCGCAGTGGTCTTCTGATCGGCGAAAATGTTCACGCCACCGCAGGCTTTCAGCGCGTCGCTGACGATATGTTCGCCATTCAGCGTGTAGAGTGGCTTGTCCCATACCTGGTAGAAGACGGTCACCGGCGGACGCGCGCCGTATTGCGCGCGTAGCGATGCCAGCTTGCTCCGCAGATCCTGGGCCGCGGCGTTGGCCACCGCTTCGGTGCCGAGCAGCTGGCCCATCGCGGTCAGGTTGTCTGCGATGTTATCCAACTTTTTGGGTTCGCTGTGGAAGAGCGGGATGCCGAGCTTGCGCAGCTGTTCGATCTGGCGCTCGGAGCTGCCGTGACGCCAGACGACGATCAGATCCGGCTTCATGGCGATGACGCGCTCCATATCGATGTCGCGGTTGTCGCCGATACGAGGGATTTTCTTGGCTGCTTCCGGATAATCGCTGTAGTTCACGGCGCCGACGACCTTGTCGCCACCGCCGGCTGCAAACAGCAGCTCCGTCACATGGGGCGCCATGGAGATCACGCGCTGCGCGGGTTTTTGCAGGGTGACGAGACTGCCGTCGTCGTCGCGTACGGTGATGGCGGCGGTTGCATTGGCCGCGAGCAGGGCGCCTGCCAGCAGGAGGTATTTCATCGGTTTTCCTTTGTCCATTCGTTCAATGCTGCTTCGAGACGCTGCCAGCCCGTTTCGTCGGGAGGCAAGCCAAGTCGAATGCCGCGTGCGGCGTTGCGGAACAGGCGCACCCAGATGCCGCGGCGTGCCATATGTTCGTGGAAGGCTTCGGCTTGGGGTTCTGGCCACCATTGGAACAGCGCCGTGCCACTCGATCGGATTCCTTGCTGCGCGAGCAGCATATTCAATCGGCCGCCGGCCCAGGCCAGCATTTCGCGCGTTTCATGTTGCCAGCACTCGTCCTGCAGCGCGGCTCGGCCGATCTGCTGGGCCGGCCCGCTGACCGACCAGGGGCCGAGCAATTCGGCGAGTGCATTCAATATCTCCGGCGCTGCGGCGACGAAGCCGAGGCGCAGACCTGCAAGGCCGAAGAACTTGCCGACTGAGCGCAACACGATGATGCCCGATTGATCGGCTTCCTTTGCAATACTGTTGGCGTTGTCGGTGTCGGCGAAAGCCTCGTCCACAACCAGCCAGCCGCCGCGCGCGCGCAGCGCATCAGCCCAGCGCAGCAGATCTGCGCGCGGCACGCGGGCGCCGGTCGGGTTGTTCGGATTGCAGACGACCAGCACGTCGCTGTGTGCAACGGCGGCATCCAGTGCAGCGTACGGTACTTCGCTTGCGATATGGCCGTGCTGCTTCCAGTGGTGAGCATGCTCCGCATAGCTTGGTGCAGCGATGGTCACACGCGAAGGTTCGCGCAGACGTGGCAAAGTCTGGATTGCGGCTTGCGTGCCAGCGACCGGCAGCATACGCGATGCACGGTAATAGCGTTGTGCGGCTTCGGCCAGTGCGGGATCTTCCTCCGGCAGCCGGTGCCAGGCGTTGGCCGCCAGTGGTGGTACAGGATACAGCGCAGGATTAATGCCGGTCGAAAGATCGAGCCAGTCGTGCTGTCCGTAGCGCCGCACGGCGTCCTGCAACTTGCCGCCGTGTTCAAGCATGGCTGACTCCTGCGATGACTGCTGCTGCGGCTAGCCACAGCCAGCAGGTAGCAAGGACCAGACGCCAGGCGCGGACGATGTCGTGCTTCGTTGCGATCTTGCCTTCGCCAAGCGGCGGGCGTTGTTCGAGTTCACCGTTGTAGATTGCCGGACCGCCGAGCGAGAGGCCAAGCGCGCCTGCGCCTGCGGACATGACCGGGCCGGCGTTTGGGCTGCTCCACGCGGGTGCTTGCGCGCGCCAGCAGCGGAATGCGCGCTGTTTGGCTTCCAGTGTTGGTGCGAGCAGGGCATAGCTGGCCGCCGTCAGGCGGGCGGGAATGAAATTGAGAGCGTCGTCGATACGCGCGGCCGCACGGCCGAAGTGCAGGAAGCGCGGGGTGCGGTAGCCCCACATCGCATCCAGTGTGTTCGCTAGGCGGAACAGCAGGGCGCCTGGGCCGCCTGCAATGGCGAACCAGAACAGGGCGCCGAACACGGCGTCGTTGCCATTTTCGAGCAGGGATTCGGTGCTCGCCTTGGCCAGGTCGTCCGCGCTGGCGTTTTGCGTATCGCGGCTGACAATACGTCCGGTCAGCGCACGCGCGGTTGGCAGGTCATCGGCCTTCAGCGCGTCGGCGATCGGCAGGTTGTGGTCGCGCAGGCTGCGCAGACCGAGGGTGAAGTAGAGCAGCAGCGCGTGCAGTGCCCAGCCGGCGCCTGGTGTGGCTGCAAATGCCAGCGCGATGCACGCCGCCGCGATGGCGACCAGTGGCAGGACCGCAAGCAGCCAGGCTAGTGTTCCAAGTGCCACGTCCATGGATTCGCTGGTCGCGCGCTCGGCGCTCGGCGCAACCGCGGCAGGCGTGGCAGGCGCGGCAAGCGCGGCATCGACGGGGGCGGGGCGGTTGCGGTTCAGCCGGCGTTCGAGGGCGGCAGCGAGTTTGCCGAAACCGACCAGCGGATGGAAGCGGCGTGGTTCGCCGAGCAGGAGGTCGAGCAGGACGCCGCACAGCATCAGCAGCACGGTCTGAGTCCAGTCGAGGCCTGTCAGCATGGCGTTCCTTTCAACGTGAGCGGTAGGCCGGCGGCGACGAAGGCCACGTGGTCGCAGGCGGCGGCAACGGCCTGGTTGAGGCGCCCTGCTTCGTCGGTGAAGGCGCGCGACACAGCACCGTAAGGCACTATGCCCATGCCCACTTCATTGGACACAAAAATCACCGGGCCCGCGCCGGCCCGTGCTATCTCGTCGAGCAGCGCCGCACGCTCTGTGTGGAAGCGCTGCGGCAGTTCAATCATGCCGAGGTCTGGATATGCCGTGCCATCGCTGAAGAGCAAATTGGTGAGCCACAGCGTGAGGCAATCCACCAGCACCACGCGATGCGGCGCACGCCATTGGCGCAAGACGTCGGCCAACGCAAGACCTTCTTCGACAGTCGTCCACTGTGCCGGACGCTGGCGGCGGTGGTGAGCGATGCGCTCTGCCATTTCCTTGTCGCCTGCGGTCGCGGTCGCGATGTAGATGACTTCCTTGTTCGATTCTGTCGCCAGCCGTTCGGCGTAGCCGCTTTTGCCTGAACGTGCGCCACCAAGGATCAGTGAGCGTTTCATGTGCCGCTCCGCGAGAATAAGGATGCCGTCGCTTCAGGATTCGAAGCGAAGTAGGCATGGAAGTACGACGCGTGTAACGAGCCGTGGCAATACACTGCTTCGCCTTGCGCCTCCGTGCGATGCTTGATCGTGTGCGCAATGGGCGTCGGGCCGTCTTCAAGGCGCGAGTAGTGGAAGGTGTGGCCGCGCAGCGGACCGGCTTCAGTCGGCAACGCTTGCGGACCCAGGCCGGCGAGGCGACCTTGCATGACGACGCGGCCAGGCAACAAGCGGGCCATTGACCAGGTGTAGCCGTCCTTGTCGGCGATGGACTCCGCCACAGCCATCATGCCGCCGCACTCTGCGACGATTGGTTTGCCTTGCTCGTGCGCGATGCGGATCGATGCCTGCCAGCTGGCCGCTTGCGCCAGCTGTTGCCCATATAGTTCAGGATAGCCACCGGGCAGATAGATTGCATCGGCTGACGCGGGGACCGGCTCGTCGGCGAGCGGCGAGAACCAGACGATTTGCGCGCCAAGTGCTGAAAGCGTCTCGATATTGGCGGGGTAGATGAAGGCGAAGGCTGCATCCCGCGCGACGGCGATGGTGCGGCCTGCAAGCAGTGCAGGGACAGGCGCTGCTGCCTGCGGTGGCAGCAATTTGACGGCGGGAAGCGCATCCCACGCCGCGGCATCAAAATTCAGCTGATCGGCCAGCGAGTCGAGCAGACCGTCGATTTCCGGTTGCTCGTCAGGCAGCACAAGGCCCAGGTGACGCTCCGGAAGCGACTGCGCCTGCTTCGGCAAACTTCCAAGCAAGGGAATATCGCGCAGCGAGGAAGCCACCATGGCCGCATGTCCAGCGCTGGCAACGCGATTCGCGATCACACCTGCCATGCGCACTGGCCCGTAGTCGCGCAGACCCTGAACCAGCGCGCCGGCGGTTTGCGCCATCGCGCCTGCATCGATCACCGCCAGCACGGGCAATCCGAATTCGTTGGCCAGATCGGCCGCGGACGGCGTGCCGTCGTAAAGCCCCATGACACCTTCGATGAGGATGGCGTCGGCGTCGCGGGCTGCGTCCGCCAGCAGTCGCTGGCACGCATCGCGCCCGACCATCCATAAATCGAGCGTCTGCACTGGTGCGCCGCTGGCGCGCGCGAGAATCATTGGATCGATGAAATCCGGGCCGCACTTGAACACGCGTACACGCTTGCCGTCGCGGCGCAGTTTGCGCGCCAGCGCGGCGGTCACGGTAGTTTTACCCTGACCGGATGCAGCAGCGGCGATCAGTACAGCCTTTGCCATCACCACTCCGTTCCGGGTTGCGCAGCGATGCCGGCTTTGAAGGCGTGCTTCACGACGTTCATTTCGGTGACCGTGTCCGCAACTTCGATCAGCTCCGGCGGCGCTGCGCGTCCGGTGACCACTGCGTGCTGCATTGGCGGGCGATCGAGCAGGTCGGCGATCACCATATCAACGTCCAGATATTTGTACTTCAGCGCGATGTTCAGCTCATCAAGGATCACCATGCCGTAGGCAGGATCGCGCAGGAAAACGCGCGCCTGTTCCCAGGCTGCCTGCGCTTTCTCGATATCGCGTTCGCGGTTCTGCGTTTCCCAGGTATAGCCCTCGCCCATGGCGTGAAAGCTGCACTCGTCCGGGAAGCGGCGCAGGAAGATCTCCTCGCCGGTGGACATGGCGCCTTTGATGAACTGCACCACGCCGACCTTCATGCCGTGCCCCATGGCGCGCATCGCCATGCCGAAGCCGCTGGAGCTCTTGCCTTTGCCATTGCCGGTGTTGACGATCAGGACACCGATGTCCTTATCCGCCGCGGCGATTTTGGCGTCGATTATGGCCTTCTTGCGCTCCATGCGTTCGCGGTGACGTTCATTGATGTCGTTCATGCGCTGCTCTCCAGGGGAATGAAGATCGTGCGGCTTCCGTGGCGCACGACGTCGATCGGGTGTTGAAGGTATTCGCTGAGGATGGGCGGTTGCATGACGTCGGACACCGGTCCGGCCAGCCAGCGTCCATCGCCCATCAGCAGCAGCGCATGCGTCGACACGCTGTGCGCCAGGGTCAGGTCGTGGCCGACCATGACAACGGTTTTTTTCTGTTCGCGGCACAGCTTTGCCAGCAGGGCCATCACACTGACCTGATGCGCCAGGTCGAGCGCATTGGCCGGTTCGTCCAGCAATAGCAACGGAGTGTCCTGCGCCAGCAAAGCGGCGATGGCGACGCGTTGCCGCTCGCCGCCGGACAGCGTGCGCACATCGCGCTCGGCCAGGTCAGCGACTTCCATCGCTTGCAGCGCGCCCAGTGCTGCGTGATGATCGTCGCTGTCTTCCCAATAGCGGTTGCCGTGATAAGGATGGCGCGCGGACAGCACCGTTTCTATCACTGAGTAGGAAAACGCGTCGTTGCGCGACTGCGCCAGGAAGGCGCGGGTACGCGCCAGGTCGGCCAGCGGCCAGTCGGCCAGTGCACGGCCTTCGACCAATACACGTCCGCTTTCCGGTTCGCGCAAGCCCGCGAGGGTGCGCAGCAGGGTGCTCTTGCCCGCGCCATTGCGGCCAATCACGCTCCAGCATTCGCCGTCGCCGACGCGCCAATCCAGCGCGTCGACCAGCGTGCGGCGGCCGATAGTGAGTCGTAGTTGTTCAGTTGCGATCATCTTATTTCCTCAGCCGGTGCAGCTGGTACAGGAAGACCGGCGTGCCGACCAGCGCCGTGACCACGCCAACCGGCAGCTGCTGGGGCGCAATGATGGTGCGCGCCAGCGTGTCGGCCAGCACCAGATAGGCGCCGCCGACCAGTGTCGCGGATGGCACCAGCAATCGGTGGTCCGGTCCGAAGGCGAAGCGGCAGGCATGCGGTACGATCAGGCCGACAAAGCCCACGCTGCCTGCGCTGGTCACCGCGCTTGCGGTCAGCAGGGCGGAAATGAAGAACAGGCCTTTGCGCAGCACGCCAACGTTGATGCCCAGTGTTGCTGCCGCTTCTGCATGCAGGGCCATCACGTTCAGTGCGCGCGCCTTGCGCAGGGCGTAAGCCAGTGCGAATACCAGCACTATCCATGGCAGCCAGCGTACCGATGCTCCGGACAGGTCGCCGATCAGCCAGAACACCATGCTGCGCAGGCGGCTGTCCGGTGCGATCGACAACATCAAGGTGACAAGGGCAATGCAGGCCGAAGACAGGATCACGCCCGTCAGCAGCAGCAACGACGTGCCGCCTTCTGCCGCGGTACCGCCGCGCAGGTCGCGCCGTGCCAGTACATACAGCATCAGCGACACGGCCACCGCGCCGCCGAATGCCGCCGCGTCAATTATCCATGCCGCGCACATGAACAACAGCGCCGCCAGCGCACCTACCGATGCACCGGACGACACGCCCAGCACATAAGGGTCCGCCAGCGGATTGCGCAGCAGCGCCTGCATCATCATGCCCGCCAGAGACAGGGAAGCGCCGGTGACGAAGGCCGCCAGCGCGCGGCTGATGCGCAGATCGAGCAAGTTAGCCGCCAAAGAATCCGGATGGCCATCCAATAATTCGCGCAATGCGCCTGGCATGTCTGCCAGTGGAATCGAAACCGAACCAGTCATGCCCGCGATCAGCAGACTGGCCAGAGAAAGGAGGACTAATCCGGCGCTTATCAGGCCGGCCCGGTTTCGCAATTGGGCGGAGAATGGATGCATGGCGGCAGCTTACCCGATTTAGTGGAAGCCGTAACGCAGGGCGGCGAACACGCTGCGGCCGGCTGTGGCGTAATTGCGCGCCAGCTCATACTGCTTGTCGCCCACGTTATTCACGCGCAGCAGCGCAGACCAGTCGTGCGTGAACTGACAGGTGGCAAACAGGTTGAGCAGACCATAGCCGCCAAGACGGTTCTTGTTGGCGGCATCGTCGAAGCGCGAAGCGGACAGCTGCCATTCTGCGCCAGTGTGCAGCTTGCCGGCGTCGTATTCCACGCCGATATTGCCGTGGCGTTTGGCGCGGCGTACCAGCGACTTGTTGAGCGTATCGTCTTTCGGGTCCTGGATATCCGCATCGGCCGTCAGAGTGAACGCGCCGAGGCGCTGGCGGGCCGACATGGTCAGACCTTCCAGTGTGGCCTTGTTGACGTTGTAGGCGCAGCCGAAAGCGAAGCCCGGTTGTGGGCACGGCGAGAAATTAACCAGCAGGTCGGTCAGCTTGTTGCGGTAGTAGGCCGCGGTAAAGGCGGTACTGCCGTTGTCGAAGTTCATCCCCACATCGGCATTGTGGCCGCGTTCCGGACGGTTGGTGGGCAGGCCGAAACTTGGGTAGTACAGTTCATTGAAGGTCGGTGCCCGGAAGCTGGTGCCGTAACTGGCGTTCAGGCGCAGTGCGCTTGAAAGGCGATAGCCGTAGCCCAGCGAGCCGGTGACCTTGCTGCCGTATTGCGAGCTGTCGTCGTTGCGAGCGCCGATGCTGAGCAGGTGCGGGCCGCGGTTCAGCTGATAGCTGGCGGCAACCGAGTTGGTGGTACGGTCCTTGGCGACGGCAGCGACATTACTTTCGACTTCTTCCTTGCGGTGTTCCGCCAGCAGTTGCAGCATGTCTTCGCCGAGGCGGAAATCGTTCTGCCAGCTGAAGGTGGTTTGCTTGGTGTTGATCTGGCTATCCGTAGACGTGAAGCTGCCGGATTTGTCGCGGCTCTGCGAAGCCTGAGTCAGCATGGACCACGCTGGCAGAATCGCGTTTCGCGAATAAATAGCGATATTGTCCAGCGACTGTACGCTGTCGGCGCGGCTGGTCTTGCCGCTGTCGAATTGCGCCTCGGTGCGGCTGTGCAGGAAGACGAGGCCCAGTTCATGGCCTGGCGCCAGCTGCCATGCAAATTGACCGGCGGCGTCTTCGCGTTGATAGCCGTCGTCGTCTGGATTGAAGGAGCTGCTGGCCGGCTTGGTGGCGGAGAAGCCGTCCGAGCGCTCTTTGGCCGCGCTCAGGGCATAGCTGATCGGGCCACTGCTGCCGGAAACGGCTGCCTCATAAACGCGCGTGCCGTAAGTGCCGCCGCCGACAGAAGCGCTGATTTCCGGTGCGCCTTTGCCTTTCTTGGTGAAGATCTGAATCACGCCGCCGATGGCGTCCGCACCGTACAGGGTGCTGAGCGGGCCATAGACTACTTCGATGTGGTCGATGGCTTCCAGCGGAATCGCGTTCCATGCCGCCGTGCCGCTGGTGGCGGAGCCGATGCGTACGCCGTCCACCAGCACGACGACCTGGTTGCCGTTGGCGCCGCGCAGCAGTACGCCGGAGTTGGTGCCCGGACCGCCATTGCGGGTGACTTCGATGCCGCGCTGGCGTTGCAGCAGTTCCGTGATGGAGCCGGCGCCGGCGCTGGTGATTTCTTCGGAACTGATGGTCAAGGTATCGGCGACCACGTCGCGCGCGGCACGCGGGGTACGGGTGGCGGTCACGATGATCGAATCGAGGGCAACGGTTTGGGCTTGCACGCTAGGCGCAGCAATAGCCAGGGCGAACGACGCGAGGGCCGCTTGCCGGGTGACGGGAGATGTCATGACAATTTTCGTATTTGAGCTACCAGCCCACGTCCCCGTAGGCCAGATTCACACGGAAGCGCGGACGCTTCCACCTGATTTGGCCGGTATCCGGGCTGGCAGGTCTGACTGTCGGGCCTTCCCATGCTTGCGCACAGTGGCTGAGGAGACAGCTGCCGCTCTTGTGGAGCAGCACTTGCTTACCGTTGCGGGGGCAGCACACGTTGGCCATCGGCGATGGCTTCGTGTTTCCCGTTTAACTGCGATCGAGACCTCGATCGCGGGCACCAAAACTTGCGAATTATAACTCGATGACGCTGCCGTAGGGGATGGCGTGGGGCGCCGCAGCCGCTTTCAGGGCCGCTGCGTGCAGTGGCGCACCGTTGTGCAGCGCTTGCATCAGGCGGATGGTGCCGGCGTGGCAGACCACGATGGCAGGGCCTGTCAGCTCTCGTAAAAAGAATTGCACGCGCCGGGCGGCGTCCAGCACGGACTCGCCACCGCCGGGGCGGTAGTGGAGCAGATCGGCGGCCCAGGCATCGACTTCGGCGCGGGGAATGTCGTCCCAAGCGCGCAGTTCCCAGGCGCCGAAATGCAGTTCGGCGAGGCGGGCATCGGGTATTGCCGCGGCGGGACGGCCGGGCGTGGCGGCCAGCAAGGCGGCCAGTTCGGTGCAGCGGCGCAGGGGACTGGTCCAGATCGGCGCCGCGCGCAGCAGGTCGGGCGGCAACGCAGCGCCGATGGACGCATGGCAGGCCGCGAGCGCCGCAGGATCGGGCGGCAGGTCGCTGCTGCCATAGCAAAGCCCCGGCGCGACTTGCGGCGCGGGGTGGCGAATAAGGATCAGGCCCATGCGCCGTGGCCCGAGGCGGCCAGCACGCACACATAGAAAACGGCTTCGCTCAATTGCTGCACAGCGCCCAGGCAATCGCCGGTGTAGCCGCCCAGGCGCTGCACGCATTTGCGGGCCAGCCAAAGTGCGGCCAGTATCATGCCCAGCAAGCCGATGCCCAACGCTGCGGGGGCGATCCAACCGCCCGCCGCGACCACGGCCAGCGGCACGGCGGCGGTACAGGCGGCAATGGCGAATTCGCCGCTGCGCATTTCCTGCGCCATCGGCTTGGCTTTGCCTTCAGCGCGGGCATATTCCATGCGCCAGATCAGGGCCGTGGCCATCAGACGGGATGCCGGATGGGCAACCGCCAGCGCCGCCAGCACAGCGACGGGCGGCAACGCAGACAAGGCTGCGCATTTGACCGCCAGCAGAAGGATGATGCCAATCGCACCGTAAGCGCCAATGCGCGAGTCCTTCATGATTTCCAGCACGCGCTCGCGCGTTTGGCCGCCGCCGAAGCCATCGCACATGTCGGCGAAACCATCCTCGTGGAAGGCGCCGGTGGCATAGATGCCGGTTGCTGTGGAGAGCAGCACGGCCACGGGCGCGGGAAGCACTAGTGCGGCCATTGCATAGACGCCGGCCGCAATGGCGGCGACGACCGCGCCAACCAACGGGAAATAGCGCGACGCGTGATGCAGCCAGGCCGCCTCAAAGCCGACCCACGACGGAATCGGCAGCCGCGTGAAGAATTGCAGCGCGATGAAGAAGAGGCGAACCTGCTGCATGAACTCAGACTGACTTTTCGCTGACCTGAGCCGACTCGAAAGTCGCCATCTGGTTCAGGAAGTTGACGGCCGCCTGCAGCAGCGGCATGGCCAGCGCGCTGCCGGTGCCTTCGCCCAGGCGCAGGCCCAGGTTCAGCAGCGGACGGGCATTCAGGTGTTCCAGCATGCGCTTGTGGCCAGTCTCGTCCGAGCAGTGCGAGAACACGCAGTAGCCCAGCACCTCGGGCTTGATGCGGGCGGCGACCAGCAGGGCGCTGGTGACGATGAAGCCGTCGATCACCAGCACCATGCGGCGCTCGGCCGCCTTCAGCATGGCGCCAACCATCATGGCGATTTCGAAGCCGCCAAAGGCTGCGAGCACCGGCAGGCCACCGTTGACGTCATGCAGCTGTACGGCTGCTTCGATCACGCGCTGCTTGCGCAGCACGCCTTCCGCATCAAGGCCGGTGCCGGCGCCGACGCATTCGGCGACGGGAATACCGGTCAGCTTGTGCATCAGGGCCGCCGCGGCGGTCGTGTTGCCGATGCCCATTTCGCCAAAGCCGAGCACTTTGCCAGGCAGGTTTTCAACCAGCTCCATGCCGCACTCGATCGCTTCCATGCACTGCTGGGCGGTCATTGCCTTTTCTTTGGCGAAGTTGCGGGTGCCGGGTGCGATTTTGCGGTTCAGCAGGTGGTCGCGTGGACCGAAGGTATGGTTCACACCAGCGTCCACCACTTTCAGCAGGCAACCATTCTGGCGCGCGAACACGTTGATGGCGGCGCCGCCGGCCAGGAAGTTCTCGACCATTTGCCAGGTCACGTCCTGCGGGTAGGCGGACACGCCCTCGGCGACTACGCCATGGTCGCCGGCGAAGACGAGAATGGCGGGATCATGCAGTACCGGCGCAGTGGTCTGCTGCACCATGCCGATTTGCTTGGCCAGCGCTTCCAGCGCGCCCAGGCTGCCCAGCGGCTTGGTCTTGTTGTTGATGGCGCGGTCCAGCTGGGCCGCGAGCGATTCGTCATGAACGGGGGAGATGTGTGGGATAGTCATCCGGGAATTATAATGCCCGCATGCGCATCCTCATCATCGAAGACAACCCTGACATCGTTGCGAACCTGTACGGCTTCCTGGAGCATAAGGGTTACGTGCTGGATTCCGCGGCCAACGGCTACGGCGGGCTGGCGCTGGCTGCGCAGCACGACTACGACGCCATCATTCTGGATGTGATGCTGCCAGGCCTGAATGGTGTGGAGCTGTGTCAGAAGCTGCGCGGTGAGCTGGGCAAGGCCACGCCGGTTCTGATGCTGACCGCGCGCGACACCCTGCAAGACAAGGTCGCGGGCTTCGAAAGCGGCGCCGACGACTATATGGTCAAGCCCTTCTCAATGGTGGAGCTGGAGGTGCGGCTGCGCGCCCTGGTGCGCCGCTCGCGCGGTGTGCAGGCCACCAGCCCCGTGCTGACTGTGGGCGAGCTGGCCTACGATACGGCCAATTTCGAGGCGCGCCGCGCCGGGCGGCCGCTGACGCTGACCCGTACCGGCCTCACCATCCTGCGCCTGCTGATGAAGGAGTCGCCCAAAGTCGTCACTCGCGAGGTGCTGGAGCAGGAGCTGTGGGGCGAGGACCGTCCCGACAGTGACGCGCTGCGGACTCACATCCACGCCCTGCGCCAGGCGCTGGACAAGCCGCATTCCTTTGCCATGCTGCGCACTATCCCCGGCATAGGCTACAAGCTGCTGGCAGCCGATGAAGAGGGCTGAATCCCTCAGCCGGCGCATCATCCTGGCCTATGTGGCCTTTGCGGTGGGCGTGTCGGTCATTTTCGCCGGCATTGCGGCACTGGCAGTGGAGGGTATCGAAGACCGCCTGGTGGATGATCGCCTGCGGGTCATCGCCGACTGGGCATCGCCGCGCAATGCGGGGCATTTGCCGGTCGAGATGCCGTCCGGCGTAAGCTTCCATCATGGGCAGGACGTTCCGGTATCCCTGCGCGGCCTGTCGCCGGGTGTGCACAAGATGGAGGTGGACGGCGTCTATCTGCACGTACTGGCCGCCCGCGATTCACTGGGCGACTTCGTTGTAGTCGATCACAGCACGGAATACGAGAACATTGAGATCGTGGTGTACGCCATGTTCAGCGGCGCGCTGATTGCCGTTATCGGCGGTTCACTGGCGCTGGGCCGCTGGGTGGCCAATCGCATCGTTACGCCGATCACGGAACTGGCCGAGGCGGTGGAGCAGCGCAAGGACGACCTGCCGCATCTGGACCGGGAAGATGAACTGGGCGTGCTGGCGCGCGCCTTTGCCGGGCACACGTCCGAGCTGACCCGTTTCCTGGATCGCGAACGCTTCTTCACCGGCGACGTGAGCCACGAGCTGCGTACGCCGCTGACCGTGATCAGTGGCGCCGCCGAATTGCTGATGGAGCGCACGCATGATGAGCCGGCCTTGCATGCGCCGTCCGAGCGGATCTATCGTGCGGCCCGCGAGGCCAGCGACGTGACTGCCGTACTGCTGCGCCTGGCCCGTTCGCCCGAGGTGCTGGAATGGTCGGAACTGTCGGCCGCGTCGCTCGCCCACGCCGAAGTGGCGCGTTATCAGGGGCTGGTGGCAAACCGTCCGCTGGCGCTGTGTTTCGGCGGCGGAGAAGACTTCAAGGTGCAAGGCCCGCGCGAGCTGCTGATGGCAGCGGTGGGCAACCTGGTGCGCAATGCTTGCCAGTACACCCAATCGGGTTCGGTCGATGTGCATCTGGGGCCGCGCAGTATCATTGTGGAAGATACTGGCCCCGGCCTGCCATCCAGCGCCCTGGCGCGCATGCGCGGTGAACCGGTGGCGGATGGCGAGACTTCGGCTGGCGCCGGACTGGGTCTGAGCCTGGTTCAGCGCATCTGCCACTATATAGGTGCAAGTATCGAGATCATTGAAAGATCCGGCGGCGGCACTTGCTGCATCTTGCAATTCCCTGATTTAACGAAAATTTAACGCAGTTTTCACGGTTATTTCACTTGCTCCCGGTTATCGTTTTCGGCTAAGTTGCCGGGAGTGTCTTTGTGAAATTGAAATCTTTGCCTCGTATTCATGCGCCGCTGCTGACTTTCGGCGCTTCTGTATTCCTTGTCCTGCTGTGTAATTTCAGTTTCTGGAAGACCTTCGTGGCCGCAACCGGCGGCGCGAAAATCGGCAACCTCCCGCTTTATCTGGGCGCCAGTCTGGTGCTGGTCCTGGTGTTCAATCTGATCCTGACGCTGGTCAATTTCCGCCTGCTGATCAAGCCGGTGCTGATCTTCCTGTTCCTGGTGACTTCGTCGGCCAGTTACTTCATGAGCAAGTATGGCGTGGTGATCGACGCGTCCATGGTGCAGAACGTCGTTGAAACCGATGTGCGCGAGGCGACTGAGCTGCTGAGCTGGAATATGGTTGAGACGGTGCTGCTGCTGGGCGTGCTGCCATCCATTATTGTGTGGCGGCTGCCGGTGCAGTTCCCGCCGCTGCGCCGCGATCTGCTGATCAAGCTCGGCACGATTGCCGGGTCGGCGCTGGTCGTGGTCGGTCTGCTGATGCTGCTGTTTAAGACGCTGGCGCCGGCAGTGCGCGAACACCGCGAAATGCGCTTCCTGCTGACGCCGACCAACGTCTTCCAGGCCACCAACAGCTATCTGAAACAGCGCTTCGCCGTGCCGACCGTGGTTGCGCCGTTGGGCACTGACGCCACCAAGGGCCGCCTGTGGGCTGCTGCGGGCGCTGGCGCTGGCGTTGCGGGACAGGGCAAGCATGCCGTGACCATCATCGTGGTGGGTGAGACGGCGCGCGCCATGAACTTCTCCCTGAACGGCTATGAACGGGAGACGAATCCGAATCTGAAAAAGGAGCAGGGGCTGATCAACTTCACCAATGTCAGCTCTTGTGGCACGGCGACGGCGGTGTCCGTGCCTTGCGTGTTCTCGGATTTGCCGCGTGAAGATTATTCGGAAGACAAGGCCCGCGCGCAGGAAGGTTTGCTGGACGTGCTGCGCCATGCCGGCTTCGAGGTCCTATGGCGCGACAATAATTCCGGCTGCAAGGGCGTGTGCGACCGCGTGAAGTTTGAAGACCTGTCGCAGCCGGTGGCGGGCGACAAGCTGTGCAACAGCGAGGAATGCTTCGACGAGCGTCTGTTGAATGGCTTGCCTGAGATGATCAGGAACGCCCAGAAAGACATGGTCATCGTGCTGCACCAGAAGGGCAGCCATGGTCCGGCTTACTGGAAGCGCTATCCGGCCGAATTCAACAAGTTCACGCCGGTATGCCAGACCAATGAGCTGGAAAAGTGCTCGCGCGAGTCCATCGTGGCGGCCTACGACAACACGATTCTTTATACCGACTTCTTCCTGAGCCGCGCTATCGATGTGCTGCGCAAGGCCGCGGCCGAGGGCGGCGCCGACACTTCGCTGCTGTATTTCTCCGATCACGGCGAATCGCTGGGCGAAAAGAATATGTATCTGCACGGTGCGCCTTATATGTTTTCGCCGGCCGAGCAGCGCAAGGTGCCGATGATGCTTTGGATGTCGGACGGCTTCAGCGAGCGCTTCAAGGTGGATCGCGCTTGCCTGGCGGCCCGCAGCGGTCAGGAATTCTCACACGACAACGTCTTCCACTCTACGCTCGGGATGCTGAACGTGAACACCGCTGTCTATAACCCTAAACTGGATATCTTCCATGCATGCATCCGCGGCTAAGCCTCTGATTCGCCCAGTCCCGCTGATGCTGGCGCTGCTGGGTATCTCGGCGCTGGTCATCCTGTGGCTGGGCGAGTTCACAAACGTCGATCTGCAGCTGGCGGACGCTACTTACGACTTCTCGAAGCATGTGTTCCCCCTGCAGCACGCCTGGTTTGCCGAGCGGCTGAATCATGAAATCCTGAAGCAAGTCATGACGGTGGCCGCCGTGGTGGTCGTGGTGCTTGCTCTGTACGATAAATGGCGTCCATTTGCGAGCTGGGGCTGGGAGCGCCGCATGGGCGTGCGCGTGGTCGCAATGTCGGCCGCATTGGTGCCGCTTGTGATCAGCCTGCTCAAGCGCGCAAGTTCTTCGCATTGCCCGTGGGATGTTCAGCGCTATGGCGGCGACGCTCCTTATATCCGTCTGCTTGAATTGATGCCGGACGGTATCGCTGCCGGCCATTGCCTGCCGGGCGGCCATGCTTCCAGTGTGCTGTGGCTGATTTCCCTGTCCGCTTTCTGGTGGCCGCGCCATCCGCGCAAGGCGCTGGCGGTCGCGATTGTCATGCTGGCCTTTAGCTTCGGCGTCGGCTGGATTCAGCAGCTGCGCGGCGCACACTTCCTGACCCACACACTGTGGTCAAGCTGGATCGCTTGCGCTCTCGTGTTCGTGATCTATCAATTGAATACGAAAGTGCTTGCCAAGCTGCCGGACGTTAGCTATAGTTCTGTCCCTCGCAACGCTACGGCAGCAACTGCTGCAGAGTGAAGCGAAAAAAGAGGGGCTTGACGATGAACGCAAAACACCGCATAATCTCGCTTCTCTGCTGCTGACGAACACAACGCTTCGATCAATTAGGCAGCGCCCCGAACGGGGGGTCTTTAACAATCAACAGTCGATAAGTGTGGGCGTTTGAAGATGGCCAACGCGCCGAATGGCGCGATGCTCAAATAATATGCTTCAAATGCTCGCGCAAAATGAAACGTAATCTCGTTAAGAGATTTCGTCAGTATTTTGAGTGAGCGACCAAGTCAGCAATGACTTAAAACAGAGATTGAACTGAAGAGTTTGATCCTGGCTCAGATTGAACGCTGGCGGCATGCTTTACACATGCAAGTCGAACGGCAGCGCGGGCTTCGGCCTG
>NZ_JBFREF010000019.1:0-19130 GCF_052114165.1 Pseudoduganella sp. RAF19 | reverse complement strand
CCGCCATGCCCAATTCGGCCTGCTTCAGCACGGACACGATTTGTTCCGCTGGAAAATGTTTGCGCTTCATAGTCAAACCCTCCCGCTAAGGAATTATTGACCAAAAACTCGCGCTCTGAAGCGTCTAATTTTTCCAATGCAGATCAGTAATCGCCCGTTGGTTCGTGCTTCCGAAACGCGCTTCCACGGCCTCGATCATCATGTCGCGCACCGGCTCACCAGGCAATCCTCGACCTATCCAGGCACGCCAGGCAATGATCTCCCGGTCACAGCAGTCCTTCATGAAAACGCCAGTCACTACCTCGCTGTTGTCGCAGGCGATCTCGAAGCCATCGGAGCACCAGCGCTGGTTCGATTCCTCGACCATCACTTTGCCATCATGAGCGCGGCCACTATCACTACGCCTAGGCGACGTCGGTAGCAGCAAACCCTGCGTTTTCATCACGCGGTACATGCGCTTGTGGTTCACAGGACGCAGGCCCATCAGGCTGCGCGTACGGTTCACCAGGGCGCCGGCGCGACGATAGCCATAGGTCGGCAGTGCCGTAATCTCGGCGCGTACGGCGTCGACAAGCATTGCGTCGGCGACCGGATCAAGTCTGGCCACGGTACGCCGGTCGATCCAGTCCGCAGGTCGTGCAAGGAGGGCAATCACGTGCGAGCGCGCTACACCAAGAGCTACGCAGACAGGCTTTACTGCCCGTCCTTGTCCAATAAGGGTGAGCGCGCAATCCACTTTTTTTCGCGGGCCAGCTCGACCGCTTCGCGCAGGATCTCTGCTTCCATTGTCTTTTTCCCGAGCATGCGCTGTAATTGCGCGATCTGGGCGCGTGCCGCTGCCAGTTCGCTCGCCGGCACGACCGATTCACCAGAATGCGCGGCGACCAGGCCGCCTTCGCGCTCAAGCTTGCGCCAGTTGAATAATTGACTGGCACTGATGCCATGCTTGCGGGCCACCAGCGACACGCTCATGCCAGGCTCATACGTTTCCTTGACCAGCGCAGCCTTTTCCTGCACTGACCAGCGTCGGCGTCGCTCTTCGGTCACCGTCACGACTTCGATGGTTTGCTTGTTACTAGTCATATTCACAGTCTTATTCCTATCCGTAAGGATACAGCATCGACTGTGTCTGGTAATTCAAGGGGCTATCTCATGCGTACAGAGCGGGGTTATCGCCTTATGATAGTAGGGAAGTAGAGCGATCGCCGCGTGTGAAGCGTAGAGCACTCCTCCGCAGTCTGTCGCTGCTAAGGCGGGTCAATCGTACTGGGTCATGTCGGAGTGCAAATGAACACGGATGAATACGGAAGCGATCTTTGGCGCCAGGTGAGCCGGGCCTTTAACCAATTTCATAGTACGCCAACTTTAAAGCGACGCTGGCGCGGTATGGGCGGTCGCTTTATATCGAAACCAAACCTCGAGACCGCCACTGCCACGATATTCGCGTGTGTTGTCACCAGACTGCCGAGTAGTAGCTGCCACCAGTCGAAAGTCACTCTGTTACAAGTCACCCACTGCAAATGAGTCACATGCGACGTGCTGGAGCAGCCCCCTGAAACGCCGGACACGTCTTCCCACTTACAATAGCGGGTAGGCATAAGACTGTGTTCATGACTAGTACTAAACAGGAAGTGATGGAAGTATTGACGGGGCCGGAACGCCGGCGGCGTTGGTCGAGCGACGAGAAACTGGCAATGGTCAGGGAAAGCCTCGAGCCCGGCAAATCGGTATCGATGGTGGCACGCCAGCATGGCGTCAATCCAAATCAGCTGTTCCATTGGCGCAAGCTGCACCAGAACGGTAAGCGTCTGCTTCGTACCGTCTTGAGGGAAATCGATGATGGCGCGATGATTTGCAGCGCACCGCTGGGAAGCGGAGTTCAGTCGGCCAGCTTGGCGGCGCAGTTCCAGGGCAGGAAGTCGTCGACCCGGTTCACGGGGTGATCGGCGATGTGCGCCAGCACATGGCGCAACCAGGCTTCGGGGTCGATGCCGTTCAGCCGGGCAGTTCCGATTAGCCCATACATAGCGGCTGCGCGTTCGCCTCCGCTATCGGCGCCGGCAAACAGGAAATTTCGCCGCCCCAGTGCCACACCGCGCAGTGCACGCTCAGCAGCTGAGTTATCGATCTCGATGCGCCCATCACTGACGTAGCGCGTTAGCGCTGGCCAGAGTTTGAGCGCGTACAAAATCGCGGCTGCCGTGTCGGACTTGCGTGATAATGTTTCAAGCGCCTTGCGTAACCATCGCTCGAAGTCATCGAGCAGCGGTCGAGATTGTAGTCGTCTTACGGCACTGCGTTCGTCGGGCGGCTTACCTCGAATGGTTTCTTCGATTGCGTATAGTTCACCGATGCGGCGCAGTGCCTCGGTAGTTAGTGCCGATGGGCGCGCCGCATGCAGGTCATAAAACTTCCGGCGCGCATGCGCCCAGCAAGCTGCTTCGGCTACACGGCCGCTATCGTAGACGGCGTTGAAGCCAGCATAAGCATCAGCCTGCAATACGCCGCTAAATCCAGCCAAGTGAGCTTGCGGATGTTCGCCTTTGCGATCGGGCGAATACGCGAACCAGACCGCCGGCGGTGTGCTATCGCCGCTGTCGCGGTCGTCGCGCACGTAGGTCCACAGGCGAGCCGTGCGAGTCTTGCCGTTGCCGGGCGCAAGCACCGGCAATGGCGTATCGTCGGCATGCAGTTTGGTGGCAGCAAAGACATGACCACGCAATGCATCGACCAGTGGGCGCAGCAGCGCGCTGCTGGCGCCGACCCAGCTGGCCAAGAGACCGCGCTCCAGTTCCACACCTTCGCGAGCGTAGATCGTGCTTTGGCGGTAAAGCGGCAGGTGATCGGCAAATTTCGCGACCAGCACATGCGCCAGCAGGCCGGGGCCAGGCAGGCCACGAGCAATGGGACGACTGGCAGCCGGTGCCTGCACGATGACATCGCAGCAGCTGCATGCCAGCTTTGGCCGCACGTGGCGAATTACACGAAAACTTGCCGGCACATACTCCAGCTGCTCCGAAACATCTTCGCCCAGGTGCTTGAGCTTGCCGCCACACTCAGGGCAGGCTGTGCTGGCGGGTTGGGACACGCGTTCTTCTCGCGGCAAATGTGGCGGCAGCGGCTTGCGCTCGGCTTTTTTACGCGGCGCCAATTCCAGTGGCGCTTGCACCTCGGCGACAGCTTCCTCTGTTTCAAGGTCTTCGAGCTTTAATTCCAGCTGTTCGATCTGTTGATCCAGTTTTTCGGAAGAACGGCCGAACTGCATGCGCCTGAGTTTGGCCAGCACCAGCTTCAGGTGTTCGATTTCCGCTGTGCGCGTGGAAAGTTCGGCGGCCAGGTATGCCACGCGCGCCTCGCTTTGTGCCGCTCGGGTTTCACTCTGCACGGCGCGCGCTTCGCTGGCCAGCAGCAACGCCTTGAGGGCGGCAATATCGTTGGGCAGGTCGGCGGCGTTGAGCATGTGGCCCAGTTTACGCGGCTGATGTCATGTTTATAAGGCCGCTGTGGAGCGCCAGCTACGTTGTGGGCGGCGCCAGTCGATGCCTTCCAACAGCATGGATAACTGCGCCTGTGTCAACGCCACGCTGCCATTGCTTGCTTGCGGCCAGATGAAGCGGCCACGCTCGAGGCGTTTGGCGAACAGGCACAGGCCATCACCATCCCACCACAGCAGCTTGACCAGATCGCAGCGTCGGCCGCGAAACACGAACATCCCATTGCTACGGTGACGGCCTGCGCTAGTGCGACCAATCCCTACAAGGAATTTCCTGTGGAAGGTTAGGGCCCGGCTCTGTCCCCCGGCTGTAGGCTCCTGATGACTTATGGGGTGCTTTGCTGTGGGTGCTGGTGCAAATCAAAGCGGTGTCGGCAAGCCGATAGATCCTTAGAAAAAAGGGTGGGCAGTAGGCGGTTGCCTGTGGGCCCTCGGACGTGGTGCTCGCCGCGGCTGCCAAATGGAGGCCAGTCTTTCTTTGGCAGCGAGCGCTTGGTCAGTTTCGATAGGGTTCAGCATGGCGGTCGCTGCTGTCCCGATCACGATTGAGGTAGTAGCGACTTTCGTCACGGTCCCTCCGCTCGTGGCCTCTGGCATGATCCCTGCCGTCGACTCCGTAAAGTGGCGAGATGACGCAGCCGCTCAAGACGGCGATGGCTGAACACAACATGATAAGCAGCTTCATAACAGACTCCCGACAAAACTAGGTAACTTGCTTATAACGCAAGGTTCTTCCCTAGTCTGTGCGGCAAGAGACGTAATGGGCGATGCGAATGATCGATCGACAAAGTCAGGTCGGAACCAGACGCGCCATGATGCGTCACTGATTCTGAAAATATCGCCTGGGCCGGACAAGAGATGGTGCGTTGGACAGCAAGGATGATTGGCAAACAGCGCAGTGGTGCAGCCATGCCCAGCGCTCCATCACGAGTGATATTGGCCCATCACGCGGCCGCTGCCCGTGCGGGCGCTTTGGAGCTTTAGCCGTTTCTTCCACCAACCATAGTCCGATAAGGATGCCTTCGCCGCCTCCACGCAATGCGCGTAATCTGGGGTTAGCTTGTCACATGGCGGAAGCGGCGGTTCGATCCCTTGCGCAATGCAGTCGCGTATCGCCTCATTCAATTCTTCCTCCTCCAGTAATTGCTGGCATTTGGTCGAGTGAACTAATGCGAGATCAATGGCGGGCGAATCTTTTTCCATGTGGATGGATTAACGGTGTTGTGCTGACTTCAGTGTACGCTCAAGAATGGCAACTGTCTTCCGCGGGCCAGCAAGCGTGAATCAAGTCCGCGAGAGAAAGCGCGTAATATTTGGCAAACATCTATACTGCAGCGGCGCTACTGCACTCACCGCGGGATCTGTGCGATGTAAGCGGTTCGACGTGTCGCCGCGAAGTGAGCCCTTGAAATCATTTGCGTTTGATCCTGAATCGTTTCGGCACCAAGGTGATCAGCTTCGCAGAGCCGAACTGGTTACGCTCGCCGGATAGTGAAACATTGTTTGCGGCATCTATGGTGACATGATCCGAGACGACGCTGCGCACATATGTTCCTCAGCAACACTGTGTTGCATTCAAACTAGCCGTTTTGCGTGACCTGCTTCGTAGATGTACTGACCAGCGCCCCAAACGCTTCGCGTCGCCTGGTTCGCTGGAAACCATGCGGATTAGCTGGAGGTCTGCCGCCGATCTCACGGCGGCCTTGTCTTGATGGTCAGCCTACGCAATCGCCGCGCGGGATATTTACGCGGGACTGGTGGGGCACTGGCGTTTCGATCTTCGACGCGTTGGCCCGGAGCCGACTGATGACAGTATCGAGGAGAGATTCAGAGCGCACTTCTAATGGAGATCTGCAATGTCGAACGCCACTTGGGCACTCTTGGCTGGCTTGATCCTGATCGCAATGATGCTCATTGGGACGTTGGTATCGCGCCTGCCGCTCAGCGGCGCAATGATATATCTAGGGCTTGGCGTGTTGCTCGGCCCGTACGGGATTGCTGTCATCGACCTGGCGCCGATTGCACATGCTGCGACGCTCGAGTTAATGACGGAAGTCGCACTGCTGATCTCATTATTTTCTGTTGGCTTGAAGCTCGAGGTGCCAATGCTAGACCACCGATGGATTGCGCCATATCGGTTGGCCTTCGTGTCGATGGCGTTGACGGTCGGCCTGATTGCTGTTGTCGGGATGTTTGGATTGGGCTTGCCGCTTGGCGCCGCTGTCTTGTTGGGAGCAATACTGGCACCGACCGATCCGGTTCTGGCCTCAGCGATTCAATCGGAGCCTGGTTCGGACCATGAGCCAACGCGGTTCAGTCTGGCAGGTGAAGGAGCCCTTAACGATGGCACAGCATTTCCGCTTGTCCTGCTGGGATTGGGCATGATGCAGTTGCATGATCTGGGCGACCTCGGTTGGCACTGGTGGACGGTGGACCTGATATGGTCGACCATCGGCGGTGGATTGATCGGCACACTTCTCGGTGCGGCGCTTGGCAAGCTGGTTATCCATTTGCGAACGAGGCATCATAGTGCGGTTGGCATGGATGAGTTTCTTTCGCTAGGTGTCATAGCTGTCTCCTTCGGTGCCGCACAACTTTGTCTGGCGTCAGGATTTTTGTCAGTCTTCTTTGCCGGCCTCTCGCTACGACGGGCGCGGGATTTTCCGCTAGCTGGGACAGCACCCTTGGGGCGGATTCCTGGCGAGCACCAACCCGACGTTGAGGACGCTGCTACCCATTCCCATCATGCCAGCGGCGCCATGACGCGCGCTGTGCTTGGGTTCAATGAGCAGCTTGAAAGGATCGCTGAACTTGGGATTGTCCTGATGATCGGCACCATGTTGCCTTATATTGCCAGTGCCAGCAGTCTGTGGTGGTTTATCCCGCTGCTGTTTTTGATTGTGCGCCCTGCATCGATCTTGCTAGGTATGGCTGGCTCCAGTGTTCCTTTGCACAAACAGGCGCTTGTTGGATGGCTCGGAATCCGTGGGATAGGTTCGGTTTACTACCTCATGTTCGCGCTCAATCACGGAGTGTCGGGTGGGATTGCGCAACAGTTCGTCACATTGACTTTAGGGGTCGTCACTGCGTCGATTCTGGTTCACGGCATTACCGTGCAACCGCTGATGAAGTGGTTTGAAAGCCGGCGCCATCAGCAATGAGGGCCGTTGGGTTCGCACGCACCGTCCCGGACTGCGTGGCAGGCGATGCGCCGCGCATTAGCATGAGCCGGCGAGCTTGCATTGAAGCACGGCCAATTCGTTGGCAGACGCGCGACGGCGCTCCCAATCACCAAACAGTACGCGTTGCAGCGTCGACTCCGCAATGCGGTGGTTGCGTAAATACACGACTGCATACCGCCAGCCATGGGTATGAACCAGGTCAATCGCGTGGTCCAGATCGCGAAACTGGTCGACGTTGAGCCTTCGGTTCGAAAGTATAGTTTTCATCATGTCCTCGCAATGGATTGGTATATCGGCGCAGTGCCGGGCACGTGGGACGGGCGACGCAGCCATCAGAACGTAAGGCGTGCGATGCAGTTTCACTGGCCAGGGAGGGGCCAAATCCGCACTGCGAATCAATGATGCTAGCACGCCTTCAATGGCGCAGCCATTGGGAATTGATATCGGCTTGATGCGCCGGTCTACGATGACGTATCGACGGGCGGGCGAGCAAGATTCCTGGTTAGGAAGTCAGGGAACCGAATGCCGGACGTGAAGGACGCAGGCTTGTTATGTATGTAATCCGGCTTTGGCGGGGGAGACCATTCAGCGCTGGTGCGCTTCGGCGCTTCCGCGTGCAGGGCGTGCCTTGCGGTGCGGATGGCGTCGTTGACTGGCCCGGAGAACGAGGCGAGTGTCAGTCTACCGCAAGCCACGACTGGAGAAGAGTGTGGACCCTCGACAAGTAATGGCATCTCGAGCGTCCCGATGAGCAGCAGTTGCGGCTAATCGCAAGGTGCCCGGGATGCTGAATTCGTTAGGTCATTGCAGCTTGTGAGCGTATAGTCGGTAGTTGGCACCCCGCCGCCATCGCTATTTTGTACCGGTCTTCCTTGGCGCGGATGCGAGTATGCAATCGCCTCAGGGCCCGAGGGCGCCGTGGGTACCATACATGCGCACCGTACGCGCCTCCGGTACTGCGCCGGGAAGGGGCGCTTGCTCGTCGCCACCTCCTTCCTAGGATGAGCCCGAAATCGAGTGATGGAGAGCGCTATGCGCCGCCAGACGACATCGTGGTTTCAAGGATGGAAAATTACCCTAAGATGTGCCCAGTTCAATTGTCACGATGGAAGGATCAGGTTTGCGTCCACCGTCTTGCTTAAACACCTGTCACCACCGTCCGACAGGAGCGGTGAGTACCGGCCTGACAAGATCAGGCGCACCATCATTTTTCCAGAGAATGCCTTTGACACGCGAGAGGAAGCCAACAATGATGCGGCCGCAAAAGGTCAGCGCCAAGTTTTAGCGCTGAATGAGTCCCCAGACTGCTGCGAGAGCAAAGGCATGGGCATTACGCGTGATACGTCGGCACGCAAGGACACGGATGAAAACCTGGCTGCGCGCTTTGAGATTTCTTTCGATGGGAAGCGGTACCTGTTCCGTCAGTACCAATACGAATTGTTCCGGGACGCGTTGCGCTATGCGGTTGTGGAACATGGTAAGGAAGGCTTCGTGCGCGACGTGTCGTTTCGGCCAAGTTGGCAGGTGGCATTTCATCCGACTGACGATGATGAAACCATCATGAAACGGCATGGCATCGTGTATGTCGAGGGGCACTACCTGTATGGTGGTTATCGATACGACCAATTGTGCGATGCCATCGCCTTCGCCGCAGGTCATCCGAACTTGTAGTCTGCCCGGAAGTCGCAATCCATTCCGTGCTCACATAGGGAGCTCTCATGAAGTTGAATTTTGTGGTCCGGCCTGGTGTCGAGGCACACCTCCACGTTTCTGTATTGAAGACGATGGCGCAGATATCGATTTGGGCCGACCACTCCCTGTTCGGTGAGTTCAAGTATTCGTTGGAATTTCCGGGAAGCCTTTGGCACAAGGAAATGAGCGAGTCTGCCAAATGCGATGACGCTGCGCGCATTGCCATCGCACACTGGCTTGGCAATGGTGTTCATCAGCTGGACGCCCAGCACCTGGTCTGTGATCAGGACACCCAGCGCTGGAGCGGTCATTGGACCGGTGGGGCCGTGCGCACCCAACAATAACTGGGTATTTGCGCCGATGCCTGCCGAGTCGAAGCGTAAGTTGCTCTGCAGGCCGGCCCCGATCGTTTGCGCGCGTGCAGTCCGTGCGAGCACAGCACGCCATTCGTTCATTGTGGTCTGCGCCTGACATCACTTGGCGCGGGAAGCCTTCATGACTAGCCCTTGTGGACCGGAGTGTCGGTGCCGAGGCACTAAGGACCTGGCGTTGCGTTTACTGGCCTCAATGCCGGGTGGGCAACATGACGATGAGCATCAGTTGAGTGAATGCTTCAGCCCTATGTCATAGAAAATATCTTGAGCAATGCTGGAATGTAAAAGCAACAGGTCTGCAGGCAGGCGGGACGCCTGCTTGTTTGCATGTGCTGGCATCTACTCTTTCCGCGATTTCAGGCGACGAGGAAATCCTCGGATCGACAGCACTCGTTCAACGACCTTTAACGGAACGCATCGGGAAAGCAAATATCGCCGCGCCTCAGCAAGCCCAATGATGCTGCGCAGGGCGACGCCGTATTGCACAAGCTCAGCGGTCCAAACATCTTCGCGCCGAACTACTTTAGTCAGGTTGCTCATTTGCCAGGTGCCTCAAGTTAGTCGCGGCCTCAGCATGACTATGCTGGAGGTTGTGCCGTGCTTGGCCGTCTGGAAAAGGGACGTGCCTTCCGTGAGTTCTTGTCGAGAAAGGCGCCACCCCTGACGTCATCGCGAAACAATTTCAGCCAGGGGCTGCCGTCGCCGATGACGTATTGCCTTGTTTGGCCGGTCGATTCGCGGCAGATGGTCAATTCACCCTGCAAAGCCTGAACCTCGTCGGTTTTGGGATCCGTTGTGTCGGTGGCCTTTAACGAAAATTCATTTGGCGGCAATCGATTTCTGCGCAGGATATGCTCGAGTTCGGCGAGCTCTTCCGCTTCTATCAGTTCCATACAACCTCCACTGATGATGATGCATTCTTGTATCTGCGTATRCATTGAACCTCGTTCCATGCGCGGTCATTTACGGCGCCTCCCCCTCCATGCACCGCGACTGTCCATCAGGGTCTGCAGCGCTGTCGACGTATTCCAAAATGTCGCGCGCAGCGCGAGCCGGTAGAATGCTATGCGTCCGATGACGAATCGAGGAGGTCGTCCAACGATCGCACGTAAACCCTCGTAATGTGATTTAACTCAAAGAACGCTATCGCTTGCGCCGTACGATCTGCGCCGGGTTCGGCGTTCACGATCTGGTACTGGCTGTCCAGGTCCCACCCAAGAATTGAATCCATGAGATCGGCCATCATTGGTTCCTGAGGGAAGGCCATGTAGACCAGCCCGGGGCTGCCATCAGAGCGAAAATAGGAGGCTTTCCACTGCAACATATTTTCCATATAAACCCCATATTCAAGGGAAGAACATCTGCTTCAGAGTGTCGTGCAGCAAAGGTCCAGACCGTTGCCGCTTGCAATATCATGCGAAAAACATTGTTCGCACCGCATGTGGTGTGGGCTGAATGAGAAATTGTCGATGTGGGCGCTGACCTTTTCTTGCCCTTACTTTGGTTGAACGGTCACGCGCGTGACCGTGGCCACCTTCTTCAGGCTATACATCCCTACTAAGCTCACGGTGTATTCGCGGCTTTCCATTTGGAGTGCGTACACGGCACGTTCACAAATCAGGCCCGGTATCACATTAACGCGACGCGTGGCGGCAAGGTGGCCGCATTCACGTCCACCTGCCTGCGCGCCGCACTGTTCGGCTCCTACTGCGTTGGCGCCTGGCACGGCAGGGGCGTCGTGAATAGAGCGGGCATCACTACTTTGGCGTGGACCCTGCAGGGACAGCACGCGCATCAGAATTTGTGCGGGAATTGAACACTTGCGTAAATAATGGCAAGCCGGCACACGCCCCTTTGCGCGGTTGAGCCGAAGCGCCGACGTGACGAGCTTGGTCGCGTCGCTGTCCACGCGCCGGTCATCGTACTTGCTTGTTGATGTAATCGGTGTCATCGGAGCTACCTCATTGCCTGCGATTCGTATGCAGCGTGTCTTTCTTCGCTCGCTTCGATGTCATTTGGCCCGTCATCGATCAACGAGACGGCGCACTCCACCGCAGAGGCGATAGCGGTCACAGCGTCGCAGTCAAGCACGCTTTCCATATAGTCGGCATCGTAGCGATACCGACGTCGCAATTGCGGCGACGAACGCTGGCCGCGTGATGAGCGGGATGAATTAGGCATGGCGGTCTCCGTCGAACTGAAAGTGTTGCACGCGAGCGGAGCAAGGAATGACGGGTTTTGCGGAATTGCCTGTGCGACGAGACCAGACAAGGCGGAACCCATATTGAGAACAGGCGCGAGGGTGCGATACATCTACTATACGCGCTTGTGAAGCGCGCACGTTGGATGCGATTAAATATATATTTGGTTCCTTCGGGAGGCAGCGCTGGGGCATTGCTGAAGTAGTAGGGCTGACGGCATCTTCCCGCGCACAGATGGCGTATGCCGGTCGCTGTACGTGGTGGTCCGGTCGGGAGATCGGGCGTGGGCGGCGGACGTCGCGGCAGCGTTCGAAACGTACCAGTCGGCCGGTGCCGTTTGGGAAATTCGCCAGCTTCAAAATAAATGCGAAATGATTAGGAAAACCGGCGGTTATCCTGTATTGTGAACCTGGCACTACATCAAGTCGTTTTATTGTTGGTCCCTCTCTCCTGTCTCGCCGTCGCGCGGTCCTGTTTGATGCCCTCCGTTATTCCTCTTGGTCAAATGTGCGCCCGGGCGTCTTGCCCATGCATTTAAAAGGACTAAAAATGACTACCCAAACCGGAACCGTAAAATGGTTCAATGACGCCAAAGGTTTTGGCTTTATCACTCCGGACTCAGGCGGTGCCGATCTATTTGCGCACTTCCAGGATATCCAATCGGATGGCTTCAA
The DNA here is from genome assembly GCF_052114165.1 of Pseudoduganella sp. RAF19. Lineage (NCBI taxonomy): Bacteria > Pseudomonadati > Pseudomonadota > Betaproteobacteria > Burkholderiales > Oxalobacteraceae > Pseudoduganella > Pseudoduganella sp. RAF19. Next base: position 7,514 of record NZ_JBFREF010000019.1, on the reverse strand, counting down.
GAGTCTGTCCGAGAACCAGCGCGTTTCATTCGAGCGCTCGAATAGTCCCAAAGGTGAGAAAGCAAGCAATATTCGTATTATTTGAAAAACGCATGTGAGATGGACGTTCCCGCTGAGGCGAGGAGCGCCGATACCTAAGGCCGACTCTTCGCCGCACGGCGCTACTTGTTGGCCTTTCCCTTCCATAATCCCACTGGCACTGGCGGACGGCGTCAGCGCGCAGTAGTTGTCAGCGGCGCGGGGAGTCAGATGCTACAGGTGTTTCTGCATCAGTTTGACGATCAGTTCCAAATAGTGCATGTCCGTGGCGTCAAAGTGTTCCATTGGTGAATGGTGTACAACCCAGACCGTGCCGAGTGGCGTATCCGTTGAATCAAACAGCGGGGCTACCAATAGCTCATCGACAAGGACGGGCAAGTTTTGCATCCACGCGTACCGCTGGGCCGGGCTTCGAAAGAGCAATGCCTCGCGGCGGTCAAGGCAATCGCCGCAGGCACTATCGTGCCGAGGAGACTGGCCCCCTTTCAGGTCAAATACAAGTCCGGTCAGTGCTGTCCAGTTGAATTGGCCTGTTGAACTCGAGCGGTCTAGCAGGCTCACCCCCGCGGAGCCGGCACGACAAGCTTCTAATGCGAGGTTTGCACCAACCATTGCAATGCCTTGTGCGTCGGCGTCAGCGACTCGTGTAATGCATTGCTTGATGTGGGCTTCTAAGTTACGGTCGACTGGCTTAGCGTAGCTTGCCTGGAGTGTGGCGAGATTCAAAATATCGTCCATGTTCGTTCAGCGGCGCATTGAGTTATGGGTCAACTATTCATAGTTTGCATCATTTTAGTATGGCACGGGTATTGGCGGATGCTAGGGGCCGTTTCACGCCAGATGTGGTACCTGGCTGATTCCGGGAATGGCCGATCGTGTCGAAGCGGCAATCGCGCCCGATTTGTATGTCAAGCAGGCGAGGGTGTACCGGAAAAAGCTCGGCGAGATAGTGGGTGTAGGTGCTATGCGAAACGCGGTGTTGTTGTCGACATGCGTTTCTGAACAAGCGGCCGCTTTACCATGTGTCGTTTGACAACCTGATCCGCAATTCCTGCATCGTAAGTCCGATCTATGAGTGTTCCTGCTAAGATGCTACGAAACAATGTCTGCTGATTGAATGTTACATTGGCACATCCCTTAAGCATTTCAGGAGACCGCATGCTCAAGAACCTCTCTATCAGGGCAAAATTGGGTGTGGGTTTTGGTGCCATCATCACCATCATCCTGTGCCTGCTTGCCCTCGCGTACAGCAATTTCGTCCGAATGTCCGAGGCCAACGAATGGGACAAACACACCATGGAAGTGATGCTTGAAGCACAGCGCATTTCCAACAGTGTTTTCGCCATTCAAGCCGTCGCGCGCGGCTATCTACTTACCGGAGCGCCGGGCGATCTGGCGTCGTTGCCCGAACTCGAGTCGGCGATGCACAGGCAAATAGTCAAAGCGACTGAATTGACTGCAGATAGCCCGGAACGACAGAGCCGCTTTAAACGCATAGCTGTACTGGCTGACGACTGGACACAAAACCAAATTCACGGATTAGTCGAGCGGCGTGAAATGTGGGGGCAAAAACCAGGGGGAGCTGAGCAAGCTGGTGCTTCCCTAGCGTTGAAAAGGGCGATGCAGACTTCCGTTCAGATCGCACAACTGAATGAGGCCGCAAGTGACGAAGAGGAGCGCCTGCTCGTTGCGCGTTCTCAGACTTCTTCAGCGTTGCAAAAGGCGATGCTGCTGGTCCTGACGGTCGGCGGGGCCTTGTGCATCGGGCTGGCGCTAGCGGTTTCGGTTTGGCTGGCACGGTCTTTGTTGGCACCGCTAAATATGCTTACGAATGCCGTCACTCGGATCGGCCAGGGCGACCAGTCGGCACGGGCTGAAGTGATCTCCAGCGATGAAATGGGGCAGGTCGCAGCAGCGTTTAATCGAATGGCGCAAGCGATCCAGGAAAGTCTTGGCAAAGAGGTCGCGGCAGCATCTCTTCTGAAATCGAAAGTTGATGCGCTGTTGGTCGTCGTGTCCCGGGCGACGGTAGGTGATCTTACCGGGCAGGTCAACGTGACGGGGAGCGACGCCATCGGCCAGTTGGGCGATGGCCTGGCCAAGATGCTCGCTAATCTGCGTGCGCTCATCGACAATGTGCAAAAGGCCGGCATTCAGGTGACGACGTCGGCGACGGAAATCGCAGCATCGGCCAGACAGCTGGAGGCAACCGGCGTGGAGCATGCCCAGACTTCGCTTGAAGTGTTGAGCACCACGAAGGAAATATCGGCCAACACGACTCATCTTTTGAAAACAATGGAGGATGCAGTAGCTGTTGCCGACTACACTACCACCGCTACGGCGCAGGCGAAGGGTGATCTGATGCGTATGGACGGCACCATGCAGGACATTGTTGCGGCCACCAATACCATCAACGCGAAGCTGGCAGCGTTATCGGAGAAGGCGAGCAACATCAACAGCGTGTTGGTTACCATCACCAAAGTGGCAGACCAGACCAATCTTCTGTCGCTGAATGCGGCGATCGAGGCAGAGAAGGCCGGCGAAGCAGGGCGCGGCTTCTCGGTTGTCGCGTCGGAGATCCGACGATTGGCAGACCAGACGTCGGTCTCGACGTGGGACATTGAGCAGATGCTCAAGGAGATGCAGTCGGCCGTGTCGGCCAGCGTCATGGGTATGGACAAATTTTCTGAAGAAATACGCCGCAGTGTTACCGAAGTGCGTCGCGTGTCGCTGCAGCTGTCCCGTGTGATGGAGGAAGTGCAGAAGCTGGTGCCGCAGTTCGATATGGTGTTGCAGGGCATGCAGTCGCAGTCGGTCGGTGCGACGCAAATTTCCGACACAATGTCCCAACTCAGCGATGCCTCGCAACAATCCGTGGAATCGCTGCAGGTGGCGAGCCAAGCAGTTCACCAACTGCAGCGTGCCGCCAGTGGTTTGCACGCGAGTGTTGCCAGTTTCACTCTCTCGACGACGCAATGAGGCCTGAAGACGCGGCAGGCTAGGATGCAGGCGGAGCGGAACGTGCTTACACGGCTGCCTTCCCGTGACGGACCCTGGTAGCACCACCGCGGTTCATCGGCGGCGGTGGCATTGCGCGTTGCAGTGCTGCGTTTTTCCCTATCACGGCATATGATGCGCCCGTTGCTCAGGTCGTACGGAGATAGCTCGAACGTTTTCCAGTTCAAGGGGGGCTTTTATCTGTCCACAAGGGAGTGCCGGCATAATGAATAACTGTTATCCTGATTGTCTGTTCCGAAACCACTGGTGGGTAGCATGGCTGATAATGAGCGATTCTTTGGCGTTCCGGAAGAGAACATTGCGGCCGCCCAGCGCCGAACTGTGGGACAGCGCAATCCGCCGTCGACCAGCGTGCCGACGCAGCGAGATGTTGCGACACTGCCAGCGGTGGAACTGAAGGCAGTGTTAACCGCTTGGATGGAGCATAGTGCAACTGAAATTATCCCAAGTCGCGCGCAGATTGCACTGGTGCGGGACATTCTTCTCAAGCGTCAGGACGCAGCAGAAATTGTTTCCATTGTTTGCATGTGTGGTTACTATATTGAGGGCGCCTAAGGCCAATCTCCCTAGACTCATTCGCTCCTATAGGCGCCGCAGTTGCGTTGTCCCGCCAATCAGAGGCCTAGTCACGCAGGCGCGTGCCGCCGCAAGTGAAGCCGCCGGTTGCTGGTCTCACATCCGGCGGCTCGCACTAATCGGGCGCGATCCGGTTTGCGCTGCTCCTTTGCTTTGACGACGCCGTATGTAATCAACGATGGGGCGCTGGCGGCTGGGTGTGCGTAATGCGGATGTCGACTGCCAACAAAGCTCAGGTATTGATAAGCGTAGCAAGTGCGCGACATCTCCTTGTCTGCCTGACGATGCAGATGGCAACGCAAGATCGCGCTCAAGACCTTGATGATAAAGGGCGAAGCTCAACTTCAATCGTCGTCCCAAAGTGGCTACACTAGGCACACATTCGTTGCCTTTTCGCCTTTTGGACTTGGGCTACGTTCGAACGAGACCTTCTGATTTTCACTCAACGATTTGAACCCTTCCACTCGGATGTCCTCGAAGTGGACAAACACGTCAGGACCGCCGGCGTCTGGTGTGATGAAACCAAAGCCTCTGCCTGGATTGAACCATTTTACGATGCCGGTATGCGATGTCATGATGGAACCTCATAGGAAAGTCGGAATCCGGGCATTGCCTGGTGGCTGGTGCCAACAGGCGAGGTCAATAAGCGGGGAATCGGACAGGCGTTGCCGAGAACGGCAAGTCAGGACAGAGTCCATCGGTTATGTGAGATGCTTATACACAGTAAACCCACTATACAACGCTGCGCCATGTGCACCTAGCATTATTCTATGAAGAAAAGGCGATCATTCGCCATGGCGTCAAGATGTTGAAGTGCGTGGTGAAAGGAGCATTACGCTTGGGATAGCCGGTTGCTGGTGTCGTGGCAATGCTGCAGCACCGCCAATAGTTTGGCAGCGTTTTATATTTGGGTGTAATGGTGAGGATTAAGGTTGAAAGCATGCCGGTTCGGCAGCGATAACCTAAGGACGAGCGCTGGACGAAGGCGCAGGGGAAGGGGGGGCTGGTATGCCGCACCAGTCGACAAAGGGTGAGCTCACGATGCTGCTTCGGGTGGCTAAGGCACTCATGTTCGCCGACAGCGTGGAAGCCGTTATGCGTGCCATCGAACATGGAACGGCGTTACGGCCGGATGCGGTTCTGATCATTACCAACAGTGACTGTGACAGTGGCGATAGCGCTTATTTCCTGGATACGTCGCGCGAGGGCGCCTGCCTTGAGTTAGATCATCAAGTGTGCGGAAGGCTACGCGAATCCATCAACGGCGCGGCTGGTTTGCCGTCTGATGCCCAGACGCTGGACGGCGGCAAACTTGTTGTCGCGCCATTCACTGCGGAACACAGTCGCGGCTACATTGGATTGGTATGGCAGGCACCTGTCGAGCACGCTGTGCGACGACATGCCCTCAAGCTGCTTCCGTGTATGGCAGAATTGGCTGGAGTGCGTCTCACCCAGCTGTTGGAGCAATTGCACAGGGAAGAAGAACGAGGCGAGATATTAGCTGCAACGCAGTCCCGTCACATCGAAGAGCTTCGTGCAAGTGAATGTGGAAGGATGGAAGCGTGTGAGCTGGCGGCGCGGGACGAATTGACCGGCTTGCAGAATCGTCGTGGATTCCTCGCGAAGTCGCAACAGTGCTTGTTAATTGCGCGTCGCCAGGAATTAGCGTGCGCCGTGATCTTCGCGGATGTGGACGGCTTAAAGTTAATTAACGATAAGTTTGGCCATGCCGCTGGAGATGAGTTGATACGTGCTGCGGCATATGTCTTCAATAGCGCCTTCCGGCATGCGGATGTGGTCGGGCGGGTTGGTGGCGATGAGTTTGCAGCCTTCACATTTGACAATGCGACGCCGCGTGCAATCGTCGAACGTATCAAGGAAAAGACTGCACAATTCAACATTGGCAGACAAGACGGCTTCGCACTGTCGCTCAGCATCGGCGTGATCAATTGCGATATGCATGGTGAAGATTCGCTGCCAGACTACTTGCTGCGCGCCGACACAGAAATGTATCGCCAAAAACGGCGTACCAAGCCACCAGCACATTAATGGTGGCCGCGCGAAGAAGGGCGCGGAAGGGTGGAAATATCTGCCAGGCGCCGAATACGCATGTCACCCATGACCCAATGCAACTGACGCCCTACTGACAGGTCCAGTTGCGCGCCGTCCAACGTTCGGCAGTTGGGTACCTCTGCACGCGGTACGCCTTGCTGGAAGGCGCCACATGGGATCAGGTTGGGGAGTATGAGCATGGGGGCGGGCGGCGAACGCTTGGCGTTAGTGCATGCGTTACTCACGCTGCTATTGCCACATGGTTCAACTCTGCTTTCGCCACACATCAATACGCTCTATTCACCACGGTGCGGGTTTGGGCTTGCGGTACAGGCTCGGACGAGATCGCGTGCATGGCCACGGAGCGGTGGACGACGACGCGTAGAAGAGAATCACCCGCCCATCGGGCCCGCAGTTCCAAGAGACCAAGTCATCTGTGCCAGACTTTGGGTATTTCCGCTAAAGCTGTCATTGGTGGCGAAAGGATGCTTGGTGGCGGCGGCGAACATAAAAAAAAGCCCACCGAAACGGGCCAGTCGTCAGAGACGCAAAGAAATGGCCTTCTGAATCTTCCCAAGGTCTTGTGTGGATTCGGGATTGACATTCCGCGAACCAGTCTAGCAGCGGTTGGACACGATTGTTATCAATATCTGCACCATCCCCCTGCCGGAGAAAAAAGGCTGCGAGGGCGCACGCTCGAAGGGCCGCATGTGAGGCCGGATCTCATTGTAGTCCACGCGCCAAGCCTCCACGATGGCCTGAACCTCGGTCAAGGAGGTGAACCAGTGGACGTTCAGGCATTCATCACGCAGTGACCCGTTGAACGTTTCGATAAAGCAGTTGTCGGTTGGTTTGCCCGGCCGGCTGAAATCGATCTTGGTCTGATGGTGGTAGGCCCATAGGTCCAGCATTTGCCCCGAAAATTCCCCGCCGTTGTCGACAAACAGGTATCGGGGCGCCGCGCGCTTTGTGATGATCTGGTTGAGCGCAGCTACGACGTCGTCGCCACGTAGCCGATAGCCCGCCACGATGGCCAACGACTCRCGGCTGTAGATGTCGATGATCGTCAGCAGGCGTATCTTCGTTCCGTCGGCAAGTTGGTCGGCCACAAAATCCATGCTCCACGCGTCGTTTGCCTGACGGGGCTGCATGCGCGCCTGGCGCGCCACAGCGCTCTTGCGCCGCTTCTTGCGCCAGGCGCGCAACTGCAACTGCAACTGCTCCAAGCAATACCACCGGTAGGTCTGGTTGACGCCTAGTTGAAAGCCTTCGCGTTTGAGCAGCACGTGCAGACGCCGATAGCCCCAACGCACACGCACCTGCGCCAACTCACGCAAGCGCTGTCGCAGCGCCAGCTTGGGATCCTTCTTGCTCGACAAATACTGCGTGCTACGCACTTGCTTGATCAGCCGACAGGCCCGCGCCAGTTTCAATCCATAGTGCTCGATGATGTAATCGACCACCAAGCGCTTCAGCGCGGGCCGCCCCACTTTTTTGATGCGACGTCCTGCAGGATTGCCTTGTCCAGGCTCAGCTCAGCCACCAACTTCTTCAGTCGTGCATTCTCATCCTGGAGAATTTTGAGCTCCCGCACGCCTTCGGATTGCATGCCGCCATATTGCTTCTTCCAGCGGTAAAAGGTCTGCTCAGAAATGCCGAGTTGCCGGACAATGTCGCTGACCGCCATGCCCAATTCGGCCTGCTTCAGCACGGACACGATTTGTTCCGCTGGAAAATGTTTGCGCTTCATAGTCAAACCCTCCCGCTAAGGAATTATTGACCAAAAACTCGCGCTCTGAAGCGTCTAATTTTTCCAATGCAGATCATCA
>NZ_JBFREF010000018.1:0-21454 GCF_052114165.1 Pseudoduganella sp. RAF19 | reverse complement strand
GTCCAGCGCCCAGGTTGCAGCGCTGAGCACCAACAACATCGCTGCGCTGGAAACCGCCGACTTCGCTAACCTGAAGACTGCTGCGATTGCCGCCCTGACCACCGGCCAGGTGAAGGCACTGACCACCGACCAGGTAGTTGCCCTGAGCACCCAACAGGCTAACGTGCTGAACAGCGCGCAGTTCGCTGCCCTGAGCACCGACGATGTGGCAGCCCTGCAGACGCAAGATCTGAACGCGATCAAGACCAGCACCATTGCTGCTCTGGGTTCCGCACAGGTTGCTGCACTGACCACCGACCAGGTGAAGAACCTGGCGACCGGCTCCATCGCTGCTCTGAGCACCAACGGCATCTCCGGCCTGTCCACCGATGCTGTCGTGGCACTGACCTCGAACCAGTTCGCAATCATGTCCACCGCGCAGATCGGCGCCCTGTCGTCGAACGCAGTTGGCGCGATCGAAACTCAGGACATCGTTGGCCTGTCCACCGCTGCAATCGCTTCCCTGAAGTCGAACCAGCTGCCAGGCCTGACCACCGACCAGATCGGCGCACTGTCCACTAACCAGGTAGCAGCCTTCGGCACCGCCGCCATGGCAACCGGCCTGAGCACTGACCAGATCGTGGCCCTGACCTCGAACCAGGCTGGCGCGCTGTCCAGCGCCCAGGTTGCAGCACTGAGCACCAACAACATCGCTGCTCTGGAAACCGCTGACTTCGCTAACCTGAAGACTTCGGCAATCGCTGCCCTGTCGACCAACCAGGTGAAGGCACTGACGACCGACCAGGTTGTCGCCCTGAGCACCCAGCAGGCTAACGTGCTGACCAGCGCGCAGTTCGCTGCCCTGAGCACCGACGATGTGGCTGCCCTGCAGACGCAAGACCTGAACGCGATCAAGACCAGCACCATCGCTGCTCTGGGCTCCGCACAGGTTGCTGCACTGACCACCGACCAGGTGAAGAACCTGGCGACCGGCTCTATCGCTGCCCTGAGCACCAACGGCATCGGTGGCCTGTCGACCGACGCTGTGGTCGCCCTGACCTCGAACCAGATCGCTGTACTGTCGACCGCACAAGTTGGCGCCCTGTCCTCGAACGCCATCGGCGCGATCGAGACCCAGGATCTGGCTGGCCTGTCCACCGCTGCAATCGCTTCCCTGAAGTCGAACCAGCTGCCAGGCCTGACCACTGACCAGATCGGCGCGCTGTCGACCAACCAGGTAGCGGCCTTCGGTACCGCCGCCATGGCGACCGGCCTGAGCACCGACCAGATCGTGGCTCTGACCTCGAACCAGGCTGGCGCGCTGTCCAGCGCCCAGGTAGTCGCCCTGTCGACCAACAACATCGCTGCTCTGGAAACCGCTGACTTCGCTAACCTGAAGACTTCGGCAATCGCTGCCCTGTCGACCAACCAGGTGAAGGCACTGACCACCGACCAGGTTGTTGCTCTGAGCACCCAGCAGGCGAACGTGCTGTCGAGCAGCCAGTTCGCTGCCCTGACCACCGATGGCGTAGCGGCCCTGCAGACGCAAGACCTGAACGCGATCAAGACCAGCACCATCGCTGCTCTGGGTTCGGCACAAGTGTCGGCACTGACCACCGACCAGGTGAAGAACCTGGCGACCGCCTCCATCGCTGCCCTGAGCACCAACGGCATCTCCGGCCTGTCCACCGACTCGATGGTGGCCTTGACCTCGAGCCAGTTCGCTGTGATGTCGACCGGCCAGTTCGGTGCGCTGACCTCCGCTGCAATCGGCGCAATCGAGACCCAGGACATCGTTGGCCTGACGTCTCAGGTGATGGCATCCCTGAAGTCCCAGCAGTTGGCTGGCCTGACGACCGACCAGATCGGCGCCTTGGGCACCAACCAGGTTGTGGCCTTCAGCACCGCCGCGATGTCCACTGGCCTGAGCACCGACCAGATCGTGGCCCTGACCTCGAACCAGGCTGGCGCGCTGTCGAGCCAGCAGGTTGTGGCCCTGAGCACCAACAATATCGCTGCGCTGGAAACTGCGGACTTCGCTAACCTGAAGACTGCTGCGATTGCCGCCCTGACCACCGGCCAGGTGAAAGCTCTGACCACCGACCAGGTAGTTGCTCTGAGCACTCAGCAGGCCAACGTCCTGTCGAGCAGCCAGTTTGCTGCCCTGACCACCGATGGCGTAGCGGCCCTGCAGACGCAAGACCTGAACGCGATCAAGACCAGCACCATTGCTGCTCTGGGTTCGGCACAGGTTGCTGCACTGACCACCGACCAGGTGAAGAACCTGGCCACCGGTTCCATCGCTGCCCTGAGCACTAACGGCATCTCCGGTCTGTCCACGGATGCAGTGGTTGCCCTGACGTCGAACCAGATCGCTGTGATGTCCACCGCTCAGATCGGCGCCCTGTCCTCGAACGACATCGCTGCAATCGAGACTCAGGACATCGCCGGCCTGACGACCCAGGCTGTGGCTGCCCTGAAGACCAGCCAGATGGCCGGCCTGACGACCGACCAGATCGGCGCCCTGTCGACCAACCAGGTTGTCGCCCTCAGCACTGCTGCCCTGTCTGTTGGCCTGAGCACCGACCAGATCGTTGCCCTGACCTCGAACCAGGCTGGCGCGCTGTCGAGCCAGCAAGTGGCTGCGATGAGCACCAACAACATCGCTGCTCTGGAGACCGCGGACTTCGCTAACCTGAAGACTTCGTCGATCGCCGCCCTGACCGCTAACCAGGCCAAGGCGCTGACGACCGACCAGGTTGTGGCACTGAGCACCCAGCAGGCTGCCGCCCTGAACACCAACCAGGTGGCTGCGCTGAGCACCAACGCTATCGCTGCACTCGAGACCGCCGACCTGGTGGCCCTGAAGACGGCTGCGATTGTTGCGATGGGCACCGCCCAGGTTGCTGCGCTGACCACGGACCAGGTGAAGAACCTGAGCACCGGCGACATCGCTGTGCTGACCACCAGCCAGGTGGCAAACGGCCTGACCACCGACCAGATCGTGGCCCTGACCTCGACCCAGATCGGTGTACTGAGCTCGGCACAGGTAAGCGCTCTGGGCAGCAACTCGATCGGTGCGATTGAAACCGCTGACATCAGCGCGCTGAAGACTTCGGCCATCGCCGCCCTGAAAGCAGCGCAGGTTGTAGGTCTGACCACCGACCAGATCGGCGCCCTGGGCACCGCGCAGTTTGTGGCGATGACCACCGCTGCTCTGAATGCTCTGACCACCGACCAGATCGTCGCCATGAACAGCGATCAGCTCGGCGCCCTGACCACCGGTCAGCTGGTGTCGCTGTCCACCAACGACATCCAGGCAATCGAGACCAGCGACTTCTCCAACTTGAAGACTTCGCAGATCGCGGCCCTGAGCACTCAGCAGCTGAGCGCGCTGACCACCGATCAGATCGTGGCACTGAGCACCGCCCAGGCGAACTCGATTGGCACCAAGCAGATCCAGGCGCTGAGCACCGCGTCCCTGACTGCGATGGAAACTGCAGATCTGGCAGCAGTGCGTACCGCAACGATCGCGGCCCTGACCACGGCCCAGGTTCATAGCTTGACCACGGATCAGGCGAAAAACCTGACCACGTCTCAGATCCATGCCCTGACCACGGTTCAGATCCACGCGTTGACCACTGACCAGATCACTGCGATGGGTTCGAAGGCAAGCAGCCTGCAGAGCCTGACCCCGATCGTGCTGGATCTGAACAACAACGGCATCCAGACCGTGAGCATCAACCAGGGCGTGCAGTTCGACCTGCTGGGCAACGGCGAGAAGCTGAACACCGGCTGGGTTGGCGGCGGCGACGGCCTGCTGGTCATGGACCGCAACGGCGACGGCATCATCAACGATGGTTCCGAACTGTTCGGCTCCGGCACCACGCTGGCAAATGGCCAGAAGGCTGCAAGTGGCTACCAGGCAATGGCTGAGCTGGACACCAACGGCGACGGCATGATCACCGCAGCCGACAAGGACTTCGGCAGCCTGAAAGTGTGGGTGGATGGCAACGCGGACGGCATCAGCCAGTCCGACGAGCTGAAGACCCTGGCGGACCTCAACATTACCAAGCTGAACCTCGACGTGAAGAATGGTACTGCGGTCTCCAACGGCAACTTCAGCGGCCAGACCTCGACCTTCGAGACCGGCGACGGCAAGACGCATGAAGCCGCCGACGTCTGGTTCCAGGTCAGCAAGCCAGCCAGCGCCTCCAGCCTGGCAGCCGCGATCTCGTCCTTCGACAGCAGCGCAACTCCGGCTGCTCCGGCAGGCAATCTGGCCTTCAACAGCGGCAACGTTGCTGCCAATGTGGCTCAGATGGCTGACGCGATGAAGGGTTACGACGCGAACGGCAAGCTGAGCATCGCTGCTGACATGGCCAACACCGACGACAGCAAGCTGCGTCTGAAGGCCCTGCAACAGCAAGGCAGCAGCGGCTTCCTGGCCAGCCCACAGAAGTAATCGGGAATAGCAGGACGGCATGCCGTCCTGCATCAAAAGCGGCAAGACAACCCGTCTTGCCGCTTTTTTTACGCCTTAAAAAGGCCGCCGGGTCTGCTGAGCCTGCGCTACAATCCACAGGCGAATCCTTCGTCCAACGAGAGCATGCACCAAAAATTTCCCCATACCGCCATCCAGTGCCTGACTGCCATCGCGCAGCACCATGGCCTGCAGATCAACCCCGAGCGCCTGATCGACGACTATGCCTTGGGGAGTGCGGAACCGGGCAGCGGCGTGCTGCTGCGTATCGCGGCCGACATCGGCCTGAAAGCCAAGGCGGACAAGCTGAGCTGGGAAGGCCTGCTGGCGCAGCAAGGCGTGTTCCCCCTGATGGCGCGCCTGAACGACGGCAACACTATCATCGTTGTAGGCGCCCGCACCGAGGGCGAGGGACAGGTGGCCGTGCTGAACCCGATGGCGGAAGGCTCCGGGGTAGTGATGGTGGACCGCGCGTCCTTCACCTCGCGCTGGAGCGGCGAGGTACTGTTCGTCAAACGCCAGCACAAACTGAATGATCCCAACCAGCCGTTTGGCCTGCGCTGGTTCATTCCTGAAATCCTGAAGCAGAAGGCCGCCTTCCGCGACATCTTTATCGCCGCCATTGCCATGCACTTGCTGGCGCTGGCCTCGCCCATCTTCTTCCAGCTGGTGATCGACAAGGTGCTGACCCACCAGAGCATTTCCACCCTGTGGGTGCTGGCGGGCGGTATTGTGATGGCCCTGATCTTCGACTGCACCTTCGGCTATCTGCGCCAGGTGCTGACCTTGGCCGCATCCAACAAGATCGACATGCGCCTGACGCGGCGGGCCTTCAGCCATCTGCTGTCCCTGCCGATCGACTATTTCGAGACCACCACCGCTGGTGTGATCACGCGCCACATGCAGCAGCTGGAGCGCATCCGCAGCTTCCTCACCGGCCGCCTGTTCTTCACGGGCCTGGACCTGCTGTCGCTGTTCGTCTTCCTGCCTATCCTGTTCGCGTACTCCTTCAAGCTGGCCATGATCGTGCTGTTGTTTGCGGGCCTGATCGCGACGGTGGTGATGCTGATGGTACCGACCTTCCAGCGCCGCCTGAACGCACTGTACACGGCGGAAGGCCAGCGCCAGGCCATGCTGGTGGAAACCATCCACGGCATGCGTACGGTAAAGGCCCTGGCCATCGAACCGGCGCAGCGCCGCAACTGGGACCAGCGCTCGGCTGAAGCGATCACCATGCACTTCCGCGTGGGCCAGATCTCCATCACCGGCAATGCTGTAACGGACTTCCTCGGCAAGATGCTGCCGGTGACGCTGATCGTGGTGGGCGCGCAGGACGTGTTCGACCAGACCCTGTCCATCGGCGCCCTGATCGCCTTCCAGATGCTGTCGCAGCGCGTGACCCAGCCGCTGATTTCCATCGTGGGCCTGGTCAACGAGTACCAGGAAACCGCGCTGTCCGTGAAGATGATGGGCGAAGTGATGAACCGTGCGCCGGAAGGCCGTGCCGGTGCAGGCGGCCTGCGTCCGATCCTGAACGGCGAGATCAAGTTCGAGGACGTGACCTTCCGCTATCCGGGCGGCCAGACCAATGCGCTGGACCGCACCGCCTTCACCATTACGCCGGGCACCGTGGTCGGCATCGTGGGCCGCAGCGGCTCCGGCAAGACCACGCTGACCAAGGTGATCCAGGGCTTGTACAACATCCAGGAAGGCATCGTGCGCTTTGACGGCATGGATGCGCGCGAGATCGAACTGTCGCACCTGCGCCGCCAGATTGGCGTGGTCCTGCAGGAGAACTTCCTGTTCCGCGGCACCATCCGCGAGAACCTGATCGTGACCAAGCCGGATGCCACCTTTGAAGAAATCGCGGAAGCGGCAGCAGCGGCGGGGGCGGACGAGTTCATTGAGCGCATGCCGATGGGCTATGACACCTTGCTGGAAGAGAATGCATCCAATCTGTCCGGCGGCCAGAAACAGCGCCTGTCGATTGCGCGCTCGCTGCTGGCCAAGCCGCGTATCCTGATCCTGGATGAAGCCGCGTCCGCACTCGACCCTGAGAGCGAAGCGATCTTCATCCGTAACCTGTCGAAGATTGCCGTGGGCCGCACCGTGGTGATGATTTCGCACCGTCTGTCCACCCTCGTCAACGCCGACTCGATTCTCGTGATGCAGCGCGGCCGCCTGGTTGACCAGGGCCGCCACGAAGAACTGCTCACCCGCAGCGACACTTATCAGCACCTATGGAACCAGCAAACAAGCCACCTGTGACCGAGCGCCGCCGCCGCAACAGGGACGAGCAGACCGAAATCGAATTCCTGCCGGACGCCGACGCCATCGAGCGTACGCCTCTGCCGCGCTATGTGCGTATGACTTTGCACGTGCTGGCCCTGGCCTTCGTCACCTTCATCCTGTGGGCGTCGTTCTCGCAGGTGGAAACCATCGTGCAGGCCCACGGCCGCCTGGTGACGCCGGATTCGAACATCGTGGTGCAGCCACTGGAAACTTCCATCGTGCAGAAGGTGCTGGTCACCCAGGGCCAGGTGGTGAAGAAAGGCCAGGTGCTGGCCACCCTTGATCCGACCTTCACACAGGCCGACGAAGCCCAATTGCGTACCCGCCTGCGCAGTCTGGACACGCAAGCCGACAGCCTGCGCTCCGAACTGTCCGGCAAGCCGGGCACCGCGCCAAGGCTGAAGGATGCCGACGATATCCTGCAGGCTCAGCTCTCCACCGAGCGCCAGGCCAACTACGATGCCCAGAAGCGCCGCATGGACGAAAACATCGAGCGCCTGAAGGCCAGCGTGGAAACCAATAAGCGCGACCAGGTGGTGCTGGCGCAGCGCCTGAAATCCCTGAGCGAAATCGAAGCGATGCAGGAAAAGCTGGTGGCCGAGAACTTCGGCGCCAAGATGCAGCTGCTGGAAGCGCGCGACCGCCGCCTGGAAGTGGAGCGCAGCCTGACCATGGGCCGCAACAAGGATACCGAGCTGGCACGTGAGCTGGCCGGCGCCGAAGCGGAGCGCGCCGCCTTCACCAAGAACTGGCGCCAGAAATCGATGGAAGACCTGCTGAGCGCCACGCGCGAGCGCGACTCCATTGCCGAGCAGCTGGCCAAGGCCGACAAGCGCCACCGGCTGGTGCAGCTGGAATCGCCGGCCGACGCGGTGGTGCTGGAAGTGGGCAAGCTGTCGCCCGGCAGCGTAGTGAAGGAAGCGGAGCAGATGTTCGTGCTGGTGCCATTGGGCACCCAGCTGGAGGCCGAAGTGGAAATCGACTCGCTGGACATCGGCAATATCAAGGTAGGCGACAAGGCCCACGTGAAGCTGGACGCCTTCCCCTTCCAGAAGCATGGCTCGCTGGACGGCAAGGTGCGCTTCGTCAGCCAGGACGCCTTCAAGCGCGAGCAAGTCACGCCAGGTGCAGGCACCAATGCCTACTACCTGAGCCGCATCGCGATCCCCAACCAGAATCTGAAGAAAATGGAACCCGGCCAGCGCCTGCTGCCGGGCATGACGCTGAGCGGCGAAATCGTCGTCGGCAAACGTTCGGTGATGTCGTATCTGCTGTGGCCTCTGACCAAAGCAATGAATGAATCGATCCGGGAACCCTGAGGAGACACAAGCAATGCCAACCAAATCACTGGACATGGGTTGCGGTAGCAAGCCGCGCAACCCTTTCAATGCAGACGAACTGTATGGCGTCGATATCGCGGAAGGCCTGGGTCCCAATATCCGCAAGGCCGACCTGGCGATCGAGCCGATTCCGTTTGAAGACGACACCTTCGAATTCGTCAGCGCTTACGACTTCATCGAGCACATTCCGCGCGTGGTGTACGCGCCGCACCGCCGCAATTCCTTCGTCGAGTTCATGAACGAAGTGTGGCGCGTGATGAAGATGGATGGCTTCTTCGTGTCGTCCACGCCGGTCTATCCGAACCCGGAAGCCTTCATGGATCCGACCCACGTGAACATCATCACGGACAAAACTTTCCTGGCTTATTTCGACAACGTGAACCGCTGGGCTGCCATGTATGGCTTCAAGGGCGCGTTTGCCATCCGCCAGCACGAGGTGCGTGGTTCGCACCTGTTCGTGATCATGCAGAAGGTGGCCGTGCCGCCGCCAGCCGCTCCTGCCGCCTGAGAATGGCGGGTCAATGACCCGCCCTACGAGTGCGTAGGGCGGATCATCGATCCGCCGACCCGGCGCCCGCTTATTTGGGGACGGCGCGGATCACATAGGCTACGGCCTGCGCGTCGTCCACCGCCAGCTGCGGGTCCGCGCCTACGCTGGACGCCAGCTGGCGCAGCGCGTCCAGCACATTCGGATTCTCCAGCTTCTCATGAATCACCGGCATGCCGCCGGCCACGGTGAAGCCGCACTTCTGGAACAGCTCGAACATGGTGCCGCGCGTGAACCAGCGCAGATGGCTGCGGTCCAGCAGGCCGCCATCCTCGTAGCGCAGGTCGCCCAGGGCCAGCTTGGCCTGGATGCTCCAGTGCTGCATGTTCGGGACCACCGCCACAACGCTGCCATCCTTGCCGATCACCTTGCGGATGCGCTGCAGCAGCAGCTCCGGGCTGCGCAGGCGTTCCAGCGCACGGTCGAGCACCCAGCATTGGGTATCCACGAAACCGCGGAAGAAATCGTCGCCCAGCGCGTCTACGTCGTGCGTCAGCACTACGTCGCAGGCGCCGCGCGCCTGATTCGCCAGGTCCGGATTGATCTCGATCGCCGTGTAATGCGTTGACGGCGATGCTTCCTTGATGGCGCGTGCCAGTGCACCATCGTTGGCGCCGATTTCCACGATACGCGTGGCGCCTTGCGGCATCAGGGTTTGTGTCAGCATGCGCACCACGCTCGCTTCGCGGGTGCGCGCCTCCCACGCTTCCAGATGGTAGCCGCCGGTACGTTTCACCGTACCCTGCCAGTCATGGCGCAGATAGGTCAGGGGCTGCTTGTTGTGGAAGTCGTCGCGCAGCCAGTCCAGGCCCTTGACCAGATTGTCCTTGCCCGCGCGGTGCAGGGCCACCATCGGTTCCGTATTCGGCGCACCGTGGCGGGTCGGCATCGGCCACTGGCGCAGCACGTCGATGTTGACCAGCATGCAGGCGGGGTGCAGGTAGCGGATCGCGCCTTCCTCGTAATCGACGTCGAAGCCGCCTTCGTTCACATGGTTGACGTAGCCCACGCCGTACATCTCCGGCGTCAGGTGCGACAGCATGTCTTCCAGGAAGCCGCCTTTCATCACCTGGATGTCCGAATCCAGCACCAGCACCGGCCCTTTCAGTTCCAGGTGCTGGAAGGCCCAGGCCATGCCGGGACCGTGGTGGATGTTGTAGTCGAAGTGAATGAACTTCACATCCGGATACTTGCTGCACACAGCCTCAATACCGCGCCAATGCTCTTCGCTGGAGCCGTCGATAATCGTGACGGGATTGCGGTAATGTGCACGGAAAGTGCTCAGCAAGTCTTCGATCAGCTCCGCGGAGTTGTAGGAAACGGAGATGACTGGAATCGAATGAATATCCATATAGTTCTTGAGATCAGCGGCCGCGGTCATACGATTTCTGCTCACCCGCCGTCAGCGGGAAGGATGGCGTGCCGCGCATGCGCGCTTCCGGCACCGTCATGGCCCGCTTTTCCAGCACCACGATGCCGCCGTAGAAGTGCACGCTGAAGGCGCTGAGCGTCAGCGGATCGGGATTGTAATGATCCTCGTGGCTCCACCAGGCATTCAGGCTGTCGATGAAGTTCTTGGTGTATTCGATGAAGCTGTCCGGATTCCGGTAGCCGCCGCCGAACTCTTTCCAGTAGCTGGTGCTCAGGTCTTCGCACAGGTAGACGCCGCCTTCCTTCAGGTGGCCCCACAGTTCCTCGAAAGTGTGCTTCTGCTGCAGCATGGTGTGGCCGCCGTCATCGATGATGATGTCGCACTGGGGAATGGTCTGGGTCAGCTTGCGCAGCGAATTGCGGTCTTCCTGGTCGGCGATGTGGATGGTCACGCGGTCTTCGGCCAGTTCCGCACAACGCGGGTTGATGTCCACGCCATGGATCTGGGCCTGCTCGCCGAAATACCATTTCCACATTTGCAGCGAACCGCCATGCAGCACGCCAAATTCCATCAGGGTGATGGGCTTGTTGCGGAACCTGGCGAAATGGCGCTCGTAGACTTCGAAATAGCCCAGCCATTTGTGGATCAGGCGGTGTTCCTTGTTTTCGAAGAAGTCGCGCAGGGTGCTGCCGTCGTGCTGATCTTGCATGGGATGCCTCTCTTGTTATTTGGCGAGCAGGATGGAAGTGGCCTGGCGGATCACCGACTGGATTTTCTCCAGCGGGTACACACCATCCTTGATTTCCTCGTGGACGGACGACATGAAGAAGATCATGTTGATCAGCTTATTCGTCAGCATCTCGTGCACCAGAGTGCGGTTCTTCATGAAGGTGCCGTTCTGGTGCGAGTCGCACAGCAGCTGCAGCCATTCCACGTTGGCTTCGATCTTCACCTTGTTGTTCTTCTGCTGGTCCTGGCCGCCGTGGATGCGGAAGTAGCTCAGGGCTTCCGGCAGATAGACGCAATCGGTGTGCGACAGGGCAGACAGCCAGGTCGCCAGATCCGACAGCGTGTTGTACTGGCGTCCCAGGTACATGCCGAAATGCGGGCCGATGGCGCTGCGGCGGAACAGGGCGGTGGTCGGCTCGCCGATCAGGTTCTGGCCATTGGTCAGCATCATGTCGCCGAAGGAAGTGCCGCCGATCAGCGTCTCCGTCGGGAACATGCGCTCGGTGCCGCTCAGCTGCGGGATGAAGTTGCCGTCACCGTCGATCAGCTGGCGGAAGGAGGTGACCAGGCCGATATTCGGCTGGGTCAGCATATACGTCATCATCTTCGCGATCTTGTCCGGATGGTAGAGGTCATCATCCATCAGATAGTTCACGAATTCGCCGCTCGACGAGTTGAAGCAGTTCAGGAAGTTATCCAGCGGCTTCAGGCCTGGCGCGCGCAGGTAGCGGATGTTCGGATGCGTGGCGATATACGGCGCAAAACGTTCGCGCGTGCGTTCGTCGGTGCTGTTGTCGCTGATGACGATTTCCATATTCGGCCAGCTCTGGGCCAGAATGGATTTCAACGCCAGTTCGCCGTAGTCCGGACGATTATGGGTCGGCATCAGGATGGACACCATCGGCATCTTGGGGTCGATCTTGCGGCGCTCGAAGCCTGGCGGAGCCTTCAGGCCCGCATCGCCTTTCAGCGCAACTTTCTGATAGACGTTCTCCAGGTCGCGCACGAACTGGGCGCTGTCGAACAGCGCGCAAGACATCTTGTTATCTTCCAGATGCTTCTTCAGCGCGGCAGAGCGGGCGCGGTCCAGGCCCAGCGCCACCGCCTTCTCTTCGTATTCGGCCAGGTCGTAGGCGATCAGGTCCGGCAGGTCGACCGCCTTCAGGAGACTGCCTGCCATGCGCGAGGAGAAGGTGCGGCCGGCGATGGTCAGCACCGGCAAGCCGGCCCACAGCGCATCGCTGGCGGTGGTGCCGCCGTTGAAAGGAATGGTGTCCAGGAACAGGTCGGCGACCTTGTAGCGCGCCAGGTATTCGGCCGGAACGACACGGCCTGCAAACACCAGGCGGTTCTTGTCTACGCCCGCCAGTTCGGCATTGCGTTGCAGATTGGTGCGCACCTGCTCATTGTCCGACACCATCCACAGCAAGCTGTTCGGCACGCGCTTCAAAATGTTCATCCAGGTCGCGAAGACCTCGGGCGTAAACTTGAAGTTGTTGTTGAAGGCGCAGTAGACATAGGCGTCTTCCGGCAGGCTGTTGGCGGCGCGGGTTGGCGCTTCGCCGACCAGGCGCTGGCGGTCGTTGATCTGGAAGCAGCGCGGCATGTGCAGCGGCTTCTCGGTGAAGTAAGG
The DNA here is from genome assembly GCF_052114165.1 of Pseudoduganella sp. RAF19. Taxonomy (NCBI): domain Bacteria; kingdom Pseudomonadati; phylum Pseudomonadota; class Betaproteobacteria; order Burkholderiales; family Oxalobacteraceae; genus Pseudoduganella; species Pseudoduganella sp. RAF19. The sequence goes on along the minus strand of NZ_JBFREF010000018.1, from coordinate 9,079 downwards.
TTCCAGCTCCGGCGGCAGCACGAAGGGGTCCGCGATCACGTAGTCGATCTGAGGGTGGGCCGTGGTGCCGGGCAGGCCGAGCCAGGTCGCCTGAACCGGGGCTGGGCGGTAGGACAGAATATTGGGGCGCGCACCCAGGGTCAGACCATGCAGGTCGACCAGGATGTCAATCTCGTGCGAGCGGATCAGCTGTGCCGCCGCTTCGTCAGTCAGGGTATGGATGCGTACATGGTGATCGAAGCCTGCCAGCACACGGGCGCGCAGCGGCGAGCCATCCTCGCGGCTCCAGTCGAAGCCATACACCTCGACCTTATTGCGGTCGTGCAGGCCATACAGCTCGGCGGTCAGAATCGATACGGCGTGCGAGCAGAAGTCGGACGACAGATAGCCGATGCGCAGGCGGTCATGACCATAGCCCACGGGGCCGGTCAGCGGCTGCACATTGGTCAGGACCTTCTCTTCGATGAAGCGGCGCGACGCGGCCAGCTGCTGTTCCGGATCGCCCGATGCGCTCAGCATGGCGAGGGCCGAGGTGGCGGCCATCAGTTCCGGCACCGGCACGCCGCTGGCGTCCTGGCTGTACACCGGCCACTTGCACTGCTTCTGGCGCAGATGCACCCAGTGCGTGATGACGTTGGTCTGCTTGGGATTTAAGGCCAGGCTGCGGGTCAGCATGTCTTCCGCCGACACGAAGTCCTTCTGGATTTCCATCAGGCGGCCCAGATTGTTCAGGGCTGAGATCAGGTGGGTGCGTTCCGCTTCGACTTGCGGATTGGCGTATTCGAGGATCTTGCGCCAGGAGTCCAGCGATTCTGCAGGGCGCTGCAAGCGCTCCAGCAACGTACCGAGGTTCAGCCAGCCTTCCGAGAAGCGCGGGTGCTGGGCCAGGGCTACGCGGTAGGCCGCTTCCGCGCCGGCGGTATCGCCCGTATCGCCCAGCATCACCGCCAGGTTGAAATTGGCGGCATAGGCGAAGGGGGAAGGGGCGCCGGCGAGCCAGGTACGATACAGAGTGATGGCGACGTCGCGCTGGCCGGCTTGGGTCAGGTTCTCGCCCACTTGCATCAGCTCGATCAATTGCAGCGAGCCTTGTGCCGCAAGCCGCATTGCGCGTTCGGTGGCGGCGGCCAGTTCGGCGCCGTTACTTGTAGGATTGGCCATAAATCTTTCAGCAGTGGTTAGCTCGACAAGGTTGCGTCCGCCCTTGCTGCGGGGCGGCCATCGAGCCAGCAGTATGGCAGGAGAATGCCCTCTACGATAGAGTGGAGTGAAGGGCTTTTGTCAGCTTGATTACAGCATGGGCGTTCCGCTGTGGTTTTTTGCTCCCGGGTACTTCTGAGGGTAAGATGTCGTCTTGACGGGCCACCCTTTGCATAACATACTGCGGAGCGCCTCCCGGCAGCCAGACCGGCCGCCTTCCTTTCAGATTCGAATCGTCTATGGAAAACTCTGCCACTCAAGCCCTGCGCCAACAAATCGCCGAACTGGTCGAACAATTTGCCGCGCTGAGCCTGGCACCCCAAGCCTTCTTCCCCGGTGTTACCCCTGTCCCGCCTTCCGGCAAGCTGCTCGATGCTGCTGAGCTGAAGAATATGGTCGAAGCCTCGCTGGATGGCTGGCTGACCACGGGCCGCTTCAACACCGAGTTCGAACAACGCCTGGCCAAATTTATCGGCGTCAATTACTGCATTACCGTCAACTCCGGTTCCTCCGCCAACCTGGTGGCCTTCAGCACGCTGACCTCGCCGAAGCTGGGCGACCGTGCCATCAAGAAGGGTGACGAAGTGATCGGCGTGGCAGCGGGCTTCCCGACCACGGTCAATCCCATCCTGCAGTTCGGCGCCGTACCCGTCTTTGTGGACGTGGACCGCCGCACCCACAATATCGACGCCAGCCTGATCGAAGCGGCCATCACGCCGAAGACCAAGGCCATCATGCTGGCTCACTCGCTGGGCAACCCGTTCAATCTGGACGCGGTCAAGGCCATTTGCAAGAAACACAATCTGTGGCTGGTGGAAGACTGCTGCGACGCGCTGGGCTCGACCTACCGTGGCCAGATGTGCGGCACCTTCGGCGACATCGCCACCCTGAGCTTCTACCCGGCCCACCACATCACCATGGGTGAGGGCGGCGCCGTGTTCATGAACGATCCGGAACTGAAGGCGATTGCCGAAAGCTTCCGCGACTGGGGCCGCGACTGTTACTGCCCACCAGGCAAGGACAACACCTGCGGCAAGCGCTTCTGCTGGCAGCTGGGCACCCTGCCGGAAGGCTACGACCACAAATACACTTACAGCCATTCGGGCTACAACCTGAAGATCACCGATATGCAGGCGGCCTGCGCCCTGGCCCAGCTGGACAAGGCCCCGGCCTTCATCCAGGCCCGCAAGGACAACTTCGCCTTCCTGCGCGAACGCCTGGCGAGCTGCGAGGAGTTCCTGCAGCTGCCGGAAGCGACCGAAGGCAGCGACCCGTCCTGGTTCGGCTTCCCGATCACGCTGAAGGATAACTGCCCGGTCACCCGCGTCGACCTGCTGACGTACCTGGACCAGCGCAAAGTCGGTACCCGCCTGCTGTTCGCCGGCAATCTGACCCGTCAGCCTTACATGCAGGATCAGACTTACCGCGTGGTGGGCTCGCTGGAAAACACCGACAACATCATGAACAACACTTTCTGGATCGGCGTGCAGCCGGCCCTGACGCGTGAAATGCTGGAGTACGCGGCCAGCAGCATCGAGGCTTACCTCGGCCTGAACTTCTGAGCACCATGAGCCAGCCATCGCCCCTGATCCTGCTGCACCCTGATGATGATGTTGCCATCTGCCGCACCCAGGTGGTGGGCGGGGCGGTGGTGGATGGTCTGGCCATCCGTGGCCTGATCCCGGCCGGCCACAAGGTCGCGCGGCACGACATCGCGCAAGGCGAGCCGGTGCGCCGCTACAACCAGGTGATCGGCTTTGCCAGCCGCCCCATCGCGGCCGGCGAGCATGTGCACACCCAGAACATGACCATGGGCGACTTCGAGCGTGATTACGCGTTCGGCGCCGACATGAAGCCCGAACCGGCGCCGCAGAAAGCAACCTTCATGGGCATCCGCCGTCCGGATGGACGCGTGGCGACCCGCAACTACATCGGCGTGCTGTCCAGCGTGAACTGCTCCACCACCGTGGGACGTGCGGTAGCCGACTACTTCCAGCGCGATGGCGCCCTGGCCGACTGGCCGAATATCGACGGCGTGGTGGCACTGAGCCACGGCTCCGGCTGTGCCATGGACGATCAGGGTCTTGGCCTGCAAGTCCTGCAGCGCACCATCAACGGCTATTCCGCCCATCCGAATTTTGCGGCGGTCCTCGTCATCGGCCTGGGCTGCGAAGCCAACCAGGTCAGCGCCATGCTCGCTGCCGGTGGCCTGAAGGAAGGCGAAACCTTCAAGACCTTCAATATCCAGGATGTCGGCGGCACGGCAAAAGCGGTGGAGCGCGGCATCGAGATGGTGAAAGGCTTCCTGCCTTCCGCCAATGCGGTCAGGCGCGAGCCTTGCAGCGTCGAGCACATCACGGTCGGCCTGCAGTGCGGCGGTTCGGACGGCTACTCCGGCATCAGCGCCAACCCTGCGTTGGGCTATGCGGTGGACCTGCTGGTGGCGCACGGCGGCACCGCCATCCTGAGCGAAACGCCGGAAGTGTATGGCGCCGAGCACCTGCTGACGCGCCGCGCCGTATCACCGGAAGTAGGGCAGAAGCTGGTCGACCGCATCCACTGGTGGGAAGAGTATGTGCGCCTCAACCAGGGCAATATGAACAACAACCCGTCGCCGGGCAATAAGGCGGGCGGCCTTACCACCATCCTCGAAAAATCGCTGGGTGCGGTGGCCAAGGGCGGCACCACCAATATGCAGGCCGTCTACGAATATGCAGAGCCGGTGAAAGCGCACGGCTTCGTGTTCATGGACACGCCCGGCTACGATCCCGTCAGCGCTACCGGCCAGGTGGCGGGCGGCGCCAATCTGATTTGCTTCACCACGGGCCGCGGCTCGGCGTATGGCTGCGCACCCGCGCCGTCGCTGAAGCTGTCGACTAACAGCGCACTGTGGCAACGCCAGGCCGACGATATCGACATCAATTGTGGCGACATCGTCGACGGCACCGCCAGCATTGAGGAAGTAGGCCAGCGCATCTTCCGCCAGATGCTCGACACCGCTTCCGGCATCCGCACCAAGAGCGAGCAGCACGGCTATGGGCAGAACGAGTTCGTGCCCTGGCAGCTTGGCGCGGTGATGTAGGCGAATTGGCGGCCTTTAGTCTTCCTGCTTCGCCCTAAAAGCGAGGCACAACCATGTATACTGCCCCTTTATGACTACAGACCAATCCAACCTCGTCAAAGTCTCCGATTACGTCTGCTCGCGCGTCCAGGAACTGACAGGATCAAAGCATGTGTTCCTGCTGTCCGGCGGCGGCATGATGCACCTGCTGGATAGCGTTGGCAGCAGCACGCTGCAGCCCTTCGCCATGCATCACGAACAGGCTGCCGCCATCGCGGCTTACGCCTACGGACGGACCCTCAACACCACCGGCGTGTGCTTCTGCACCTCCGGCCCCGGCGCCACCAACGCGATCACCGCGACCGCCGGCGCCTGGACCGACAGCGTACCGATGCTGTTCCTGTCCGGCCAGGTATCGACCCTGTTCTCGCAGCGCCCATACGGCCTGCGCCAGCGCGGCTTCCAGGAGTTCAATATCATCGACGTGGTCACGCCGACCACCAAGTACGCCCGCTTCGTGCAGCGCGCGGAAGACATTCGTTACGAACTGGAAAAGGCCTGTTATCTGGCGCGTTCCGGCCGTCCGGGTCCGGTGTGGCTGGACCTGCCGCTGGACGTGCAGGCCGCCAAGATCGACCCATCGACCCTGCGCGGCTTCGATCCGGTTGCGGAAGGTCTGGCGCATGAGAATCCGGCCCCATCGCCGGAGCTGGTGCAATCCATCCTGCAGAAGATGCGCGCTGCCAAGCGTCCGCTGATCGTGTACGGCCACGGCGTGTGGCTGGCCGGTGCGCGCGACAAGGGCCGCCGCCTGCTGGAGCTGCTGCGCGTGCCGGTACAGAGCACCTGGAACGCCATCGACATCGTGCCGGAAGCGAACCCGCTGTACTTCGGCCGCGCCAATGCCTACGGCCCGCGCTACGCAAACTTCATCATCCAGAACGCCGACTACATGCTGACCATCGGCGCGCGCCTTGGCGTGCAGCACACGGGCTACAACGTGGAAGCCTTTGGCCGCGAAGCCTTCGTGGACATGGTCGACCTGGATGAAGACGAAGCCAAGAAGCCTTTCCTGAAAGTGGACCGCTTCTCGCGCGTCGATGCCGGGCTGCTGATCGATGCCCTGATCGCTGCGCTGGAAAAGGAGGCGGCCATCGATGCCCCGGCCGACTGGCTGGACTACTGCAAGCGCATCAAGTCTTCCTATCCTGTCGCCCCAACGTTGGGCGAAGCCGGTGCGGAAAACTGGGTCGAACCGTATTACTTCGTCGACGTGTTGAGCGAGATGCTGCCGGACGATGCGCTGGTGCCGCTGGGTTCCTCCGGTACCGCGTTTACCGTGTCCGGCCAGGCGTTCAAGCCGAAGGCACAGCAGCGCGTATTCCATGCGAAGGGCATGGCGGCCATGGGCTTCGGCATGCCTTCGTCCATCGGCGCCAGCGTGGCGATGGGCCACAAGATGGCCATTACCATGGTGGGTGACGGCGGTTTCCAGCTCAATATCCAGGAGTTGCAGACCATGGTCCACCACCAGCTGCCGATCAAGATCGTGGTCGTCAACAACGACGGCTATCACGCCATCCGCGTGACGCAGGAGAATTACTTCCAGAACCGCTATGTCGGTTCGACGCATGAATCCGGCGTGTCGTTGCCGAACCTGAAGAAGATCGCCGATGCTTACGGCATGGGCTACCGCGTCATCGAGAACAATGCGGGCGTGCGTGACGGCATCGCAGGCATGCTGGCCACGTCGGGACCAGAGATCGTGGAAATCATGGTGGACCCGGGCAAGCATCTGATGCCCAAGCTGGGCTCCTACATCAAGCCGGACGGCACGATGGCTTCGCGTCCGCTGGAAGATCTGCTGCCACTGCTGGACCGCGAAGAGTTCCGCGCCAATATGTTTATCAAGCCACTAGAGTAGTGAGAATATGAAAACCAAAATCCTGTTCATGGGTGCCGGCGCCATTGGCCGCGGCTACCTGCCGTGGACCCTGGATGAGACGAAGCACGAATTCGTCTACATCGACGGTAACCAGGCCATCGTCGATCGCATGAACCAGCACGGCGGCTTTACCACCTACCGCGTCAACGGCGACGAATACCAGGTCAAGAAGGTGGCAGTGAAGGCGGCTTATACGCCCGCCACCTTCAAGCTGGAAGAGCACAAGGACGCCATCGCCTGCTTCTTCTCCGTCGGTCCGCGTAATGTGATCAAAGCGGCGCAGACGCTGGTGGGTTCCAGCTTCCCGCTGATCATGTGCGAGAACGAGCCGGACACCGTCAACGACGCCAAGCGCGTGGTCGGCCACGATAAGGTCTACTTCGCCGTACCGGACGTGATCACGTCCAACACCGCGCCGGCCAACCTGCTGGCCGACGATCCGCTGGCGATCACCACCGAGAACGGCGTGCAGTTCATCGAAGAAGGCCCGACCGGCCTGCACGGCGACATGACGTTCCTGCCGCGCGAAGAACTGCTGCGCATCCAGTGGACGCCGAAGCTTTACCTGCACAACACGCCGCACTGCATCACCGCCTACCTGGGCGCGCTGATGGGCAACACCTATGTGCACGAGGCGATGCAGCATCCGAAAGCGGCCCAGCTGGTGGAAGGCGCCATGACGGAAATGCTGCGCGCACTGAAGCTGCAATGGGATATCCCGCACGATTTCCTGGAGTGGTATGCGGAGAAGGAATTGTCCCGCTTCCGCTGCCAGCTGCTGTTCGACCCGGTGGCGCGCGTGGCGCGTGAACCGCTGCGCAAACTGGAACTGCATGGCCGCCTGATTGGTGCGGCGCAGATGTGCCTGACCCTCGGCGTGCTACCGGAGTTCCTGCTGAAAGGTATCGTGGGCGCGCTGCTGTTCGAAGACAAGCACGACCCAGATCATCACATCGGCATGATGCGCGAATCGATGGACACCGCAAGCTTCAACCGCTATGTGCTGGGCCTGCGCCAGGGCGAACCGCTCGACCTGATGCTGCGCGAGAAGATGGCCGCCATCACGGCAGAACTGCGTGACTTTGCAAAGGAAAAGAAGTGACTACTCTCGACCATAGTGCGCTGATCAAGAGCGCCGTCTCCGCCGTGCTGGAGGCGTCCAAGCTGGCCGATGCCGCACGCGCTACCCAGGTGCTGAACACCAAGGGCAATCTGCGCGACATCGTCACGCAGACCGATCTCGATATCAGCGAGATGCTGAGCAAAAGCCTGGGCGTGACCGGTCTGCCGGTGGTGTCGGAAGAAGCCGATGTGCCGGGCGGTGTGACGCCAGCCCAGTGCTGGGTGATCGATCCGATCGACGGCACCGTCAACTTCGCCCATGGACTGCCGATGTTTGCGCTGTCCGCCGGCTTGCTGGACAACGGCCAGTTCGAACTGGGCGTGGTGTGCGCACCGGCGCTGGATGAACTGTACTTCACGCTGAACAGCGAACGCGCGCTGCTGAATGGCCGTCCGTTCAGCCACACCCACCGTCCGCGCGAACAGGCGCTGGTGGCGGCAAGCTTCAGCGCCAAGGGCAGCGCCGCGCAATACGAACTGTTTGAAGCCGTCAACGAAAGCACGCGCGGTTGCCTGCGCAGCGGTACGGCGGCACTGAACATCTGCTGGGCTGCCGCAGGCAAACTGCAGGCCGCATATGGCTTCAACGCCAAGCTGTGGGACGTGGCCGGTGCACTGGCCGTGGCCCGCGCCGCCGGCTGCGAAATCGCCGTGCGCTGGGAGCCCAACACGCTGACGCTCGATTACTGCGTCGGCTCCGCCGAGGCCGTGCAGCATGTGCGCAGCCTGGCCCAATCCAAGGGACTGTGGAACTGAGATGAACGCTACTAACGACTTCCAGAACGTACCAGTCGCCATCCTGTGCGGCGGCCGCGGCATCCTGTTGAACGAACAGCAGGGCCGTGTGAACAAGGCCCTGGTCGAAGTACAGGGCAAGCCCATGTTCGCCTGGGTGATGCTGCATTACGCGCTGTATGGCGCGCGTGATTTCGTGCTGGCCACCGGCCTGCAAGGCGAGCGCTTTGCGCCGGCACTGACCGCGCTGGGCGCGAAGGCCGGTGCTTCTGTCGATACCTTCACGCTGGACCTGGCTGGCCACGCCTGCAATATCCGCCTGGTGGCGACCGATGCCCAAGCACCGACCGGCGCACGCCTGCTGGCCTGCAAGCCTTATCTGAATGCGCCGGTGTTTGCGCTGACCTATTCGGATACGCTGAGCGATGTGGACCTGGGCGCGGAGCTGCGCTTCCACAACGACCAGGCGCTGGTGGCTACTTTGCTGGGCACCACTTATCCGGTGCGCTTCCGCGTGCTGGGCATCCGCCAGGGCGAGAGCCGCGTGCGTGCGTTTGCACCACGTCCGGTGATCGAGGCGGCATCCATCAACGGCGGCTACTACCTGTTCACACAGAAGCTGTGGGATACGGCGTATGGGCTGGACTCTTCGGTGGCGCTGGAAAACCAGCCGCTGGAAAAACTGGCAGGCGCTGCCCAGCTGAGCGCCTTCGACGGCGCCAAGTCGCGCTGGCAGCATTGCGACGCCGAACGCGATCTGGGCGCACTGAACGACCTGGCTGCGCGCCTGGCCGCGCAGGCAGCGTAAGCCGCCGTTCCGCACGCACGGCGGATCAATGATCCGCCCTACGCAGGGCCGGATCGGCGTATGGATGACGTGGCACGCTCAGTGGGCCGGATCGGCGTATGGATGACGTGGCACGCACAGTGGGCCGGATCGGCGTATGGATGACGTGGCACGCACAGTGGGCCGGATCGGCGTATGGATGACGTGGCACGCACAGTGGGCCGGATCG
>NZ_JBFREF010000017.1:0-60250 GCF_052114165.1 Pseudoduganella sp. RAF19 | reverse complement strand
GACCATAGCAAGTCGGTCCCACCCCTTCCCATCCCGAACAGGACCGTGAAACGACTTTGCGCCGATGATAGTGCTGCAACCAGTGTGAAAGTAGGTTATCGTCAGGCTAGTTATTGAAAAAGCCCACCAGGCGCATGCGCCGGTGGGTTTTTTGCTTTCTGAACCCAAGACATAAAACCAGGTGGCTGCCACGATGTGGCAGCCACCCGCTTTTGCGCCGTGGGTTTTTCAGCGCAGCAGCGCATCCAGCTACGCTACCCGCGCGGTGTGCTGCCATTGCCAAACGGGGACTTGATTGTCGTCGAATCCAGGCTGAGATCAAACACCCCAGACAATATCGTGGCCGCCGGTTTTGGCAGCGCGCAGCATTTCCAACAGGGGGAATGCGCGCTGGGCGAAGCTGATTTTCTGGCTTTCGGCCATCTCGGCGTCTTCGCCTTCGTCGGGCAAGGCGTGCGTTGGCAAATGTTGCCCGTTACTGGAGTCCACTTCAGGGTGCAGCTTGCTGAGCGCTACCTCTTTTTCCAGCAATTGCAAGGCATTCGAGGCTTCCGCCGCAGTGATTACGCCACGCGTTGGGCTCTTTTGCAGAAGGTCCATGATGCGCTCCACATGCTCGTGAGCCATCAAGACTTCCGGAGAGGATATTGAATTAAATTTGATCAACATGGCGCGCTTCCCGTAGTTTGTTGATGTGCTAATACGATAACACGTCTAGACAAAAGGCACATGCAGAGCACATGCGTGCAAGGTGCTATTAATTCACTTTAAACGAACTCATGAAGGTATCAACTATCTCGGTGTTGATATCTTTCTCTTTCCCCATCACGACCACTTGATACGCCCGTTTTCCCTGCGACTGGAAGCGCGCATGCAGCAGCATGGGGGTGCCATTTTGCACGCCATGCGCTTCGACCAGGAATGCGCCGTCTTTCGTGGTCTCTTTGCTGTTGCTTGCGCCGACGTTGCGCACCATCTGCGCCTTCATATCCTGCACGGCCTTGGCCGCCTTGCTTTCGTCGGGCAGTTCGGCGCTGCCGACGGCGAACAGGGTGCCTTCGACTTCAGCGGCAGCCATCGTCATTTGCACCTGCTCGCCATTCAGGTTGATATTACGCGTGTGCGTGGCAGGCTTGCCGGGGAACAGGACGGCGAACGGCGCATCGTTACTTCGGAAATCGCGCCAGTCGTACTTCGGACTGCAGGCCATCAGGATAGCGGCGGCGGCCATTACCGCAAGAGTGCGTTTAGTGTTCATTATGCGATGGTAGCAGGGCGGCGCAAGGAAGGGTATCGCATAAGTCCATCGACGGAATAGCAATCTCCACCGCGCAGTGCGAAGAAGGCCGCCGTCGCGCCGAGGATCAGCGGGTATTAGAAGGGAAGCCCGAGCCGGCTGTGGATCAGGCTTGCCGTACTGCTGAATGGATCGCCCATCGAACCATGCGGAATCCGCATGGCCTTAGGGATGCCATGCGCCGGCACGACAAGCCCGTAGACCACGCGCAGCAGTGCATAGCCGACAGACTCTGCTCGCGGCAAGCGCGCTGTTCCGGCCATCACGATTGCGGCGCCTTGCCCATCTTGGCGAGGGTCAGCGTTTCGTCTGCCCGGCCCCAGCCGCCGTCGGCGACTTCCTCCACCAGGACCATCGAATAAGGGCGTACGCCCTCCCCGTAGAACTCGACAAACATTGCCGTGGTGCGGTGAATGATCTCTTCCTTGCGCGCCGCGTCGATGATACCTTCCGGGAATTTGAAGTTTGCAAATGGCATGGGATTCTCCTGAAAAATGTAAAAGGGGTGCCTGCCGATCAGGCGAAGCCGCCGTTCGAGCGGATGACCTGGCCGTTGATCCAGCTGCCCTGCGGTCCAGCCAGGAAAGAAACCGCTTCGGCAATATCCTGCGGCTGGCCGATGCGCTCCAACGGTGATTGCATGACGATTTGCGCTACTTGTTCGTCGCTTTTCCCTTGGAAGAAGAGTTCGGTTGCAACTGGTCCAGGCGCGACGGCGTTGACCGTGATATTCCTGCCGCGCAGTTCATTGGCAAACACTCTGACCAATCCCTCGACACCGGCCTTGGAGGCGATATAGGGACCGTAAGTAGGCACATTCTTCGCGATGACGCTGGTCGACAGCGCTATGAAGCGGCCGCCGCTTTGCAAGTGCCGGGAAGCTTCCGCCATCAGCAGGAAAGTGCCGCGCAGATTGACTGTCATGATCTGGTCGAAGTCGCTGACTGACATCGCGGAGATCAGCCCGTTCTTCATGACGCCGCCATTTGCCACCACTGTATCGATGCGCCCGAATGCTTCGCGGGCACCCGCAAACAGTCCCTGCACCTCTGCCGGCTGACTGACGTCGGCCTTTACTGCGATGGACGTACCGCCCTTGCTGCGGATCTCCCCGACCACGCTGGCTGCTGCGTCTGCGTTGCCGGCATAATTCACGACAACCGTGTAGCCGTCGTCAGCGAGGCGGGAGGCGATGGTCCGGCCAATGCCGCGAGAAGCGCCAGTCACGATCGCGACTTTTCGTGTTGCTGCAGTCATTTCCTGCTCCTTCGTTGTTGATGGAACAGATTATTGTTGTTATCTGTCTGTGAATAAATGCGAAAATATGCACATATAAATTTCATGCGGATTAACAATGGACAGGCTCGACACGCTAGTCTTGTTCACCCGGATCGTGGAAACTGGCAGCTTCAGCCGGGCAGCCGAGATGCTGGATATTCCGCGTCCCACGGCGACCCACGCCATCAAGGACCTGGAAGCGCGCCTCGGTGTCCGCCTGCTTGACCGTACCACGCGGCAAGTGCGTGCCACCCACGATGGCCAGGCCTATTACGAACGGTGTGTGCACGTCCTGAGCGAGCTGGACGATGCCGAAGCGTCTTTCCGTCACGTGGCCTCGAACCCGCGCGGCACGCTGCGCGTTGACATGAGCGGTACCCACGCCATGCATATCGTGCTGCCCGTGATCGATGAGTTCCGCGCGCGTTATCCGAATATCGAACTGGTGGTGAGCAGTGGTGATCGCCTGGTCGACCTGGTGCGCGAAGGTGTGGATTGTGTGATTCGCGCCGGTACTTTGAGGGATTCGAACCTGATCGCGCGTCCGCTGGTGGTGATGCCGCAAGTCTTGTGCGCGAGTCCCGAGTATCTGGCGCGCTTTGGTACTCCGCGCCACCCGGATGAACTGCTGAACGGACACCAGATGGTCAAGTTCTTTGCCAGCAGCGGCGGAATCGATTATCCGCTTACCCTGATGGTTGATGGGGCTGCGAAAGACTATTCTCTTCCGGGGTGGATCAGCGTCAATGATGCTGAAAACAATGTGCTGTGCGCCTTGCGCGGCTGCGGCATTGTCCAGGTGCCGCGCTTCCACGTTGAACATGAGCTGAACGACGGCCGGCTGGTCGAGCTGCTGCCCGAATGGGAGAGCCCTGGCATGAAGATCTCAGCGCTATATCCCTACCGGCGCCAGTTGTCGCCGCGGGTGCGCGTGTTTGTCGACTGGCTCAGCGAACTGTATGCACGGCGTTTCAGCGCCTGAATCTCACTCCAGTCGCAGTCCGCGGCGCAATTGGATGGCCTCGCTGACGTGGTGCGGGGCGACTGTTCTTTCTCCGGCCAGATCGGCGATGGTGCGGGCGACACGCAGCACCCGATGGTAGGAGCGGGCGGACCAGTCGAATTTCGCCATGGCGAGGCGCAGGATTTCAACGCCTGCCTGGTTGGGCTTGCAGTAGCGGTCGACTTCCCGCGGCGTCAGTTGCTGGTTGCTCTTGTGCTGGCGCGCGAACTGGCGTTTGAAGGCTGCCCCAACTCGCCGGGAGATGTATTCGGAGGCTTCCCCGTCTTCGTCCGATTCCAGAATAGCGGCTGGGACTGGTCCGACTTCGATGTGCATGTCGATGCGGTCCATTAGCGGACCTGATATGCGGCCCTGGTAGTGCACAAAGTCATAAATAAACGCACAGACGCCTCTTTACAATCAAAGACTTACATTTTGTGCGTTTTACTCTCGGACGCCCAAACGTTCCTAATTAAACGCACATTTGGAAGTAGACCAAAAATGATCATAAATAAACGCACAACTCCCAAAAGGTGTGGAATTTTGCGACCTCAGACAGCAAGCACGAACTCGGGGCCACTAAGAAGGGCGCAGACATGAACGTCTGCCGCATGTGCGTCTGGGGGGAACTAGCTGCCAAGACCACTCCGCCAGCGATGAGAAAGCGTTCGATTGTCATCGTCAACAAAACGGGATTGTCTAAATCATGGACCCTCAATCGCGCTATACGGTCAGGTGGCCTGTGGAGTCTTGAACTCTACGGGCTGCCAACCAGGTCTCATCTCTCAAATGATTTATCACAAGGAATTTTATGGCTGCTAGCTACATTTCTGCAGTACAAGGCGTACGCCTGTTCCACGGTCTAATTTCACCATTCGTCCGATACGACGACGACGGCGCTTGCTATGAGAACCGGTTTGTTGGCGATTTTCATCCCGAACCAGACGGTGGATTCGCAGAATGGTTGGGTGACTACATTTATGAGCGTAAAGTTTCGTACCGTGTCTTCGACCATTACTGCCACTTCTTCGCTTGGCTTGACCACCTCAAGTACTACGTGAGAGAAGACGCTCCTCAACATCTTAGGAACGGTTTGGACTTTGCTGAGCTGTTTGAGTCGGGACCAGATCTCGACTATGGGCCAATGGTCTGCAGGAAGCTTGCCGCTGATTTTAGGAAATGGGATAGCCAAATAAAGGCCGACTGGGGCGACGAGGAAGGCTATCAGACCTATGCAAGGTTCAGAGAATGCTTCGAGTTTGCTTGTGTCGACGGAGCGGTGGGACTCGGCGGTTTCAGAGCCCCAAGTGAGCGGATTCTGCCAAGGCAAGTGTCGCCCAACGGTTTCGGCGATGAGGATTTAATTTAGTGAGTTTCCGTCCCACCTAAGCTTGATGTGAGCGCGCGATGGCGCTTTTGAGTTAAGACGCGTTCGCTTTTGGCCGCGATATGAGACCCACAGCTCTCTTTAGGCCCAGCACTTAGCGTTGGGCCTGCTTTCAACTGCGTCTACAGAATACGTGTGGTTCGGGCCAGTCAGATCAGTCGGTCCCGGTTTGCGCTGATTTGATGCGTCAGCTGAATCACAGACGCTTTGCTGATGGGACCATTTTGAAACTCCTGCGGCAGGGTGTCCACCACGGAAGCCATTCGGTCAATAATCCGGCCAGCTCCGGCCGCATCCAAGTCGGCGCCTTTGGCCAATGCCAAGAGGTGGCTTCGGCCAATATTGCGAGCCTCACCTTCTACGTCCATGTAGTGCTCACCACTAGGGCCGACGTTGAATGTGAGGTCGTAGCCTGGCGCAAGTTTCCATTGTCCCCCTTGATTGAGTCTATATGAGAAATTCTTGATATGGTCGTCACGATTGTTAAACAGCACGTTAAACACCGTGCGCTCGAAGGCTTTCCATACTTCTCGAACGTCCCTCGTCAAAAACTTCGTCGCTCGCAGGAAGGTCTTGTAGTCAATCTGAGGTTGACGGAAATTCGCATGCAGCAATCCCGCCAGGGTGTGGACGGGTACCCGAAGACCCACATGCATATCAAAACGATGCACGCCAAAGCCCGCAAGATTCGGTCCCAAATCGAAGTAGTAGGCAGTGGGCATCTCAAGACCGCACTGGCTTGCCAGTTCGGCATATGCCGCTTCTATTGCACAGACTTCTTTCGCTTCGCTCTGCGCGTGGAACTTAACCAGCAAGGGGTAGGAAGATTCCGAGGGGTGGCTACTAATGCGACCGGACATTCGGTCTCGATGAACCAGTGCCTTAGGGCGGGCGCCATGGGGTGAGCCGCCCAAAATGGCCAACTGTTCCAACGAACGAGGGTCTTCATCATTGAGCACGACTTGGGCATCTCGGGCCAGTTGCTGAAGATCCAGCCAGGTCGGCGCCATATCCGCAGAAATTTTAGGCTCGAACGTCAGAGCACCCATTGTCCGGTGCCCGATAAAGCCCAGCCGCGTCAGCGGCGAGATATTGCTGGTGTCCCAGTTGTGTTTGTGGAACAGGCGATTCATCAGAGTCATGCCCCAGCCGTCGGGCAGGCAGTCAGCAATAAGGCCTGGTAGATGTTCAAGATACTCCGGAAAGTTGCCATAGGCATCGGGTTGCAGCTTGAGGCGATACGGCGAGAGCTCTAGCCCTTGAGCCAGTGCTTCCGGAGAGTATTCGAAAAGGATGCGCCGGCCGTTATCCGCAAGCGTGCCGAGAAGCCAGTTCTCACCCCAGCCTTGATACCTGACGTCGACCTTCTTCATGTGCGTTGCTTTGCTGTGCGGGGTGCGCGTTTGCGCTGACCCTCCGCTTCCATTTCCATGGCAGCGATGGACATCGGTTCTGGAAGTACAAATAGCCCAGTGAGTTCGCCTTCCAGCCCTAGCGCGCGTATCACAGCTATCAGGCTGCCTAAAGTGGAAGTTCCTGCGGTCTCGAAGGTTTGGACGGCATTGCGGCTTAGACCGGCGCGGGAGGCCAACTCTGCTTGAGACCAGCCGCGGCGCAATCGTACTGCGGCCAACCGTTTGCCCAGTGTTCGAGCAATCTCAGCGTCAGATGCTAGTGTAAAGTCCAGAAAAGAGGGCATGAATGGCTATTTTTCTAGCTAATGCCTTAAATGTGTGCGATAACTGCGGTAATGTCAATGAGGTATGTATATAACGCCTCAAAAGGCAGGCTTTATTTCGAATTTTTCGATGTAAGGCATAGATATATGGGTATTAATGGGGTGATCGATTATGCATGATCGTGCGGAACCGAACCTTAGCGCTGCTCGGCAGCGGTTTTTCCTGGCGGCGAATCGCCATCGTGAAAGACCGTTACGACAGAATGTTCTTGGCAGCCCAGTTTCACAAACGTAAGGCAGAACTGACAGGTGGCGGCTGTTGAATGTCGACCTCCGATGGATAGGCTCCGACAGGTTTGCACTTTGGTGGAGTCAATCGAAGAGCTCCCGCTCCGCGACACTAGCCCGAAGCCCCGTTTGAAGGCGGATGGTTTTATGTGTTCAAGCCGACTAGTTCTTGTGACCAAGGGCTGCGATCCTGAGATACGTTGGTTCAGCCATCTTTTCATGCGTCTTTGAACTGCCATCGGTTGCGGTCTGACACCATTTTCTTATAGCCGGAATTCGTGAAAAATGCGGCGACAGCCTCGCCGGCCTGAAACAATAGTTCTGCAGATGGATTTTCTGTGGGTGTGTATAGAACCGTTCCATCATCGACGTCGTGGCGAATCAGCGGAGTGATGGCTTGGAACGTTGCGACTGCGTTAGCCAGCAAGACTTCATCGACGCAATTAATTTCGACGAACACATCACGGTCGTCATCATAGATGTATAAGCTTGCGTCAAAGATGAAGGAACTGAGTGAACGTCTCGACGAGTCGGTGAACTTCACTGCCAGGAGGATGTCGCTGTAACGGCCTTGCTTCACCCCATGGATATCGAACCCAAATTTTTCGACGGCAAGGTCTACTGCTGGCTCAATCGACAGTAGGCTCATATAGCCAGTTTCGACAGGCATATCATCTTTTCCTAGACTCTCGGTCACTAAGGCCAGCGCGACGCCTGAATGGTCGAGCACAACACCACCGCTGAACCCGCCACGAGCCATGGTTGAAGCGATGAAGTGAAGCACCGGAGAATGCCATACTCGCACCACAGCACTGATCTGTCCTAGGGTGACGACTTGGCTGGGCATGGTCGTGAATGGAATCGGCGGGTAGCCTATGACAAGAATGTCTGAAAGGACTAAGTCATTCTCTTGAAGAGAATAATCTGTGTGATCGCTAACCGTGATTGCAGGCAAAGGCACTTCCCCGAGGTCGACACTAAAGATTGCGACGTCTAAACCGTCAGGACCAAAATAAGGCCCATCCAGAATTTTCAAGTAACGCGGCGGGGCTACCTTGCCACCAGCCTCTTCTGTTAAGTGCGTTGACTTCGTGGTCGCGATTTCTTTTATAGTCATTCCGTCAACCACATGTCGGGCCGTAACGAAAATCCCATCCCCGATGTGGAACGCGGTCCCAATTCCCTCGTCTCCTTTCCCATCAATAACCGCGACAAATGCGACAGCCCCCGCAGCGCGTACATAGGTTTCGTGGAAAGCATTTCTTTCAGTCATATAACTTGTTCCAAATATTTTCTGTTGTGCTCGACAGGGCCAATTCTCCGCTGCCCAAACCTGAGAAGACCTGTACTGCCAATGAGCCCGCGTAACGAAGTTACTTCTGATAGGAAAGTTATGTTGCTCAATTAACCTTAAATGAGCCTTTGGTGTATGCTATTAAATTAGTAAATACTTATCAAGTCTTACAACCTATACAGCAAATAAGGAGAGCGCCATGGGAAGCACAGGGTCTGGCCGTTTCACTGACTACTCTGGCTCAAAGAAGCCCGATGCGCCCGGAGCTGAAGGAGGAGGAGGTTCGAGTGGAGTAGACAGGTGCCAACAATCCTTCGAGTGTGTTTTGGAAGAGGTCGCACAATGCACCTACTATATGCAAACAGGCGGCGGAGTTCCTGGTCCCGGCTCAGTGCTGACAGTTATGTTGCGCGGTCGATTGTTCGCAGTAGACTCCAGCGGCACGACAGTTGGTGCACTGCCGAATGCGTTCAACTACTTGGCGGCGTGTCTTGCTGACGGAACCAACTATGTTGGCCTCGTCAAGGCGGCGTCGGCAGGTCCAGTTCCCACTGTTTCGGTTGACTTCACCCCTCACTGATCATGGAGAAATCAGCTCCGGTATTGATTCTCGGCGAGGTTGTAGTTGATTTCACGCTGCCGCAAAATGGCGCGCTGTGTAAGCTGCGTTTAGGCGGCGTCGTACATGCCGCGCGAGGCCTCTGGGCTGCCGGCTTGGAGTATTCCGTTGCGGCCTTCTGCCCTCAGTATCTAGTGGATGACACACGAGACTACCTCTTAGCTCACGGCTGCAAGGAATTTCATTGGCTGGGTAATGTCGTCGGTGCGCCTAATGTTGTAGTGATTGGTGACGCCACAGAGGTGTCGCATCAAGGCTACGAGGATCTGCTGCGAGAACGAAAACAGATTACATTGAATGAGCAATTGCCAAGCCTCGCCAGCTACGGGAAGGTAGTTGTCTTCCCAGGTAAGTTCGATGTTACAGCGTTGCTGACCTTGTTCTCACCTGACGCAAAGTTCACGTTTGACGTTGCGTACGATATCGACGACCTTTCGTCGCTACGCGCGTTTCGTGAGCGCCTGGATGCAGTCATCATTTCGACGTCCTCAGAGCTTTTCATTAGGGCCGGGAACGACAATGTCGAAAACCTGATTGACGAAGTAAAGACGCTGTCTCCTGTAGTGTTCTTGTTGAAGGAGAACAGAGGAGGGAGCAGGCTTTTCGACATGCAGAGCGGCAGCGTTGAAGAGATACCGGCGACGTTAGGTAAAACCGTAAATTCGGTCGGCGTTGGCGACGTGTACACGGCTGTTATGGTCGGACTATCCGAAAAGGGTTGGCATGAGGCTGCGTGGCGCGGCTGCCAGGCAGCTACGGCATACTCACAGACCACGTACCCCGACGACCTTAAGCGAGATATCCAACGTAGCTTCAGGCTTCCAGTAGACGTCTTGCGAGCTCTCGGCGGAGTGGCGCTTCCTTGGCACGACCGCCAGAAATTTTCCATCTACTTGGCCGGCCCCGACTTCTCATATTTCGACAAGCCCGAGCTTGATCTCGCCGCCGAGAGCCTGGCGTATCACAACTTCAAGGTGCGGCGCCCAATACTGGAAAATGGAGAAGTTGAACGACCCGCTCGTGAAACCGAGCTGGCCCATACTTTTCAAAAGGACTATCAGCTCTTGACGGATTGCGATGCAGTCTTCGCAGTCCCACTGGGGCGAGACCCAGGTACGTTAGTAGAAATCGGGATGGCAATCGCACTGGGCAAACCTGTCATTACGTTTGATCCTCGCAATGAGAACCCCAATACGATGGTCATGGCTGGGAGTGATGTATACTCCGGGGTCCTTGATGAATGCCTGAATGGCACCTTCCAAGTTTTAGCTAAATTGAGGGCGAGAACACAATGAAGAAAGCCCTGCTTCTGGCCTCCGGAGGACTTGATTCGACGACCGTTGCGTACAAGCTCGCATCAGAAGGCGTCGAGGTTCTGCCTGTCTTTTTCGACTACGGTCAGCATTGCGTGGACGTCGAATGGAACCGCGTTAATGAGGTTCTGCCTGCGGGTATGCAGCCTCCAGAGCGTCACAATATTTCTGACATCTTTCGAGGCTCTCAGTCCCGCTTGATTTGTGAGGCGGATCTCTGGAACGATGACGTAAAGGACGACGACCTTTATA
The DNA here is from genome assembly GCF_052114165.1 of Pseudoduganella sp. RAF19. Classification (NCBI taxonomy): domain Bacteria; kingdom Pseudomonadati; phylum Pseudomonadota; class Betaproteobacteria; order Burkholderiales; family Oxalobacteraceae; genus Pseudoduganella; species Pseudoduganella sp. RAF19. The sequence continues at coordinate 49,841 of NZ_JBFREF010000017.1, read as the reverse complement.
TCCCTTACCGGACGATGTTGTTCTTTGCTGCGGCCGCGGCGCGAGCACAGACGATCGGCATCCTCGATGTCTATACTGGTTTTATCAACAGCAACCACGCAAAAGAAATTGACTGCACGGCAGATTTCATGAACAACCTTGATGGACTCACATCGAGCATTGGTCCTGTTCGCTTTCACTCTCCATTTCGCTTTTCTTCCAAGGCGGACGTGGCACGTTCCGCAGTCTCACTTGGAGTCCCGATTGGCCGGACCTATTCGTGCCAAGCGTCTGGGCAGTTTCCTTGCGGCGCGTGCCCGAACTGCGTGGAGCGATTGAACGCATTGAAAGAGGCAGGGTTAGTGTGAGCGCAGTTTTAGACCAGGACGCAGCCATCCAAATTCTGCTGGCGGCGCGCCGTATTGCAGACCATGCGAAGGAGGAGGGCGCATTGGCCTGTTTGCAAATACCTCGCGCCACCTGTGATCATATGGGAGGCGTGCTTGCCGATTCCGTGCTTCAGGCAGGGCTCAATTACACAACCGTCGTACGGCCGCGAGTGATGGCAATTTTGCAGACCTATCCAAAGGTCGACACGGTGTCAGCATTGGTTAAGTTGACAAAAAAGCGCAAGACTGCCGAGTTCCTGAACTGGAATCATTACGAGAAGGTTACCCGATTTGAGTCCTTAGTCTCGTTCATGAGGGACTGGGAGGTCGAAGATGTTGAAGATTTGCGGTCAGCATTGAAGGATGCGAATTTCTGCAGCGCGATGCAAACCCTCAACGGCATTGGTCCAAAGACTGTCGATTACATGGCTTGTCTCGTTGGAATCGACTCCATCGCTGTGGACCGTCACGTTCGTACTTTCGCCAAAAAGGTAGGCGTCGAAAATAGCGATTACCATTTTTTGCAAAGGTCCTTTTGCTGCGCGGCCGACTTGCTTGCACTGCCTAGGCGGGAGTTTGATGCTTGGTTATGGCGCAGCGCGTCGTCCTCGGCTCAGCAGCAACTAAACCTCGCTCTGTAAAGCGCCTGGTTTGAAGGTCCTTACCGATTATCAGAACGAAGGCTAGATTTGCCGCATACTAAACGCCGCGAAAACGAGAGGTGAAGTAGCTCCCACAGGCGAAGATCGCGAAGCAAAGTCTGCTCCGCGATCTTCAGGCCTCGATTGCGATGTCTACTTATTTCCAGGTTCTTGGAAGACTGCTTTATCGGTTTGTCCAAATCGGAGACCCATGTTCAGCAGCGTGCGTTTGCTATCGTTGCTTACATAGCCGTGTTCGACGACACTGCCCAACACAAGCCATAAATTGTCGTCTACTCTGTACTGGGCGCCGTAACCGAACCTTCGAACATTTGAAGACAGTACGCCATCAGTTCGAACACGCGAGAGACCGGCATCAACAAAGGCATTCCAGCGGTCGCGACTGAAACGGAATCGAACAATGGCATCAGTGCGCTCTTCATCATGAAGCTTACTGTCGTCGTCACTATCCTGCACCGGCATGTGCCATTTTTTCGATAGCGATAGTTCGAATAACTTTCGAACCGTCGCGGAGGTATTGGCGAACTCCATCCCCTGAGAATAGGTAGTCCAAATCATTGCAGGTCCAGACTTAAGGTCTCGTAATTTTTCTGAATCACCCGTCTTCCATGCTTTAGACGCACCGGCGTACCAGCGAGGCTCCTTCCATAGCTCTTTGCTTTTGGCGGCCCAGGCCTCCCCAGCACAGTTGTTTGCCTTCAATGCATACTTGGCTTGCTTCTCCGTCCACTGCTTCTCTTGATCCTCATTCATGAGCTTGACTGGCATTGGAGGTTCGCCAAGTTCCGTAAGCGCATCCCGGGCACAGGCGTCAGGCAATGACCAGTACAGTCTAGGATCCGCCCTATCGAAAATCCCAAAGGTCAATGACCCTGCAAGCTGCTGGCCAATTTGCTTATGCTCAGATTTTGCGGTCGCCAACTCAACAGAAGTCCGGGCCCACACTTGTGTCAGGTAACTGGCCTCATAGTCTTCACCGGCGCGCAAGGTTCGCGGGAAAAATAAACTGGCAGGTGCAATCTGAAGTGATACCCCCTCCTTAACTTTTCCTGATGCGTCCGTTCCTTTAGCTAAGGCCATCGCAAAATCTTTTGGAGTGGCCGGATGGTTAATGTCTCCAACGTTAACCCCTAACGCGCTTAAGCCAGGCGAGTCGGTTATATTTCTACCATCTTCCTGGGTTAAGGTTTCGGAAAGCTCCTTCTTCAGTTGCGGTGAGAGCGACGCCAAAACGCTTCCGCCACCACCTGGCGGCGTGTCAGGTTTATCCTCCTTAGGTACCTGAGGGGTCTCAGCCACTTCAGCTTTTTCCTTTAGTTTTACAGGCATTTTGGGCAATGGAACTGCAGTGTCCGCTGCCACATTGACAGGAACAGGCGCAGTGCCTTTGTTTGCGTTCGTTGACGTCTTAGGACGGAGACGAATCACGATCTCCGTTCCCACAGTCCATCTCCCGACTTCTTCAAATTGTTCATTGCCAATGGTGACTTCGGTTTGGGCCATTGCGAGCGATGCGCAAAGAAATGCTGTGGTGCTGAATAACGCCTTCAAGTAGGTGTAGATGCTCATAGTGGCGCTCCGATTGCAACGCCGTCGTCAATCACGGGAATGATTTGAACCTTTTCCGAGATAGTGGCCTTGATAGCGTTCGTCACACTTTGTTGTCCTTGTTGTACTACAACTGTCACCGTAAAGCTGGTGGGGCCGGTGCGCTGTTCAGGCGGGACAGGATTGGTTGCCCAAATGCTCCACGATACGTAGCGTGGGTTAAGCAGTTTTTGAATCTCAAATGTTACTTGCGCTATGCTGCCAGCCTTGCCAGTACTCCTGGCCTTACCGTCGTTGTCCTTCGCCAAAAACACGTGATCTTTATTGCGCACACTGGCTAGCACTTGCAATAGCAGCCCAGCGTCTACAGAAAACTCGATGGTGACTGGCTGGCTTGGATCCAGAACAAATTCGGGAGAAAAGCCGAATCCCTTATTTTTCGAGACAATTTTTGATTTCATAACAAACCCCAAGTGGAAGCGCTTACCGAGGCAATTGAAAGCGCAAGATATTGTTAAAATTTTATGCCTCGATTTTAAGTCTGAAGCAACATTTGCATCAAAAACTATCCAATTGTCACCAATCGAATTTTCCGTACATTTCGCTTTGGGAACGCGAATCTTTCATTTGCTGAGTGTTTAAAAAAACAACAGTTCGTCTCGGGGTGCCTTCAGTTTTTCGAAGAAGCGTCTCACTAAGTTCTGTTGTTTATTTGTTGCCGTAAATGGCGTTGTGATAGTTGGTGAGAATTTTCTGGCGTGGTAAGGAGCAAAATGTTTCGCTAGCTTTCCCCAGCGCAGGTAGCAACCGCTGGTAGATTTCTGTGTGCCAACTGAAAGGACGCATATGACGGAAGAGGAACGCATTGCGCGCAATCAGAATCGGCTCCTAGAACTATTTCCGTGGTTCTCGAGTCGCTTGCAATTTGTAATCGCTGACCTCGAAAATGCGAAGTTTCGGCCTCGCATTCAAGATGCGTGGCGGTCACCTGAAGACCAATTAAAGGCTTACAACTCGGGACATTCTCAGCTTCGTTATGGATTCCACAACGTCACTGGAGCAGACGGAAGCAAAGAAGCGCTAGCCGTGGATCTACTAGACGACGACTTCCCGCTTTCTTCTCGTTCTACTTATCTAATCAGGTTAGCGGCCGCGGCTGAAAAGCATGGACTGATGACCGGTATTCGATTCGGTCTTCAAACGGCGAAGATGATCCAAGCTGTAGACCAGGCAATATTGACAGAGCAGTGGGATGCACCAATCAAAATCGGCTGGGACCCGACACATGTGCAGCCGGTCGGGCTTTCACCTGAGCAAGCTAGGATGGGGAAACGACCAAGTTAAAACAAGAACCGATAAGTCCATTTTTGGGGGAACGACCATGTTCAAAAAGAATATTACAACGAGCCAGTTGCAAAACTGGGCGGTCTACAGTTCTCAAGCAGCTCAGTCACCGGATGCTGCTGCGGGAGCGATTTACAAACATGCCAATGAGACCGTGGAGGAATCCAGAAAATGGTACTGGAAGAGTATCAAGGCAAAAAAAGCCAGTGCTTTGCTAGTTCGAATTTTCACGTTTGCTTTCCTTTTTGCAGGGACCGTTTTGCCGGTCCTCGCAGGCGATCCTGCCGCGGAGCGAGTGAGGCAACTTCAGTTCGGGGTGATTGCGCTCGCAGCTGCAGGATTGCTTCAACTGGCCGACAAGGTATTTGGCTGGTCCAGTGGTTGGGTTCGTTACATAACCACAGTCACGCCTATGGAGGCACTGGCAACTCGGTTTGAGATGGATTGGTCCGGCTATATGTTGTCAAAGTCGGGCTCTCTAGAGACTTCAGATGTTGGGCAACTATTCCCTCTGGCGAAGAAATTCGTAGACGATGCGTTGAAGCTCCAATCAGATGAGACTGACAAATGGGTTGCCGAATTCAATAATGGAACCGCAGCGTTGGCCGATGCGATCAGGGCAGGTAAAGAAGTCGCAGAGCGAACTCTCGACTCATCGAAAACTGCGGCAGCGAGCGCGGCGCAAACCGGAGCGCTACAGCTAACGATTACAAAAGCGAACGCAGATGACCAAATTGCCGTCAGTGTCGACGGCGAAATGCCGACCCCTTACGCAGGTAGTATTTGGGCGCGCACCAACGTCCCGTTAGGTGTTCGGTTGGTACAAGTTCTAAATTTGACCACGCAAGCGAAATCGGTAGTTCAGGCGCTTATAGTTCAGCCGAATGCCGTTACAAGTGCGACCGTCGCGGTATAGCACGCGAGAGAACTTATGAGGCTTATTCTGGGGAAGTGTTACCTATACCGCTGGTAGTATCCGGCCACTTCTTTAGGTTCCCGTTCCGCGCTGCGCTTGGAGGCCAAAATGGTGAAATCAGATTCGCTTGTGCTTATCAAAGACAGTCCGTGGTTTTGGTTCATGTCCCTGCTATTTGGAGCATTCCTGTCTGGATTCGCAGCGTATGCAGGTCTTATGACTCTGCTAGGGCGTACGCACGTTAGCAGCGAAGAGCTTACGAAATTGAAAGCGAGCGCGGATTCGATTCCTTTGCTTCAACAGCAGTTGGTTGCTGCAAATCTTGAAGCTCAATCGCGAGACAGAGAACTAAAGCGATCGGAAGGCGTGCGATGCGACGGTCCTGCGGCAAAGATTACCGAAGTCATTCCGATGACATTTCGAGGGTCTGGAACTGGTGAGACCAATTTAATAGCCATTTCTGCGGCGCCTGTTGCGCGGATTGCTCGAATAGTTGCCCATGCAGTCGCAACCGCACAGATTAACGGCTATATGAAATTAGAGGTCACTGGAGCGGGGCAGAACTGCAAGTCGGGCAGGGTGTACCGAAATCCAACGGCGGGACCAGAGCTCTCGGCACAAGTCACGTGCGATGAACCTATTCCTCCAGGTGAATCCCGTCAATTTATTGCACGAGCGCCGAATTACGATGCGGACGGTCGCTCAGTGGATATAGAGGTTACTTTACGTCCCCAGAATTAGTGACAGTTTCGCCGTACGAAGCCCCGGCAAAGCGAGAATGTAACTCGCCAGGAGACCTGAGGGAGATGTAATGTGGGGATGGAGCCGGAACGTGACCTGGCACCATAAAGTGCAGTGACTAATATTTGTCTTACAGGCACTGTTGGATGAGCTACAGTGCGAATTTGTTCCGCAGCCATATGCGGACGTCACATACAGCTTGCTAACTTTAAAGGCTCGCATCTACGAAAGGCGATACTCCATGGACGATCAAGATAACGAACACCTCAGCCTTCTAGCTAAACTAGCAAAGGTTGTTTCGCCGCATGTTCATCGTACAGTCATTTCAATTGCAATGGGCTTAGTCGGGGCAGTGATGCCGTTTCTTTTCAAAGTCTTTCGCGAAGATTCCAATTATTCTGTTGTCGTCCTGATTTTGGTTGTAGCAGGCTATTTTGTGCTCAACATCCTCACCGATCTACTAACAAATTCTATCGTCGATATTGAAATATCCGTGACCTCAGCAACTGTTCGGATAATGGGATTAGCCATATCCGAGCGAGTCGTCGCGGCGAGGGACGCGGCTCTCTCCCTAACCTATTTGAGAAGGTTTAAGGAGCGACATTCAGGAGTAAAGCTGGCGCTGCTAGCCTCTGCCACCGTACTCTCAATCCTTAGCTTGAGGTTCCCGGATCTTGACTTACTTCAGTTCGCGACGGTCTCAATCGCAGCGTTGGGTCTGCTCGTGCTAAAGGAGGCCGTGGTTCAGTATAGAATCCGCAACGGTTTATTTGGGACAACAAGCTTTGAAGCACGAGAACTCATCGATTTCATTGTGAAAAACTCAGATGACATTGATTTTACAGACGGCGATGGAAACCTTCGAAAAGCACTGCTTCCACAGGAGAAGGAGCTAGGCAACGCGAAGCCGCATTTTACGCCCGGCGGAGTGAGTATCTAATGGACAACGTAGACTCCGGCTCGCGTATCCTCAATCGCGCACTTGATATTATCTTCACAAAGTATCCTGCTCGTACAGGCTTAGGCGTCATACTTGGTTGCACTCTTGGATTTACAGCAAGACTATTCGCTCCAGCGCTTAAATCTATAGAGTTTGCCGACTTTTCCGGGGCGCCTTGGTGGGGCTGGATAACGCTCGGGATTCTGATTATGCATTCCCCGACCATCACGTCTCTTTTTAAACAGAAGGCAATCGGGAACGACGCCATTGATCAGGCTCTCGACCTAATTGATCGTGGCAACTTTACTCAGGCGGAACGTCGTCAACAATACCGGAACTTAATTGAGCGCGTTTCAAGCAACGTCGCGCTTAGTCAGACAACTAAGCGCACTGTGAAGAAAATTGAGAAGAGCATTACAGAAGGTGAAACAGCATCTCGGGGCAAATAGCTGAGAAATGGAATCTATGTTGACGTTTGCGGAAGTGCACATATCTGGCTTTGTCGAAGGATGTAATAACGGCGGGCGCGGCTGTTTATGCGGCCTCTATCGCCACAAAGGGTTTAACAACTTGGCAGCGTCAGTTTCGAGGTCAGCAGGACTTTGCGCTAGCCCGTCAGATCGCGCTGGCGGTCGCGAAGTATCAAAGCGCCATTGACGGAGTGCGAAATCCCCTAATCTGGTTCGAGATGAAAGATCGACCTGTCAAACTATCCGACGCCGAGAAGGCGAGATTTGACGGCATAGCGGTAGAGTACAAGAAGCGCTGGGATGCCGTGGTGACTGAGCGCGATATTCTCGAGTCCGCCATCCTCGAGGCAAGGGTGGTATGGAAGAATGGTGCCGAGCTCCTGCCTCTCTGGTCAACGCTGTTTGAACTGGAGAAGGAGCTCCGCCGCAGCGTCTACAATTACCTCACTTCGATCAATCCGGAGGCTTTGGCGACTGTAAAGTTTGCTGCAGAAAAAGCGCAAGGCAAAGCGCGGGATATTCTTTACGACGTCTTGGAGGCCGATCAACCCGACTCGTATCGGAGCGAGGTAGCGGAAGCATCATCCAAGATTGTTGAATGGTTGGCGCCAAAGCTGATGCGGTAATTATGTCCTCAAATGATAGCCCCGCCATACGGAGGGGCGTTCGAGGGGAGGAGTCTGCAGCGGCATAGACCGGATCACCTTGCGCCACCACTGGCGCCCAGCGCGCGACTGTTTTCGTCGGAAATACTCACACATAATCACGCCCGAGGACGCCCTAAAGGGTACATGCATTCTGCCGACATAGTCTCAGACTTTAATTCCAATTTTATGCTGTGGCCGCTATGTGACGAGCTTCTAATAAGGGTTGCCTTTTTCACTTCAAAAAGGCAAATTACCTGATGGCTATTTCCAATGCGTGCGGGATAGCTTTCATCTTTGTTAGGACGAGGAGCCGCAATGGCCAAGAAAAAAAAGAGTGGAGCTGACTCGATAGTCGGAGGCGTCATTGTAGTAGTGCTGTTCGGATTGTTTTCGCTACCTACGCCTGTTCTCATTGTTCTTGGTTTCGCTGCGGTCGTCGCCGGCTTTGTGTATTTGCAGTCCAAGTGGAAGAAGCCATCTGATACTCAGGCAGTTCCGAGGACACCCGCACCTTCGACTCCTACGAAATCACAGCACAAATCGGTGATGACTACGCCGAAGCCTCATCAGTCGGAGGACGCGTCGGTCGAAATTTCAATAGGCGTCGTAAACCTCGAGCCGACGAAATCACGGTACGTTGCGGAGTTGCCGATGCCGAAGGCTCGTCAGTCAACGAGTACTACGACTGAGGTACCTGTAAGCGTTCAGCGCGCTGCGCAGCAGACCACCGCGGCCTATCAGATACCAAAGGCTCCGCCTGGATATGGCGAAGCCAAGTTCATACCCTTGGGAGAGTCCATAACTGTAGCTGGCATATCGCTGCCAGGTGGATTGATATACGTCGGTACTAGGCTGGTGGCGGGCAATCGCCAAAACGATCCTTGCTTGATTGATCCTTCAAAGCCGGTGTCTCAGCGAGGGAACTACGCCGAAAGGCAAATGGGTTACTGGCCCGACTACGGAACAATTTCACCGGAGGCCAGACGGTCGTATTTGAACTGGCTCGCTGGTGGACGGAAGGATTCCGATGCCGACATTGGCTTTGTGTTCTTGTTCTTCTACGGACTCGAACGCCGGGTCCTCGTCGACAGCATCAAGGATCCATCCTTGCGAGCAGAATGGCCGGCCATCAGAAAAGAACTGGAACGACTCATTGGCATATACGGCGCGCAATCCGCTTCATTCGCGCGCTATGCAAGTACCTTGCTGATGTGGCTAAGCCAAGGTGAACTTGAACAGAAGCCTTATCTAACTCCACTGCCCAAATTTGAGCGTGCAGGCGAACTGCCGTTCGCTCTGCGATTTGCGCTGGGGCACGCTGCGTTGAATAAGGTGCCAGTGCCAGCAAAGCTTGCGCTAGCATGGATACGATTAGATCCAATGTCTGCGTTACGAACCGCAGCGTACCGCTGCGCTGAAGAATTCGATCGGCTATTCGAGATTGAATACGAAAAAGCCTTCGGTCAAGGCATAGTCATCGCAAAGAACCGAACCAAGTTGAAGCTGACCTATGCTCCTGCGTCCTCGGGATTCGGTGGCCAGATTCAAGTGGCCGACATTGGCGAGGTGCCAGACGTTTCGGTTCTTACTGCTCCCTTGAATAAGCTGAACAACTTGGTCGAAGTGGTTACCAAGGAGCTTGACTCTTATAGCCGATTTGTCGGCAAGAACCCGGATAGCCGTAATGCTTTAGAGGGGCTGCTGCTGCTTCCAGTTTCCTTATGGCCTGCAAGCGTTCACTCCACGCTCAATGCCTTGAGGGAGCGTATCGGGAACGAATGGGTGGTGATGACGTTCCAAGCGCTGCAGGATGCTATCGGTGCTAAAGGTGCGCTTAACAAGGAAAACAGTCTAGCCTTGGCTCAAGCGTTGGAGTCGCTGCAGATTGGGATAGAGCCAGATATCCTTGCTGGCGCAAAAATACCGAAAGCTGACGAAAGCGTAGTACTCTTTGCAGTATCCGCAGAGGACGTCTCGGTTCGCGCGACTCCTACATATAAGGCAGCCTTGTTGACACTCCAGCTCGCATCGACGGTTGCAAATGCTGACGGCGATTTCTGTACCCAGGAGCTGGAACACTTGCATCGCCAAGTTCAATCGTGGACGCACCTGACGCCTAATCATATCCTTCGACTTCAGGCGCATCTTCGCTTACTACAGATCACACCGGCTTCCTTGGCTGCACTGCGATCCAAACTCGACGGAGTGGATGCAAACACTAAAAATGCAATTGCGTCGTTCATGGCGACTGTTGCCCAGGCTGACGGAACAGTGTCGCCAGAGGAAGTGAAGGTCTTGGAGAAGCTTTACAAGGCACTCGGTGTGGATGCGAAGCGCGTCTTCACCGACGTGCACGTGGCGGCGGCGGGCGGAGTACCGGTTGGAGTATCTGCGGAAAAATCTCAAAGAACGGGTTTCAAGCTCGATGTAGCTCGTATCGCAGCACTGCAAAAAGACACCGAAGCCGTCACAGTACTCCTTTCTGGCATTTTCAATGAAGAGGAGACTTCTCATGAAACCGCTGAAGTCCCAAGCGAAGATGTTCCTGTCAAAGAAAATTTGCTGGGATTGGACGAGCCACACACAGTTCTTGCGCGTTTGTTGATGTCTAGGTCCGAATGGGCGCGAGATGAACTCGGTGACGCCGCTGCCGACTTGGAGTTGATGCTCGACGGAGCGTTGGAGACCATCAACGAAGCAGCTTTTGACGCGCACGATGTTCCATTCATCGAAGGCGATGATCCCATCTCTGTAAATCCTGAACTCTTGGAGAAATTAGCTGCATGAATACGCCCATCCGACTCAAAGACCGTGATGCGGTCATACAATCCCTCCGCGCCGGCGTAGTGCCTCGGACCGGTCAGCATCTGATTCAGGTGGGGCGGGTGAGAGAAATTGAAACGCTGGTCGGCGATATCGAGCGAATCGCAGACGGTGGAGCGGCGTTCCGCCTGGTGATTGGAGAGTATGGTGCTGGTAAGACATTCTTTCTAAACGTCGTGCGCGCCGTTGCGTTGGAGAAGAAGCTAGTCGTTGCCACTGCTGACCTGAATCCAGACCGACGTCTTCATGCTACAGGAGGCCAGGCTCGCTCCTTATATTCCGAACTGATGCGGAGCTTATCGACACGTACGAAGCCAGACGGTGGTGCGCTTGCTGGCATCGTCGAGAAGTTTATTGCTACCGCCAAGGCGGAAGCTAAGGCTGGCGACCAGTCTACCGAGGCAATTATCCGTCATAAGTTGGACCAGCTGACTGAACTGGTGAATGGTTACGACTTTGCTGATGTTATCGCAGCGTACTGGCGCGGTTATGAAGATGGAAATGAGCAGCTGAAGGCCGATGCGATTCGCTGGCTGCGTGGAGAATTCCATACCAAGACAGATGCACGGCAGGCTCTAGGCGTACGCGCCATCGTTGACGATGCAGAGGTCTATGATCAATTCAAACTTATGGCGCGCTTTGTTCGCTTAGCCGGGTTCTCTGGCCTGCTAATTGGCTTGGATGAATTGGTCAACTTGTACAAGCTGGCAAATACTCAAGCAAGGAACTCGAACTTCGAACAGATTCTTCGTATTCTGAACGACTCTCTCCAAGGAGCGGCTGTAGGCTTGGGGTTCGTCCTAGGAGGTACGCCTGAATTTTTGATGGACACGCGCAGAGGACTTTACAGCTACTCCGCGCTGCAAAGTCGGCTCGCCGAGAACACGTTTGCGGCAAATGGCAGGGTCGATTTCAGTGGCCCGGTCGTTCGGCTCTCGAGCCTAACGCCTGAAGACTTCTATGTTCTTCTTCAGAAGGTCCGATTTGTTTATGCAATGGGAGATGAGTCGAAGTTCTTGTTGCCGGACCAGGGTATTGCCAGCTTCATGGAGTATTGCTCTAACCGGATTGGAGAATCGTACTTCCGTACGCCTCGTACGACAATCACGTCATTTATCAATATGCTCGCGGTGCTAGAGCAAAACCCGGGCGCCGCATGGCAGGAACTCTTAGGGGGAATAGAAATCCAAGCCGATAACGGCGCGGCCATCGAACAAGCCATTGAGACCGACGGCGAAGACGAGTTCGCTTCATTTAAGATGTGAGGAAGGTGATGGCGGATAGTTCTTCGTTCTATCAACTGGATGAGCGAATACAACGCTACCTCTGGACAGAGCAGTGGGAGTCGCTCCGTGACGCTCAAGAAGCAGCAATTCCGCTTATCGTCAACGCGGACTGCGATGTCATCGTGGCTGCCGCTACCGCCGCCGGTAAGACTGAGGCAGCATTTCTACCGGCGTTGACACATCTTTTACGAAATGGGGCCTCCAAGCTTATAGTCTACGTGAGCCCGTTAAAGGCGCTAATCAACGATCAATTCGGACGGCTACAGCGCCTGTGCGAGCGCTTAGACATTCCAGTTTGGCCTTGGCATGGGGACGTATCGTCGTCGACGAAACGGCGTTTTCTTGAGCGACCATTTGGTGTTTTGTTGATTACACCCGAGTCTTTGGAGGCGCTTCTATGCAATCGCGGTACCGCGTTGAAGTTCATCTTCGCAGAGACAGCATACGTCGTGGTGGACGAACTACACGCCTTCATTGGAAATGAACGAGGGAAGCAGCTGCAGTCGTTGATGCATCGTGTCGAGCGTGTAATAGGTCGCACATTGCCACGCATCGGTCTATCAGCCACCTTGGGCGATATGGCGCTGGCTGCTGATTTTCTACGACCAGGTGCGGGGGCGAAAGTAAAGATAGTCTGTTCCCGCTCTTCGAGCACAGAGCTTAAAGTGCTCTTAAAGGGATACGAGGAGCCGCGGGAGATAGCTGTACCCGAAGAGAGCGTCGATACCTCCGAGGATGAAGGCGAAACAGAGCCGGTCGCGCCTGGTGCAATTGCCGCGCATCTTTATAAGGCTTTACGTGGTTCGAACAACCTCATCTTTCCTAATTCTCGGCGTGAAGTTGAACGGTTCACGCATCTGCTAAACGAGCTCTGTGAACTGAATCATGTACCAAATGAGTTCTGGCCACATCACGGCAATCTGTCGAAGGAGATTCGCGCCGAGACGGAAGAGGCGTTGAAGCAGAAAGAAAGGCCAGCAAGCGCCATATGCACCAACACTCTGGAACTTGGCATCGATATTGGACAAGTCAAAAGCGTGGCTCAGATTGGGCCGCCGCCTTCCGTCGCAAGTCTGCGGCAACGCCTCGGCCGGTCTGGTCGTAGAAAGGGCGAGCCCGCGATCCTGCGCGGTTACTGCGTTGAGGACGCAATTACTGCCAAGGCATCGCTTGCAACTACACTGCGCCTGAGCACTCTGCAGATGGTTGCGATGATTTCGCTACTCACCGACGGCTGGTTTGAGCCTCCAATGGCGCACGGTGCTCATTACTCAACGTTGATTCAGCAGATCCTTTCGCATGTTGCTCAGGCTGGGGGGGCAAAGGCAAGTCAGCTGTACGCATTGTTTTGTGCGCCGGGCGCTCCCTTCAATGGAACGTCAAAGTCCGCATTCTCAGATTTGCTTCGAGAGCTCGGGAAGAGAGATTTGCTCATTCAAGAGTCATCTGGCTTATTGCTGCACGGTGCGCTGGGCGAGAAATTTGTCAATCACTACACCTTTTACGCCGCCTTCGCGACCGATGATGAATACCGTATTGTTGCTGGGGCCAAGACTTTAGGGACACTTCCAGTTTCACAAATGCTCTGCGCCGGACAACGTATTCTTTTCGCCGGGAAGACATGGACTGTCGAAAGTATTTACGACGAATCCAAGACCATATTTGTGACTCGCGCTCGCGGAGGTGTTCCGCCTCTTTTCAGTGGCGGTAGTGGAAGAACGCACACGCGGGTTAGGCAAAGAATGAGGGAACTCCTGGAAGCAGATGACGTTCCAGGCTTCCTTGACGAAACCGCGCAGCGGTTCCTCGCCGAAGCGCGAATTGATTATGCTGCGAAGGGGCTGGCCAAGGGCACCATCTTAGATCAGGGCCATGAGCTGCTTCTGATCACCTGGCTTGGTGATGCCTCAAATGAGGCAATCGCATGCTTGCTGAATCATCGGGGCTTGACGGCCCAAACTGCAGGACTCGGTGTTGAGGTCATGAAGCTTGGAGCATCAGCGGAAGAGATCGTCGACAGAGTATTAGATATCGCAAGTGAAGATTTCCCTGATGTGCACGTGATGTTAGAGGGGGCCAAAAATCTACAACGAGCGAAATGGGATTGGGCCTTGCCGGAGGGGCTATTGAGAGAGAGTTATGCGAGCCTATATCTCAATCTGGAGGAGGCGGGGCAGTGGTTACGCGCCTTAGCGGAAGGATTCGCTGATTAACTTACTAACTCAGACTTGACCTCACACGCTGTTCGGTGAGCGGCAGCAACCCCTTGAGCGGACAACCGCGTTCGCTAATTGTTGGAAATTAAACAGCTATTGGCTTGCAGTGGTGAATCGTTCAGAGGCTGCCATCGTACCAACCGTCTGGCCAAACACTGGGTCGAAAATTTCCGTCTCATGAGGACCACGTGTATTCCACCCATATACTCTTGCCGCCTGCCCGAAGCATTGCGCAATCCACTGCCTCTCGGGCTCCATCTCCGCAGGAAAGTCGTACACACAAACTTCAACGCAGTCCCAGTGTTTACTGCGAATATCAAACTAATCGCGTCCGAGAACATCAGGTCATGACTTTGTATGCTGGTGTTGCGCGAGAGCGCACCTGTCTGGAACATGAAAGCGTTACGCTGACGGTCCTCCGCAAACCGGAATTCGCCCAGGTGCAATCTACCAACGCGGTCTTCCATAGGCGTATTCTTCGCCAGGCTCGGCTAACTCAGCAATTTCGCTAAAGGACAGAAATCGTTGATATGAAAAGTCATTTGCGTACAACGTCCCTATGTCCTTCTTCCTGATCTACCACGCAGATACTTTGAACTTACGCATCATCCTGCCAATCTCGAATACCGCGGCAATTCTGGCATCGGTAACAGGTGCGACGATTGAGTGGTCTTTCTTGTTGATGTAATAGTTGCCGTCGCATTCTACTAGTTTGAAGATTCCTGACATATCGTGCACTTCCGTTGGCGCCACTTTTCCATCTCCCTCCAGAATTGCGGCAGCGAGCGAGTGGTTGCCACCTCCGACGAAGGCAAAGCCCCAAGGTAACCATACGCTAACCAGATGATTCATTTCATCCTGCTTCCAGCGCCCCCAAGCTTTTCGCACGCCAAGTGACGAGATTGAGCCAACAAGCCTGCTACGCTCCCACGGCCATGGCAGGATAATGTCCCGGTCCAGCCTCAACTCGCATTTCATGTTTCGGCGAGACGTTCGATTTAGGCGACCAATCATAGCCTGTTGGCCGAACCAGAAGAAATCTCGTTCATCAATGACAGGAACATCTCTGGTCGTTCCCTTGCTGGCGGCGTCCAGCAGCATTTCGGATTGGAGTGGTCGAAGGTATAGGCGAACTAAGTTGCGGAGCGACTCAGGAGAATTTTCCGCTACATCCATTGCGAACGCCATTAGACTATCGAATTCCTGCTTGATTTCCCTGCGCTGACGGCCAAAAGTCGAAGACATAGGAGGTGTGTTGAATGGGTTTCGGTTTTCTAAGAGATGAGGTCATGGCGATGGAGCTTGGACGCCAGACCTAACTCAGTCGTTGGGGTGTCTAAAGATCGTCAGACAGTAGGTCGTCAGTGCAGCCGGCCCTGGATTTCGCTTTCCCATAGTGCGCAAGTGGAACGTTGAAAAGTTCGCTAACCTGTCGAAGCTTTTTCAGCAGCGAAGCCTGCTTCATTGCGGCGCTGTTTTCGGAGAACATGAGGTGATACACCGAGGCCCAGACAAGCGCAGAATCTGAAAAGTAAATCTTCTTAGTAGGCCCGGTCACAGAGTAACACCCACTTTCTGAAATTACTGAGGCCGCCAGGTCCTTGTGAACCATCTCGCACGAAGATACGAAGAGTCGCTTGCCTTCCATGTGAGGACGAAGCATTACGCCAAGGTCGTCGTAATCGATATCGTCTCGGTTTGTCGTGCATAGTCCAGCGCGGTTACCATGAGCAGAAATGTGTAAGTAGCGATAGTTCGAATCACCGAAAGCCACTACTGCCTGTTCGAACTGTTTCCGGGTCCGAACGTAGTGATATTCCGGTACTTTTCCGTGTAGTCGTAGAACATGCGAGAGCATCACTCCTTCGAAATGTCCATTGCCTTCGTCCGTGGGATGGAGGCTCTCAATAATGAATACATCAGGTGTTGTCGCCATTGCTTCCTCATATTGAATTTATAGATTTGTGAAACATCATTTGTGCAGCTCATCTTGAGGAGTGGCTGCTCCACTGTCACCGGACTCCCTTACCTTGTTGGCGTTTCGTGCTTCGGACTCTGAGTCGTTGTTTCGTTCCGCTGTGCCTTCTGCGGAGACCTTTGCGTCCTTCGCGAGATTGTTCATGATATTTGGAACAAGCATCTCGATGAAGCCTGCAACCATCGCGAACATGAAGATTCCATACTGATCTGGTTGATCTTTCACGAAAGAGAAGGCTACGTTTGCTTTGATTGCGAAATACACGAACAGTGACGCAATAGCGGCAATCACAATTCGCGACCCTCCAACTAGACGATTGGTGGTGAGGTCCGCATCCACATCAATAGTCAAGGTTTTATAACCTACGACAATTGAGAGTAGACCGCCAAGTGCACCACACGCAATGACTTGAGCAAGAATCTGCCTGCTACCTAAGAAATCGAACTGAGAGACTAAAAATGCGAGAAGTACCAAACAGAAGGCGCTTAATGAATATTGGAGTCTGCCTTCCACCGTTTTTAGTTTAACTAGCCGGCTTTCTGCATGTTTAAGAACCGCCTTGGCATCTTCGACGTGCCCGCCTACGTTCAAGGTCATGGCACGCGCAACCAATCGATTGATTGATTCTGTTGTTGAAAGGTTCTCGGGGAGTAGCGAGTACATCCTCGCTAGCGGCATACCGATCCTGTAATGGCACTCCAGGTATTTTTCTTTATCTGGATGCTTGTCATTAATGTCGATTCGGATGGCGTTCTCGGTTCGATAGATCACATAGCCCGGAAACTTCGTGTATATCTTGATGACTTTTAGACCATCATTATCGAGCCCGCCAACTTTGTAATCGTAGGGCTTGAGCTGACTGTTTTCCTCAAATGCTGGAGGGGTGGCGCATAGTTGTTCGTTCGTTTCGTTGTTCATAGGTTGGCGTGCAATGCAAAATTTGTTAGCGGAACCGATTGACATGACCGCAACGGAGACAGCGCGATATCGAACTGAAGTCCACTTTGGAGAGGGAACTCCCCAGAGATTGCGCGACGAACGTCGACATTTTTCTGTTGATGCGCCAAAGCCAAGACGCTCCGCGTCTTGCGCATAATTGGAGCCGCCCCTTGACTCAATCCAACTGGCTGGAGTTGCCGTAAGTGAAAATCTGTTGTCCTTTTCATTATTGCCGTGCGAGAATGAATTGGTCAATCGCTGCGTAAGCATTTGATATCGACGTCGACGGCTTAGATTAAGAAACTCTCTGACGATTCAATGCCTGGCGCCGGTTTCGGCGCCTGCGTTGTTTTTATGCATCAGTTGTATCTTTTCGTCCATTGCGGGTGTGCGATTAACTCGACAAGATCTCTGCAGCGGTTAGTTAAGATAATGATTGAAGGAGCGAAGGTGAACGCGCCAAATGTCGTGAAATCAAAGCACAACGTCCCAGGGCAGTACTTGGGTTACGCCCTGCAGCCATTGAGGCTTTTCTTCCACTTACTAACAGCTCCCAAGGGAGCTAGTGTTTCACTCGAACATGTGGAAGATGTCGCGGTGCATTACGCGGATGGGCAGGTTCTGTTGGAACAGACGAAGAGTGCGCTGGCTCACAATCCTTTGTCGGATTGGTCGGTCGATCTATGGAAGTCAATTGGTAATTGGATTGATGACATTGAATCAGGTCGAACGGTGCTCGCTAAGACCCGGTTCCAGTTATATGTCACCCCCTCATACTCCGGCACACTTAGTGCAGCGCTTTCGAGGGCATCGACGCCTGATGAAGTGGATCAACTGGTTGCCTTTATTACCAAGGGCATGAGAGCAAAGAAGTCGGCCCTCTGCATGCCGCACGTGGCGAAATTTCTCAACCTCGATGCCACTAAAAGGTACGAGCTTGTGAGACGGATTGGGATCATTTCTGAGGATGACGACCCAACGGAACCTATGCGCCAGTTTCTGCGAGCGACCATAGATGAGGCCTTGATAGACGCGCTTTGTGCCATTGGGATTGGGATTGCGAAGGATGAAGCCGACAGATTGATCCGACAAGGAAAGGTTGCTTTGCTGTCATGTGACGACTTCCGAAAACAATTCCAAGCCTTTGTAAAGAAGAACAACATGCCGGGACTCCTAAATTCTCTAACTCCTGTACCCACTGTGGGTGAAGTCGAGTCGCTCTTAGCAAAGCGCCCGGACTTTGTAGTGCAGCTTGACTTTATCGATTTATCTTCGGAACAGAAACTTAATGCTGCTAGCGATTTTTTGCAAACCAGCAACGATAAGGTGATGTGGGGAGCGCTAGGTCGGGTATTCGAAAATAGTTACGACGATCTTGAGCGTGATTTGACGCGTCAGCACTTGGCAATCCAGGGGGAAGTGAGTGATGCACATTCCGACAAGGTTGAAGTGGTCCAAGGAAGGCTGATTTACAACCGCTGCGCGCAAGTGACGGCGCCGCTCGAGGGAAATAAGGTTCCGGGGCACTTTATTGCAGGAACTTTCAATTCGTTGGCGGACCGTAGACACTTGGGCTGGCATCCACGCTATCTTGAGCTGTTGGACGAGGAGAGTGATAAGTGAATCCCTTCGAGTTCCAATATCCGAATGAAATTGCTGCAGTTCAAAACCCTGCGCTTGGCGCGTATGCAATTTGGAGGTTTGGCTTGGCATTTCAATCCCGCGAAGAAGCGGAGCCGACGCTGCCGCTCGCGTTTCTGGTACTCCCTCTTGTTTTGCATGGGCCAACGAGGGAGCTGATTCGAAAGACGCAAAAGGTTTCGGGCCTAGCGCTTTTTGCAGGCAAGCTCGGTGAGTGTCGTGAAGACCTACTAGCAGTTCACGATCGTGCCCTGCAACTTCGACAATTAACGTTAGAGTCTATCGCGATTGGCGAGCGAGCAAAGCTATTTACTCTTGATTTAGACCAGGCCTCTTTCAGAGCACATCCCTTAGAGGCAGGCGTGCAGTTAATCGACATGCCTGATGGCTTGAAATGGTTGAGCCCGGCGTGCGAGCGGCTCGGATACTGGTTCGCCGTCTTGACTGATGAACAGGTGACTAGAACACTTTACGTGGATTTTTAATGAATTTTCAAATTAAGAAGGTCATTTTGTGGCCGAAGAGTCAGCAAGCACCGCGTGTTTTGGAGTTTCAGTCGGGCAAGGTCAACGTCATCACCGGCCGGTCCAAGACAGGGAAATCGGCCGTTATCCCCATAATTGATTACTGCCTTGGCGCAGAGAAGTGTGCCATCCCGGTCGGTGTCATTCGGGAGACGTGTTCTTGGTTTGGCGTCCTGATTATTACTGATGAAGGCGAAAAACTTCTCGCGCGCAGAGAGCCTGGGAGGCAGCAAAGTACGTCAGATATGTTTCTGCTTGAGGAAGCCAGCATCACAATCCCAAAAGAAGCACCTAGTAAGAACTCGAATGTTGAAAGCGTAAAAAAAACGTTAGATCGCTTGGCTGGATTGTCTAACTTGAATTTTGAACCGGGCACTTCGGACCCGTTTAAAAGCCGCCCTGGGTTCCGGGATCTGATGGCCTTCACGTTTCAGCCGCAGAATATTGTCGCGAACCCGGACGTATTGTTTTTCAAGGCAGATACGACTGAACATCGCGAGAAGCTCAAGACTATTTTCCCGTATGTCCTTGGAGCCATCACTCCAGAGTTGCTGCAGGCGCGGCACGAATTGGAGCACCTGCACCGCGCGTTGAGACGCAAGGAAGGAGAGTTGAAGGCCCGGCAGGGTGAGGGAACGCGCTGGCAGCGAGACGGTCAAGCTTTGGTTCGGCAGGCGATTGAATTCGGTCTATTACCACCCCAAACCACCGTACCTAATGATTGGGCTTCGACTTTTCAGCTTTTGCGTACCGTCGTTAAGACCGATCCGTCAGCAAATGAAGAGACGATCGACTCATTGGATGCCGCGCTCGCTCGCCTCAAGGAACTGCGCGTCAATGAAACAGAACTGACAGCTCAATATAACGTCAGCCGCCAGCACCTAAAGGATCTTCAACGGCTCGAAAGTAGTAGTGACTCGTTCGCAAACGCACTGGAAATCCAACGCGACAGGTTGGCACTGTCGAAATGGATTCGTGGCATGGTAGAGGAGCGCGGCAACGAAGTTTTCGAGCCGAGTGAAGAAGGCCGAACTAGGCTTAATAGGCTTTGCCTGGCGCTGGATGCAGTTGAGTTGCGCTTAAGATCCCTCCCTCGTGCGTCTGAGAACCTAGGTAAAGAAACGCTGCGCCAGAGACAGCTGGCAGAGGAAAAACTGGGAAGTTTGAATGCTGTTAGACGAGAGATTGATGCGATCGAGAAGCGTTCAAAGATTGCGAAAGATGTTAGTTTGAGGCGGGAGCGCAATGCTCGCTTTCTTGGGAGATTGGAGGAGTCCATTCGTCTCTTCGAGGCAGCCGAACCGACATCTGAGTTGAGTGAAGAGATTAAAAGGCTTCGCGATCGCGCTAAGGAGCTGGAGCCGCTTGTCGCAGAACATGAGATTCGTAGCAATCAGCAAAAGGCGCTCAATGTGGTCGAAGGCTATGCGGCAAAGCTGTTACCTCAATTGGACGGCGAATGGCCTGATGCTCCAATCAAGCTTATCGTGAAGGATCTTACGGTCAAAGTCGCACGTGATGGTCGCGACGACTACCTCTGGGAGATTGGAAGCGGAGCGAATTGGTTGGCCTATCACGTCGCTGTCACTTTGGCGCTTCAGGGATACTTCCTTAGCCAGAAACGGAGCCCGGTTCCCGGCTTACTTATTTATGATCAACCAAGCCAAGTCTATTTCCCGACCCGAAGGGTGAAGGAAAAAGGTGATGTTGACGAAGCTGAGCCAAAGTTAAAGGATGAAGACCTGGAAGCAGTACGTAAAGTGTTCATGCTTTTTGACAAGGTCGTAGGAAAAAAGGGTGAGGCCTTACAGATTATCGTGCTTGATCACGCTGACGAAGAAGCTTGGGGGGGGCTTTCCCATGTAGTTCCGGTTGCAGAATGGCGCGGGGACGCTCTTGTGCCACCGAGTTGGATTAGTGGCTGAGTACGAGCATATCATCGACTTTGCTTAAGGGCGGTTAGCTCCGGCTCTTGGATTTAGCTTCTGCAATGGCGCATCGGCGCAGAACACAGCTTCATTGAGTCGACTGAATATAATCTCGGCCCAAAACATTGGCGTACGCTGCTTAAAGTAGCGTCAACACCTCCAGCCGTTCAGTTAGAAAGCCCGCGACGCACCGCGGGTTTTTCATTTATTTGCGCTCACTTTCCAGGCGCTTTGCCAGTCTGTCGCTGGAGGCCTGCGCCAACTTACTGCAGGAGGTGCCGTCGCCATATGCTATTACGCCTTCTTTTTCCGCACGCGCATGGCGCTCAAAAATATCGCTGAATTCCGGGTGCGCGGTAATCAGCACCTCACATGGCAGTGCGCCAATTTTCCTGATGCTGCGTTCTAGGCTGCTGACCACTTCAGGATGCGCGGTGAACTTGTAGCTGTCGGAAGAAACCGCAGTCAGGCTGTCGGCATAAACGAAGTTCTTGCATACGCCCTTGTCGCACACCTTCCAGCTCCAGCTGGAACCGCCCGGCGTGTGGCCCGGCGTCAGATGCGCGGTGACGGCCAGCGCGCCAACTTTCACCACTTCGCCTTCTTTCACTGCATGTGCATTCGCGACCGGTTCGAAATCGTCGATGGCGCCGAATTGTGGATCTTCCGGCGCCGTCGTGCCGCTGCTAAGCGCTATCGCACCTTCAGCGCCAGTGAACACTTTGGCGCCGCTCAGTTTCTGCAGTTCTGAAATACCGCCCGAGTGGTCGTAGTGGGCGTGTGAATTGAGGATGACTTTCACATCCTTTAACTTGAAACCCAGCGTCCTCACGTTGTCGGCGATGATTTTGCCACCTTCCTTTGTAGCGCCGTCGATAAGAATATGACCCTTCGGAGAGGTGATTAGCACAGCGCTGATACCTTCTGTGCCTACGTAATAGGTATTGCCGTAGATCTGGAAGGGCTTATGCGGTGCGCTCCATTCAGGTGCATCGGCTATGGCAGACGCGGAGAGCGCGGCCAAGATCATTGCTGCGAGAGCTTTCAAGTTTTCTCCTTGCGGGTGAAATGTTACCGAGTGCTAGCAGTATAGGGATGGTAGTGGCGACCGGTACAGCGCAGTCATCCCAGGCATTCGGCGATTCATCACATCGCGTGTAAAGTGGAGTAGGCGGGCGTGTCGCGTACGCGGGTTACATGAATGATTTCAAAGCGTTCAGGTATCGCTCGCTCACCGCTACCTCGCCGCCGCAACGCAAGGTGAGTCGATATGTCCCATCTCCAGTGGTAACTAGGCGCGCGATCTGCTCTCGGCTGACTATGGCTCCACGGTGCACGCGGAGGAACTCGCTAGGCGAAAGCATGATTTCAAGGCGATTCAGTGTGACTGGGTATTCCGGCCGAACGTGACCGGCCATTCCGGTCGAACGTGACCGCCGATTCCGGTCCATCGTGACCGGCCATTCTGGTCCATCGTGACCGATTTTGGCAGCTGACCGGAATGAGCGGTCACGATGCCGGAATCGGCGGTCACGATGCCAGCACGGCGCCGTAAAGCGCCGTCACGGTGTTACGCATTTATCAACCGAACGGGTACGCTGCGGGCTTTTTGCCCGGAACCAGCATGCCCGCACCAAGGATGACAATGCGTAAAATTAAAGACGTACTTCGACTGAAACTCGATGCCCGGCTGTCGCATGAACAGACCGCCGCCGCGCTTGGCATCTCCAAGGGCGTGGTGGCCAAGTATGCGAGCCTGGCCGCCGTGGCCAAGCTGGACTGGGCCACCGTGCAGGACCTGGACGAGACGACGCTGGAAAGGCGCCTGCTGACGGCGCCGCAGCGCCAGAGTGACTTCGTGCAGCCTGACTACGGCCGCGTGCACCACGAGCTGCGGCGCAAGGGCATGACGCTGATGCTGCTGTGGGAGGAGCACCGCGCCGAGCATGCCGACGCCCAGACCTACAGCTACTCCCAGTACTGCGAGAACTACCGGCGCTTCGCCAAGCGCCTCAAACGCTCCATGCGCCAGGTGCACCATGCCGGCGAAAAGCTGTTCATCGACTTCGCCGGCCCCACCGTGCCGCTCACCGACGGCGGCCGCGCCCACATCTTCGTGGCGGCCCTGGGGGCGTCGAGCTACACCTTCGCCTGCGCCACGGCGCGCGAGACCATGGCCGACTGGCTCGGCGCCACGGCGCAAGCGCTGGCCTTCATCGGCGGTGTGCCCCAGCTGATCGTGCCGGACAACCCGCGCGCGCTGATCTCCGATGCCAACCGCTACGAACCGCGCGCCAACGATACCGTGCTCGATTTCGCGCACCACTACGGCACCTCCTTCCTGCCCGCGCGCGCCCGCCACCCGCAGGACAAGGCCAAGGTGGAGTCGGCTGTACAGGTGGTCGAACGCTGGATACTCGCGCGTCTACGCCATCAGCGCTTCGCCAGCGTGCACGAGGTCAACCAGGCCATCGCCCCACTGCTGGAACGCCTGAACCAGCGGCCCTTCCAAAAGCTGCCCGGCAGCCGGGCCAGCGCCTTCGCCCAGCTGGACGTCCCGGTCCTGCAAGCCTTGCCGGAACAGCGCTACGAACTGGCCACCTTCAAGACCGTCAGGGTCCACATCGACTACCACGTCGAGATTGAACGCCACCGCTACAGCGTGCCGCACGCCCTGGTCGGCCAGCTGCTGGAGGCGCGCCTGACGCGCACGATGGTGGAGCTGCTGCACCGGGGGCAGCGCGTGGCCAGCCACCCACGTAACGAGCGTCAGGGTGGCTTCACGACCACGGCGGCGCACCTACCCGCCGCCCACCGCGCGCACATGGAATGGACCCCGCAGCGCCTGATCCACTGGGGCCAGAGCATCGGCCCCGCGACGGCCCAAGCCGTGACCCGTCTGCTGGAGGAGAACAAGCATCCCGAGCACGGCTACCGCGCCTGCTTGGGCCTGCTGTCGCTGGCCAAGCGCTACGGCAAGCCGCGCCTGGAGGCCGGCTGCACGCTGGCTTTGCAGATTGGCGCCTGCCAGTACCGCCACGTGCGCGACATCCTGGCCAACAACCGCGACTGCGATGCCAGCGCGCCCCAGGCCGACTGGACCAGCCCCGACCACGCCCACGTGCGCGGCCCCAACTACTACCAATAAGGATCGAGAGCATGATGATGCACAACACCGTCGCGCAACTGCGCGCCCTGAAGCTGGACGGCCTGGCGACGGCCTTGCAGGAGCAACTGGGCCAACCCGAGATCGGCACCTTGAGCTTCGAAGAACGCCTGACCCTGCTGGTAGAACGCGAACTGCACCATCGCGAGGATCGGCGCCTGGTGCGCCTGCTGCAGAAAGCGCGCCTGAAGTATGGACAGGCAACCATCGAGGACATCGACAGCCGGCCCGGGCGCGGCATCAACCGGCGCGACGTGATGAGCCTGGCCTTGGGCGACTGGGTGAGCACCGGTCACAGCATCCTGATCACCGGCCCCACCGGCGCCGGCAAATCCTGGCTCGCCTGCGCGCTGGCCCAGTACGCCTGCCGGCGTGGACATAGCGCCCTTTACCAGCGCGTCCCGCGTCTACAGGAGGAGCTGCGCGTACGCCACGGCAGTGGCGCCTTCGGCAAATGGCTGCTCCAGCTGGCCAAGACGGACGTGCTGCTGCTCGATGACTGGGGCATGGGCGCTATCGACAGCACCACCCGCTCGGACCTGCTGGAGATCATCGACGACCGAGCCGCCCACAAGGCCACCATCATCACCAGCCAGCTGCCCATCGAGCATTGGCATGCCTGGATCGGCGACGCCACCGTGGCCGACGCCATCCTCGACCGCCTCATGCAGCGCCAACACCGCATCACCCTGACCGGCGACTCGCTACGGCAGGAACGAAAAACCAGCAAAAAGGAGAAAAATATCGACCCATCGTGACCGCAGCATTTAGAATTTGACCCGCGTAGCACCACTGATGCGCAGCGGTCACGATGGACCGGAATCAGCGGTCACGATCACCGGAATACGCAGTGTGACTCGGTGGAGCACCGTGCGGGACGCCAGGTGCAGTTCAGCATAATTCCCTGCCGATTCAATCCACAGGATGTCGCTGACGCGAATTTGTTCGATGCGTCCGATTGACCGCACATTGATATGGTCTGCGAAATGCGCGATGTCCGAATTGACGTAGTCTCATAGAGCGGCACCATACGGTTCGCGTTGGCGTTGCTGCAGCATCGACTTGCTTCGTTCCACGGCTTGTGCCAGCCTAGCGTCGCTCATCGGCTTAAGCAAATAGTCGAGCGCATGGACTTCGAAGGCGTCGACCGCATGCTCGCTGTAGGCAGTCACGAAAACAATTAGCGGCGGTTCGTGCAGCAGGCTGATTTCTCGCGCAAGTGCGAGCCCCGATTCAGCCGGCATCTGGATATCAAGGAATATCACGTCAACGACCTGGCTGCGCAATACTGTACGCGCGGACGTCGTACTATCGCATTCAGCCACGAGCAACCAGTCGAGATGAGTGGCCATTGCCAAACGCAGGTTTTTTCTACCCGGCGCTTCATCGTCAATGATCATGTACCGCACTTGCATTGCGTTAGTCCTCATTCGTCAACGGAAGGCGGACTGTGGCAATGAATCGGTTGTCCTGCATTCCTGCCTGCAGCGATGCCGCAGGATGCATCAATCTCAGGCGGTCGCGCGCATTGGCGAGCCCCAAGCCTGCACCCGGGTTCGGGGACACCTGTGCGCTGACAGGGTTGGTGACACAGATGCACATCGCCTCGGCCTCTCTCTCGAAGCGCAACAGGATATCGCTTGGGCCATCGTGACAATCAAGGTCATGGCGCAATGCGTTCTCAACCAACGGCTGTAGAAGTAGAGGCGGGCACTGGACCTGATGAAGAAACCCGGAGTCGCCCTCGATATGCACACGCAGGCGCTCACCGTAGCGCAGCCGCTGTAATTCGAGATAGTCTCGCACAAATTGCAGTTCGCCAGCGAGAGTAGCCGTATTTCTCACGCTAGCGGATAACGCATAGCGCAGCAAGTCACTCAGCCCACTTATGCCGCCAAGCGCCATGGATTTATCGCCGTCCCGCACAAGCGCACTGATGGCGTTCAGTGCATTGAACAGGAAGTGTGGCTCTAGCTGGGCGCGAAGTGCCAACATGCGCTGCTCCTCGAGCGCCAGTCTCAGGTTAAGCATTTCGGTCTGGCTTCGTTGCCAAGCCAGTTCGCGTTCTTTTGAATGCCGGAAGTAGTTAATGGCCAGGATTGCGGCGAAGGTTCCGGTAGTGGAGAACCAGCCGACCAGCAGCATCTTCATTAGTAGCCGTTTGGCGTCGCCAAGACTGCTGATATGCAAATAGCCGCGCAACCATGCCATGTAGATCCATTGTGCGGGTTGGAACAACAGCGCGAGGGCGATGAAGAGGGCAACCACGTTTCGCGGCCGCTCTATCAGTGCTGGCCAGTGTGCCAAGACGATGCTCAACCCTGCGCTCAAGACAATGAGAGGCACTGCGTACTCTACGAACCAAGTTACGAATAGGGTCGGGTAGTGGCTGTCAGCCCCACTTCGCAAATTGTCGCTGTACGTTTGTAGCGCTCCAAGGAGACTGATGGTCGTCCAGACAAGCACTGTTGCAGCAATTGTCCTGGCCGGCGGTGGAATTAGGGAGAGAAGGCCCCGGATGGAAAGGCGATGTTTCATCGACAAAAGTATAGCAGCGGCCTATGCCCCTAGGAGGTGTCGGCGGCGGATACTCGTCACACGGTACCGGCATCTCGTCACGTTACAGCTGCATGATCGTTACCTTCACTGCAGAATTGGCTAGTCGGTTATGACCGAACACTTGAAGTCGCGCCCGACAACGTTGCGTTTGCCGCGGCCGTGCGGAACCCTTTCGGAGCCAATTTGAAGCAGATTTTTAACCTAATCTTTTTTTGCAGCTTAGCTGCAAGCGCGGTCGCGGCTGCGCCTGAACCTTACCGGCTCGATAACACTGAGATTCGAGATATCCATGCGCGGTCGCTGAACCGTGACTACCAGGTATTCATCGCTTTACCTGAATCCTATCGAACGTCCGACCGGCGCTATCCGGTTTTGTTCGTCACCGACGCTACTTACGCGTTCCCGATTGTGCGTAATGTCGCGCAGCGGCTTGCTAAGCATGCCGGACTGGAGGAAGCAATTGTCGTTGGACTTTCGTACGCGAAAAGCGATAGTGCGGTCTATAGTCGTCGTCGCGATTACACGCCGACGGTGCCTCGCGCGCAAGGCCATGTGTCCGACATGCCATCCAGAGCTGCAGCGTTCGGTGAGGCGGACAGGTATGGCCGATTCGTCACCGCCGAAGTGTTTCCCTTCATAGCAGCACATTACCGCGCCGATATGAACCGCAAAGTCTTCATCGGTCATTCGTATGGAAGCCTACTTGGTCTTCAACTCCTCCTGACCAATACTGGCTGCTTTGAGCACTACATCCTTGGCAGCCCTTCGCTATGGTACGACCGGAGAGTGATGTTCGACAGGGAGAAGGATTACGCGAGGGGGCATCGTGATATGCCAGCTTCGGTATTCTTCGGCATTGGAGGTCTGGAAACGGTGGTCGCCGGGACAAAGCGTTCTCGCTTGGAAGACGAGGCGGATATGGTCGCGGACCTACGGGATTTTGACGCTGCCTTGCGATCACGCCGATATCCTGGCCTGCGCTCTCGACTTGAGGTATTTACTGGTGAGGACCACGCGAGTGTTTTTCCCTTCGTTCTCACTCATGGCCTTCGTGCCTACTTGAAGAAGGCACGCTAGTACGCGGTCAGTGGGAGCTAACTGAAATCTATAAACATTTGGAGGCGTGGTCGGGGAGTTGTAAAGTACTGAGAGGTCGCGCTTTGATGCTTTAACCCAATTCGCTTCTCTTGTTTATCCCTTGAAGGCGCAAGTGGCGCGACAGTCGGTTCATCGCGCGGCGCCCCATGCGGCGATGGAAGCGCGATATCCTGCAGGCAGGCGCTCGGGCAGCGCGTCCGGCGCGAACAGGCCGAGGCGCTTGTGTTCGTGGCTGATGGCCGCAGTGAAGCCGCCCTGCAGCGTACAGGCGTAGGTCGTGATGAACACGTGCTTGCCGGGGATGACTTCAAACAGATAGCTGTCCAGCGGTGCGCCTACCGCCACTTCGAGATTCAGCTCTTCGCGGATTTCACGCGCTAGACATTCGGTGGCCGACTCACCAAGCTCGATGCGGCCACCAGGCAGCTCCCATTCTTCACGTTCGTTCATCAGCAGTACGATTTCGCCGGATGGCGCGGCCAGCACGCCCTTGATGGAAACTGGGTACATTTAATCTTCCTCATTCTGGAGATTGATTCCGTTAGCGTCTTGCCGGATGGTCTGCGGCGCTGTTTGAAGCGCATCGCCGGCGGATGGACGTGGCCTTTGCCGAGCAAGCAGATACCTCCTGTTATACGGGCAATCTTTGGCTCAATGTCTGCGAGAACGATACGCATGCTGCGCATCAATCCACTCCACTTGTTAAAGTAGTTCCTCTTTATATACGCACGAGTGGGCTCGATTTAATAAGGTATTCATTCAACTTCGCTAACCCAGGCGTAAAGGTAGATTCCTTAGGCGTTGACCGGTCAGCTTGAACACTGCGTTAGCAACAGCTGGCGCAACAGGCGGAACGGGAGGCTCACCTACGCCTTGCGGCAAATCGGCGCTAGGCATGATTACTGTTTCCACAAGCGGAGCGTCGCTCATGCGTGGGACATTGTAATCATGAAAATTGGTTTGTTGAACCTTACCGTCCTTAATCGTGATTTCTCCGCCTAGCGTTGCGGACAGCCCATAGATAACGCCTGACTCTACCTGCTGCGCGATAAGGTTCGGGTTTACTGGAATGCCGCAGTCGATCGCGCAAACTACTCTGTGCACCCGAATCTGCTTGTCCACTATTGACACTTCGGCTACCTGCGCCACGATAGTTCCGTACGAATAGTGCAGGGCCACGCCATGTGCATGCCCGTCGGGTGGAGAGCCTGCTTTCTCCACAGCGGCATCCAGAACGGATAAATGGCGTGGATGATTGCGTAGTAATGCGCGACGATACTCCACTGCGTCCTTGCCTGCGGCATCAGCCATCTCGTCGATGAAGCTTTCCTTAAAAAACGCGTTATGCGAATGTCCAACCGAGCGCCAGTTACCCAAGGGGACCACGCTTTCAACAGACACATGACTAATGCGCTGATTCGCGATCTCGTACTGCATGTCGAACAAACCCTCGGAGGTATGCTTTTCCGGCCCCGCTCCAGGCAAGCCCAAATTCCTCTTTAGGAATTGGTGCACTAGCACGCCGCTGATACTACGCGCCTCCCAGTTGATGACGTTGCCGGCTTTGTCTAGACCTGCTGTCATACGCGCAATTGCGGCAGGGCGGTACACGTCGTGAGTCATGTCTTCTTCGCGGGACCAGATTACTTGCACCGGCGCTCCGTCGCATTGACGCGCGATGTCAACAGCTTGCGCGACCATGTCTACTTCCAGACGGCGGCCGAAGCCTCCACCCAGCAGCTGCTCGTTCAAGACGACATCTGATTCGCTTACACGGCCAACCAACGCCGCGATGCGTACCGCAAAGGTTGGTGCTTGAGTACCCAGCCAAAGGTGCACTTTGCCATCTTTGACCTGGGCCGTGCAGTTGACGGGTTCCATCGTTGCGTGAGCGAGGAATGGCACCTTATATTCAGCGTGGATAGTGCGTAGCGCATCGGACCCTTTGGCCATATCCCCGCGGCTGTAGTAGGTGTGACCCTCGTCTTTGGAAAGTGCTTCGACGAATTCGGAGTAAATGCGCTCACTCGACAAGGAGCTATTACCTCCATCGTTCCAACGGATGTTCAGCGCAGCGGCTGCCTGCCGTGCCTGCCACCAGCTGCGCGCTACCACGGCGACGCCAGCGCCTGCTGCGCTTTTCTCCTGCAGCGCGCTGCTGAAATCGACCACCTTTAACACGCCTGGCATAGATAGAACGTTGGTCGGATTTGAGTCCTGAACCGAACCGCCAATATATGGCGACATTCGCACTGCTGCGTATACCATTCCGTCTAGGCGCACATCAATGCCGTACTTCGCGGTGCCGGTTACCTTGAGGTGTGTATCGCGACGCGGCACACTTCGGCCAATTATCCGGAAGCTCTTCGGGTCTTTAAGAACTACCTTGTGAGGCTTCCCCTTTGTTGCCAGCGCCACCAAGCTGCCGTACGGAGCTTTCTTCCCAGTGAGGTCGTGAAAAAGGTGTGAATCTTCTGTGCGAATTTGTTCGGCGGGCACGTTCCACTGACGTGACGCTTCGG
Organism: Pseudoduganella sp. RAF19; assembly: GCF_052114165.1. NCBI lineage: Bacteria > Pseudomonadati > Pseudomonadota > Betaproteobacteria > Burkholderiales > Oxalobacteraceae > Pseudoduganella > Pseudoduganella sp. RAF19. The sequence goes on along the minus strand of NZ_JBFREF010000017.1, from coordinate 19,525 downwards.
CAATCAGTAACGCGCGCGCTGTGGCACCTGCTTCCCGCAACGGTCCCCATGAATCGGCAATGCTGGACGATCCTCCCGTCAAGTTGACCCCTAGCTCGCGGCCCACCTTCTCAAACATCCACTGCGTGAACTCCTGGACATTGCCAGACTCGTCCGGATGAAAGTGCCAGTTGTCGCGCATGACGGTCAGGTTACTGAAGATGGCGTCGATGGGCGCTTGTACCAGTTTGATGGTGGAAAGCGGTACATCCAACTCCTCTGCTACCAGCATTGGTAAGGCGGTATGCACGCCTTGTCCCATTTCTACGCGGTGCATAGCCAAAGTTACGGTGTTATCCGGCGAAATGGCTATCCAGCCATTTAGCGCGACAGCGCCATTTTCAACAGGTAGGTTGGCGCTGCTGTGAAGGCGCTGACGTGGTGGCATAACACCCCAGCCCACTAACATCGTGGCGCCAGCGACTGCAACGCCACTCAACAGAAAACGCCTTCTCGAAATACGGGGCGGCTTCGACATCCGCAGGTCTCCCACAGCAGCTCAGAGCTGCGTCAAATTGAACTTCCGCCATCAAGCGAAACAAACCTTCATCGCTTGGAATGAGTGGCGTTAGCTAAAGAAGAGTTGTATTGTTTCGCCGGAGCATTCTCTTGGCAGTCACGCTCAGATAAGCTTGTAAAGATAAGTGCGCCACAAGCTACTTTGTTCGACATGTCTTTCTCCTCCGATTGCTTTTGTCTGACAAGCTTATGTGCCAGCGGTCGTCTTCCGTTATCCGAAATCCGCAGAGTGACTATATGCAACGCCGATTTCGGCCGTAACGATAAAGATGATGCGTGTGGCAGGTAAGGTCGAAGGTGGAGGGGCGACGCGGAGTATGTTGCGAGCCATCGGTTAAGAAATTGGCACCGAGGGAAATGCAAATAGCATCCAGCTTTTCAAAAGATGAGAGCGAACTACGTCCTGCTGAATTGCGATCGGTGCTACCACAAACACTTCACTTTAATTACATTGCGGAAACTGGATATCGCTATCGAATGAGACGTGAAGATAAGGCCGCAAGATAATGTATCTAGACTTCCAGGGGATCGGAGGGGAGAAAAATTAAGAAGCGGCAGCAGGAGCGCTGCAATTCCCTGATGTAACCGCCATTAGCCATCAACATTTCAGACTTACGGCACGTTTGAGTAGAGCCAAAAGTTCCTTGAATAGCCGCGAACTTGGCGATAGTTCCGCAAATAGCCTTCGCGCTGAAACCCACTACGTTCCAACGTGCGTATTGACCGCAAGTTCGTCTCTAGGACGACTGCTTGCACACGAACGAGACCGAGACATCTGAATGCCCACTGTACAGCCGTCTGACAAATGCTCTGCGCTATACCTTTGCTCCATACGGAGGGGCAAAGGTCGAATGCTAGTTCTGCAGTCTTATTGCCAAGCGATATCGTATGGAAACCAAAAGTACCAACCAAGCGATTGCTCTCTTTCGCGATTACCGCAAACCGTATCTCTGATTCGCGGTGGTCGGATTCATAGGAGTCAAATAACGCCTGTAGAGAATCAGCGTTCGCCAGATTCCAGCTAGTATGTTCGTAGACTTCTCGAGAAGCCAAGTAGCGATACCATTCAGGCGCGTCGCTTCGCTCCAGAGCCCTATAGGTTACAAGAGGATGATGAGATGGCGGGAGGTCATGGTAATGCATATAAAGAATATTCACCTATTCGAACTTCGATTATGCCTGCCGCCTTTGTAGGCGCTAGACGCTCCAATTTGCATTGATTTCATGCTTCCGACTAGTCTGCAGAAATTCTTGCAGCGCCTTGGCATTCAACGGCCGCGACATTAGATACCCTTGAACTTCGTCACAGTTGTTAGCAGCCAGAAATGCCAGGGTTTCCTTGCATTCCACCCCTTCTGCGACAACAGACAAGTCTAATGCGTGCGACATGTCTATAAGCGCTCGAACCAGCTTCCGATTGTCTACTGTAGCGTTGGTATTGTTAATAAAAGTCTTGTCCAATTTAATCGTATCGAAAGGGAAAAACTGCAAATATGCGAGCGATGAATATCCGGTACCGAAGTCGTCTACTGACAACGATAAGCCCAGCGCCTTCAGGCCTCGTAATACGTCAGCGCATCTATCGCAGTCTTCGACGAGAACGCTTTCAGTCAACTCCAACTCGAGCAAATTTGGCGGGAGTTGGGATTGTTCCAGTGCCTCGACAATAACATCGCTAAACCGGTTATCTTTCAACTGGTGTGCGGATACGTTGACAGATACGCGCACCGGCTCTTCCAACTCTACTGCGAGTTCGCTCGCTTTCTTGCATGCCGTCTCTAGTACCCATTTTCCGATGTCAAAGATCAATCCTCTCTCTTCGGCGATCGGAATGAACTCTAGAGGAGAAATCCGGCCATGCTTGGGATGATTCCACCTTAACAATGCCTCAAGCGCGACGACTTTCATCGTTCGTACATCGACTCGTGGTTGATACTCCAATTCCATCTCACCGCGGACCACAGCCTTCCTCAAAGAATGTTCCAGCTCCGCTTTGCGCTTCATCGCTTGACCAATCTCATCGGTATATTGAATACAGGTGCCACCTGTTCTTTTCTTGGCTTGGCGTAGAGCTGCTTCTGCTGCGAAAACGATTTCTTCTGCATCCTTGCAGTTACTGGGGATGCGGCACATTCCGATGGACGCAGAGAGATAAACCTCCTCGCCGTTTAGAACGAAACATTCGCGAAATGTCCCTAGCAAGGCTTGCGAAAGTTCATATGCGTTTTGTTGTTCGGACTCACAGAGCACTAGGAATTCGTTGATTCCATGACGGCCAACTTTTCCGAACCTATCCGCTGTGCGACGAATTCTTCGGGCGGCTTCAACCTGCACTGATAGGGTATGTTCGCGGCCAAATGATTCGCTGAGTGAGTCCAGGCCGGATATGCTGATAAGCAGAAGGGATGATGGGGCTTCTACGGTCGAGGAATCTATAGCTCGTTCGAGTTCACGCCGGAATGAATCAGCGCTTAACAAGCCTGCCAAGCTATTTGCGCCAGTTATCGAGCGCTCACCGCGAAGTGATGCTTGAGGCGGAAAGTCGGTAACGAATACACTTACCGAATCCAGGTGGCCTTCAGGCGAACGCATCCAGACGCTTGTCATACTCGTATAGATGTTCGAGTTGCACCCGTCAATAAGAATGGCCTCGGCATAGTCGAACTCCATCATGTAATTCGCCCCCTTACTGGCTTGGGTGAACGACCTGTACACACTGCAAAGATCTCTCAGATGCTTGCCGACTAAGTCAGTTAGGGGAGTGCGCATTAAATTGCAAAACTCGCGGTTCGCGTCAACTAAAGCCAAACCACTATCGAACCTAGCGGATGGTACGTGTCTCCTTACAGACTTTGCGGAGCGATGTGGTTGTGTTGGCTCTGGGCTGTAGGAACTTCCCTTACATTGTTTCGGTCGTACAGACTGTCGCGAGTCTCGCTTCATTGGATGCAGTGGGTCACTTAGAGAAAGGGCCTCGACCTCGGATGTCAATCTTTTCGATAACTGTGATGGGAACAGCGTTGACTTCTTGTTCAGCATAAGGATCTCCGCGTTATTTGGGCGGACGACACAACGACTATTTTGAAGTCGCGAGCAAATTTCTTGAGGGTCGTGCCACTGCAAGGAATAGCAAGCTAGGCTAAAGCATTGCCTACCTTAGAACGGCCAAGGTCATCGCATACACTGCCAATCGATGGCGAATACGAGCAGCATTCAACAGTCATCTAGAGTAGAGCGGCAGGACGATTGCAGAATCGTGAAGACCGAATCGTATGACGAGATCTGAGTGAGTGGTATCAGAAGTTGAACCTGAGTGCCGGCTCTTCTAGGTCAATGCAGAAGATCACTGTTTTCGATGCGTGTCATTGGATGCGTTTGAGGAGTTGTTTTGCAGGCCACATCATCGACCAGGAGACAAATGGTGATATCACGGCGGTAAGGGGGGCTGATTGTCAGTTAGGTGTTTAAATTTGGCAGTTCGTTGTCAGTGCCCTAGCGTAGGATCAACAGCTTATGCTCTTAATGATTAGCCTGGCAAATGCGATCCCGTATGCAGTTCTTGGCCATCCTTAAAGGGCGTACCTATTTCAAGCCTAGCCCGCTCGTTCGCGGACATGGATATGACGGGATTCATGCACATCAAAGAAAAAGCCGGTCCAAGCCGGACCATGACTCAGCGACGGATCTCCGATATCTTGGAACTAATCAAGGAATTCCAAGCTCTCCACGGAGGACGGTTTCCGACGACCAGATCGTCATTTCCTCGTCCGAACGGTAGCTGGAATGCCATCGATGGCGCGCTTCGCCGCGATGCGATTGTCCAATGCCAGCATTTCGTAGCATTAAAGGCTGCGCTGTTGCGGCGTGGTCTGACGCCGAGCTTGGCACGATTGGATCCATCCTATAGACCCACCCGCGCAGAGATGCGTACCTTTGGCGGAATCCTTGAAATAATCGCGCTGTCCAGAGTGGAGAACCGCGGCCGGTTTCCGCTCAGGACTGACCCGTTCGCAGTGCGTGGACATAGTGATACCTGGATCGCAATTGACAGCGCGCTTACGACTGGAGCTATTTGTGAATGTACGCTTTGGACCGCCCATCGTGACAAAATGGCACAGCTAGGCGTCAAGCCGTCGCTCGCGTCGTTAAACCCCGCCTACCAACCCGTAAGGCGTACATACCGCTCAATTGCATCGATTAAAACTGCGATTGGCGCATTCATGATGGAGCATGCAGGTGTAACTCCCACTCAACGGGCGCCATATCCTGCAAGTGTGCCGTTCGATTCGTGGAAAGCTATTTGTAAAGCCCTGCGTCTTGGCACTATCGATCACGACGCGGACTGGGTAGAGTTTCGCGCCCGACTGGAGCTGTCGCAGCGGAAGGCATCCTTATTCACATTTATTGATCTCCATAGGCATGAGCTGCGCAGTATGTACGAAGCGTCTAACGATGCCGAAGTGACACACGGGCCGATTCCTGTCCGTCCGTCGAAAGCAAAGCAGGTTAGAGATAAGCCTGTCCAATTCGAGGCGGTGATTGAACAACTGTTCCGTCCAATCGCGCCTTTAGCCAGAGCAGATGTCGCGTCTAACGGTATTCGTCTAGCTAAGCGCCTGATTCGTGATGAGCGATAAATCAAAAGATTGGTGACGTCTCGCAGCGCAGCCACGCTGCTCCGGTGCGGGGCTTGTCCAGTGAAGCGCCAAGGAGCAAGCCTGAAGACGCGACCACTGACCAAATATCTTGTCGGTTAGGCTCTAAATTCTTTGAGCTGGCGAATGTCCACCTAATCGACAAAAGCGAAGCACAATTCTGGAGAGATGAGATGGAAATGCTACACAACCGAATTTATACGAAGGCGCCGGGGTACTTTGAAAGATTAGGCGTGCGTGACTGGCTATTTGTTGTGGCCTTGCTTTCGGGCGCGGCGTACGCGCTGAGCCGCTTCAGCGTCTATATGGATTATTTCGAGAAGGGCCTCCTGGTAGCAGCAGTACCGACCTTCGCAGTGCTGGGCTGGCACTGGAAGCCGGTGCGCTGGCTTCTGCCATTGATCTTCTTGCTCGCGTACTTTGGTATCCATTTGTACGGCGGCGAGCTCGGCAATGCGGAGTCGCGCTTTTTCCTGAAATACATGCTGTCCAGCCAATCTGCAATACTTTGGATGAGCACCATGTTCTTCCTTTCGACCCTATTCTACCTTGGAAGCCTGGTGCTACACTCGCCGTTCGGCGGCTCGCTCGGTTCGAAGTTTTGCTGGGTGGCCGTGGTGCTGGGGCTAACTGGAATGTTGGAGCGTTGGTATGAGTCCTACCTGATTGGCACGGACGTGGGCCATATCCCGATTTCCAACCTGTATGAAGTCTTCATTCTGTTTTCGTTGATCACGGCTCTGTTCTATCTCTACTACGAACAGCATTATCAGACCCGTCAGCTTGGTCCCTTTGTGCTCCTTGTGATCTCGGCAGCCGTCAGCTTCCTGCTGTGGTACACAGTCACGCGGGGCGCGGGTGACATCCAACCTTTGGTTCCTGCGCTTCAGAGCTGGTGGATGAAGATCCACGTGCCGGCTAACTTCATCGGCTACGGTACTTTTGCCCTTTCGGCCATGGTGGCGTCGGCTTATCTGCTGAAATCCCACGGCTACTTCGTGGATCGGCTACCGTCACTCATTTTGCTGGATGATGTGATGTATAAGGCTATTTCAGTTGGCTTTGCGTTCCTTACTATTGCAACTATTCTCGGGGCATTGTGGGCCGCCGAAGCGTGGGGCGGCTACTGGTCCTGGGACCCCAAAGAAACCTGGGCGTTGATCGTATGGTTGAACTACGCGGCGTGGCTGCATATGCGCTTGATGTCGGGCCTACGTGGGCGTGTCGCTGCATGGTGGGCAATCTTGGGTTTGGCTTTCACAACCTTCGCCTTCCTCGGAGTGAACCTGTTTCTCTCGGGTTTGCACTCCTATGGCAAATTCTAATTACTTAATGATGGGGGCGATGCCTTTGTGGTGGACTATCACGTTGTGTACCTCGACGTCGGAGAGTGGGGCAGCGCCGCAGCTGGGACTGGGAGACTATTTATAGGTCGCGGCGCCACGGGCGGTAGTCCCAAATTTACAAAGCCAAGCATGTTTCAATTAAGGCAATGAGCGGCATTGAGTTACACTGGCATCGGGTCCGTTTATGGACCTCCTTGGATCACTAGAACCAACGGAGTACACATTGCGTAATCACAATTGGAGAATCCGATGCCTACCTACGCTGAATTGCAGGCTCAAATCGCCGAATTGAAAAAAGAGGCTGATCGAGCACGCCTCGACGAAATTGCTGATGCCAAAGCAAAGATCATGGAAATTATGGACAAATATGGCCTTACCCTGCACGACATCTCAGCCATGTTGGGCAAAGGTAAAACCAAAAACGCGCGTGCGGCTGTTCCAGCAAAGTATCGGGACCCGAAGACTGGTGCCACATGGACTGGACGCGGTCGTGCACCGCTTTGGTTGAACGGACGGGAAAAAGAGGACTATCGGATTAAATAGATGGATGAGATGGAATGGTTCCGGTGGTGGGTTTTGTCGACCCTTGCTGAGATTGCAGTGGCATCATAGTCCCTTGTAAGGTACGCTCGTATAACCATTTCTATATTTCTTCAATTGCCCGGATCTTTCGGTGGGCCAAGCTGGCTCACCGGTAGAACCGACCTCGCCGTTATAACTGCATTGCGTCTGTTAGGCAAAATTGGCTGTAACCAGGTAATTTTTGGCGTGGCTAAGTTTTTCTCCGACGTATGATTTGCACTCCTGCCGTCTCTAGTTAGAGGCGCGGTATGAGTATTCTTTGCGTTAGAGAGACATATATGAAAATAGCCCCTAGCGTTTTGGTTAAGGCCGGTGGGACTGGGACCGATGCCAAGCGCGGCGAAAGCCTGAACCATCGAGACACAAAAACGTTTCGTGAGGTGATGTCTGAGAGATTTCCAAGCCGGAACGTTGCTAACGCTACTGAAAGTTCGAGAAGCGTTGCGCAATTTGATTTCACGAACATTTCCCCTCAAAAGATGTTTGAGGCGATGAATGAGCTAATACGTGATGGTAAGATGACTTTGGACGAATCGTCGCCGCTGTTGGGCATGATTCCTACTCAACTCTCATCGCCTGCTTATGACGGTGAGATCCCTAAAGCATTCTATGAGCCTGTAAATTTCTTCGAAAAACTTCGTGAAGGTATGGAGGCCGCGAGCTCGCGAAATGAATATACAAGTCTCGCAAGAATGAAGCGTGCATTTGACTCGCTGTCCCGATGCCAAACCTGAAGTTCACTCTCGATCGATTCCGTATCGAAGCTGCAGGCCTGTGGCAGCTGTTCTAGCCCGTACTGGTCGGCCAGGTGGCCACCGTCGGTTTGGGCGTCGCAGACGTCGCGATGAGGCCATTCCAGCGCCGCCGAACTGGCGGCCGTATCGCTGGGCGCCCCGATCCGGTCCATCGCCATCGTGACCATCACCTGCATCATGATGGCCATTAGTACCGTTGTGGCACATGAGGTAGGCGCTGGCGATTTCGCAACGATTCCGCACACCGTTCGGTAGGCGCTGTGGGCCCTGGTGGCTGCACTCTTCGCCAACGTCGCCACGCTGCTGTTCGACTATCTGCAAATGGCTCCCGAAGTGAACCAGTGCGCCTCGCTGTTCGTCCACATCATCAGCGCGGCCTTGCCTGTACCCTGCTGGAAGAGTTAGTTTGCGCTTTTGGGATATCACTCGCTTTTAGCGTGGTGCTACGCTGACATCGGACTTCAACAAAAGCGGAGAGCGTCAGATGGACAAAGTAGATAAGGGCATGAATCGTCGTCGATTCCTTCATGCTGCGGGTACCGGGGCAGCGGGCGTAGCGGTCGCAGTCGCTGCGCCGGCCTCGGTAGCAAACGCTGGCCCGGTACGTAAGGCGCCGGGGCGAGATTATGATGTCGTCGTCGTCGGTGGCGGATTTGCAGGGGTTACGGCCGCGCGCGATTGCCGCAAAAATGGCTACAAAACTCTAGTCTTAGAGGCGCGAGACCGTCTCGGTGGCCGCACCTTTACGCAAAAATTCGCAGGCCATCATGTTGAGCTAGGCGGTACCTGGATCCATTGGAGCCAGCCATATGTCTGGTCTGAAAAAGAGCGCTATGGTTTGGAAGTGATGGGCATTCCAGATGGACTGGACGCAAACGTTGACACTACCGTGGTCGTCGCGAACGGCGAGCGTAAAGTGTTTAATGCGGAAGAAATCGTCCCAGTGGCTGAGGCTCTCGACCGGTATTTCGCAGATGCTAGCGAAGCTTGGCCACGTCCATTCGATGCAAAATTCGCATGGAAGGAATTGCTGGAGCGCGACCAGCTTAGTGCGCGCGACAAACTTAACAAATTGGAGCTGACTTCAATCCAACGCGGCGCTCTCGACGGGTTCCTGGCTGCGTATGGACACTGCGACATCAGCAATGTTTCGTACAACGAGGTTGCGCGCTGGTGGACGCTACCAGGCTCCAATCTTTTTGCTGCAAACGAATCCCTGGTCCGATACACCTTTAAGGATGGCACCGTTAGCTTGATTAACGCCATGATGGAAGATGGCAAGCCTGAGCTTCAGCTAGCGACGCCGGTCAAGAAGATTGAAGATAAAGGCGACCACGTAATTATCACGACGCAGCAAGGCAAGCGAATTACGGCTGGCGCAGTTATTGTCGCACTGCCGATGAACGTCGTGCATAACGTGGAGTTCGTTCCTCCTCTCGATCCTAAGGTGGTTGAGGCGGGCCAGGAAAAGCACGCTGGTGCCGGCGTTAAGGTATTCATCAAGACAAAGGGGAAAGCTGGCTATGCGGGCCGCTTCATGGGCCTGGGCGATTCTGCTCAGCCCATTAGTGTCGTCCTGACCTATGCTAAAGCGGACGACCATACGATCTATGCAGCGTTCGGGTCCGATCCTAACCGGTTCAGCGCGACCGATAAGGCCGGCGTCCAGGCTGCTCTGAGAGCATATCTGCCGGACGCGGAAGTGATGGAATGCTTTGGACACGAATGGACAACTGATCCCTACAGCCGCGGCACCTATTGCTCGTACAAACCGGCTTGGTTTGGCAAGTATTACGACCATTTCCAAAAGGACCGCGGTCGTATCATTTTCGGTCAGGGCGACCACGGCGAAGGCTGGCGCGGCTTCATTGACGGGGCAATTGGCGCAGGCGGGATCGCCGCACGTCGTGTGAAAAAGTTGCTGGGTTGATGCGCTAGGTTCAATTAGCGAGAACACATAGAGCATTTCGCTAAGGGCTGAGATCGCCAATTCCACACTTCTGGGTGTGGAATTGGCGGTCACAGAAGCGAAGCTTGGACACAATCGCTCCCGGACGATAACTGAAAACCAAGGGCCAGCCTTGTGAGTCCTGATAACTGGATGGTCGCATGGTCGGCTTTTGCTGCTCGCCAATCGATTCCATTTTGGCCTGGCTCATCCATCCAATTTTGAAGGGCGCGGATTGGCTCGATCCCCGAGCAACGAGATGGGGGTCACGCTGAGGTGCAGGCCATGCATTATCAGACATTCTATCGGAGCGTTTGAAAACAATGTGCCCAAATTTCGCAAGGTCTTTGCTGGCGGCCTGTTGTGGCAGAAGGTTCAGATCGGCGTCGCGCGCCATAGTGATAGTGAAAAGCCTTAATCGTCCAGAAGGCGGTCGGCGTTACTTGATGGCGTTACCCAGCAAAACACCATGCAGCAAGAGACCGCTAGTAATCGCACTTCATGGAACCGGAGCCACGGCCGAACAGCTCTTTGGTATGGCGTTTCCGCCGTCACCGCTCTCGGTATGGCTTGAAATCGCCGAACGCGACGATGTCGTTGTCGTTGCTGCGGACGCTGGCGAGGACGGGTGGAGTGATTGTTTCGCCAGTGACGCGCGCGTGGCGAAACAAGATGATGTAGCCTTTATCAGCGCAATCATCGACCACGCCATTGCTGAACATGAAGCGGATCCGGAACGTGTGTATGTGATGGGCGTATCGCGCGGAGGCTTGCTGGCTTATCGCATCGCTGCCGAGATTCCACATAAGTTAGCGGCCTTCTCGGCAGTGTTGGCCTGCATGCCTCCGCCTGAACGTGTGCGGATGCCGTCGAAGCCGTTGTCGGCGCTAATCATTGGCGCGACAGCTGATCCGCTGATGCCATACACGGGTGGGAAATATTTCTATGCACTTCGCTTTCTCGACCAGGTCAGCAGTATTGAAGACAGTGCGCGGTTCTGGTGCGAGCTGGCAGGACTAACCGAAACGTCTGCTGTATCGGAACTCGCGCACCGACATGATTGGGATAAGACTCGTGTGGTTCTTTACCTGTGGGGAGGTGACCCAACGAAGCTGCAGGTCGGTCTCTACAAGATCATCGATGGTGGGCATGCCGAGCCAAGTATCGCCCAGCGTTACCCGTCATGGATTAACAAGCTGGTAGGCCAACAGAACGCGGATCTGGAAGTAGCCGAAGCTGCTTGGACTTTTTTCAAGGACAAGTGTCGTGCCGCTCAGGGCCACTACGTCGCTGCATAAGTGGTACTAGCTCAGATCTTAACTTGACACACGATGTCCGCTGAGCGGCAGCAGCCGCCCATTCCGGACAGTTGTTAAGACCGCGGCCGGCTGGCACCCGGCCTGCGGCAGCGCGCATCGCTGTACCGGCGACCTTGATGCGGGCGTTGTATGGCAATCTGCCCGTTTGGTAGATCGTGCGGGCCGGACGGTGGCCTGCGGGGAACAGTTCTGCAAACAACGCAATGACCTGTGGCAGGTCCGCCAGGTCGATGAAGGCAATATCGACAAACACCATATCCTGCAGCGTGAAACCTGACGCTTCCAGAACATGTGCAACATTCTGGAATGCGTGCCGCGCTTCCTCCTCCCCGGAACATAGTTCCCATCGCGGCCAATGGCAAGTTGCCCGCTCAGATAGCATGTGTGCCGACGACCACTGCATGGCTGATCGGCGCCGACCAGGCCGGCAGGTTCTCTCCATTAACTAATGAACTGCTTCAATTGCACTCCAATTCGCTGGGTTGATGGGTGTTGCCTGACAGTACTAGTCAAGGCGCTTGGCCCTGGTTTCGCTACCGTCCTGTTCCACTGTGACGGCGTCAATTTTCCCACCAGCATCTTTCTCGAAGGTCAGCACGACATCGACGGCCTTATAGAAATAGCGGTATTCGCTTTCAGGAAATATCTCCAATTGCCGCTGCCCAGCCAGTTGGGCAAACAGACGGTCGCCTTTCGAGCTGATAAAAAAGGTCGCCGATCCCAGTTGATATTGCCCTTCGAAGCGCGAATAAAGACGAGGATCCACCTTGACCTGGCGGTGCGCCGGGGCCACGCCCAGCGCCATGCGCGCCAGTGCGTCGGTGATCTTGCCGACAACTTCGTCACCATAATTGCTCAAGACAATGACAGTGACCTTATCGTCCGGGTAATAAGCCAGCATAGAGGCTGTACCCCCCGATGTTGCCGCCGTGCTCATACAACTTGCGCGAGAGGCTCTCATGGATGAACCAGCCCAGCCCGTAATGATGGCCACCGTCAGTGAACATCGCCTTCAGTGCGGCCGGGCTCAGCACATTCCCCTTGATCAGCCTCTGATGCCAAGCGAGAAGATCATCCACTGTCGAATACATAGCGCCCGCCGCATACGCGTTGCTCATGTTGACCAGCCTGCCCTTCACCACCTGGTCCGGACCATCCGTGTAATCCTGGGCCAACTGGCCCACCACTATGCGCCCGTCGTCATAGCCCGAATCGTGCAGGTTGATCGGCGTCAGCAGCTTTTGCTCAAGATAGTCCTGGTAGCTTATGCCGCCCACGGCCTCGATGATGCGGCCCAACAGGACGTAACCCATGTTGTTATACGTGAATTTCGTACCATGCTTATAATTCAGCGGAACGTCCTTGAGCAAGTCGATGAGCTCTTGCGGGGTATGCTTCACGGGCATCAGCTTGGCGTCGGAATCGTCCGGCGACGTATAGCTCGGAATGCCCGAAGTGTGCGACAGCAGCTGGCGGACGGTCGCCGGTCCCCAGCTGGCCGGCAGAGCGGGCAAATATTTGCTGATCGGATCGTCCAGGCCAAGCTTGTTCTCGTCGGCCAACTGCAAAATCGCGGCGGCAGTAAATTGCTTGGTAATAGAACCAATTCGATACCTGGTCTTGACGGTATTCGGGATCATCCACTCACGGTTGGCCGCGCCGTAGGCCTTGCGGAAAACAGGTTTGCCATTGCGTGCGACCAGCACCGTGCCGGTAAACAGCTCGCCCCGAACATACTCTGTCATCAGCGCATCCGCATGCTCAAGAAATTTAGTGTCCGCTTGGGGCCGTGCGGCCGCTGGAGCTAGGCCGGACATCACTAGCACTGACAGGAGTGCGAACTGCGATAACGCCGGTTTAAAGATAATTTCAAAAATGGTAGGGATAATAGGAGTCAAAGTTGATTTCATGTATGGTAGGGAGCAGGGCGGCCCGCCGCTTCGCTCTTAATATAAGATTTAGGAATATTGAGAACCAAGAATAACGTTTTTCAAAAGTATAGCCATGAGCAATTGGGGCTTCGGTCGAGGATTAATAGAGAACGTGAGCGGCGGCTACTGGCCGTAAGAAGGCTATTCACCACGCTCACGGATGTAACTATTGATTGCTTTGCCGTAGAGCTCTGTCTCCATTTCGTAGGTCATGCCAATGCGCTCGGCCACGCGACGCGATGATTCATTCCCAGGAGTGATGAGTGCCCGAACTTTCGGTTCGTGCCGAACCTCGAACGCATAATTCAAGACTGCTGTTGCCGCCTCGCTTGCAATTCCCTTTCCCCAGGCGGCTTGATATGTATTCCATCCCAACTCCATCACAGTTGATTGCTCACGATAGAAGGCGCCGACATTACCGACGAGCTGACCAGTTCGCTTCTCCTCTAGAGCCCACCAACCAGCTCCTTGCAGGACCCATAATCCAGCTTGGGAACTGAAGATTCGCCACGCCGTTTGACGGTCAGCTGAGCCCAAGTGAGCAGAGCTATCGGGATTCGCCAAATGGTCCGCAAATAAGTCGAAGTCGTCGCGCCGATATTCGCGAAGCGTAAGTCGTTCTGTCTGCAGGTACGGTACGAAAATGGAGAACGCAGAATTCATCAGGAGCCTATCCTTTAGATCATTAGCTGTGATCAACTGTCCGGTGTTGGTGATTGCAGCCACACATTTAAAAAAATGCTCGTGAGGCATAATGAAGACTCTAACTCACCCTATCAGTCTGAGCCAGGTCAGTCTGAGCTACTACACATAAGTTTCTTACGATATTAACTAGTTCGATTAGGTGTTCAGGCGGCGAGCGCCGCCCGATTGGCGGCATCACGCATTGATTCAGAAGGCAAGCAGCCAAACTGGCGGCGGAAGTCGCCAGCAAAACGGCTTGCGTGTTCATAACCGCACTGGGCTGCAATTTCTGCAATGCTACGTCTCCGCGCATCGGTTGCAGTGCCAAGCCCGCGGATTAAGATACGCGCTGCATTTAGCCTCATTGCTTTTAAATACTGCTGGGGGGGCAGGCCTAGACAGCTCTCAAAATGGTATTGCAATGTCCGTTCGCTGACATGCGCGGCGGCACAAACGTCAGCCATTGTGAACTCTTGATCCAGGTGCACACGCATAAAGCGGATCGCGTGCCGCACGACGGAACTCCGTCGTTCCGTGGCAGCAGAATGAGCTCGCGGGATAGTGTCGCTATTCATTGCCAAGGAGAGGGCCAACACTACAGTACTGCGAGCAGTTTCCATGATTTGTGAAAATGAGAGGGTGCCAGGCCAGCTTAAGTTATTGTCCAGCGCATTACTCATGATTTGCCACAAATTTTGCAGCATGGATGCTGCATGCGAGTCGAGAGCTACCACACCTTGCTGCAGCGCCGTCTGGATTGGTGAAATGTGCGCCCCGTCGTCGCCAAAGACTACTTCCTTATCGATGACAATACCCAACATGTCGGTTTGACCGGTAGTGCGGAAATCGTATTCCCTACCTCCTTCAAGCGCCACTATTGAATTGGTGCTCACAGGCTGCCGGTTGATAGTCAGAGAATCGTTACGGCCGAGGGTCAGGCCGAACACTAGGGTGTCCGAAGGTGGTTCGACGAACTGGTGAAGAGACTGGTTTGTTGTTTCTCGGATAATGCATGCTTTCCCATTCAGTGCGATCGCAATATTCCCGTGGAATTTACCACGGCTAATCTGGCAGTACTCCTGGTCCCACCCCGTCATTAAGCGAGCGTGTTCATCGATATCTTCGGTGTTCCAACGTTGAATTTGAGGAGTAGAGGGAAGCATGGCGGACCTCCTGCAACTGGATGAGTTAATTCTTAGTCTTGGTTGGATAGTACGAAGCGTACGCCCAGAGCCAGGAACAACAGGCCATTCGTCAGCAGGGCAGTCGCAGTAACGCCTGCGGCTTTAGTTTTGGCTTCGAGCTGGCGAGGGCGATGAAGATTGCCAGGTCGTGGATGCCACGCATAATTCGAGGGAGTTTTCAGTAAGATTTGTAAGGTAAGAATTTGCCGCTAAGTACTACATGGACTCGGTCGCCCTTTGCATCCTCCTGGCGGTCAATCTGAATCGAAAAGTCGATAGCGCTCATGATGCCGTCTCCAAACTCCTCGTGGATCAATTCTTTGATGGTAGTCCCATAGACGTTGATCATTTCGTACCAACGATAGATTAGTGGGTCCACAGGAACTGCGGTCGGCAGAGAGCCCTTGTAAGGCACCACCTGAAGCCAATTCGTTTCCTCGTCGGTTAGACCAAAAAGATCCTTTGCTATCGCAGCCTGCCGCTCATCTAGGCACATCTGACCTAGCATCGCAGCAGTTGTCCATTCTTTGCTCTGACCCAGCTTGGCGGCGATATCCGCCCACTTCATTTTCTGTGCGACTTTCGACGAAATAATCTTCGCAGTGACGTGTTGACGGTCCATCCGACCTCCTAATTATTGGGACGAAAATTCTCTGGATTTCCCGAGGATGTGCAATCCACTGACACGAGCACACTCGGCCAAGTAACGGTAGCAAATTCGGATTGAGTCGCGCCGCCATCAATCGAATAAATCCGGCCAATCTCTCCTGGAGAGGCTTCGAGCATGTGCCGTGGTGGACTGCTGCAACCCAGACAAATCAGGGAGCAAGCTGGCCTGTCCCAACTGGCCGGCTGTGCAAATCGAGGGCTGCGCACGGGCGCAGTAAATGGAACACACCTGTATGCATCGATCGAATAGGCATGCAGCCCGAACGTCTGGCCAAGTGCACGCTAAGAATGGCAGGCAATTCACACAACTTGGCAGTTTGGGGTGGCGGACGTGAACTAACTTTAGAGATGAGGAGAAGCACGCCGAACCTACAGGGGCGACGTAACGCGACGTTCCGAAGGCCACTAAGGAGGGAATATCATGTTTAGCGTTTGGGGGCGAAAAGTAGCCCGTCGTCCATTAGGATTCGTAGCTGATTACTGTGAAATTTGCGGGGAGCCGAAAGCATTCAAGCTCACCCGTCTCGATTTAGTAGGTCATATCTGCTATGTCAGGTTCGGCCATGGAGAACTCATGGGCTATGAGCGAACGTGTACTACTTGCGACACGTTCTTCGAAGCCAACTCAGCAGAGTATGCCGGCGTATCGCGAATTTCTTGGCCAATCGAAGCGTTGCTGCGAAAAACACGTCCGCGTTTTGAAGATGTAATGGAAGAGCGTCGCGCTCTCGAAAAGCGACTCGGCTCAGATCGACATCCACTTACTCAAGATGAGCGAATGGCGCGGATAAAGACTCCTTTCGTTCTACTTTCTCCTATCGTTGAGAGGCGCTTCTCAACGACCCGCCTCGATATGGGAATTCTTCTAGCCTTTGCAGTGGCCGCGGGGTTGTGCGTTGCCGTCGCTGGTATTGCCGAAGCCTTTGTTCCCGAGGCTACCGATTGGTTGTTCGCGTTTGCGTTGGCAATCGGCAGCGGGCCAATCATCTGGCAATTTAATGCATCTAGTTCGCGCTACATGCGAAAGGAAATCTTGCCGATCCTCGTTAAACTGCTTGCTCCGCTAAGACCAAGTCAGGACGAAGTCGAACGGACTTTGCTCGAGTTCAAACAGGCAGGACACACGATTGGAAATAAACTTGAAGCGTCTGAAGTACTTCAGAGTATGGGACTCTCCCCGTAATAGGTTCAGATTGCTAGCCTTACTGGAAATTGTCCCCGTTTCTTACGTCATTGCACGGGGCTCCGCATCGATTGTGACCAAGCGGCTAGTGATCTGGTCACGTAACGCTCGACGCCGTCTGCGAGCGAAGACGACCGAGCCTCATATGCAGCGGCGATCTTTTTGTGGCGTGGACTAATACTCGAAGCACGTGTCCGGTAGGCTCAACGTCGAGTAAGTAAGAGCACTAAGTCTACTAGGCGTGTAAAAGCATTTCCCCAACCCATCCTGCTGGAACCCAATTGTTCGCCATTTGAAGAGAAGTAATTGGTTGACCTTCACCCCATGGGAAGGATTACAGTGCAGAACATGAACATTGCTTAGCGAGCTTGCCATGGAAATCGGGAGCAGGATTTTTGAACTGTTAGCTATTGCAATTAGCGTAGTTGCGTTGTGCTGCTTGATCTATACCGACGCATATTCAGACGCCGCGCGAACCGAAGCGCGAGGTGTGGCAGCACTTACTCGTTTCATGGTGAGTGATGCCAATATCTAGCGCTGTGCACGATGGCGTCGGCTCCGGTAGGAGCAAAGGATGCCCTAGGAACGGATCACGTCAAAGGTCGTTCCAGAAGTAAAGGGGAGACGACCGCACAGCCTGGATTTGCGACATCCCTGCACGGCAGAGGAACGCGTAACAGCGGTGGTTGCAAGATGTTCTCCCCAAATCAAATAGTCAGCCTCACTGACCGTGTGGATGGCTTAATGGTCTAGTTTTTCCAATATACGAGATCAATAAGAGATGCCTTCTTTAGGCAGGCGATGCATTGCAATCATAGGGAGTTGATGTGCAGTGCAGCCGTCTCCTCTAGTTATCGTCATAAAAGGGTTAAATATGAAAATCACTAAACAACTAACAACTTTGGCGCGAGCGCTGGCTATCGCCGCCGGTGGGCTGGCTGCGGCCATCCTGGCTGGCTGCGACTCGGCGAACAGCAAGCCTGCTGAAGCCCCGGCAGCGGGCGGTCCTCCGATCTCCGCCGCCGTGGTGGTGCAGAGGCCGGTCATCGAGACCCAGGAATTTTCCGGCCGTCTGGAAGCCATCGACCGCGTCGAAATCCGTCCGCGCGTCTCCGGCTTTATCACCGCAGTGAACTTCAAGCCGGGCAGCGAAGTGAAAAAAGGCGACGTACTGTTCGTAATCGATCCTCGTCCATTTAAAGCGGAAGCTGATCGCGCTGAAGCTGCCGCCAACTCGGCTCACGCCAAGGCCGACCTGGCGCGCATTGAGCTGGCACGCGCTGAAAAGCTGCTGGTCGATAAAGCCATCGCGCAACGTGAATTCGACGAACGCACGTCCGCACTAAAGGAACTGGATGCATCGGCGCGCGCCGCAGCTGCAGCTTACGAAGCAGCCAAGCTGAATCTGACCTACACCAATGTGGTGTCGCCAATCGATGGCCGCGTGTCGAAAGCCGAGATCACCCTGGGCAACCTGGTGGACCAGAACGCCGTGCTAACTTCCGTGCTGTCGCTGGACCGCATTTACGCCAGCTTCGACGGCGATGAAGCGACCTATCTGCGCGTTGGCGCCCTGGCCCAGCGCGGCAAGCCAGCCACCGTGAAGATCGGCCTGGCCAACGAAGAAGGCTTCCCGCATGAAGGCAAGCTGGAATTCGTGGACAACCAGCTCGACACCCGCACCGGCTCCGTGCGTATGCGCGCCACGCTGGAGAACAAGGACCGCGCCCTGGCGCCTGGCCTGTTCGCTCGTGTATCGCTGGGCGGCAGCGAAGCGAAGACCGATTCGCTGCTGATCAACGAACGCGCTGTGAACACTGACCAGGACCGCAAGTTCGTGTTCGTGGTTACTGCCGACAGCAAGGCTGAATACCGCCCTGTCAAGCTGGGTCCAGTCATCGACGGTCTGCGCCTGGTGCGTGATGGCCTGAAGCCGGGCGAGAAGATCATCGTCAACGGCCTGCAGCGTGTGCGCCCTGGTGCGCCGGTGACTGCACAAACTGTGGCCATGGACTTCAATCCGGACGCCGCACCTGCGCAGGGTAAGAAGCCAGAACAAAAGAAAGACGCCAAGGTCGCTACATCTGACAGCAAAGCTGGCACTTCTAAGGAATAAGAACCAATGCACTTTTCACGCTTCTTTGTCGATAAGCCGATTTTCGCGGCGGTCTTATCGATCGTGATTTTCGTGGCGGGACTGATTGCAATCTTCAATCTCCCGATCTCGGAATACCCAAGGGTTGTGCCGCCATCCGTGGTGGTGCGCGCGCAGTACCCGGGCGCGAACCCGAAGATTATTGCTGAAACAGTGGCTGCGCCGCTAGAAGAGCAAATCAACGGCGTCGAGAACATGCTGTACATGTCCTCGCAAAACACCTCGGACGGCGCTCTGGCGCTGACCGTGACCTTCAAGATCGGCACCAACGTGGAGCAAGCCGAGACGCAGGTGCAGAACCGCGTCCAGCGCGCGCTGCCACGCCTGCCGGAGGAAGTGCGCCAGATCGGCGTGACGACCGTGAAGTCGTCGCCCAATCTGACCATGGTGGTCCACCTGCAATCACCGAATGGCC
The DNA here is from genome assembly GCF_052114165.1 of Pseudoduganella sp. RAF19. Taxonomy (NCBI): domain Bacteria; kingdom Pseudomonadati; phylum Pseudomonadota; class Betaproteobacteria; order Burkholderiales; family Oxalobacteraceae; genus Pseudoduganella; species Pseudoduganella sp. RAF19. The sequence goes on along the minus strand of NZ_JBFREF010000017.1, from coordinate 141 downwards.
GCTACAGCGACCTGTATCTGCGTAACTATGCGGTGCTGAACATCAAGGACCAGCTGGCCCGCTTGCCTGGCATGGGCGAAGTGCAGCTGTTCGGCTCCGGCGACTACGCCATGCGTATCTGGCTCTCGACCCGCAGAAAGT
>NZ_JBFREF010000016.1:0-74812 GCF_052114165.1 Pseudoduganella sp. RAF19 | reverse complement strand
GCCGTTCGACTTGCATGTGTAAAGCATGCCGCCAGCGTTCAATCTGAGCCAGGATCAAACTCTTCAGTTCAATCTCTGTTTTAAGTCATTGCTGACTTGGTCGCTCACTCAAAATACTGACGAAATCTCTTGCGAGATTACGTTTAATTTTGTGCGAGCATTTGAAGCATATTATTTGAGCATCGYGCCATTCGGCGCGTTGGCCATCTTCAAACGCCCACACTTATCGACTGTTGATTTTTTAAAGATCGCTGCGTTTAGCGACAAATCGTTGTGTTTGTCAGCAGCAGAGAAGCGAGATTATGCGGTACAGCGTGCAACTCGTCAACCCTATGTTTTCAGCGCTTCGCGCTTCCTACATCTCGCTACGTTGCGTGTGCGTCGTTGCGAGGGACAGAACTATAGCGAACCGCAGCCATCCGCGCAAGAGTAAAATTCATCTTTTCGCGCCTGAGCTTCAATCATGACCATCCTGCTGTCCACTCTTAACGCCCGCTACACCCACGCTTCGCTGGGCCTGCGCTATCTGCTTGCCAATATGGGCGAACTGAAAGCGCAAACGCGCATCCAGGAATTCGTGATCGGCGCGAAGACGACCGAGATGGTCGAGCGCATCCTCGCGGCGCAGCCGAAGATCGTCGGCTTCGGCGTCTATATATGGAACGTGGAAGAAACTGCGCGCCTGATTGCGACGCTGAAGCGCGTGGCGCCGCAGGTGGTCATTGTGCTGGGTGGTCCGGAAGTCTCATATGAAACGGGCGAACAGGAAATCGCGCGACTGGCGGACTACGTCGTCACCGGCTGGGGCGACGTCACCTTCCCCAAACTGTGCGGCGAAATCCTGAATGGTCCGAAGCCGCTGATGAAAGTGCACGCCGGTGTGCAGCCGCCGATGGCCGAGATTACCCTGCCCTACTCGGAATACAGCGACGATGACCTGGCGCACCGCACCTTATATGTAGAAGCCTCGCGCGGCTGCCCGTTCAAGTGCGAGTTCTGCCTGTCCTCGCTGGATAAAACGGCCTGGCCATTCAATATAGATAATTTCCTGGCCGAGATGGAGTCGCTGCACGACCGCGGCGCGCGGCTGTTCAAGTTCGTGGACCGCACCTTCAACCTGAACATCAAGACCAGCCTGAAGATCATGCAGTTCTTCTTGGATAAACTGGCCGCAAATCCGGACGATCCGGTCTACGCCCACTTCGAGCTGGTGCCCGATCACCTGCCTGAAGCGCTGAAAGAAGGCATCGCCAAATTCCCGGCCGGGACGCTGCAATTCGAGATCGGCATCCAGAGCTTCAATCCGGTGGTGCAGGCGAATATCAGCCGCAAGCAGGATAACCAGAAGGCAGCGGACAACATCCGCTGGCTGTGCGAGCACTCCAACGTTCACATGCACGTCGACCTGATCGCCGGCCTGCCCGGCGAAACGGTGGAGAGCTTCGCGGAAGGCTTCGACAAGCTGTGGGCACTGGGCCCGCACGAAATCCAGTTCGGCATCCTGAAGCGCCTGCGCGGCACGCCGATCATCCGCCACACTGAGGAATTCGGCATGGTGTACGACCCTTATCCGCCCTACACTATTCTGGCCAACCGCGACATCGACTTCCCGACCATGCAGCGCCTGGTGCGCTTCGCCCGCTATTGGGACCTGGTCGCGAACTCCGGCCGCTTCACGCACGCCACGCCGGTACTGCTTGGCGAACACCCGTTCGCAAACTTCATGGCTTTCTCGGACTGGCTGTACGCGAATACGGACGCCACCCACCGCATCGCACTGGATCGCCTGGCGACCCTGGTCGGGCGCCGGCTGGAACAGCGCATGTCCGCCGGCGAAGTAACGGAGCTACTGGCGCGCGATGGGCATGGTGTAAAAAACAAGTCCGCACATCCAAGCGCCGCGCCGCAACGCCAGGCAAGACATATGGCAGCATAGGGACGGCACGGTAGACCTGCAGTTTGTAGCGCCCGAAACAAATCTCACTTACACTGGCGACATGCCTATTGCACAAGAGCCAACCTTAACCTTCAGCCCAGACGGGCGCGCTGTGACTGCCGATGGGACCTGGCAGGTCCATGCGCTCGCGAGCAAGCGGGTGATGAAGAAATTATCCGGCTGCCTGGAACGCTTGCGCGGCAAGAAGGATGTGCAATGGGACCTCAGTGGCATCGACAGCATGGACCACATCGGCGCTCAGATCTTCTGGGAAGCCTGGGACTATGCCCGTCCCGCCTCGCTGAAACTGGCCGACGGCCAGGACGAATTCTTCCATCGCCTTGAAACCACCGGCAAGATCCAGCTACCGCGTCCCCGCAAGGAGCATTTTGGCTGGGTGACTGCGCTCGGTTTCGGCATCCTGCACTTCCTGGAGCATTTGCGCGAATTCGTGAGCCTGATCGGGCAAGTCACGCAGGACGCAGGCCGCTTCCTGAAAAGGCCAATCAGCGGTCCCTGGCGTGAGATCTCGGCCAACATCTTCCACGCCGGCTTCCAGGCGCTGGGCATCACGGCGCTGGTGGGCTTTCTGATTGGCGTGGTGCTGTCCTATCTGTCGGCTCAGCAGCTGCGCAACTTCGGCGGCGACATCTATCTCGTGAACCTGCTCGGCATGAGCATCATCCGTGAACTGGGACCGCTGCTGGCGGCGATCCTGGTGGCGGGCCGCTCCGGGTCATCGATCACGGCGCAATTGGGCGTCATGCGCGTGACCGAAGAACTGGATGCGATGCTGGTGATGGGCATCTCGCACGGCTTCCGCCTGATCCTGCCGAAAGTCATTGCGCTGGCGATCTCGATGCCGCTGCTGGTGATCTGGACCGACGTCAGCGCCCTGGTGGGCGGCATGGTGGCAGCCAAGATCGAACTGAATCTGTCGGCGCGCTACTTCATTCAGAAGCTGCCGGCCGCGGTGCCGATCGCAAACTACATCATCGGCCTGCTCAAGGGCTGCGTGTTCGGCATGCTGATCGCGCTGGTGTCCTGCCATTTCGGCCTGCGCATCAAGCCCAACACCGAGAGCCTGGGCCGCGGTACCACGACGTCGGTGGTGACGGCAATTACCGTGGTGATCCTGGCGGACGCCGTGTTCGCCATCGTCTTCAATGGAGTGGGCTACTGATGAACGACCAGCCCAAACAGGAAGAAGAAAACTGCGGCTGTCCCGATGGCGAAGGGCAGCTCACGCTGGATGGCAGCGTGCCGGTAGTGGAAATCACCAACCTGCAGACCAAGTTTGGCCGCACGGTGATCCACAATGATCTGAATATGCGCATCTGGCAGGGCGAGATCCTGTCCATTGTTGGCGGTTCGGGCACCGGCAAGACCGTGCTGCTGCGCCAGATGCTGGGGCTGGAACGCCCCACCAAGGGCTGCGTGCGCGTATTCGGCGAAGACATTTCGCTGGCCTCCTCCACCCACCTGCAGGAGCTGCGCAATCACTGGGGCATGCTGTTCCAGCAAGGTGCGCTGTACTCCGCGCTGAACGTGTTCGAGAACATCGCGCAGCCGCTGTGGGAGTTGAAGGTACTGCCCGAGGACCTGATCCGCGACGCGGTGCTGCTGAAGATGAATATGGTGGGCCTGGGCCCCGAGCACGCGAACAAGATGCCGTCCGATCTCTCCGGTGGCATGATCAAGCGCGTTGCGCTGGCGCGCGCGCTGGTGCTGGAACCGAAGCTGCTGTTCCTGGACGAGCCCACCGCCGGCCTGGACCCCGACCTGTCCGAAAGTTTCGTTTCGCTGATCAAGTCCCTGCACCGGGAGCTGGGGCTGACTGTGGTGATGGTCACGCACGACCTGGATACGCTGTTCGCACTCTCGACCCGCATTGCGGTGCTGGCCGAAAAGCACGTGCTGGTATGCGGTCCGACGAAGGAAGTGATCAAGACCGATCACCCGTTTATCAAGCAATTCTTCCTGGGCGACCGCGGCAAACGCGCGCTGGCCGGCCTCGAATAAGGAGCAAGTATGGAAAACCGATCGCATGCCTTAATGACCGGGATATTCACGATCACACTGCTGATCGCGGCTATCCTGTTCGGCGTCTGGTTCAACCGCGACCGCGTGAAGTATGAGCCGTATATGATTTCAACGTCGATGGCGGTGCCCGGACTGAATCCGCAAGCCGCCGTGCGCTATCGCGGCCTGGAAGTGGGCAAGGTGGACGACATCGACTTCGACCCCAAGGTGGCGGGCCAGATCCTGATCCGCCTCGCCATCGACCCGGATACGCCAATCACCAAGACCACCTACGCCACGCTGGGCTATCAGGGCGTGACCGGCATCGCCTACATTCAGCTGGATGACGACGCCACCGGCTCGCAGCGCATCGGCACCAGCAAGGAAAACCCGACCCGCATTCCTTTGCACCCCGGACTGTTCGACCAGCTGGAAAAACGCGGCAAGGAGATTCTGTCGCAAACCCAGCAGGTGACCGAGAAGCTGAACACCCTGCTCAGCGACGACAATCAGAAAGCCATGATGGGCGCCGTCAATGACCTGAGCACCGCGGCGCATGCCTTCGGCCAGATCCCCGAGCAGCTGAAGCCGACCATCGACAAGCTGCCGGCCCTGGCCGCGCAAACCCAGAAGACCTTGAGCACGGTCGACAAGCTGGCAACTGACGCTGACCAGCTGGCCTCCAGCCTGCAAGGTCCGGACGGCGCGGTGGCGCGCATCACCGGCGCGGTGGATCGTGCCGGTACCTCGCTGGAAGCTGTGACCAGCGGTGTTGAACTGGACACGCTGCCTAGCTTTAATGGCCTGGCTGACGAAACCAAGTCCTCCATGCGCGCGGTACGCCGCACCATGAACAACCTGAGCGACCGTCCAACCAGCCTGCTGTTCGGTGCACCAAGCACACCGCCGGGCCCGGGCGAACCCGGCTTCGAGTCTCCGAAAAAATAAGGACATCAACGTGAAGACTACCCTGATTCTCCTCAGCCTCGCGGCCGCACTGGCCGGCTGCGCCAGCAACAAAACCCAGGCGACGACCAGCTACGACTTTGGTCCGCTGACGGCTGCCGCCGGCAACAGCGCATCGCCTGCCGCAGCCGTCTTCCCGGCCCTGGTCGTCGCGGACGTAACCGGCCCTGCTTCGCTGGACACTCAGCGCATGTTCTACCGCCTGATGTATTCGGATGCGCAGCAATCGCGCCCTTACGCCTTCAACAACTGGAGCGTAACGCCGCTGCAGCTGCTTAGCCAGCGCATGAAGGCCCGCCTGGCGCAGGCCGGCGTGAAAGTGCTGAACACCACCGATGCGGCGGGCGGCCTGCCGCTGCTGCGCCTTGAAGCCGACGAGTTCTCGCAGAACTTTGACAGCGCCATGCACAGCAGCGCCAGCATCTCGCTGCGCGCTTCCGTATTCCGCCATCACCAGCTGGTGGATCAGCGCACCTTTACCCACACCGCTCCGGCCGAAAGCGCCGATGCGCCGGGCGGCGCGCGCGGTTTGGCCAACGCATCCGACGCAGTCGCCGCAGATATCCTGGCCTGGCTGGCGACCCTGCCGAAGCAGTAATCAATGACGGAAGCCGGCCGCGCGAAAAGAGGTTCCCCAGTGGCGCGCGCCGCGCTGCTGGCCTACACGCTGCTGATCGTCTATGCCAGCCTGTATCCCTTCTCCGGCTGGCATAACTCGGGACTGTCCCCCTTTATCTTCCTGGAACATGTAGCGCTGCCGCACTACTGGACCAAGTTCGACGCCATCACCAATGTGATCGGCTACATCCCCTTCGGTGTGCTGCTGGTGTACGCGCTGCACCCACAGCTGCGCGGCGGATGGGCCTTTCTGGTGGCGACGCTGGTCGGGGTGCTGGTGTCCGGCACCATGGAGGCGGTACAGACTTATCTGCCCACCCGTGTCTCGTCCAATCTCGACTTCTATACCAATGCCGTGGGTTGCGCGGCCGGTGCATTGATCGGCGCCCTCACCGAGCGCAAATTGATGGACACCAGCGCGCTGTACGCCCTGCGCCAGCGCTGGTTCGCCCAGCATGCCAGCCAGGGCCTGGTGCTGGTGGCTTTGTGGCCGCTGGCCCAGATCTATCCGCAATCCTTCCTGTTCGGACTCGGACAGATTCTGCCCATCCTGTCGGAATGGCTGTCCGACCTGCTGGAAAAGGATATCGACCTGACCAGCTACCTGCGGCCGGATGTCGCGCTGTCGGTGGAGCAGTATTGGCTGTCCGAAACCATCGTCACCGCCTGCGGCATGGTGGGCGCCTCCCTCACTCTGCTTTGCCTGCTGCGCAAGCCTTCGCCGCGCGGCCTGCTGGTGGTGGGACTGGTGGCCGCTGCCGTTACCGTCAAGACCCTGGCTACCGCCCTGCTGTTCGCGCCCGACAATGCCTTCACCTGGATCACGCCCGGTGCCCAGGGCGGTTTCCTGATCGGCGCCATCATGCTGGGCGGCCTGGCTTTCGCACCGCATGTGGCGCAGCGCCGGCTGGCGGCAGCCACCCTGCTGCTCAGCCTTTTGATTGTCAACACCACGCCCGTCAATCCCTACTTCAGCGAGACGCTGCAAAGCTGGGTACAAGGCAAGTTCCTGAACTTCAATGGGGCGGCCCAGTTCCTGTCCGTAATGTGGCCCCTGGCGGCCTTGTGGTTCCTCTGGCTGCCGTCCCATAAGCTCAATAAGCCCTGAGGCGGGTATCATTACGGATTCACCAAGTAACAGAGGTCACTATGAGTGAGCAATACTTTAAGCATCACGTGTTCTTTTGCCTGAACCACCGTGATGACGGCCGCGAAAGCTGCGGTCCGCGTGGCGCCGAGCAGGCGCAGAAACACGCCAAGAAGCGCTGCAAGGAGTTGAACCTGAACGGCGCGGGCAAGGTGCGGATCAATCAGGCGGGCTGCCTGGACCGCTGCGAACACGGCCCGGTGGTGGTCGTGTATCCCGAAGGCACCTGGTACACCTATGTGGACACTGCCGACATCGACGAAATCATCGACAGCCATCTCGTGAATGGCGTGGAAGTAGAGCGTTTGAAGATTAAAGAAGCATGATGAACAAGAATTCGCAAAAATTCACCCTGCAGGGCGGCGCAGGCCTGATGGAAGGCCTGATCGATATGCCGGCAGATGCGCCGAAGGGTATCGCCCTGGTGGCCCACCCGCATCCGCTGTACGGCGGCACCATGGAAAACAAGGTCGCGCAGACCCTGGCCCGTACCTTCGTGGCGCTGGGCTATGTGGTGGCGCGCATCAATTTCCGCGGCGTTGGCGCTTCGGAAGGCGTGCATGACCACGGCCATGGCGAGACGGACGATATGATGATCCTGTACCAGCACATGGTGGCGCAGTATCCCGGCCTGCCGGTGGCGCTGTCCGGCTTCTCCTTCGGCACCTTTGTGCAGTCGCATTTGCAGCAGCGCCTGGCCGCGGCCGGTACACCGGCCGAGCGCCTGGTGCTGGTCGGTACCGCGGCCGCCAAGTGGCCGATCGCCGAAGTGCCTTCCAATACGATTCTGATTCACGGCGAGCATGACGAGACGATTCCTCTGTCCGATGTATTCGACTGGGCGCGTCCGCAGGATATTCCGGTTATCGTGATTCCGGGTGCGGATCACTTCTTCCATCGCAAGCTTGGCCATATCAAGAGCTGGGTGATTGCGCTGTGGCAGGGACAAAAGGACACCGTTGAGGCGGTTTGACGCCTTATAATTTTTGGGGCCAACAATTTTGGCGGATCGATGATCCGCCCTACGACACTATGAAGAAACTCATTTCCGCACTGGCGACCAGTGTTCTCCTGATGACGTCTGCCGTCGCGCAGACGCTTCCCGCTCCGACCATCGCCGCGAAATCCTGGCTGCTGCTGGACGCCACCAGCGGCCAGATCATCGCATCGCAAGATCCGAACGCGCGCGTGGAACCGGCTTCGCTGACCAAGGTCATGACCGCCTACGTCACTTTCGAAGCCCTGCGCGACAAGAAGCTGTCGCTGGACCAGATGGTGAACGTCTCCGTCAAAGCCTGGAAGGTGGATGCCTCCAGCTCCAAGATGTTCATCGATCCTGCCACACCGGTATCGGTCAAGGACCTGCTGTACGGGCTGATGGTCCAATCGGGTAACGATGCTGCTGTGGCCCTGGCCGAAGCCGTGGCCGGCGACGAAGCTACCTTCGTCACCCTGATGAACCGCGATGCCCAGCGCATGGGCCTGACCAACACCCACTTCGCCAACCCGCACGGCCTGCCGTCGCCGGAGAACTACACCACGGCGCAGGATCTGTCGGTACTGGCGCGCCACGTGATCCAGGACTTCCCTGAGTTCTACAAGATCGACTCGGTCAAGGAATTCACCTACAACCGCATCAAGCAGCAGAACCGCAACCGCCTGCTGTGGCTCGATCCGACCGTTGACGGTATGAAGACCGGCCACACCGAAGCGGCAGGCTTCTGCATGATCGCTTCCGCCCACCGTCCGTCCGGCACCATCGACCGCCGCCTGATTTCGGTGGTGATGGGCACGACCTCCGATTCGACCCGTACCCAGGAAAGCCAGAAGCTGCTGAACTGGGGCTTCCAGAACTTCGACACCGTGAAGCTGTACACCAAGGGCCAGGCGATCGACACGCCGGAAGTCTGGAAGGGTTCCGCCGCCAAGATGAAGATCGGCTTCAAGCAGGACGTGCTGGTGACGGTGCCGAAGGGCGTGGCCGCCAAGATGAAGCCCGTGCTGGAGCGTAAGGACCCGCTGGTGGCGCCGATCGCCGAAAACACCAAGGTCGGCACCATGAAGATGATGGTCGATGGCAAACCGCTGCTGGAACTGCCGGTGGTGGCGCTGGAAACCGTTGACCAGGCTTCCATCTTCGGCCGTGCATGGGACTCCATCCGCCTCTGGCTCAAATAAAAATATGACCAAACTGAATCTGTCGCCCGTCGTGGCGGGCATGTGGCGCATGACCGAATGGAACCTGACGCCGGAACAGCGCCTGGACTTCATCGAGCAATGCATCGCGCTGGGCGTGACCAGCTTCGATCATGCGGACATCTATGGCGGCTATGGCGTGGAAGGCCTGTTCGGCGAAGCGCTCTCGCTCAAGCCTTCGCTGCGCGACAAGATTCAGCTGGTGAGCAAGTGCGGGATCAAGCTGGTTTCCTCGCGCCGTCCGGCGCACACCATCCAGCATTACGACACGAGCGCGGCGCACATCCGCGCTTCGGTCGAAAACTCATTGAAGGAACTGCGCACGGACCATCTGGACCTGCTGCTGATTCATCGTCCCGATCCGCTAATGGATTTCGATGAGGTGGCGCATGTCTTCGAAACCCTGCGCAGCGAAGGCAAGGTGCGCGAGTTCGGCGTATCGAACTTCTCGCGCCACCAGTTCGATACGCTGCACAAGCGCATCGCGCTGGTGACCAATCAGGTGGAGTTCTCGCCGCTGCACCTGGCGCCAATGTGGGACGAAACTTTTGACGGCCTGCAGGACAAGGGCATCCGCCCGATGATCTGGTCGCCGCTGGCAGGCGGACGCCTGTTCAGCGAAGGCGATGCTTCCAGCGAGCGCCTGCGCCTGAAGATCAAGGAAATTGCGGACGAACTGGGCAAGCCGTTTGCCAGCGTGGTATTCGCGTGGATCATGCAGCTGCCGTCCAGGCCTGTGCCGCTGACCGGCACCGGACGCCTCGACGGCATCAAGGTCGCCGTCGAAGCGACCAAATTCAAGCTAAGCCGCGCGCAGTGGTTTGAGATCCTGCGCGCCGCCCGCGGCCACGAAGTCGCTTAATCTTTCGGTGGCGCGATGCCGCGCCAGCCGCTGCGCCAGCCGATGTTCAGCAGCAGCGTGCCGCAGATGTACAGCAGGAAGAACAGCACAAAGTAATTGGCCTTCAGCCAGATCAGCAATCCCACATTCACCGCCAGCACGATCAATGCGGCGGTGCTTTTCTTCTGCTTGGAGCTGGGGAAGCGGATGGTCGACACCATCAGGCTGCCCACGGCGAACAGCAGGCCCACCACCAGATAGGCATGCAGCCTGGTGTCCGGATAATCCGGCCATGCCACCACCACCGACGCCACACAGGCCGCGCCGGCGGTAATCGGCATGCCGACAAAGAATTTCGGATCGGTGTGTCCCACGTTCACATTGAAGCGCGCCAGGCGCAGCGCACCGCAAGCAACAAAGAAGAAGGCCGCGATGCCGCCTGCCCGCAGCAGGGTCGGATCGGACGGGCCGATTTGCACGAAGCCATAGCAGTACAGCAGCACGGCGGGCGCACAGCCGAAGTTCATCACGTCGGCGATGGAATCGAGCTGCACGCCGAATTCGGAACTGGTGCCGGTGGCGCGCGCGACGAAGCCGTCCAGCGCATCGAAGATGCCCGCCAGGACCAGCAGGAAGGCCGCCAGGCGATAGTCCTGCGCATAGCCGATATAGGCGTTGTCGACCGAGATCACGATGCTGGCGAAGCCACAGGCGATCGACAGCAAGGTGACCGAGCTGGGCAAGGCGAACTTCGCGCGCTGCAGGCGCTGTTGACGAAGGGAGTTCAAATTTGGCAATGATTATGAAAAAGAATGTGGCCTATTTTACCTCGTCGTAGCAAACGTAACTGAGAGTAACGGAACCGCGTCCGCCGGGAAAGTGGCATAGAATCAAAGCATGGCCGGGTCTGCCCGGCAGCTCTTTCGGAGTACCGTCATGCGTTCGAAACTCCTGCTTCCGGCCTGGCTTCTGGCCGCCTTGCTGACGGCCTGCGGTGGAGGCGGCGGGTCCACCAGCAGCGGCAGCGACATCGGCGTTGCGACGCCCACCACCCCCACCACGCCGACGCCGACCGACCAGCCCGGCGCGCCCGCCATGACGGGCGATACGGCAACGGACGGTTTCAATTGGTTCAACTATCGTCGCGCACAGATTGGCCTGTCCCAGCTCACGCGCAACAGCCGCATCGATGCGGCCGCGGTGGGCCACTCGAATTATTTGCGCCTGAATAACACGGTGGTGCACAACCAGACGGCGGGCAATCCCGGATTCACGGGCGCGGCCCTCAGCGACCGCTTTGCGGCCGCCGGCTATACGCTGACACTGCCGTATGCCTACGGCGAGGTGATCTCCGCGGCATCGGACCGCAGCGGGGTCTATCACGCGGAGGAACTGATCGCCGCCATCTACCACCGCTTCGTGGTGTTCGAGCCGGTGTTCCGCGAGATGGGGGCAGGCGCCGCGACCGGCAACAATAACTACACCTACTTCACCGCCGACCTTGCAACCAGCAATGGCTACGGCGCGGGCGTGGGGCATGGCAAGGTCGTCAACTACCCGGCCGATGGCCAGACGGCCGTGCCCACTACCTTCAACAGCGATAACGAGTCGCCGGACCCGGTGCCGAACCAGAACCAGGTCGGCTATCCAATCAGTGTGCATGCCGATATCTCGGCGCAGATCTCGGTGACCACGTTCACCGTGCATCCGCGCGGTGGAAGCAATATGACAACGCGCCTGCTGTCGCGTGCCACCGATGCGGAAACGCCCACCTCGGCGGCGGCCATTATTCCCTTGTCAACGCTGCAGTCGGGGACCACCTACGATGTGAGCTTTAGCGGCACGGTGGATTCGGTTCCAGTGTCGCGTAACTGGTCGTTTACGACGAAATAGGCCAGCAAACTCTGGACCCGTTTCAGGGCGCTCTGCTATCGTGTTCCTCATGAGCAAAGTTCCAGACGCCCCCATTCGCCGCTGCCTTGATACCGAAGACGGCCTGGGCCGCCTGATGGGCAAACGCGCGCTGTACCGCGAGATCCTGCAGCGTTTTCAGCGCGATCATCTGGACGTGGTGCAGCGCATGACGCAGATGCTGCACGCTGGCGAACGGCTGCAGGCACAACGCGAGGCCCACCTGCTCAAAGGATCGGCCGGCCTGATTGGCGCGCAACAGGTGCACGACCTGACGGTGCTGCTGGAGAACGCCATCGCTGCCGGCACCGAAACCCATTCCCTGCTGCCCTTCCTCGGCGATGCACTCAAGCGCCTGGGCGTCGCCATCGAACGCGTACTGCCCGACCTGCCGGAACAGGAAGAATCCGCCGATGCAGAAGACACAACGGAAAATCTGCACGAACTGCTGCACAAGCTGGCTTTCCTGCTGAATGAAGGAGATGGCGCGGCAATCGATCTGGTGGAGCAGCGGGCCGGCGTATTGGCCGCTGCGCTGGGAGTGAAGGCCTACGAGGCGGTGGCAGCCGCCGCACACGCATTCGATTTCGAGACGGCGCTGGACGCGCTGTACTCGGCGCGCTGACGCCTCAGCGCGTATATTCGGCTTCTTCGTCGAAGGAGTCGGCGCATTCCTTGCCGCAGAAGCGCCGCACGCTATCGAGCGGTTTCTCGCAATACCAGCACGAGCCTTTCGGCGGCAGCGACTGGCGTTTGCTTGCCGGCGTTGATGACGCGGGCAAGGCGCTCTGGCTTGGCGGTTCGTCTTGTCTCGGTTCCACGGTGTTCCCCCTTACAGACACTGACTCAGCTTACTGCACCTTACCGCAGCGGCCATGAGCGACATCAACGTCGCCGGTATTCCGCGGGCAAAGTTTCGTTTTGCCTGAACAAATAATAGCAGGATTAAATCAGCATGATGGCGAGCCCATCGTGCGCCAACGCACACAAAACCAACACTAGCGTTTGGCAGAGAGGGAGAGAATTTTTTTAAATGACAAACCGCCGCCTGATAGCGGCTTTGGGGTCAGGCACTAAATGCGACATCAGTTCGCTTGCAAGGCGAGCTCATGTCGCATTTAGTGCCTGACCCCAGATCTATTTGCCGATGCAGAAACGGGAGAAGATGACGCCGAGCAGGTCGTCCGAGCTGAAGGCGCCGGTGATGGTGGAAAGCTGTGTCTGCGCCAGCCGAAGTTCTTCGGCGAAGAGATCGAGCGATTGATCGGTCTGCGCCGCATGCTGGCCCGCCAGGTCCAGATGGCGCGCGGCGTTCTTCAGCGCGATCAGGTGGCGCTCGCGTGCGAGATACAGCGATTCACCCGTCTGCTGCCAGCCCGCGATGTGCAGCAGTTCGGCGCGCAGCAGGTCCATGCCGATGTTCTCGTGCGCCGACAGATAGATGTGCGTCGCATCTTCCATGCGGTCCACCGATGGCTTGTGGCCGGACAGGTCAATCTTGTTCCAGATACGCAGCACCGGCACGCCTTCCGGGAAACCGGCCACGATGGTTTCGTCGGCGCGCGTCGGCCCCAGGTCGGCGTCCAGCATATGCAGGATCACATCCGCCTTGCCCACTTCGCCCCAGGTGCGCTCAATGCCGATGCGCTCCACCACGTCCACCGCTTCATCGTGCGAGCGGATGCCGGCGGTGTCGATAATGTTCAGCGGGATGCCTTCGATCTGGATCGTCTCGCTCACCTTGTCGCGCGTGGTACCCGCGATCGGCGTGACGATGGCCACGTCTGCGCCGGCCAGTGCGTTCAGCAGTGAGGACTTGCCAACATTCGGCTGCCCCACCAGCACCACGTTCAAGCCTTCGCGCAGCAGCGCGCCTTGCGAAGCCTGGCGGAACACGTGGTCCAGTGCTTCGACGATGCCTTTCAACTGGCCGCGCGCATCGGATTTTTCGAGGAAGTCGATTTCCTCTTCCGGGAAGTCCAGCGTCGCTTCCACCAGCATGCGCAGATGGGTCACGCGTTCCACCAGTTCGTGAATCGTTTTCGAGAAGGCGCCGGACAGCGAAGCCGACGCCGATTTGGCCGCCGCTTCGGTCGATGCGTCGATCAGGTCGGCCACCGCTTCGGCCTGCGCCAGATCGAGCTTGTCGTTCATATAAGCCCGGCGCGTGAATTCGCCCGGTTCCGCCAGACGCAGGCCGGAGTCATGGCCTGCTTCCAGCACGCGCTGCAGCAGCATCTGCAGCACGATCGGACCGCCGTGGCCCTGCAGCTCCAGCACGTCTTCGCCGGTGTAGGAATGCGGGCCTTTGAAGTAGACCGCGATGCCCTGGTCGATGATGCTGCCGTCCGCATTGGTGAACGGGATATAGGTCGCGTGGCGCGGCTTCAGCGCGGCCTCGCCGAACAGCGCGGCGGCCAGGCCCTTCAGGTTTTTGCCGGAGGCACGCACGACGCCGATGCCGCCGCGTCCCGGTGCGGTAGCGATGGCGGCGATGGGGGAGGAGTCCAGATTCATGGCTCAGATTCTAAAGTATTAAAACCACAGGCGTAACCCTGGTGCCTGCCACGATGTGGCAGGCACCTGCTCTTCTGCTGTGGGTTTTCAAAAAAAAACCCGTGCGACGAGGCACGGGTTTTTCTGCAACAGCCCAGCGAGCCTTAATTGGCAGGCGCCGGGTTGAGTTTCTTGGTGATGACCCACTGTTGCGTAATCGACAGCACGTTGTTCACCACCCAGTACAGCACCAGGCCGGACGGGAAGAAGAAGAACATCACCGAGAACGCCAGCGGCATGAACAGCATCATCTTCGCCTGTGCCGGATCGGCCGGCTGCGGGTTCAGCTTGGTGGTGATGAACATCGAAATCGCGTACAGCACCGGCAGCACGAAGTACGGGTCGGGCTTGGTCAGGTCGTGAATCCACAAGGCCCACGGCGCACCGCGCATTTCGACCGACGCATTCAGCACCCAGTACAGGGCGATAAACACCGGCATCTGCACCAGGATCGGCAGGCAGCCGCCCAGCGGGTTGATCTTCTCGGTCTTGTACAGCTCCATCATGGCCTGGTTCATCTTCTGCGGGTCGCCTTTGTGGCGCTCGCGGATGGCGTTCATCTTCGGCGTCACGACCTTCATGCGGGCCATGCTGCGGAAGCTCGCTGCGGACAGCGGGAAGAACAGCAGCTTGATCAGCACGGTGAAGGCGATGATGGTCCAGCCCCAGTTGCCAATCATGCCGTGCAGCTTCTCGATCACCCACCAGATCGGGTTGGCGACGATGGCCAGCTTGCCGTAGTCCTTCACCAGTTCCAGACCAGGGCTCACTGCGGCCATCGCCTTTTCATCCTGCGGACCGGAGTACAGCTTGGCGTCGTTCGAAATCGTGGCGCCAGGCGCCAGGGTGCCCAGCGGCTGCAGAACGCCGATGGAGTACAGGTTGTCGCCTTCCTTCTTGGTCAGGATTTCGCGCGCCAGCTTGTCCTGCGGGACGAAGGCGGACACGAAGAAGTGCTGCGAGATGGCGATCCAGCCGCCATCGGCCTTGGTCGCGTGGTCAGGCTGGAACGGCTTGCCTGGGTTTTCCTTCTGGTGCTTGTCTTCCTTCTCGATCTTGTCGAAGGTCAGCTTCTCGTACTTGGCTTCCGGCGTGTACATGGTCGGGCCGGTGAAGCTGGAGTTGAACCAGGATGAGCCCTCCGGCTTGTTGCCGTCGTGGACCAGCTGCAGGTACAGCTCCGGCGTGATCGGCGCGCTGCCGGTGTTGGTCACGTCGTGACGCACGTCGACCACGTAGTCGCCGCGCTTGAAGGTGAAGGTCTTGGTCAGCTTTACGCCACCCTGATCGGCTTCCAGAATCAGCTGCACCTGGTTGGCGTCGTTCAGCATGCGTGGACCAGCTTTGGCCACGAACGGCGTGGTGTGGTTCGGCAGGCCAGGCGCGCCCACCAGACCGGACTGGCCCAGGTAGGTGTTCTTGCCGTCCTGCTTGAACAGGACCTGGTTCTTGCCTTCGTCGAAGGCGTCCTTGTACTTCAGCAGTTCCAGGCGCTTGATCTGGCCGCCCAGTGTGTCGATGTCGACACGCAGCACGTCCGTGGTAATGGTGACAACTTCCGTCTTGATCGGTGCCGGGACGGCAGCGCTGGCGTCAGCGCCCGGTGCCGCAGCGGCCGGGGCGGCAGCCGTGGCCGATGCCGTCGGCACGCCGGCGGTAGCAGGTTTGGCCGGAGCAGCGACCGTCTTGGCCGGGGCCGGACCAAACATGGATGGACGGCCAGTCGATACCATCCAGTCGTTCCAAAGCATGACCAGCGATACGGCGAAGACGATCCACAGGATGGTGCGTTTATTGATATCCATTGGGTACAGTCAGGAGTGGTTGCAACCGCAAGCGGTTGTAGGAGAAGTGTTCTTGGGGGGCACCGGATCGACGCCGCCTGCGTTCCAGGGATGGCAGCGGCACACTCGGCGCGCGGTCAGCCAGCTGCCTTTCGCGGCGCCATGCAATTGCAGGGCCTCGATGGCGTAATTGGAGCAGGAGGGATAAAAACGGCAGCGCGGCCCCATCATCGGGCTGATGGCGATCTGGTAGAAGCGCAGCAGCGCGGTCAGCAGGGCTTTCATCGCGCGGGACGATTCTGCGAAGCGAACAGGCGCGTGATTTCCACCCGCAGCGCTGCTTTCAGGCTGGTGGTGGTGGCCGGACCGTCCTTTTTATTGACGGGGCGCGCCAGGCGCACCACGCAGTCAATGGCAGGCAGCCCGGCGACGCGGAAGGCTTCGCGGGTGACGCGCTTGATCGTGTTGCGGGTGACCGCGCGGGGTGCAAACTTTTTGGCAACGACAACGCCCAGCCGCGCATGGGGCAGCTGATTCTGGCGGGTATAAAGCACGAAGTGCGCACTTTTTTGAGCGGGGCGCAAACGAAAAACGGATGAAAATTCATCCGTTTTTACGATGCGCCGAGCGCGTGCGAAGTCGTGTTGTCCCTCGCCTGTCGAGCTGTTGTTGCAGCTTTCCACGCGATCAGCAACAAGCAGATGACTTATACAACAGCCAGACGCTTGCGGCCCTTTGCACGGCGTGCGTTCAGGACTTGACGGCCGCCACGGGTAGCCATACGTGCGCGGAAACCGTGGGTGCGCTTGCGACGCACAACGGAAGGTTGGTAAGTACGTTTCATGTTGGTCTCGCTTAAAAATACAGAATCGGGACAGGCGTGTCCCGGTAAATATTGGTGCCAATGACATTTCGCGCACTTATGCCAACACCTCGGCACAAGCTGGCCAATCTCATCGCCCGCTTCATCCGCGCATCGTAAACTGAAAAATCACGGAGTACGGGCGGGGAACCCTGAATTATCAGCATTTTGGTGTACCTTGTCAACCAACGGCCGAAAAGCCGGTGGCAGGCACGCCGTGCCTGCCACCAGAATCTGCATCGGGTTTTCAATTGCACAACCGTGCAAAATTTCGTGGTTAACCTGTGGATAACTTGCCCGGTCGAGGTTAGAATAGCGCGTTACGTGTGGCGATTAGAACGCCCTCCCACACCTTTTGCAGATAGAAGATTCATGGAAAATTTCTGGCAGACCTGCTCCGCCCAGTTGGAGCTTGAGCTGACGCCGCAACAATTCATGGCCTGGATTAAGCCGCTTGTGCCTCTCGATTTCGAGAACAACAAGCTGCGTGTTGCCGCGCCCAACCGTTTCAAGCTGGACTGGGTGAAGACCCAGTTTGCCAGCCGTATTACGGCCCTGGCCTGCCAGTATTGGGAAACGCCGATCGAGGTGCAGTTCGTGCTCGACCCGCGCCTGAACGCGGTCAAGAAGCCGGCCGCGCCGGCTGTGGTGGCCGGTCCGCTGGGCGATTCGCGTCCGGAAGCGCCTGCCCAGGCCGCTGCGCCGACCGCCGCTGCCGAGTACGCCAACCCGAAAGGCCGCGAACAGAGCCGCATCAACCCCGACCTGACCTTCGAAAGCTTCGTGACCGGTAAGGCCAACCAGCTGGCGCGCGCTGCAGCGATCCAGGTGGCCAACAACCCTGGCGTGTCCTACAACCCGCTGTTCTTCTATGGCGGCGTGGGCCTGGGTAAGACCCACTTGATCCATGCCATCGGCAACCAGGTGATGGCCGACCAGCCGGGCGCCCGCATCCGCTACATCCACGCCGAGCAGTATGTGCGCGACGTGGTGACCGCTTACCAGCGCAAGGGTTTCGACGACTTCAAGCATTACTATCACTCGCTGGACATGCTGCTGATCGACGATATTCAATTCTTCGGTGGCAAATCGCGTACCCAGGAAGAGTTCTTCTATGCGTTCGAAGCCCTGATCGCGGCCAAGAAGCAGATCATCATCACCTCGGATACCTATCCGAAAGAGATCACCGGCATGGATGACCGCCTGATCTCCCGCTTCGACTCCGGCCTGACCGTGGCGATCGAACCGCCCGAGCTGGAAATGCGCGTGGCGATTCTGCTGAAGAAAGCCAAGTCGGAAGGCGTGACCCTGAACGACGACGTGGCCTTCTTCGTCGCCAAGCACCTGCGCTCCAACGTGCGCGAGCTGGAAGGCGCGCTGCGCAAGATCCTGGCCTACTCGCGTTTCCACGGCAAGGACATCACCATCGATATCGTGAAGGAAGCGCTGAAGGATCTGCTGTCCGTTCAGAACCGCCAGATTTCTGTGGAAAACATCCAGAAGACCGTGGCCGACTTCTTCAACATCAAGGTGGCCGATATGTATTCCAAGCGCCGTCCGGCCAACATCGCCCGTCCGCGCCAGATCGCCATGTATCTCGCGAAAGAGCTGACCCAGAAATCGCTGCCGGAGATCGGCGAACTGTTCGGTGGCCGCGACCACACGACCGTGCTGCACGCCGTGCGCAAGATCGCCATGGACCGCACCAAAAACCCGGAGTGCAATCACGAGTTGCACGTTCTGGAACAAACCTTGAAAGGCTAGTGT
The DNA here is from genome assembly GCF_052114165.1 of Pseudoduganella sp. RAF19. NCBI lineage: Bacteria > Pseudomonadati > Pseudomonadota > Betaproteobacteria > Burkholderiales > Oxalobacteraceae > Pseudoduganella > Pseudoduganella sp. RAF19. The sequence goes on along the minus strand of NZ_JBFREF010000016.1, from coordinate 56,206 downwards.
CAGCCACATCGTGGCTGACACCTGGTTTTAGCCTTGGGTTGTAAGCAAATTGCTATACTGCTGGGCTAGCAAGATTTAAATCGTACTAACTTTTTTGAGGACATTTATGCAACTGGTCAAAACCACCCGAGATACCCTTCTCCGGCCACTGCAGATCGTGAGCGGTATTGTCGAGCGTCGGCACACTATGCCGATTCTGGCCAATATCCTCATCCGCAAGGAAGGCGAAAGCGTCTCGTTCCTGTCCACCGACACGGAAGTGCAGATCACCACGCACGCTGACATCGGCTCGGGTGCCGACGTCACCGGCACCACCGTGGCCGCGCGCAAGCTGCTGGACATCCTGCGCGCCCTGCCGGAAGCGGGCGACGTATCCATCACCCTGGCCAACAAGCGCCTGACCGTCCAGAGCGGCAAGTCGCGCTTCGCCCTGCAAACCCTGGCCGCGGAAGAGTTCCCGACCGTGCAGCAGGCCGACAGCTTCAACGCCTCGTTCGAACTGCCGCAAAAGACCCTGAAGCACCTGTTCAACATGGTGCACTTCTCGATGGCCCAGCAGGACATCCGCTACTACCTGAACGGCCTGCTGCTTGTCCTGGACGGCAAAAACGTCATCGCCGTGGCGACCGACGGCCACCGTCTGGCCTTCTGCCAGGTGGAAACCGAACAGGCTTTCGAGCGCCAGGAAGTGATCATCCCGCGCAAGACCATCATCGAACTGCAGCGCCTGTTGGAAGAATCCGACGACGCCGTGAAACTGGACATCGCCGCCAGCCAGGTCAAGCTGCAATTCGCCGACATCGAACTGATCTCCAAGCTGGTCGAAGGCAAGTTCCCCGACTACACCCGCGTGATCCCGAAGGGCTACACCAATAACTTCACGATCAGCCGCGACGAACTGCTGCGCTCCCTGCAGCGCGCCGCGATCATGACCAGCGATAAATTCAAAGGCGTGCGCTGCATCATCAGCCCCGGCTCGCTGAAGATTTCCTCCACCAACGCCGACCAGGAAGAAGCGGTGGAAGAACTGGAAATCGACTATGGTGGCGACAACATCGACATCGGCTTCAACGTCACCTACCTGCTGGACGTGCTGAACAACCTCAAGTGCGACCAGGTCAACGTAGCCCTCGGCGACAGCAACAGCTCCGCCCTGATCTCGATCCCGGAAAACCAGGACTTCAAATACGTCGTCATGCCAATGCGGATCTAACAAAGATCCGTAGTGCAGCGTAGGGCGGATCATCCGATCCGCCGCAGCAGACCAGTAACATCGTTAATTGAGAAAGCAGTGTCAATGTCCGAAAGCCATAACGAACAACCGAACAAGTCTGAAGAATACGGCGCCTCCTCGATCCAGATCCTGGAAGGTCTGGAAGCGGTGCGCAAGCGCCCCGGCATGTACATCGGTGACACCTCGGACGGCACCGGCCTGCACCACCTGGTGTTTGAAGTGCTGGACAACTCGATCGACGAAGCGCTGGCGGGCTACTGCTCGGAAATCCACGTCACCATCCACAGCGACAACTCCATCTCCATCACCGACAACGGCCGCGGCATTCCGGTCGGCCTGAAGATGGACGACAAGCACGAACCGAAGCGCTCCGCCGCTGAAATCGTGCTGACCGAGCTGCACGCCGGCGGCAAGTTCGACCAGAACGCCTACAAGGTGTCGGGCGGCCTGCACGGCGTGGGCGTGTCCTGCGTGAACGCACTGTCCAAGCTGCTGCGCGTGACCATCCGCCGCGACGGCAAAGTGCACCAGATGGATTTCGTGCGCGGCATCCCGCAGAACCGCGAAATCGAAATGATCGATGGCGTGGCCGTGTCCCCGATCAAGGTGATCGGCGAGACCGACAAGCGCGGCACCGACGTGCACTTCTGGGCCGACGAAGAGATCTTCACCCACGTGGAATTCCACTACGAGATCCTGGCCAAGCGTATCCGCGAACTGAGCTTCCTGAACAACGGCGTCAACATCAAGCTGACCGACCAGCGCACCGGCAAGGAAGAGATCTTCGCCTTCGAAGGCGGCACCCGCGGCTTCGTTGAGTACATCAACAAGGCCAAGACCGTGCTGCACCCGACCGTGTTCCAGGCCACTGGCGAGCGCCAGTCCGACCAGGGCACCAATATCTCGGTCGACGTGTCCATGCAATGGAACGATGCCTTCAACGAACAGGTACTCTGCTTCACCAACAACATTCCGCAGCGCGACGGCGGTACCCACCTGACCGGCCTGCGTGCGGCGATGACCCGTGTCATCAACAAGTACATTGACGAGAACGACTTCGCCAAGAAGGCCAAAGTCGAAATCAGCGGCGACGACATGCGCGAAGGCCTGACCTGCGTGCTGTCCGTGAAAGTGCCGGAGCCGAAGTTCTCGTCCCAGACCAAGGACAAGCTGGTGTCCTCCGAAGTGCGCGGCCCGGTGGAAGAAATCGTGGCCAAGACGCTGACCGACTTCCTGATGGAAAAGCCGAACGACGCCAAGATCATCTGCGGCAAGATCGTGGAAGCGGCGCGTGCCCGTGAAGCGGCCCGCAAGGCGCGCGACCTGACCCGCCGCAAAGGCATCATGGACGGCCTGGGCCTGTCCGCCAAGCTGGCCGACTGCCAGGAAAAAGACCCGGCCCTGTCCGAACTGTACATCGTCGAGGGTGACTCCGCAGGCGGCTCGGCCAAGCAGGGCCGCGACCGTAAGTTCCAGGCCATCCTGCCGCTGCGCGGTAAGGTGCTGAACGTGGAAAAGGCGCGCTTCGAGAAGATGCTGTCCTCCGAGCAGATCACCACCCTGATCGCCACGCTGGGCACCTCCATCGGCGCCGATGAATTCAACATCGAAAAACTGCGCTACCACCGCATCATCATCATGACCGATGCGGACGTCGACGGCGCCCACATCCGTACCCTGCTGCTGACCCTGTTCTACCGCCAGATGCCGCAGCTGGTCGAGCGCGGCCACATCTACATTGCACAGCCGCCGCTGTACAAGGTGAAGGCCGGCCGCGACGAGCGCTACCTGAAGGACGACCTGGAAGAAGCCGGCTACATGATGAACGTGGCACTGAACACCGCCGTACTCACCCCGCGCGAAGGCGCCGACGTGATCCAGGGCGAAGCACTGGCCGCGCTGGCCGACAAGTACAACGTCGCCAACGCCGTGATGACCCGTCTGACCCGCGTGATCGACCGCGCCGCGCTGACCGCCATCATGACCGGCGTCACGCTGGACCTGTCCACCATCGACTCGGCCGAAGCCTCGGCCAAGGCGCTGGCAGCCAACATCAACGACGTGGCCGTGAAAGTGGGCGTGTTCACCGACGAGCTGTCCGAGAAGCACACGCTGCGCATCGAACGCCTGCACCACGGTAACGTGAAAGTGTCCGGCATCGACGCCGACTTTGTGCAAGGCGCCGACTACCGCGTGCTGGCCGACGCCGCCGCCACCTTCACCGGCCTGATCGGCGAAGGCGCCGTGATCCGCCGCGGCGAAGGCGAGCGCACCAAGGAAAGCGCCGTGGTCGACTTCCACCACGCCATGCAATGGCTGCGCGACGAAGCGGAACGCACCGTGTCCAAGCAGCGCTACAAAGGTCTGGGCGAGATGAATCCAGAGCAGCTGTGGGAAACCACCATGGACCCAACCGTCCGCCGCCTGCTGAAAGTGCAGATCGAAGACGCCATTGCCGCCGACCAGATCTTCACCACCCTGATGGGCGACGACGTGGAACCGCGCCGCAACTTCATCGAAACCAACGCTCTGCGCGCTGGCAATATCGACGTATAAACCCCACACGTTGATACTTAAAAAAGGCCCGCCACGTGCGGGCCTTTTTTTCGCCCCTGGGCTAATTCGGTCTAATTCGAGCAGAAACAAGCTAAAACAGTCGAAAAATCGGACCCGTTTATCTAAAACGGTCCCGAAAATCCCACCCGAAGTCTAATCCCTTTTCGCAAGCCGAAAGTCTAAAACGATCCCAATTCCCTTTCTCCGCTCCAAGTTTTAGACTGATTTCGAGGCCATATTGGCGGCCACCTCGCCTTATCATCCAGAATATAGTGTTGTAGATCGATCAATAGCGCCTACCGTTGTGATAGGCTGTAATGTACTTCTCAACATTCGGTAAATCGGGCAACTCAGTGGCTTCCAAATCGATCCAACTCGCACAGGCAATCCAGCGCGACCCAGGTCGAATGAGCACCGCCCTGCTGATCTCCCTGATCGTCCACGCCCTTCTGCTGAGCATCTCCATCGGCGGCCAAACCTTCGGCATGCCCGGCTTCAAATTCCCGTGGAAGGACGGACGCCTCGGTGCCGACGAGCTGCACGTCCTGCTCGCGCCCGCACCCGCGCCCGCTCCGTCCGCAGCCGCACCTGCAAGCGCCCTGCCACCTCCGCCGGACTCATCGCCGGTCCAGCAAATATCCAACCCGATCCTCGCCACCGTAGAAAAGCCAGCAATGGGTAGCACTGTCAGTTCAATGACGATTGCCCCGCGCACCGCCCCACCGCCGGCGCCCGCACAGGCACAAGCCAGCGCACCCGCGCCTGCAGTGGAACCGGTCATGACCGTGCAACAGCCCGCAATACCGATTCCAACCGCTCCTGCGCCACAAACCGCGCCCGTTCAAGTGAGTGAGGCGCCCGCCCCCACCAACGCGCGCGAAGCAGCACCAAAGCCCATCGAACAAGCCGCAAAAGAACAAGCCCTCGACCAAGCCGGCATCGAACTGGAAAAGCAACGCACCGAAAACCTGCGCCAAACCGAACTGATGGCCGCCGCACAGCAAGAAACCGCGCGCCAGGAACAACTACGAATCGCTACCGCACGCGACGAACAAGCCGCACGCGACGAAGCCGCACGACAAGAAGCCGAACGCCAGGAAAACCTGCGCCGCGACGCGCAACGCCAAGAGCAAGCACGCCAAGAAGAAAAAGCCCGCCAGGACGCCGCTCGTCAAGAACAAGAACGCGCCGAAGCCGCACGTCTTGAAGCCCTTCGCCAGGAACAAGCAAAGCAAGCGCAGCTCGAAGCAGCACACCAAGCCCAACAGGAAGCCGCAAGAAAAGAGCAGGCCCGCCTCGCCGAAAAAGCCCGCCAAGACGCCATCCGCCAGGAACAGGAGCGCGCCGAAGCAGCCCGCCTCGAACAGGTCAAGCTAGCCCAACAAGAAGCAGCGCGCCAGGCACAACGCCAACAAGAAGCCGCACGCCAGGAAGCCCTCAAACAAGAGCAAGCCCGCCAAGACGCCATCAAGGCCGAAGCCGCGCGCCAGGAGGCAGCAAAACAAGAAGCAGCCCGTCTGGAACAAGCCAGGAAAGACCAGATAGCACGCGAGCGCGCCGAAGAAGAAGCCAAGCGCGAAGAACGCCTGCGCCAAATCGGCAAACAACTCGACGCAGAACGCGCCCAGCGCGAAGCCGCCGACCGCCAATCAAAATCGCTGCTGCCAACCGTCAGCAGCCTCCGCCGCGGCTGGCTCTTCGGCCGTGCCGACCCGAACGCGGATCTGATCCTCTACGCGGAGACAATGAGCCGCAAGATCGAAAACAACATGACTTTCGACATGGTCCGCGAAGCGGTCAAGCAGCCTCACGCCAACCCGGTTGTGACGGTCGCAATCCGCGCCGACGGCACCGTGGAGAAGATAACCTTCGTAACCTCCAGCGGCGTGCCCGCACTCGACGAAGCCATCCGAAAGGTCGTCGCAAGCCAAGCCCCCTACGGCGCGTTCCCGCTCCCACTGGCACGCCAATACGACGTAATCGAAATCCGCCGCACATGGATCTTCGACATGGCCATCCGCCTGCAGTAAAGAGAAATCAAGAAGCTCCGCTCGGTTCGCTGTGTATGAATCACCCGCAGATCTCAGCAATTTAGGTCAAGTGGCCCTGGCCGAACCGAGCTAGTTATCTTGTAGTTATCTGTTGTTGTCGACAGGCCGAGCCCGAATTGAGCGAGTGATTCGATCCCAAAAGTAAAGCGCATCATCGTCGCTGATTGATGGCTTAGTTCCTCCAACCGTATTTCCAGACACACCTGTATGGGTACTCGTGCCGGACCATAAATTATCTCAGCGTCAGTTGGTACGTCCACAAGAAATCAACCTAAGCAAACTGTCTTAGATTGTTGAACGCTCGCCTTCAGTCGACCGATATTGCTAATCGCATCGTTCTCGATTACTTTCCGATCCTTCCCAAAGGTTAAAGCGCTGCTGTATGCAAGTATGGCCAAAGCCGCGGAACTCATTATATTTCGGCAAGTTCTCATTATCAGGCACGGTATTCTTGAGTTGGTTGACGATCCCACAGCCAAACAGTCCTTGAGAGGCCAAAGCCTGGCATCTACTCACACTACGAAGTAGCGCTCATGCTCAAATTGTCATCGCCGATACTCGCATTTATTGCGTCATCTGTACCTTGGAATCCTTTGCGATAACGCCAGTATCCGGTGGGCTCGACGATGCTTTTGCAGAATCCAGCGTAAGAATCGTGAACATATCGATCAAAGAAATTGGCAACGACCATTGATGGTTCACCCAAGGAGATAGCCCGTTTCAAGACCACTGTAGCCTCTGGGTCAAGCTTCGCCTTAGTGTTAATTGGGATTTCAATCCCCGCTTTGGGATCAAATACAAGGTCTTTGACCACGCGTTTACCTACTGGTTTCGCTAACGGTGCAAGCAACGCCTCAGCATCAGAGATAAGCTTGCGATTTGCAAGCAAAAGCAACTCGCGGTCTGTCGTGGCTAGTCGGACGTGGCTCACTTCTGCATATCGATTGCGAATCGCCCAGCGCCAAGCCAGATATACCTCCATCCAATCTGAGAGCTTTCTATGAACAGCTCCAGTGGCGAACATGAACGCATCAAAATCGCCCTTCAGTTTTTGTGAAATAGCAAACGGGTCGTACACACCAGGGTTGTTCGAAAGGTCCTTTTTTAGGGGAACGAGAGCGGTCACTGCATATTCGAAAAGGTGGTTTAAAGGTACTTGAGACAGCTTCATCGCATCACCGTTCTCTGACGTTTGATCAAAAGCTATACCTAGCACACCCGGTGCGTAACCACCTCCGACATCACTATGCGAGCCTGGGTATGCGACCTCTACTAGATTAGATTTAGTACCGCCTTCAACCGCAACTTTGTCAATTGGGAAGTTCTTTCGCAGTTCGTGCATCGCAACGAAGTGAACGCAATTTACTACTCCGTTCGGTATTAGGAGCGATTCTTTTCTCGCCCAGCCAGCATGCCCACCAGTCTGATTCCTTAACCCTGTTTCGAGCATCTCTCTCATGCCCGCAGACGCCACAGTGTCGAAGAGCCCCATGAATCGTATGCTCAACGGAATACCAGCGAACTTGCCGTCAACCAGAAGCTCACTTAACCACGAGGCATACGCCCGCGCCTCTGCAGCGCCTCTCGAAAAGCCAAAGATGTCGATCACCAGCTCAGTAAGATTCAGTTCTGATTCCGATAGCAGCCGGCGTAAGCGTTTCGTTTCGTTCGCAAGGCAGCCTCTTCGTGCTGCACCTCTATCATCACATTCGAGAAGGCCTTTTTCGTACCCCAGTCGACTGATTGCATGAAGATCAAATTCGTTTGCAGGCACGCTGTCTTTGCAGAGTATTCGCATCTCTTGCTTGCCAAACCTGGGGGCACCTTGCGTCACGAATCGATGAACAAAATCCACTGTCTTGAGTAGTGCAAAAAGAACCCGCGCCTCACACCCGATACCGAAGGCTGTACCTCTCCAACCCTCGGGCCGAGAGTTGATGGCGTGGAATGCGGTGCCTACACCTGGAACGTAAAGACTCTCGACACCACGGGTGAACTGGCTTGGATAGCATTTCCAAAGTCTAGCGATATTCGTGTGTGCAAATTGTGGTTGATCCCGCTCCAGATTATTATCGGTGCCATCAAAAAAGACACCAAATTGCAGCCCAATCTGACACTTCCGAGAATCAGTAGCACGCATATGATATGGCGTAATACGATCAAGAAAAGGTTCTGCCGAGGCGGGCTCAATGTAGCTCAGTAACGTCATCGCCAATCTCCATATTTTTTACGATGCTCCTCAACTTCCTTATCGATTGCAGCGCGATCTTCTTTCGTAATAAGTTCGGTTACATGCCTTCCCTTCGTGGCAAATTTTGCAGCAGCAGCTATATCTGACGTTGAGGCGTACGGCCCATCGAATCTTTGGATGCCTGGGCTCACCCGGATTAACCCTCCTTCAAAGAAATGTACAAATAAATCGTCTGCTTCCTCGTATTTCTCAACCGGTACGTCAGCCCGGTATAGGCCAACAACGCGAATTTTTTTCGCGTCAAAATGAGCCTTGTCGTCAATGGGCGTAAGCGTCCAGTCAGTGACTGACCAGCTAACGTCGACAGTAAGTCCGGGCCTCCACCGTTCAGGGATTGCGATACAGCATAGGCCACTTCCAGCAATGCCATCAAAGCTGCTTGATCCAAAGTAGTGATGATCTATATAGAACTCGTCCACTCTGTATTCGGACGGAAAATAGTGAACGGCATCTACACTGACCAAAACCGGATCGGGCTCCCGCATCAGGAGACAGCCAGCGAGAGGAATAAAAAACATGAACAAAGTGGCTACCCATTTGTGCCTCTGTAGTGCGAACATCACGCTACCTCGCATCTCGCTACAGCATCGTTCAAGTCCCGCCGAAAACGCGCGGCATCTTGATGCGCCAGCACTTGACGAAGCGATGAGGAGTCTAGAAGTCTTCCCTTAGAATCAAAGACTCCTCTTGCGAAAAGAAGGAGGTTCGTCCTATCGGTTTGCCCTGAGCCTTTCCATAGGCTCAGAATTTTTTCAGCCAGCTGAATCTCCAGTTGCGGAGTCTCTGCCCACTGATGGCCAAAGCGCATCGCTCGTAAGTTATGCATCAGCTGATTCGGTTCGTGACAGGCATCTAACGCACTTAACTGCTTCGCCGTAAAGTGAAGTGGCGGTGGCTCCACGTGCGTCTCGTCTGGACATGGCAGCGTCCATAATTTTCCATCAAGACTGTGCACCCTCCAGCGAAGGATTGGTTTGTGAATTGCGCCCCACTGTGACGCTGTCATAACTTGATGTAGCCATGGAACGACCAGGCAGTCAGCAATTCGCAACGTGAACTCGCAACCTTTAGGGTCAACGAAGTACGTGAATTGTCTCAAGTGTTCGGCCAAGCCACTCGCAGATAAACAAGTATCGATAAAAGATGCATGCAACTGAGGCTTGATTTGACTAGCTAAGCGAATCACCGAATCAATTCGATTAGTGCGATATGCAGCTTCAATGTCGACAAGCACTGGACTGACCGACCAAGCAGGCCGATCGTAGAGCGGAAGCAGCCAACGTGAACGGCGCTTAATTTTCGTCCATGGCTTACCTTCTGCCTCCGACATCAAGGCCGTATCCAGCAGTAGAAAAGTAGAGTAATCGCTCATTTCGACGGCGCATATGGGCTGTGGGCTTGTGCGGTAATCCGCAGACATGGAACGCAAATCTTTGTTACTGGTTTGTCTCCCGGGAACTGCAGTTGTTTGCTTTGGCCTGGATGCATTTCGTGCATGGACGCATACATTTGATGCTTGCCCGATGTGTAACCCTTTATCCCGCCTGGGCTCAACTCGATCTCTGTACCACCACCATTTATTCGCACGCCCTTCTTCGCTTTTATCGTGATCCAATCTGCATTGCTGATGATGTCCACGACCTTCTTTGCCAAGAGTTCAAGCTGGTCACCTTGCGCCTGTATAGAGATTTTTCCGCTTGCAGCAGCAGCTTTCACGGCTCCTTCGTTTGCATAGAGGCTAATGTCCCGCACTGCACGGATTGCTGCACTTTCGCCAGCTACAGCAGCGATCGAGGATGCCGTAATGAGATCGATATTCTTCGCAGCCCCAACTGAGAATCCTTCAGGGGTTGCTGCGATCAAGCCGCCGCCTGCGGAAATGGCCATTAGTCGAGATGCCGCCTCATGCATCACTCTCAAATTTTCCGCAGCCTTTTCAAACTGCTCTGCATTCTGTTTATCATCTATGCATTGCGACGCGCGCTCCCCCAACTCCTTTCCCAACCTTAAAATCCCTTCGACTAACTCAGTCATCCCGTCTCTCCCTAACTGATGCGAATCAATGGATTCAAGTGACTCCGTACTAATTAAAATTCCTGACTGCCCCCGTATCGCGACGCTATTCTCGCTACGAAGTTCTACCCCTTCACCGCGATCTTCGGCTTGACCATCTTTCTTCGGACCAGTTAGATATCCAAGGTTTAACTGTGAACTGCCATGGTCGCTAGCCAGCTGCGCGCTGATCTGCTGAAAAGTGTCATCGAAGCACAATTGATTTGCCCGTGCCCCATCTATTTCTCGGCTTCGGATTCCAGATAGATGTCGATTTCCAGGCAATCCACCTGCCGTGCTTAGCGCCGCAGGTTGCGCATCCTGGTTGTATAACTGTCCAACAATCGCAGGCTTGTCTGGATCTCCGCCCAGGAACGCGACCAACACTTCGCTACCTACGCGCGGGAGGCCAAGAAAACCACACTGACTATGCGCACCCCGCCCGTTACCAGCCCAAGTCGTCGCAACGCGCACCCAGGCTGAATCTGAATCGGTATCGGAAGCACCAGTACCTTCTGCATGTTCGTGATCAGGCTCGCGCGTGCCGGTGAACCTAATCTTCACGCGTCCAAGTTCGTCGCAGTGGACCTCTTCGCCTTCTGGGCCGACGACGATGGCACTCTGCACAAGCGCATGCGGAAGTTCGGTGCTCGCATCCCACTTAGGAATAATCTCTATACCGCGCCTGACCGCAGTGAAACGAACCTTGGTGCGAATGTCTTCTTGCGCCACGCCTTCAAGTGCATCATTCTCATAAGACTTCCAGCGATTGCGCGAAAACAGTCGCTCGACGCGCTCGGCCAGGTCCTTCGGAAGATTATTCACTGCGATCACCTGCAGCGACGTGACGACGAAGTCGCGGTCTGCCTCGGGATGCGCGTCGATTTCTGGATGCTCGGCCAGCGTGAAATATTCGCCAGCGCATAAATCGCGCACACTGCCTTCACCGTGGAAGCACTTCGACTCATAGTCATACCTGTTCATTGCCAGTTGCCCCAGCTGGCACAAGTCTTCGTGGTCATCACCGATGTGCGGCGCCTGCACCAAATAGTCATCCAGGCTGGCGGACATCTCATTGCCGCTCGGCCCCTGATCCACACCACTGGCAGAGGTGGCACTCATAAAATCACGCCCCCGCGGATTCATGTAGTCCCAGCTATGCCGCGTCACGCTCCCAGGCTGCAAGGTGCGGACGGCGCACCAAGCGGTGACGGAGTCTCGTTCTTCGGTCGCGTTATCGCGGTGGTAGCGCACCGTGCCGGCAGCATTCGGTGGGATGCTTTCCGCGTTGTTGAACATGACCAGCTTGTGCGCCAGCGATGCGAGACCGTCAGCGCGGAAATACCATGCAATGCCGCGGCGCTTCATCAGGCGCCGAATGAAGGCGGCATCAGACTCGTTGTACTGCATGGTGAACTCGCGCTGAGGATATTCGCGCAGCGCGAACAGTTCATCGGTCTCGTAGTTGAAAGATGTGCCGATGATGGAGTTGGACTGCCGCCATTCATCCAGAATCAGCTGCACGATCTCGACTTCGTTCTTGTTGCGGAACACACGTGTGTTGTTTCGCTTTTCGAGAATAGCCAATGCGTCGCGCATCACGATTTGGTAACTAGCGAGACCGCCATCGCTATCACCAGCCGCAGCTTCGGTGATGATGCCACATACACTGCGCAGGTCTCCTCGGTCGGTCACAAAGTCAACGGCTACAGGCAACGCGATCAATTCCTTCAACGGAAGAAAGGCGTCTAACGCAACGCAGAGAATGCGGTATTCGAGGCCGCCGCAGATGGACTCCGTTCCATACACGCGCTGAGGTAGCAGTACGTCTTCAAGCATTTGAGTTGGATGGGACAAGCGAAGCCGGATCGGGCGATGCTCCGTGACGAGGTCACGTTGTTGTTGCAGGAAGCTGAACAGGGCGTTTTCCAGTTGCATGGCAGGCTCTCTTGTTCAATCGCGCGAGAGAACATGGTTGCATGGCTTGGCACGGCAGAAATTGACCTTCCGCAAAGAAGCAGTTCTACACAAGCGATTGCTGACCGGTCGTGGGCTCAAGCTGGAGCAGCAAGGCTTCCGCGTCCGTGTAGAGGCTCAATTGCGCATACCTATTGCGTGGCACGCGTGACCGAAAAAAGCAATTCAAGACTCGCGCAAACGTATAAATGCTTCGTCCCGCAAAGTAAGCAGCGTCGATCGAAAGCCGAAATCTTGTTCCCGCCATGTAGCGAGTATCAATCCAGGCACAAATCTCATGCTCCGACAGCTTGCGCAGCCCTTCCAGCATGTGCTGGCTTGCCGTACTGGTGATGGGCGCGTGAAGCCGAAGAATGTCGATCAGTTCTGGCAAGCGCGGTGCACGATGTAACAGGGAGAGCAGTATCCAATGCGAGCGACGTGCGGCGAGATATTGCGTGGGACTTGGCTTCTCAAGTACGTGGATCGGGAAGCCAGCAGTGTTCAGTTCTGTTGTAAGTTCGCTCGCATTTTTACTGCTAGCCAAAGACTGCGTCGCGTCGCGGTTTGTACACGTCAGATGAATAGCGAGCGCGCCGGTACTTAAGGCTACAGGTGTGCGAGCGCGGTCAATGAGGTAAAGCGTGTGCTCGTAATCATTGCCTGAGTTCTTCGTTAGCCATTGAATTCCTCCTGGCGCTGTCTCACTATAGGGCATGAATTCGATTGGCGCTTCGTTACAATTTGAGCGATGAAGTAACGACACCTTGTCGATGCTGTATATCTCGCAAGCGGTTTCGGGAAGCTGATCAGGAACGAGAGTGTACTCGGAGCTCGCTGCGTCAAGCTTGATAGGTGCAGCGCGGTAAGGGAACAGATTAATTATCGGCGTACAGCCAAGACGTATGCTGTCGCGCGACAGCTTGCCGGCGTGTGGCAAGTTTGGAAGGATGAGGTGAAGCGTGATTCCATCGCAGCGGGGAATGAAGCTGGCAATGGTGGGCAGGTCAATGTCGATGAAGTTGAACTTTTCGGGAAAGCAGAAGTATTCGGCTAGCAGCCGGTAGCAAGAAAGTGCGGAGGTATCCGGCAAAAGTGCTTCGTTGTCGCTTAGGCCGACCTGATGAAAAGGCGACGCTGGGGAGATCGTCCACTGATCGTTCGCTTGCACGCATACGCACAATGTATGCATCAAGATCGCGTCCATGATCCAGGCAGTCTTCGCTGGGCTACCGCTAACGTGTATACGTAACGGAGCTTCACAGTACAACGCTCTATTCGACGATGTACTGTTGATGGTGAGACGCATAGATGATGCGGCATCTTGCGGAAGACGTAATGCCGCAGGTACCTCTATCGGCGCGATGCAGGCTTCTGCGATGGTGATCGGCGCGATGTTGATGTCATAGGCCGTGCGAAATTTGCAAATCTGCGAGCCCGTTCCGTGTGACTTCAGCATGGTCCCACGAGGGATGTGAGCAACGCTACTGATTGCATTCGGCTTCGCATCGCCATAATCAATCTGCGCAATAGCGCACGACGGAAAAGCCCGCAGCGCCTGATGTGATGCCAGTATCGCGGAAGTCAGCTCTTCATGCTTATCTTCGAGACGCTCTGCCGTGTGCGCATTTAGGAGCGCGATTGACTGAATCAACCGCTCTACTTCGGGGTCCGAGCTTGCCTCGCCAGATAAAGAAATGGCGTGCGCAAGCTGCGGGTAGATACGTGCGAATTCCGCACTTGCACGGCGCAGTCTCGCGAGTTCTTGCTCGTAGTGAGCCAGCAGACTGTCCATAAGGCCTCCTGCGCATTGATAGTCTGGCTATCGTGACACGGGAGGACTTAGACGCGCTTGCGCTGAATCAAGCGAATTTATGAGCTACGTCGCAAATTACTGAAGCGCTTGCGCTTCAGCGAGACGACGCCTAACAAGGCCAGGTCGGCGACGAGCACGCCTGATCCTTGCGAGCACACAAATCAAAGAAACCCTTATATCTTTTGGCTTTCTTTGAATTTAAGGCGGGATTCCAGTGACTACTCAAGTGAGCATATCTGACCAGATATTGGTGGCCCAGCTGTTGGCGTAGGTGGCTTCGAGTTCGGCCGGACCGGGGGAGAGTCCACCGCTGCCTGGGACGACCAGCAGCGTCTTTTTCTCCGCATTCCAGGCGTGCACGCTGGCGACGTGGATCACTTCCTTGTCGTTGATAAAGCTGTAGCAGGTGTTGGTCAGCATCGGGTTTTGCTCGGGCTGGCGGCCGCTCAGCAGGTCGACCACGGCGGCGGCGCAGACTTTGGCGTGCTGGTTGGCCATGTGGCCGGACTTGGGCATCAGCGGCGAGGTCTGAATGGCGTCGCCGATGATGTGGATGTTCTTCGCCTGCGTCGACTCGAAAGTCTGGAAGCCCACTTCGCACCAGCGTTTGTTTATGTTCGCCAGGCCGGCGTCGAAGGCGATGGCGCCGGCGCGCTGGGGTGGGATCACATTCAGCACGTCCGCATGTACTTTGTCGCCCAGTTCGGAGATGGCGGTGCTGCTGCCTGCGTCGATATCCACCGTGCGGAAGCTGGGGCGGTATTCGATGATGCCGCTGTAGCGCTCTTTCCAGATTTTCTTAAACAACGGGCCTTTGCTAGTCACGTCTTCATTCGCGTCCAGCAGCAGCACCTTGGATTTCGGCTTGTGCACGCTGAAGTAGTGGGCGATCTGGCAGGCGCGCTCGTATGGCCCGGGCGGGCAGCGGTAGGGCTGCGGCGGAATCGTCATGGCGTACACGCCGCCGTCGGGCATGGATTCGAGCTGCAGGCGCAGGGCCACCGTTTGTATGCCGGCCTTCCACGCATGCAGGATCTTGGTTTGCGCGCCGGGCGCTTTCATGCCAGGCAATTCGTCCCACAAGAATTCGACGCCGGGGCTGACGATCAGGCGGTCGTAGCTGAGCGTTTGGCCGCTTTGCAGCGTGACCGTGCGCTTTTCCGGATCGATATGGGTGGCCGTGTCACGCAGGAGCTTGATGCCGTGATGGCGGACAAGCGCGTCGTAGCTGGTGGTGAGGTCGGCGATCTGCTTGCTGCCGCCGAGGACCAGGTTTGAGAGCGGGCAGGAGATGAAGTTGGGGTTGGGTTCGACGATAGTGACATCAATGCTGCCCTCGCTCCACATGCGCACGTACTTCGCGGCGGTGGCGCCGCCGTAGCCGCCGCCGATGACGACAACTTGCGGTTTGCTCGATCCGGTAATGCTGGCGCAGCCGGTGGTGGCGGCCAGCGCTCCAGCGCCGGCGGCTTGCAGGAATTGGCGACGGTCCATGTTTGCGGGCTCCTTACGTTATTAGAACCAACGGCATAAAGCAGGTGGCAGCCACGATGTGGCTGCCACCAGGGTTACGTTCCTGGTTTTGCTTGCGCCGCAAAGTAAGCGGCAAGGACTGCGAGCTGCTCGTCGGTGTAGCCTTTGGCGATCTGGGTCATGATCGTGCTTTTCGTGGCGCCGGATTTGAAGTCCTTTAGCTTGGCCAGCAATGCGTCCTTAGGCTGTCCGGCCAATGGTGGCAGGGCGTTGCCTTTGGTGGCGCCGTTGGTGCCGTGGCAGCCGGTGCAGGTGGCTGCAAGACGTGCGCCGGGGTGGATAGCATCAGCGGCGCTGGCTGTCGCACAGCAGATTGTGAGCAGGATGGCGGCAAGGTGCTTCATCGTTGGCTCCTTCAGGGACGGACTCCAGGGGTTTCCAGTGGCATGCCTTTGGCCCTTAACGCGAGCCAGGCTTCAAGGTCGATCAGGTCTTGTGCGCCGAACGGCGGCACTTCGGCACGTACACCGTTCATGCAGTTGCGCAGGCGGCGTTGCAGGCTACCCATGCTTTGCCATTCGAGCCGGTAGATGGGGTAGGCGTTGGCGTGGGCTTGAGGAATTAACGCACCGGCGAGGCGCTTACCCGCGTTGTCGTCGTGGCATTGGGCGCAGGACAGGTTGATTTGCCCCATACGCGTGGTGAAGAGTTTTTGGCCGCGCGTTGCCGAGGCGCGGGTTTCTGCGTCGTCGGGCGGGTTCATGGGCATGCCGCGCGATTGCATGGCGATGTAGCTTTCCAACGCCAGCAGGTCTTCGGATTCGGCTTTGAATGGCGGGGCTTTCAGGGCGCCTTGCCGGCAGATGTTGATCTGGTCGGAAAGGGTGATGACTTTGCCCGCGCCTTTGCTGAAGCGGGGGAAGTGCGTGGCCACGTCGCGCATGCTGGCTTTGGCGTCGTTGTGGCAGGTGGCGCAGGATTTGTTCGTCGCCACAGCTGGCGTGCGCCAGAGGGCCTCGCCGGATGCGATCCAGAGCATGGCGGGGTTTTGCGAGTCGTCGCGCTGCATGGTTTGCGTAGCGGGGCTCATGTACTCCGCTCCGGAGTGGCGGCACGCTTCAACCACCGGCGTGGAGCTGGTGGCTGCCACATCGTGGCAGCCACCCGGGTTTGCCGTGGGGGTAACTCCCAGAACAGCCGCAGCAAGCACAATGACCAAACTCATGGCACCACCGCCAGTTTTGTGGACTCAGTCTGCGCGAAGCCATTATCCCCGGTCCAGGTGAATTCAAGGGTGCCTGTTTCGGTGGCGCGCGTGAAGAAGGCGATGTAGGGGTTGGCGGACATCGCGGGATGCAGTTCAGCCGAGAATACTTCCACGCCGCTGTATTTGCAGACGAAGTTGCGGATGATATCGCGCGGAAGAATTCCGCCTGCATTCCCGGCGCGGAAGCCCGTTTCCATCGGATGCGCGCTCAACGCGCGGATTTCGATGATCTCGCCAGGCTTTGCGGTCGCCGGCATGTGGATCAGCGCACGGGCCATTACATGCCCTCCCCTTCGACGCAGGCCGCAAGCGTGACGATAACGTCGACCGTTTGCTGCCACAGGCTGCCGTCATTGGTACGCGCGATGGCGGTCAGCTTTTGGGAAGTAGCGAGACGAATGCGCGTTGAGACTTCGGCTTTGCCTGTGCGCGGGCCGAGTTTGAATTTGACCACATCGGGCAGCGGATTCTTTTCATTGAACACAGCGATGTCGGTGACGTGGTCTTGCTCGGTCATGGGACTGTCCACGCGGATTGTGACCGGAACTGCATTGCCGTTGTCGATCAGTTTGGCGATTTCGAACGCGAGTTTTCCGGGCTGCGGTGATTTACCACCGGTGAATGCGGCAATGGCGCTGACCATCGCCTCGGGCGTGGCGGATGCTGGTTTGATCAGCACCAGCAGGGGCATGGCTAGCAGATGGCGGCGGCTGATCGTCATGGCTTGCTGCGCAACGTTTGCAAATAGGCGACGACGTCTTCGATCTGCTGCGCGGTCAGGATGGTCTTGCCGCGGTAGGCGGGCGCTACGCGCATCAGGCCTTCGGTGCGGTAGTAGGCGGGCATGATCGTGGACGGATTCAGCTGACTGCTGTCGGCGATGCGCTGACGTAGCTGGGCGGCGGTGTATCGGTCACCCACGCCACTCAGGTCGGGAGCAAGGTTGCCCTGGAATTGCTCTTCGGGGATGGGGGCGGTGTGACACAGCAGGCAGAGGCCGAGCTGGCGGCTGGCGACGATGGCGCGGCCGCGGATGGGGTCGCCCGGTGGCGGTGCTTCCTGGGCTTGGGCTGCGGCGGTGATGAGCAGGAGGGCTTGCAAAAACCCACGGCAGAGACCTGGTGGCAGCCACGATGTGGCTGCCACCTGATTTGCGCCGCGGGTTTTCATTTCAGGCCTTCAGGCTGTGGTTCTTCAGCGGGAGGTCGCGGATGCGCTTGCCCGTCGCGGCGAAGATGGCGTTCAGCACGGCCGGTGCCGCGACGGCAATCGTCGGTTCTCCAACGCCGCCCCAGAACCCTCCGCTTGGCATGACGATGGTTTCGACCTTGGGCATCTCGTCCATCTTCAGCACATTGTAGGTGTCGAAGTTGGTCTGTTCCATCTGGCCATCCTTCAGCGTGCATTCGCCGTACAGCGCTGCGGACAGGCCATACACGAACGAGCCCTCAACCTGCGCTTCGATCTGCTGCGGATTCACGGCATGGCCCGGATCGGTGGCGGCGACGATGCGGTGGATCTTCAGCTTGCCGTCTTTGGACACCGACACCTCCGCGCACGCAGCCACGTAACTGCCGAAGCCCATGCACTGCGCCAGTCCGCGATAGACGCCCTTCTTCAGCGGCTTGCTGTAGCCGGCCTTGTCGGCGACGGCATTCAGCACAGCCAGCGCCTTGGGATTGTCCTTCAACAGCTTGCGGCGCAGCGCCAGCGGGTCCTGCTTGGTGGCGTGGGCGATTTCGTCGATGAAGCTCTCGACATAGACTGTGTTCTGGTTCAGGTTCACGCCGCGCCAGAAGCCCGGGATCACCGGTGGATTGCGCATGGCGTGGTCGATCAGCAGATTCGGCACGCCGTAAGTGAACGATGCCTCCGGACCCGGGGGATTCAGGCCCTGGAACACCGCCGCATCCTTGCCATCCTTGACCGCCTGCGGGAACAGCGCCGCCAGAATCGACTGGCCGGAAATGCGCATGTGCAGCGACTTCAGCTCGCCCTTCTCGTCCAGGCCCGCAGTCATCTTGCATTGCGTGATCGGATGGTAGCGGCCGTGCAGCATGTCTTCTTCGCGGGTCCAGATCAATTTGATCGGCGTGCCCGGCATCTCTTTAGCGATCAGCACCGCCTGCTGCGCCCAGTCGTGCGTGGCGCCGCGGCGGCCGAAGCCACCGCCCAGGTGCAGCTTGTAGACTTCGCACTTGTTCTGCGGCAGACCGGCCGCTTCGGACACGGCGGCCAGCGCCGCTTCACCGTTCTGGGTTGGCGTCCACACTTCGCAGCGTTCCGGCGTCCATTTGGCGGTGGCGTTCATCACCTCCATGGTGGCGTGGTTCTGGTGCGGATAGCTGTAGACCGCTTCGATCTTGCGTGCGGCGCCAGCCAGGCCCGCCTTGATATCGCCGTTGCTGTTGCCCACCACGGCATCCGGCGCATCCAGGCCTTCCTTCAGCGTCTTGTTGACGTCGGCCTGGGAGATGCTGGCGTTAGCGCCCTTGTCCCATTCGATCGGCAGCGCATCCAATGCTGTGCGCGCACGCCACCAGGTATCGGCCACCACGGCCACGGCGCTGTCGCCGACTTGCAGCACTTTTTTCACGCCCGGTTTGCCCGCGATGGCCTTGGCGTCGAAGCTCTTCACCTTGCCGCCCAGGACCGGGCAATCCTTGATCGCAGCGTTCAACATATCCGGCAGCTTCAGGTCCATGCCGTACACCTGCTTGCCGGTGGTCTTGTCGACCGTATCCAGACGCGCCAGGCGCTTGCCAGCCAGCTTCCAGTCCTTTGGATCTTTCAGCTTGATGTCGGTGGGCGCCTGCAGCTTGCCTGCCGCGTCGGACACCGCACCATACGTCAGCTTGCGGCCGGACGGCTTGTGCGTGATCACGCTCTTCTCGGCGACGCATTCAGTGACCGGCACATTCCATTGATTGGCCGCAGCCTGCACCAGCATCATGCGCGCGGCAGCGCCGCCCTTGCGCACATATTCATGCGACTCGCGCACGCCGCGGCTGCCGCCGGTGGAGAAGCTGCCCCACACGCGGTTGCGCGCCAGCTGCTGGCCCGGCGTCGGATATTCGGTGGTGACCTTGGACCAGTCGGCATCCAGTTCTTCGGACACCAGCTGCGCCAGACCGGTCAGCGTGCCCTGTCCCATTTCGGAACGGGCGATGCGGATCACAATGGTGTCGTCAGGCTTCACGACCACCCAGGCGTTGATTTCCGGCGCGATGGTTTCCTGCGCCACGGCGTCAAACGGAATATGGAAACCGAACATCAGGCCCGCGGCAGCGCCGGCCGATTTGCCCAGGAAGCTGCGGCGTGATGGGGATGCGATCTCGCTCATGCCTTGCTCCCTTCGACAATGTTCAGGCCCGCGCTCTTCACATCGCCGCCTTTTGCGACCACGTGAATGGCCTTGCGCACGCGGTTGTAGGTGCCGCAGCGGCAGATATTGGTCATGGCCGCGTCGATATCGGCATCCGTCGGGTGTGGCTTTTGTTTCAGCAGCGCGCTGGCGGCCATGATCATGCCGGACTGGCAGAAGCCGCACTGCGGCACGTCCAGCGCAGCCCAGGCCTTCTGCACCGGATGCGAGCCGTCCTTGGACAAGCCTTCAATGGTCACGATCTTCGATTTTGCATCCACCGTGGAGACAGGACGCACGCAGCTGCGGGTCGGCTCGCCATCGATGTGCACCGTGCAGGCGCCGCATTGGGCGATGCCGCAGCCGTACTTGGTGCCGGTCAGTCCCAGCTGTTCCCGTAACACCCACAGGAGCGGCGTATCTTCCTCCGCCTCGAATTCGTGAACCTGTCCATTGACGTTCAATTTCATGCCTGCCTCCAGTGGTGGGAATTCATCGCGTCGAATATTACTCCCGTTTTTTGCTTCGCGTGTTCATTCAGGCAATTTTGATTTGTATCAATGATTTTGCTGCACCGCGTCAATAAACTGGCCTCGTTTATATGACGAGGAAATGACATGAAACGAGTAGTGATGACGATGATTCTGGCAGCGCTGTCCCTTAACGCAATGGCTGAAACGCCCTGGCTGCTCAGGGCGCGCGCGGTGTATCTCGATCCGGCGGACAAGTCCGATCCGGTGGGCGGAGTGGGCGCTTCCGACCGCATCAGTGTGAGTTCCAGGACGATACCCGAGGTGGACGTCTCCTATTTCTTCACGCCGAATATCGCGGTGGAGCTGGTGCTCACCTACCCGCAAAAGCACACCGTCTACCTGGACGGCAATGCGATCGGCACCTTCAAACACCTGCCGCCCACGTTGATGGCGCAATATCACTTCCTGCCGGATGGGCAGGTCAGCCCCTACCTCGGCGCAGGCGTGAACTGGACCACCTTCTCGAAGAATAAGATGATGAGCGGCGCCGCCAGCCTGGAACATGACAGCGTGGGCCTGGCCGTGCAGGCAGGCGCGGACGTGAAGCTGACCCGCAACTGGTCGCTGAACTTCGACGTGAAGAAGGTGCAGATCCGCAGCGACGTGCTGCTCAACGGCGCAAAAATCAGCAAGGCCAAGGTTGACCCTGTGCTAGTGGCCGTCGGCGTCGGCTACCGTTTCTAAGCGCTGGTGATCGCGTAGCGCAATTCCTGCGCCAGCGCGCGGCGGTGGGGGATGGTGGCGAAGGTGCCGATGTCCACGGCCACGCCACGCGATTCGAGGTGGATCAGTTCACCATACCGCTGCGGCATTTGCAGGCGCAGCCAGTGGCAGTCCAGTGTCACGCTGCGCAGGCGCCCCGCGCTGACCTGCTCCACCACCAGATGGCCGTTGGCGAGGACGATGTGTTCATAGTCAGTGGCATGCCGCGCGTAGTAAAGGAAGGCGGCGGCAACGGCCGTCATCTCCAGCACGGTGAAGATGAGGATGTGCCAGAACCCGACGATCAGGAATGCACCCGCCACGCTGAACGACAGCGCGCACATCACCACATAGGCGATACCCAGCTGCCCCGGCGTGAGCGAGCAATTCCGCCGCAGCAGCCACTCCCTTTCTTCCATTGGCAGGTCGCGTTTCACCTGGAATCTCCCGGCAATCCACACGACCCTATTCTATGACAGAAATGTCATGATCAAAGACACAAAGACGCGTTGTTTCTCTGCGACAAGCAGGCGGTTTTTCGGTAAAACCACCTCTTAATTGGCGAGAATAAGGGTTCCACAGAGGGGGACTCATGTCATTTGCCAATTTGAAAATCGGTGCCCGGCTTGGGCTGGGGTTTGCGGCGGTACTTGCGCTGCTGGTCATTATGCTGGCGATGGGGCTGGGCGGCATGTCGCGTATCGGCAGCCGCACGCAGGATATCGTTTCGGACAAAAACGTGAAAATGGCAGCCGCCAATGACATGGTGGACAACGTCCGCAATATCACGCTGGCCCTGACGACCATGATCGTCGTGCCAAGCACGCCGCAGGTCGAGGAGCAGCTGGCCAAAGTGGGTGACGCACGCAAGAAATACGGCAAGGCGAAGGAGGTCCTGGCCAGCAAGATCGCTACCGACAAGGAGAAGGAGCTGCTGGCGAACGTGGAAGCGGCGCTGAAGGAAGGCGCCGAAAAGAATAACCGCGTCATCCAGCTGCGCAAGGATGGCGAGATCCAGGACGCGACGGAGGCGCTGCTGAAAGACGCCGGTCCGGTCCAGGCCAAAGCCCTGGCCGCACTGGATGCGCTGATCGACTACGAAGCCAGGCAGGTTGAGAACTCGGGCAAGGAAGTGGATGCGGTCTATTCCAGTTCGCAAACCATGTTGATTACCCTGGGCACGCTGGCGGTACTGATCGGCGCCGCCGTCGCCTGGTTCATTACGCGCTCGATCACCGCGCCGATCAACGAAGCGGTCGAAGTTGCTGAAACGGTGGCTTCCGGCGACCTGTCCTCGCAAATCGATGCATCGCGCGGCGATGAAACAGGCCGCCTGCTGAAGGCGCTGAAGTCGATGAACGATGCGCTGCTGAACGTGGTTTCGCAAGTGCGTACCGGCACCGATGCCATCACCACCGCCTCGGGCGAAATCGCGGCGGGCAATCTCGACCTGTCTTCCCGCACCGAGCAGCAAGCCAGCTCGCTGGAGGAAACCGCGTCCTCGATGGAGGAGCTGACGTCCACCGTGAAGCAAAATGCGGATAACGCACGCCAGGCCAACACGCTGGCCGTCAGCGCATCCGAAGTGGCGAGCAAAGGCGGCGACATCGTGGCGCAAGTGGTGTCCACCATGGGCACGATCAACGATTCTTCGCGCAAGATCGTGGACATCATTTCCGTCATCGACGGCATCGCGTTCCAGACCAATATCCTGGCGCTGAACGCCGCCGTTGAAGCAGCGCGCGCCGGAGAGCAGGGCCGTGGTTTCGCCGTGGTGGCGACCGAGGTGCGCAATCTGGCGCAGCGTTCGGCGGCTGCCGCCAAGGAAATCAAGGAGCTGATCTCGGCCTCCGTGGCGAATGTGGAAGAAGGATCGCGCCTGGTGAACAACGCCGGCCAGACCATGGGCGATATCGTGGACAGCATTCAGCGCGTGACGGACATCATGGGCGAGATCACCTCCGCCTCGCAGGAACAGACCCTGGGTATCGAGCAGATCAACGCCGCCATCTCGCAGATGGACGAGGTGACGCAGCAGAATGCGGCTCTGGTTGAAGAGGCAGCCGCCGCCTCGCAGAGTATGCAGGAGCAGGCGGGCAATCTGGTCTCCGTGGTGAGCTTCTTCAAGACGGGCCACGGCGCCGCTGCGGCCGCAGTCCGCAAGCCAGCGCCGGTGCAGGTCTCCGTGCGTCCCGCTGCGGCGGCACATGCGGTGGTGGCCCGTCCGGCACCCGCAAAGCGCGCCGCGCCGGTACAGCAAGCCGAAGATAGCTGGGAAGAGTTTTAAGCCGCAACCGCCTCGCGCGGCAGGATCACCGTGAACACCGAGCCTTCACCCGGCTTGCTGCGCACGGACAGCGATCCGCCGTGCGCTTCCACCAGCTGGCGCGAGATGTAGAGACCAAGACCCAGGCCAGCTGGCGCCTCATTCGCCGCCGCGCGTTCGAAGGGCTCGAAAATGCGCGGCTGCATATCGTCCGGAATGCCGATGCCCTGGTCGGTCACATCGATGCATGCGGCCTTGCCGTCCGATGTCAGGCGAATCTCGATCGGTTTGCCGCCGCCATAACGCAGGGCATTGGTCAGCAGGTTCACGATCACCTGCTCGATGCGGAACTCGTCCCAACACCCCATCACAGGCGTAGGTGCATCAAGCACCAGCGGGCTGCCCACTTCCGCCGCGGCGCGTGACAGATCGCTGGCCACGCGCGCCAGCAGTGCCGCCAGATCCATATCACAAGGCCGGATCGACAGCATGCCGCTACGCATGCGCGACACATCCAGCATGTCCTCAATCAGGCGGATCATGGCGTGGATCTGGCGCTCGTCGCGTGCCACCATGCGCTCCAGCTGTTCGGGATCGCGCGCTTCCGGCTTGCCCGAAGCCAGCTGCATCTTGCGCATCTGCGTTTCGAGATACAGCGTATTCAATGGCGTGCGCAACTCGTGCGCCACCAGGGACATGAAGTCGTCGCGCGCCTTCAGCGCATGCTGCAGCTCCTCCTGCGTAGCGTGCAGCTGGCGCACGATGGCTACCTGTTCTTCGACGCGGCGCCGGACCTCCTGCTTCTGCTTGTGCAGGTCCACGAAAACATTGACCTTGCTCTTTACAGCATCCGGATCGAGAGGCTTGTGCAGGAAATCGACCGCGCCGGCTTCGTAGCCTTTGAAGGCATAATTCAGCTCCCGTCCCGCCGCGCTGACAAACACGATGGGAATGTGACGGGTCTTCTCCATGCCGCGCATCAGCTCCGCCAGTTCGAAGCCGTCCATATCCGGCATCTGCACATCGAGAATGGCCAATGCGAATTCATGTTCCAGCAGCAGGGCGAGCGCCTGCTCACCGGAAGTCGCCTGATGGATCACGCGATCGTCGGCACGAATCAATGCATGCAGTGCACGCAGATTCTCCGCCAGATCGTCCACCAGCAGCACATTGACAGGCTCATTCAACATTCTTCTTCTCCAGCATGAGCAACAGCCGCTGGATATCCTCCAGCGGCAGCACCAGGTCCGGCGTGCGGACACGTATCGCGTGCCGCGGCATTGCATCGACTTCCGCTTCCTGCGGGTCCTGCACCACGGTCAGCCCGCCCGCCTTGCCGATGGCTGCCAGGCCCGCAGCCCCGTCTTCATTGGCGCCTGTGAGCAGAATGCCCACCAGCGCCGGACCATAGGCATCCGCCGCCGTCTCCATAGTGACGTCGATGGATGGCCGGGCAAAGTGCACGGGCGCCTCGCAACTTAAGGCAAAACTGTCGGCATCTTCCAGCAAAAGATGATATCCGGCCGGCGCAAAGTAAAGAGTACCCGGAACCACCTCGTCCTTGTCGCCCGCTTCGCGTACCGGTACAGCCAGGCGCTGCTGAAACACTTCCGCCAGCTGACTTTGCCGGCCCGGCATCACGTGCAGTACGGCGATGATCGGCACCCTGTAGCCCTTAGGCAGGCCAGGCAGCATGTGCAGCAGCGCGCTCACGCCGCCGGCGGATGCGCCGATCACCACCGCCTCTACTTCGCGTCCCTTCAGTGCCTGCTCCAGTGAAGGCGGATGTTCCATCATAGCTTCCTGAACAGCCGTTCGCGCTTGACGATCGGCTCGAAGCGCCGCGCGTACGTCGAGAAATCGATGCTCTCCTTGCTGCCCAGGCCAAGAAAGCCGCGATGGCACAGCGATTCATGGAACAGCCCGAGCGCCCGCTCCTGCAGTGTCTTCTTAAAGTAGATCATCACATTGCGGCAGCTGATGAATTGCGTCTCCGCGAACACGGTGTCCGTCGCCAGGCTGTGGTCCGCAAAGGTCACGTTCTCGCACAGGCTGCGGTCGAACAGGGCAGCGTTGTAGGCCGCCGTGTAGTAATCCGAGAAAGCGCACTTGCCGCCCGCCGCCTGGTAGTTGGCGGTGTAGGACCGCATATTTTCGAGCGGGAACACGCCCTTCTTCGCTTTCTCCAGCGACTGCGGATTGATGTCGGTGGCGTAGATGATGCTGCGCTCCAGCAGTCCTTCTTCCTTGAGCAGAATCGCCAGGGAATGCACTTCCTCGCCGGTGCTGCATCCGGCCACCCAGATCTTCAGCGAGGGGTAGGTGCTCAGCACCGGAATCACATGCTCGCGCAGCGCCGCGTAGTAGGAAGGGTCGCGGAACATCTCCGTGACGGGAATGGTCAGGAATTGCAATAGCTGGCTGAAGGCTTCCGGCTCATGCACCACGCGCGACTGCAGCGCCGAGATCGTGGCGCAGCCCATCTCGCGCAAGGCGTGCGTCACGCGGCGCTTCTGCGATGCGTGGGTGTAATCGCGGAAGTCGTAGCTGTACTTCAGATAGATCGTTTCCATCAGCATTTTCAGCTCGATATCAACGTCGCTGTGGTGTTGCTTATGCATCGTCACACCCGATCCATGGCCGGCATCCAGACGCGCAGCAGCGAATACAGGCGCGACAGATCAATCGGCTTGGCCAGATAGTCGCTGGCGCCCGCGGCCAGGCATTGTTCCTGATCGTCCTTCATGGCCTTGGCCGTGATGACGATGACGGGCAGGCGCGCAAAGCGCTGGTCGGCGCGGATACGGCGCGTGGCTTCCAGGCCGTCCATGCCGGGCATCATGATGTCCATCAGGACCAGATCGATGTCAGGCACTTTGTCGAGCTTTTCCAGGGCTTCGAAGCCGTTGCGGCCAATTTCCACGATAGCCCCTTTCTGCTCCAGGGCGCTGGTGAGAGCGAAGATATTGCGCACGTCGTCATCTACCAGCAGGATGGTGCGGCCTTCGAATACGCGGTCGCGGCTGCGCACCGCCTTCAGCATGTTCTGGCGCTCGCTGGACAGTTCCGACTCGACCTTGTGCAGGAAGAGCGTGACCTCATCCAGCAGGCGTTCCGGTGAGCGTGCGCCCTTGATGATGATGGAGCGCGAATATTTCTGCAGGTCGGCTTCCTCGGCGCGCGTGAGGCTTCTTCCAGTGTAGACGATGACTGGCGGGAAGGACGCGATCTCTTCATGCGACATTCGCTCCAGCAGTTCGTTGCCCTGCATGTCGGGCAGTTTCAAATCCATCACCATGCAGTCGAAGATATGGCTGCGCAGGAGCTGCAGCGCTTCCTCGCCGGTGGCCACGGCCTTGATGTCGATGTCGTCGTCGGCAATCAGCTGGACCACGCTGTCGCGCTGCCGGTCGTCGTCTTCCACCAGCAGGATGTGCTTGATCTTTTGTGTGAACTTTTGCTCAAGCCTGTTGAAGACTTCCTTCAGTTCTTCACGCGAGGCGGGCTTTCTGGCGTAGCCGACCGCGCCGAGGTGCAGTGCCGCTTCGCCGTGGTCGGAGGCCGACACCACATGCACGGGGATGTGGCGGGTTTTCGGGTTGTCCTTCAGGAGCTGCAGCACGGACAGCCCGGAGCGGTCCGGCAACCTGATGTCCAGCAGGATGGCGGCGGGCTGCTGCTCTTCCGCCAACTGCAGGCCTTCCTCGGCGTTGAAGCCGACCAGACAGCGGTAGTTCTTCTCATGCGCGAGGTCGAACAGGATACGCGCAAAGTTGGGCTCGTCCTCGATGACCAGCACCATGCGGTCGGGCGGGGGTGGGATGGCGCGGTCGTCGTCGAAGGGGCGGACGAAGGCTTGCGAGCCGGGGCCGCCTGCGCCTGAAGAGGCGTCCAGCATGGAGCTGCCCGCGTGCATCGCGGCCGCGGACGAGCCGGTGGCGCGCGGCCGTGACCACCCGGCGCCATCTGACGCGCCAGCGAGGCCGGTTGGTGCTCCGGAGGTGGCCGGTACGCCGGCGGAACCCGATCGTGACACGGCGGCGCCTGGTGTCCCAGCGAAGCCGGTGCCTGGCGTGGAGGTGCCCGGCGCCCCGGCAAGGCTGGAGGGCCGCGTGGTTGTGCCCGCAGGACCAGCGAGGCTGGAGCGCGGCGTACTGGCGCCCGGCGCCCCGTCGGGGCCGAATTGCGATGCGGCGGCGGGCGCGGCGGATGTGGACGACAAAGCTGAGGCGCCGGACAGCGTCCCGGTCGCCGTAGCGGCCGAGGCGGACAGCCCGATCGCAGCACCCGGCGCGGCAGCCGGCGCCGGCGGCGCAGCCCACTGCACTGGCAGCGTCAGGGTGAACACACTGCCCTGCGCCACCGCGCTGGTGACATTGATCGCCCCGCCCAGCAGCGTGGCCAGATCGCGCGAGATGGACAGCCCCAGCCCCGTCCCGCCATAACGCCGGCTGGAAGTTCCATCGCCCTGCTGGAAGGCGCCAAAGATCGCTTCCTGCAGGTCCGGGCGAATGCCAATACCCGTATCCTGCACCACAAAGCTGAGCTGCCCGTTCGGCGCCGCGGACAGGCGCAGCATCACCTTGCCCTCGTCCGTGAACTTGAGCGCATTGGACAGCAGGTTTTTCAGCACCTGCTCCAGCCGCTGCGGATCGGTATAAATCGAATCCGGTACGCCCGGGTCCAGATCGATCACAAAATCCAGCCCCTTCTGCCGTGCCTGCGGCTCGAACAGCATGGTCAGGTTGTTCACCACCTGCTGCAGCGGCACGTCTTCCGGCATCAGTTCCAGCTTGCCCGCTTCGACCTTGGAGATGTCGAGAATATCGTTGATCAGATTGAGCAGGTCATTGCCCGATGCGTAGATGGTGCTGGCAAAGCGCACCTGCTCCTCATTCAGGTTACCCGGCTCGTTCTCGGCCAGCAGCTTGGCCAGAATCAGCGCGCTGTTGAGCGGTGTGCGCAGTTCGTGCGACATATTCGCCAGGAACTGCGACTTGTACTGGCTGGCACGCTCCAGATCCTCTGCCCGCTCCTCCAGCTGGGCGCGCGCATCGGCCAGCCAGGCATTGCGCTGGTCCAGCATCACGGCCTGTTCGGCCAGGCGCTCGTTGGTTTGTTCCAGTTCCGCCTTCTGATTTTCCAGATTGACTTGCGACTGCTCCAGCACGCGCGACTGCTCTTCCAGTTCTTCGTTCGCGGTGCGCAGCTCTTCCTGCTGCACCTGCAATTCCTCGTTCAGCTGCTGGGTTTCGGACAGCAACTCCGACATGCGCTGGCGCGCCTGCGTGGCGTCGATGGCGTTGCCGATATTGCTTGCCACCAGCCGCAAGTAATCCATTTCGCGGTCGCCGATGGCGCGCAGGAAGCCCAGTTCCACCACGCCGTTGACATGCCCATCGCTATCCACCGGCACCACCACCAGCTGCATCGGTGCGCCGTCGCCCAGTGCGGAACTGATCTTGATGTAGTTCTTCGGCAGGTCGGTCAAATGAATCAGCCGTTTCGTCACCACAGCCTGGCCGACGATGCCTTCTTCCGCACCGATCACCTGTCCGCGCTCTTCGTCCTCGCGGCTGAAGCCATAGGTCGCGGTGCGATGCAGGCTGCCGTCCATGTCGCGCACATACAGTGCGGCCACTGCCACGTCCAGATAACGCGCCAGGAAGCGCAGCAAGGTGCTGGACAACAGCGGCAGCGCCATCAGGCCGATACCCTGCTCGGCCAGCTGGCTCTGGCCGGAGCGCAGCCAGGCCTGGTGGGTCAGCTTGTCCGCATGCAGGTTCTGCTCATGCAGTGCCGTGCTGTAGACCGTGGACAAGCGCAGCAGGTCACGCCGGCCGAACCAGGCCAGCGAACCGCTGATGATCATGCTGAGAATGAGGAAGCCCGCCACCGTGAAATAGGTGACGTTGCGCGCCTCGCGGCTGCGGGCATCGCGCAGGCGGCGCTCGTAGATCAGGAAGTCGGCAAACTGCTTGCGCAACTCGTCGAAGTCGGCCTTGGTGCGGCCGGCCCGGATCATGCCCATGTAGTCGCCACCGTTGCGGCGCGCGTCCAGGATTTCCTGAGCGGTGTTGTCCCATTGCCGCTGCTGGACGCGCATGGTGCGCAGGCGCTGCACCTGTTCCGAATTATCGGCTACTTCCTCGCTCAGCGCGTCGATCGCCGTCTCGATTTTGGGGCGCGCCAGTTTGTACGAGGTCAGGAAGGTTTCATCGCCGGTCAGCGCAAAGCCGCGCATGCCGGATTCCATATCCACGGACAGCGTCCGCAGCTCATTGGCTTGCGCGATCACGCGCTCGCTGTGCTCGACCCAGGCCAGAGAGTTCAGCAGATAGGCGAAGATGGCAACGAACACGCCGGCCGTGACCACGCCGGCCGCCAGCGGCAGCGTAATGTTGCGGCTCAGGATGCGCCGGAAATTCTGGTCATCGATAGCGGTCGTACGGGGCATAAAATCTTGTCGAAGTTTTACTTGTATGCTTGAGTTTAGCCCAATCGAAATTGCACTGGCGCACTTTGCAATCGTGCGCAGGCGCACCGCAGGCCGCTATAATGGCTTGCAGAATTCATCTTTCCATTTGATTAAGACGCCCATGCGCCAGATCCTCTCTGCTCTGCCCTTGTTGCTGCTCGCAGGCTGCTACAACGACTCCGCGACCTTCTATGCGGACACCAGCCAGGAACACACGCTGACCGTGCGCCGCCAGCAGGATTACTTCTGGAGCGAGGACGCGCGCTACACGCTCATGGCCGCGCGTATGCCGGCCTGCCAGCGCCAGATTCCGCTGGCCGAGCTGCCGATCGAAGACACGGATTTCGAACTGTTTGCGAGCGAAGACAATCGCTGGAGCCTGCGTTCGGGTAAACAGGTGTGGCAGCTGGAGACGCAGACTTGTTCCCTGCTGGGTGAAGGCGGACAGCCGGAAGGACAAAAAATCGGCACCTATCACGCCAGCGCCGACAAGATGACTTACCAGGAGGAGCCGGGGACTGCCCCGGCGCCAGAGCAGCACTGATCGTAGGGCGGATCATTGATCCGCCGCCTACGCGGCCATAACCGCGCCACCTTAGTGCACGCAGCGGCGGATCAAACGATCCGCCCTACGCGGTGCGCACGGTCAAGGCGGTCGAGCGCGACGGGCGCAGGCGCGGCGCGTGAGCGCCCGGGGTGTCCGATCCGAGCCTGAAGCGGCTCACCAGCTGCGCCAGATGCGCCGCCTGCTCCTGCATCGCACCCGCCGCTGCGGCAGCTTCCTCCACCAGCGCGGCATTCTGCTGCGTGACCGAATCCATTTCCGTAATCGCCTGATTGACGTGGCTGATGCCCGTGGTCTGCTCGCTGGACGCCGCCGTGATATCGCCCATGATGGTCGTCACGCGCGACACGCTGGCCACCACCTGCTCCATGGTCGTCCCGGCTTGCGCCACCAGGGCGCTGCCCGCCTCGATGCTACCGACCGAATCGTCAATCAGCGCCTTGATCTCTTTCGCGGCGGCGGCGCTGCGATGCGCCAGATTGCGCACCTCGTTCGCCACCACCGCAAAGCCGCGTCCCTGTTCGCCAGCGCGCGCCGCTTCCACTGCCGCGTTCAAAGCGAGGATGTTGGTCTGGAAGGCAATGCCGTCGATCACGGAGATGATATCCACAATGCGCGTCGCCGATGCATTGATGGTTTCCATCGTGCTCACCACTTCGGACACCACCTCGCCGCCCTTCTGTGCCACTTCGGAGGCCGTCTTGGCCAGTTGATTGGCCTGATGCGCATTGGTTTCGTTCTGGCTGACGGTGGAAGTCAGCTCCTCCATCGACGCAGCCGTCTCTTCCAGCGAACTGGCTTGCGACTCGGTGCGCGCCGACAGATCCATATTCCCGCTGGCGATTTCGCCAGAAGCGGTGGCGATGGTGTCCGCGCTGCGGCGGATTTCGCCGATGGTGTTGGCAAGGCTGGACTGCATGGTTTTCATGGCGAACAGCACGCTGCTGTCGTCACCGGAGCGCGTATCGACGCTGCCGCTCAAATCGCCGGACGCAATGCGCGCCGCCACCTGCTCCGCGTATTCCGGTTCGCCGCCAATCGTGCGCTGCAGGCTGCCGTTGATCACGCTGGAGATCGCAGCCAGCACCGCGATCACAATCGCCAGCACCACGCCCGATTCCAGAAGCTGGTTGCGGAAGGCGGTGTCGATGTCATCCATGTAGACGCCGGTGACCATGTCCCAGTCCCACGGTTTATAGCTGGTGACGCGGCTGACTTTCGAGACCGGCTCGGTTTCGCCGGGCCGCGCCCAGTAGTAGCTGACGAAACCTGCGCCTTCGGTGCTGGAGCCGATGCGGACGATGTCCTTGTAAAGGTAATTCCCTTTCGGGTCCTTAAACTCCAGCATATTTTTGCCATCATTTTCCGGCTTGGTCGGGTTCATGACCGCGATGCCGTCGCCGGAAACAATGCTGATATAGCCATCTTTCGCGTAGCGCATGTTCTTGACGGCGGCTTTGGCGGCTGTCTGCGCGGCTTCCTTGGTCACTGTGCCCGCAGCGACACGGTCGCCGTACATCTTGACCACATTGAGCGCCGCATCGTCCACATTGGAGAGGTCGGCCAGCCGCTCATCGATACGCAGCTGGCGCATCTTCACCGCGTCGTAGATGAAGATGGCAGCGATGCAGAGCAGGCTGCACAAGAGCGGAATCCACAGCTTCTGCCGGAAGGACAGCTGGTTCATGGTCGTCTCCTCGTTTTTGAGAAGAGCATACCCGCCTATCAGCAGAAGCTGGAAAAAATCGCGCCAAGTGTTGCGTCGCTGCTTAATCGATATCGACGACCAGCTTGCCGCGCGCACTGCCGTCCTGCAGGGCTACGTGAGCCTCGTTGGCTTGCGCCAGCGTGAAGCGGCGCGGGTCGAGGCTGATCTTCACCTTGCCCTCATCCACCAGGCGTGCCGCTTCGCGCATGATGGCGCCATGCTGGGCGCGGCCTTTGGCCGAGAGGAGCGGCAGCAAAGTGAATACGCCGGAGTAGGTCGCGGCACGGAAGGACAGCGGCGCCAGCGCATGCGTGCCCCAGCCCAGCGCACTGACCACATGGCCGTGGTACAGGCGGGCGGCACGGAAGGATGCGTCCAGTGTGGAGCCGCCAACGGTGTCGAACACGATGTCGAAGCCTTCGCCGCCGGTGTGCTGTGCCACATAGTCGTCTACGGTTTCCGCGGTGTAGTCGATAAAGGTGGCGCCGTAGCCCTCAATCACGGCGCGGCTTTGCGGCGAGCCGGTGGCCCAGACTTCGGCGCCGAAGGCACGGGCGATCTGCACAGCCATGTGTCCCACGCCACCCGCGCCGCCATGCACCAGCACTTTCTTGCCTGCGCTGACACGGGCGCGGTCCACCAGACCCTCCCATGCGGTGATGAACACCAGCGGCATGGCGGCCGCCTCGCGCATGCCGGCATTGCGTGGCTTATGGGCCAACAGGGCCGCATCGGCCGCCTGGTATTGGGCCAGCGAGCCCTGGTTGCCGCCTACACCGCCCGTCATGCCGAAGACTTCATCGCCGGGCTTAAAGCCGGTGACGCCCTCGCCCACCGCTTCCACCACACCGGCCATATCGATACCGAGAATGGTATTCAAGGGCATTTGCGCGTGGGCGGCTTTGCCCGCGGCGATTTTGCCGTCCAGCGGATTCAGGCCGCTGGCGTGGACGCGGACCAGCACCTGGCCAGCGGCGGGTGCGGGACGCTCTACTTCGCTCAGAGTCAGTGGCTGGCTGTGGGCGGTGAGGATCATTGCTTTCATGGTAAGGCTCCGGTGATTTGTCGATGGAGCCAGTGTAGGCAGGACCTGCCGCGGAAAAAACCGGGCTGGAATGCAAACAGTATCCAGAAAACGTGGATAATCCCCCGCATGGACAGACTCGATGCAATGCGCGTGTTCTGCGCGGTGGTGGAAGCGGGCGGTTTCAGCCGGGCGGCTGAGCGGCTTGGCATGTCCACGTCCTCGGTGACTGCGCAGGTGGCGGGGCTGGAGACACACTTTCGCGTCAAGCTGCTGCATAGGACTACGCGCAGCATGTCGCTCACCGGCGAGGGCCGTGCGTGCTATGAACAGGCTTTGCGCCTGCTGGCCGATATGTTCGAGCTCGAATCGAGCATGCACGATGCGGCTGACACGCCCAGCGGCACGCTGCGCGTCGACATGCCGGGGCTGATCTCGCGCCTGTACGTCGCGCCGGCCCTGCCGCGCTTTCTGACGCAGTATCCGCAGATTATGCTGCGCGCCACGGCCAGCGACCGCATGGTCGATATGGTGGAGGAAGGCGTCGATGTGCTGATCCGCATTGGCGAGGTGGCCGATGCGAACCTGGTGGCGCGCCCCTTGATGCAGACGCGCTTTGTCTGCTGTGCTTCACCGGATTTCGTACGCGAGCATGGCGCGCCTGCTTCACCCGCCGAACTGGCGGACTTCGCCTGCCTCGGCTTCGTACTGCCCAAGTCACGGCGCCTGCGTCCCTGGGTATTCTCCGGCGCGGAAGCCTTTACGCCGCAAGGCCGCGTAGCCTTCGACCATGTGGACTCGCTGCTGGAGCTGTGCAAAGCAGGCGGCGGCATCGCGCAATTCATGTCGCTGTCGGTCGCCGAGGCTTTGCGCAGCGGTGAGCTGGTGCCGCTGCTGGAAGAATGGCAGGCGGACGGTCCCGTCGTCCACGCCCTATACCAGCAGCGCCAGCAACGCGCCGCGAAAGTCCGGGCTTTCGTGGACTTCGCGGCCTCGCTGTTTGCTTAACGCTTTTCGCTATCGAGCACGGACATCTGGTGCTCGTTGTAGCGCGTGCCTGCCACGGCATGCGCGGGCATCGCCAGTCCCAGCGCATTCAGATCGGCGCGCGTCAGATTGACGGTGGTTGAACCCAGCGCTTCCTGCAGACGCTCGCGGGTACGCGCGCCGACCAGCGGTACGATGTCCTGCCCCTGCGCTGCGACCCACGCAATCGCCACTTGCGCCACACTCACGCCCAGGTCGTTTGCGATTTCGCGCAGCCGCTCCACCAGGGCCAGATTGCGGTCCAGGTTCTCACCCTGGAAGCGCGGG
Source organism: Pseudoduganella sp. RAF19 (assembly GCF_052114165.1). Taxonomy (NCBI): domain Bacteria; kingdom Pseudomonadati; phylum Pseudomonadota; class Betaproteobacteria; order Burkholderiales; family Oxalobacteraceae; genus Pseudoduganella; species Pseudoduganella sp. RAF19. Next base: position 21,596 of record NZ_JBFREF010000016.1, on the reverse strand, counting down.
CTGGCCAGGCCGCGGAAATCCTGCTCGCCTTCGCGCTGCTTGCTCCAGTGGCCGCTGATCAGGCCACGCGACAGCACGCCATAAGCCGTGATGCCGATGCCCAGTTCACGCGCGGTTTGCAGCACGCCGTTCTCGATGCTGCGCGAGATCAGCGAATACTCGATTTGCAGATCGCTGATCGGATGCACCTTGTGCGCGCGGCGCAGCGTGTCGGCGCCGACTTCGGACAGCCCGATGTGCTTCACGTGCCCCTTCTTCACCAGATCAGCAATGGCGCCGACGGTATCCTCGATTGGCACGTTCGGGTCGAGACGCGCAGGACGATAGATGTCGATGTAATCCACACCAAGACGCTGCAGCGAGTAGGCAGCGAAGTTCTGCACGGCTTGCGGACGAGCGTCATAACCAACCCAGTTGCGGTCCGGGTCGCGCAGCGCGCCGAATTTCACGCTGATCTGCGCCTGCTCGCGGCGGCGGCCTTTCAGCGCTTCACCCAGCAGCATTTCATTGTGGCCCATGCCGTAGAAGTCGCCGGTGTCGAGCAGGGTAGCGCCGGCGTCCAGCGCGGCGTGGATCGTGGCGATGCTTTCGGCGCGGTCGGCGGGGCCGTAGAAATCGGACATACCCATCAGGCCGAGGCCCAGTTGAGCGACTTCAGGACCGGTTTTGCCAAGTTTGCGGGTTTGCATTTGTGATCTCCAGGGGGGGGTTTCGATGGAGGTCATTGTGCTATTATCGATTGAGGTAATAAATACCGATATTCCTACATCTTTATTCGGCGCAATATAACAATGGACCAGATCCGCGCCATGCAGATTTTCCAGGCCGTGGCCGATGCACGCAGCTTCACGCAAGCGGCCGAACAGCTCGATCTGCCGCGTCCCTCCGTCACGAATGCCGTGCAGGCCATCGAACAGCAGCTCGGCGTGCGCCTGCTTCAGCGCACCACGCGCAAGGTGAGCCTGACCGTGGAAGGCATGCTGTATCTGGACCGCTGCCGCGCGCTGCTGAATGATCTGGAAGACATCAATTCGCTTTTTCTTGAGGCGGGACGCAAGCCGTCCGGCACGATCCGCGTTGACTTGCCGGAGCGGACGGCGCACCTGAGCGTAATTCCGGCGCTGCCGGAGTTCTTCCGCCAATACCCCGAGATCAACGTGCGGCTTGGGTCGAATGACCGCATATCGGACATTGTCGGCGAAGGTATCGACTGCGCCGTGCGCGGCGGCACACTGCGCGATTCCACGCTCATCGCGCGGCCACTGGGCCTGATGGAGCAGGTCAATATCGCTTCTCCCGCCTATCTCGCCGAGCACGGACGCCCGCAAACGCTGGACGATCTGCACTCGCACCATGCGGTCAGTTTCTTTTCGTCGCTGACCGGGCGCGATATGCCTTGGGAGTATGTGGACGAACAAGGCGTCGAACAGACGATGACCATGCGCAGCCGCGTTTCCGTCGGCAGCAGCGAGGCTTACGTGGCCGCCTGCCGCGCGGGCTTAGGCCTGATCCAGATCCCGCGCCGCGGCATCGAGCCCTTGCTCGCATCCGGCGAACTGGAGGAAGTCATGCCCGCCTTCCGCCCGTCGCCCATGCCCCTCTCCATCGTCTACTCCCACACCCGCCAGCTCTCGCCGCGTGTACGTGTGTTCGTCGACTGGCTGGCGGCTCTGCTGACGGCCGGTTAAGAAGCGGCCAGCTGCGCGCGCAGGGCTTCGGTGGCGGGACCGCGTGGGTTCAGCGCGTTGAGCTTGGCGAGGAGCCTGGTCGCTTGCGTCAGATTACGCTGGGCGAAGGCGTCTGCGCCGGCGGCGCGGAAGTCTTCGGCGAGGGCGGTGGAGGCGGATTCGATGCGTGCGGCCTCGCTTGGCGCCGTGTCGATCAGGGTGCTCAGATAAGTCACGGCCCACTGGATGCGGGTCGAAGGGCCAACCGACAGGCGCCAGGCCTGTTCGTAAGAGGCCAGCATGCCGGCCGCGTCGCCACGGCGCTTGGCGCTGGAGGCCAGCGAGAGCATGAAGTAGTACGGCGAGTGCGAGCGCGGTGCTTCCGCTTGCAGCAGGGCTTCGGCATCGGCGAACAGGCCGGCGTCGTTCAGGGCGCTGACGGCGGTATTCACCAAAGTGTGACGGCCGTAGCGGTCATCGACTTCAGCCAGCGACGCATCAACCCGCGAGCGCACCAGCGCTGGCAAGCCTTCTGCGGCATAGCCCATGCGGCCCATGCGCATTTGCAGGCGTACGGCAGCCAGGCGGTCCGGCACGCCGAGCCACATATCGTCAGCCCACACTTGAGCGGCTTGCGCCAGCGCGGTCGCCAATTCGGCGTGCTGCGACGTGGCGGCGCGCACCAGCTGGTGGCCGCTATTGGTGAAGATGTCCATGTTCGCACGCGCCAGCGCGGCATCGCAGAATACACGCAGCAGGAATTCGGTGGCGGAAGCATCGGGCACGCGGCCGGCTTGCGCCACTAGCGCGTGCAGGCGCAGGCGGTCGGACGCATTCGAAATTTGCTGTGCAGCGGCAGGCGCTTCGCCCGTTACGGCGGCGGAAGCCAGCTGCGACAGGGTAGTCAGCGTGACGCCAAGATCGCGCGCGCCGAGCAGCACGCCTTCGTCGGTGTCCCAGGAATAGTTGGACAGAAGAGTCCATTCGGCGGGCGACAGCACGCGCGTGCCATCCAGCGCGGCGGACAGCGACTCGGCAGCGGTAAAAGCGGCAAAGCGCGCCGCCATCAGGGCTTCGGTGAATTGCTCGCCATCGAGTTCACAAGGCAGGCGTGTGATCTCGGCGCCGTCCGGACGATACAGGACCAGGGTCGGGTAGCTGCGCAGCTTCAGGCGCGCGGCCAGTTGCTGCGCGCCGGGTGCGTCACCGTCGATCTGCACGCAGACCAGGCTGCGCGTGGCGCCGACGAATTCATCACGCGCAAAGATCTCGGACTTCACGCGATTGCACGGCGGGCACCAGACAGCGCCCCAGTACAGGAACACAGGACGGCCGGCAGACTGGGCCAGCGCTTGCGCGGCTTCGATGCCGCCTTCAACCCACTCGATCGCGCCCGCCATCGCTTAATCCCGCGCCATGGCCAGGAACTCGGTGCGCATCGCCAGGTTCGGCTGCAATTCGCCCAGCATGGCAGAGGTCACCGTTTCTTCGCCCGGCGTCCGGATGCCGCGGCTTTCCATGCACAGGTGGCGGCACTTGACGATCACGCCCACCGCTTTCGGGTCCAGTACCTGCATCAGCGCTTCGGCGATCTGCATGGTCATACGTTCCTGCACCTGCAGGCGGCGCGCGAAGCAGTCCACCAGGCGGGTCAGCTTGGACAGGCCAACGATCTTGCCGTTCGGGACGTAGCCCACGGTGGCCTTGCCGAAGAACGGCGCCAGGTGATGTTCGCAGTGCGAGTACACCGGGATGTTCTTCACCAGGATCAGCTCGTTGTACTGCTCGGCGCCATCCTCGAATGCCTTCAGCAGGTCCACCGGATTCTGCTCGTAGCCGGCGGTCCACTGCTTCCAGGCCTTGGCCACGCGGTGCGGCGTTTCGTGCAGGCCTGGACGGTCGGGGTCCTCGCCAATGCTTGCCAGGAAGCGGCGCCAGTCTTGTTCGGTGAATTCTGCGTTGTTGGACATGATGAGAGCTAGCTGAAAAATTCAAACAGGGCGACAGTATAGCGGCATTCGCCCGTGCTTACCGCGGACTGGCCGGTTGGCGCGGATCAATTCGGAGGCAATGGAAACACCCGGCGGAACCTCGGGGAATTCATCTTCCGGCCCGAACCAGCGCGCCTCGGCAATCTCGTTCGGGTCGACGCGGATGTCGCCGGACAGGTATTCGGCCGTGAAAGCGATCATCAGCGAGTGCGGGAAAGGCCAGCTCTGGCTGCTGAAATATTTCAAGTTATGCACTTTCAGGCCCACTTCCTCTGCCACTTCGCGGTGCACCGCCTCTTCGATCGATTCGCCCGCTTCCAGGAAGCCCGCCAGCGCCGTGAAGCGCTTGTAAGGCGACTGAGCGTGCACCGCCAGTAGCACGGAATCGCCTTTTTTGATCAGCACCATCATGGCCGGCGAAATGCGCGGATACGCCGTGTGCCCGCAATTCGGGCACTTGAAGGCGCGCTCGCCGGGCGTGTGCGCCATCGGCGTCGCGCAGGCGCCGCAGTAGCGATGCGTGCGCGCCCATTCGGCAATTTGCACAGCGCGGCCGGCCAGGCCGAGGAAACCGTCGTCGATGCTACCGAACAGGGAACGCAGGCTGCGCCATTCGCAGGATGAGTCTGGTAGCGTTTCGTCTTCGGTCCAGGCGATCTGGCAATAGCGGCCATTCCACATGCCCAGCGGATGCACGCGCTCGGGCGTCAGCTCAAGCGGCGGCGTTTCAGGCAGCGCCAGCGATTCGGTATGCAGCAGCAGGCGGTGACCGTGGAACACGAAAGTCAGCGGTGCGGGATGATTTTCGGCCCGCAGCAGGGGCGTAAAAGTAGACGGAGTCTGTAACATTCTCGACAAATATGAGAAATGGCCGGGATCCCTATCTTACAGTCTCCCGGCTTTGCCGATGCAAGCGTTGCCGAAATGGCGCTAAGTCTTTGTTTTCATATCAAGATTTACGCCATTTTTTGACAGTTTTTCCCCAAATCAACACCAGCCAGATTAAGATAATGTTGCTGCTAGGAGAGAAAAACATATGCCGACCCTTATTTCAACACTGACAACTGACCTGATCGCTGTACTTTCGACTTCCCAGATCTCTGCGCTATCGACCGCAGAAATGGCGGAGTTTTCGACCTTGCAGCTCGGAGTGTTGAATAGCGACCAGATCCAGGCGATTACGACGCAGGACCTGCGCGCGCTCAATACCAACCAGATCGCCTACGGTTTCGGCACCAAACAGGTGGCAGCACTCAGCACAACGCAGTTGGATGCGCTGACCTCTCTGCAGTTGAATGCAATGAGCGGCACCCAGATTTCGGCACTGGGCTCCGATGGCATTACGGCGCTGCGCACCAATGTGCTGTCGGCACTTGGCACCAGCCAGTTCAGCGGTCTGAATACGGCACAGATTGCAGCAATCACTACGGCACAATCGAGCCAGCTGGCCACACGTCAGGTGGCGGCAATGACTTCGGCTCAGCTGCGTGCCATGGGCACGGAAGATCTGGCAGTCATGGCCAGCTTCCAGCTGAACGCGCTCAGCAGCGATCAGGTACGTACGCTCTCCTCCGACCAGATCGTGGGCCTCGGCACGGCCCAGTATGCGGCAGTTGGCACGCGCTTCCTCGCGTCGCTGACCACGGCCCAGCTCGCAGCAATGGAAACCGATGACCTAGCAGCATTGCGCACGGTGCAGCTGGCGTCCATGGCCGCCGAACAACTCGCCGGCCTGACGACCGACCAGATCGTCGCACTGACGACGGCTCAGTCCTCAGCATTGACCACGCGCCAAGCCAGCTTCCTCAGCTCGGCTCAAGTGGCCGCATTGGAAAATGGCGACCTGGCAGCCATGAATACCGCCGCGATTGCCGCTCTCTCCACCGCAGCAATCGCAGCTCTGGGCACGTCCCAGGTGCAGGCGATAAAGACGCAGCAGCTGACCACGCTGAGCAATGCCCAGCTGGCAGCTATGACGACCGACCAGATCGCCTCCCTGAACTCGGCACAAGCTGGCGCGCTGAAGACCAGCCAGATCAACCTGCTCAGCTCGGATCAGATCGCTGCGCTGGGAACGGCCGGCTTTGCTGCGCTCAAGACCAACCAGATCGCAGCGCTGACGACCAGCCAGCTGAGCAGCCTGGACACCAGCTTCATTGCCGCCCTGACCACTCAGCAGGCCAGCGTGCTGACCACCAATCAGATGGCAGCTCTGACCACCGCGCAGGCGGCTGCGCTGGAAACCAGCGATTTGCTCGCGCTGAAAACCCATCAGCTCAATGCTCTGAACACGGCGGACATCGCCGCGCTGGGTACCGACCAGCTCAGCGCGCTGAATACCCAGCAAGTCGCCAACCTGGGCACGCAACAGGTCGCCGCGCTGAGCACCGACCAGATCGTCGCACTCACCAGCCTGCAAGCGGCCAACCTGACGACACGCCAGATGGGCGCGCTCGGCACCGCACAACTGGCAGCCATGGAAACCCAGGACTGGGCTGCCCTGAAGTCGAACCAGTTGGCGGCCCTGTCCACCCAGCAAATCGCTGCGGTGACCACGGCTGAAATCGCGGCGCTGTCCAGCGCACAAGCAGTTGGCATGGGCACTGTCCAGTTCGCTGCACTGAGCACGGACCAACTGGTGCAGCTGTCGTCGGCCGCCTTGCGCGCCCTGAAATCGCATCAGATCGGCGCGCTGAGCAGCGCGGCCATCGCCGCCCTGACGACCGACCAGTTGGCTGCCCTGACGACTGCCCAGGTCGGCATGCTGAACAGCGCGCAAATGACTGCGCTGACCACCGACCAGATCGTCGCCCTGAGCACAGCCCAGGCCGCAGCATTGAGCACCCGCCAGATCGGCAATCTCAGCACGGCGCAACTGGCCAGCCTCGAAACGGCTGACTTCGCAGCACTGAACACGGCGCAGCTGGTGGCGATGGGCACCGCAGGCGCTTCCGCCCTGACTACCGATCAGCTCGGCGCACTGCGCTCGGCACAAGCTGCCGCACTCAGCAGCGCCCAGCTGGCTGCGCTGAGCAGCGATCAGCTTCTGGCGCTGTCCAGCGCATCCCTGATTGCACTGAAGAGCCAGCAATTGGCTGGTCTGACGACCTCCCAGGTTGCCGCACTCCGTACTGACCAGATTGCGGTCTTCAATACCCTGCAAGTACCACAGCTGGGCACTCAGCAAATCGCTTCCCTGACCACGGACCAGGTCGTGGCGCTGACGACGGCGCAAGTGGGCGCCCTGAGCACCCGCCAGATGACTGCGCTCGGCAGCGACCAGTTGAATGCGATGGAAACCCAGGACTGGGCGGCGTTGAAGACCAACCAGATCGCGAGCCTGAGCACCGCGCAAATTTCCGCGCTCGGCACCAACCTGATCGTCGCGCTGACCACGGCACAGGCCGCGGCCTTGGGCACCCAGCAGTTGGCGGTGTTCTCCACCGATCAGCTGGCAGCAATGGAATCGTCCGACTTCGCCGCTCTGAAATCGCAGCAGCTGGCAGCACTTGGCACCGCCTCCGTGCTGAGTCTGTCGACGAGCCAGATCGGCGTGCTCTCCACCGCCCAGATCGCGCAACTGACCACGGCCCAAATCGCCGCGCTGAGCACGGCGCAGATTGCCGCGCTGACTTCGCAGCAGATGGCTGCACTTGGCACCGTGCAGATGGGTGCATTGACCAGCGATCAACTGAATGCCATTGAAACCCAGGACTTCGTCGCACTGAAGAGCCAGCAGCTGAATGCGCTGAACAGCGCCCAGGTTGCCGCGCTTGGCACGTCGGAACTGGCTGCGCTGACCACACTGCAAGCCGGTGGCCTCAGCACGTCCGTCATGTCCGCGCTGGGAAGCGACCAGATCAATGCCTTCACCAGCAGCGACCTGCTGGCACTGAAGAGCAGCCAGCTCAACGCCCTGACCACCGATACGCTGGCAGCACTGTCCACCCGCCAGCTGGCAACTCTGAGCACGCTGCAAATGAGCGGTCTGAACAGCCGCCAGGTGCGCGCCCTCACCACTGATCAGATCGTCGCCCTGAGCAGCGCCCAGCTGGCAAACCTGGTCACTGCACAGATCGCAGCGCTGAGCACCGACCAGGTCAACGCGATGGAAACCAGCGACTGGGCCAGCCTGCGCAGCAATCAGATCGCGTCCATGACCACGGCACAGATCGCTTCGCTGGGCACCAGCCTGATCGTCGCTTTGACCACGGCACAGGCCGCAGCATTGACCACCCTGCAAATCGGCGCACTGAGCACTGACCAGCTGGCGGCCATGGAATCGTCCGACTTTGCTGCGCTGAAGAGCACGCAACTGAGCGCTTTCGGCACTGGCGTGATCGCCTCCCTGGGCACGGCACAGATTGCCGCCCTGACCACGGCCCAGATCGCGCAACTGAGCACGGCGCAAATCGCGTCCCTGACTACCGACCAGGTGAGCGTTCTGGGCACCCAGCAAGCCGCCGCGCTGACCACGGCACAAGCCGGCGCCCTGCAGACGGTGCAACTGACCGCGTTGAGCACGAAAGATGTCGCCGCCATGCGCAGCGACCAGATGAATGCCTTCGGCACGGCACAGATCGCCAGCCTGTCCAGCGACCAATTGCGCGCACTGACCACGCTGCAGATTGCCAACCTCGGCACGAACCAGGTTGCCGCACTGAATAGCGATCAACTGAATGCGCTGGAAACCATCGACCTCACGACGCTGCGCTCGCAACAGCTGGGTGTGCTGTCTACCGCCAATATCGCCGCATTGGCCACTAGCCAGCTGGCAGCGATGGGCACGGCTCAGGTTGCAGCCTTGAGCACACGCCAAACCCGCGCACTGACATCCGACCAGATCGTCGCCCTTGGCACTGCGCAAGTTGGCGCGCTGGCGACGCAGCAGGTTGCGGCTCTGACGACCGATCAGATCGCAGCAATGGAAACCGTCGATTTCGCCGCATTAAAATCGGCGCAGGTCGGCGTTCTGGCGACCGCTCAGATCGCAGCCTTGACCACCGACCAGATCGCCGCACTGAACAGCGCGCAGGCCGTGGCGCTCAACTCGCGCCAGGTACAAGCCTTGAGCACGGACCAGTTGCTGGCTCTTGGCACTGCGCCGCTGGCCACGCTGAACAGCACCCAGCTGCCGGGCCTGGCTACCGCCTCGATCGGCGTGCTGACCACGCGCCAGGTTCAGGCGCTGGGCACGGCCCAAATCACTTCGCTGTCGGTCAACCAGGTCAAGGGCTTGAACACCGATCAGCTCGTTGCCCTGACGACGGCGCAAGTACGCAGCCTCGCCAGCCAGCAGTTGGCCGCGCTGTCGACTGACCAGGTCAATGCACTGGAAACCATCGACTGGGCCGCATTGAACACAGCACAGATCACCTCGTTCACCACAGCCCAGATCGCTTCGCTGAACACGGCCCTGATCGTCGCCCTGACCACTGCCCAGGCTGCCGCGCTGACAGCCCAGCAAGTGGCGGCTTTGTCTACCGACCAGCTCGCAGCAATGGAAGGCGTGGACCTGGCGCAGCTCAAGTCCAACCAGATCGGCGCGCTGAGCCCGGCGGCGCTGGCGACTCTCGGCACGGCCCAGATTGCGGCCATGACGACCACCCAGCTGGCAACGCTGAGCACCGCGCACATCGCTGCCCTGACCACGGACCAGATCGTTGCTCTCAATAGCCAGCAAGTTGCCGCGCTGGGCACCCTGCAAGTGGGCGCCCTGCAAACCGACCAGCTGGTTGCGCTGGATACGGCGGACTTTGCTGCGATGAGCTCGCAGCAATTGAACGCCCTGAGCACGGCACAGGCCGCAGCATTGGACACGGCCCACATCGCCGCCCTGACCACCCTGCAAATTTCGAACCTGGGCACGCGCCAGTTGTCCGCGCTCAGCAGCGATCAGTTGCAGGCGCTGGAAACCGTTGACCTCGCATCGCTGAAAACCAATCAGCTGAACGCGCTTGGCTCGGCCGGCATCGCCGCCCTGACCACGCGCCAGGTGCAAGCACTGACCACTGCCCAGCTGCAAGGCCTGACCACCGCCGAAGTGGCGGGCATGGGCACGGACCAGATCGTCGCGCTGACCACAGCCCAGGCCGCAGCATTGACAACGGCGGAAGCAGCCGCGCTTGGCAGCGACCAATTGGCCGCCATGGAAACAGTGGACTTCGTCCGCCTCGGCACGCAGCAGATCGCTTCCCTCAGCACGTCCCAGATTGCCGCGCTCGACAGCGCGCACATCAGCGCACTGGAAACCCTGCAAGTAGGCGCGCTCAGCACGCGTCAGCTGGCGGCCCTGGATACTTCGCAAATCCAGGCGCTCTCCACCGCAGCCATTGGCGCGCTGAAGACCAGTCAGCTGCCGGGCCTGAGCACGGACGATATCGGGGCCCTCAGCACCAAACAGGCGGCGGCCATTCCGACCGCCTTGCTGGCAGGCTTCAGTACCGCCCAGATTGGCGCCCTTGGCACCGCCCAGCTCGTCGCACTGAGTTCGCTGCAAGCGTCCAGCCTGACCACGGCCCAGATCGCCGCATTGAATTCCGACCAGATCGCCGCGCTGGAAACCCAGGACTTTGCGGCCCTGAAGTCGCAGCAGATCGCCGCGCTGGCTACCTCACAAGTCGCCCAGCTCGACACTGCCCACATCGCAGCGCTGAGCACGCAGCAAATCGTGGCGCTCAGCACCAGCCAGATCAAGGCGCTGGGAACCGACCAGGTGCAGGCAATTGGCACTGCAGCGCTGGCAGCACTGACCACGCTGCAAGTGGCGGGCCTGTCCAGCGACGACCTGGGTGCACTGTCCACGCGCCAGGTTCAGGCAATGACCACGGCGCAGCTCGCAGCGTTGAGCACAGGCCAACTGCAAGGCTTCGGCAGTGCGCAAATCGTGGCGCTGACCACCGCCCAGGCAAATCATCTGACCACCCAGCAGCTTGTCGCCTTGAGCAGTGACCAGCTGGCAGCGCTTGAAACGGTTGATCTCGCCGCGCTGGCCAGCCAGCAAGTGGCTGCCTTCAGCACCCTGCAAGTCTCCGAACTGAGCACGGCGCAGGTTGCTGCGCTGACCACGCTGCAAGCCTCCAGCCTGAGTAGCCGTCAGTTGGCGGCACTGGACACCAACCAGATCCGTGCACTGAGCACCGCCGATGTGGCGGCGCTGAAGACCAGCCAGATTCTGGGCCTCAGCACCGACGCCGTGGCTGCACTCGTCACCGCGCAATTGGCGGCACTGAATACCGCTCAGTTCGCAGCGCTGAACACCGCGCAAATCCAGGCGCTGGGTACGGCACAGATCACGGCGCTGAATTCTCTGCAGATCAGCAATATGACCACGGCTCAGATTGGCGCTCTGAGCACCACGCAGATCGCGGCGATCGAAACGCGCGATTTCAACGCCTTCAAATCGCAGCAGATCGCTGCCCTGACCACCAGCCAGCTTTCCGCTCTCGACACCGCCCATGTGGTGGCGCTGGCCACGGCACAGATGGGTGCTTTCAGCTCGGCTCAGCTCGCAGCATTTGGCACGGACCAGATCGCAGCACTGGAAACGGCTGACCTCGCGGCATTGCGTACCGACCAGGTGCAAGCCCTGGGTACCCAGCAGCTCGACGCCCTGTCCAGCAAGCAGGTGCAAGGCATGGGCACTGCCCAGATTGCTGCACTGACGACAGCTCAGTTGCACGGCCTCGGCAGCGATCAGCTGGTGGCACTGTCCACGCTGCAGGTGAGCAATCTCAGCACTACCCAGCTGGCTTCGCTCGGCAGCGATCAACTGGCCGCGCTGGAGACCGTCGACTTTGCTGCGCTGAAGACCCAGCAAGTCAACTCGCTCACTACCGCCCAGTTCGCATCGCTGGACACCGCCCACATTGCGGCCTTGTCCACACTCCAGATGAACAACCTTGCGACCGCTCAGCTGGCAGCTCTCGGCACCAGCCAGGTGCAGGCGCTGGAAACGGTGGACCTGGCGGCACTGAAGACCAACCAGATCACCGTGCTGAACAGCGACCAGATTGGCGCCTTGAGCACGCAGCAAATCATCAGCCTCGGCACTGCCCAGGTCGCGGCGCTGGGCACGGCCCAGCTGTCCGGCCTGTCCACGGCACAGGTCGCGGCATTGAGCACGCAGCAAGTGTCCAATCTGGGCACCGCCCAGTTGGCTTCGCTGAGCACCGATCAGATCGGCGCAATGGAAACCCAGGATGTGGCTGCGCTCAAGACCCAGCACATTGCAGCGCTGGGAACCCAGCAGCTGAACGCGCTCTCCAGCAACCAGATCGTGGCCCTGACCACTCTGCAAATTGGCGCCCTGAGCAGCACGCAAATCGCCAATCTGGCCACGGCCCAGATCGCCGCGCTCGAAACGGTCGACCTCGTCGCCCTGAAAACAGGACAAGTGCTTGCCCTGACGACGGACCAAATCGCTTCGCTCGGCACGACGCAGGTACAAGCACTTGCCACGGCCCAGATCGCCGCGCTGTCCAGCACCCAGCTGAATGCGATGACCAGCAATCAGATTGTTGCGCTCACTACGCTGCAAGTGGGCAGCCTGGCCACGGCACAGGTCGCCACGCTGAGCACGGCACAGATCGCTGCCCTGGAGCTGACCGACTTCGCCGCGCTGAAGACTCAGCAAGTGGCAGCGCTCACCACCAGCCAGGTAACTTCGCTGGGCACCGCACAGATCGTCGCCCTGACCACGCTGCAGATGGGTGCGCTTGGCACCGCGCAGCTGGGCGCGCTGTCCACCGATCAGATCCAGGCGATTGAAGCCGTTGATCTTGCCGCCTTGAAGACGGTGCAAGTGGCATCGCTGTCGACCAGCCAGATCGCTGCAATCACGACCGATCAGCTGCAAGCCATGGGTACGCTCCAGATCGGCGCCCTGACCACGGCGCAAATGTCTGGCCTCACCACCAATCAAATGGTGGCGCTAAGTGCAAACCAGGCAGACAGCCTCGGCACGGCCCAGGTGGCGGCATTGTCCACCACCCAGCTCGCAGCGCTGGAACTGGATGACTTCGCTACACTGAAGACCCAACAGGTGGCGGCACTGACAAGCACCCAGCTGAGCGCGCTCAACAGCGATCAGCTGCAATACCTGACCACGCTGCAGATCGGCGCATTGACAACGTCCCAGCTGGCAGCACTGTCCACCACGCAGATCGCTGAGCTGGAAGAGCAGGATGTGGCAGCGCTGAAGACTTCGCAAGTCGCTTCCCTGTCGACAGCACAGCTGCGCGCACTGACCACCGACCAGGTCCAGGCGCTGGGCACGACCCAGCTGGCCGCCATCACCACCGACCAGCTGGCGGGCTTCAGCAGCGACCAGATCGTGGCACTGACCGGCACCCAGGTGACCGGCTTCACCAATGCCCAGATCGCGGCGCTCAGCACCGCTCAGTTCGCAGCAATGGAACTGGGCGACCTGGCGTCGCTGAAAGTGACCCAGATCGCTGCCATCACGCTGTCCCAGTTGGCGTCCTTCAACAGCGACCAGATCGCCGCCCTGACCACGCTGCAAGTGGGCGCACTGACTTCGGATCAGTTGAACGCGCTGACCAGCGACCAGTTGCATGCAATCGAGCTGCAGGATGTCACGGCCCTGAAAGCCACCCAGATCTCCAGCCTGAACAATAGCCAGCTCGGCCTCTTCAACACGGATCAAATCCAGGCACTCGGTAGCAACCAGATCGCGGCCATCGGCACGGCCCAGCTGCCGGGTCTGACAACCGCGCAAATCGGCGCGCTGACCACGCTGCAGGCGTCCAGCCTGAGCACGGCGCAGCTGCGCGGCCTGGCGAGCGAACAGCTTGCTGCCATCTCGGCCGACGAAATTGCGGCGCTGAAGACTTCGCAGTTGGCAGGCTTGTCCAGCGACCAGATCCCGCAGCTGAACTCGGCGCAAATCGTGGCGCTGACGACCGACCAGATGGGCGCACTGTCTACCGTCCAGATCGGCGCGTTGACCACGGCCCAGATCCAGTCGTTGGAAGCGGATGACCTGGCTGCGCTGAAAGCCAGCCAGATCGCGTCCCTCGGCGCCCTGCAGTTGCAAGCCCTGACCACCGACCAGATGCCGGTGCTGGCGTCCCAGCAAATCGGCGCTCTGAGCACGGACCAGATCCTGGCCTTCAGTAGCGACCAGATCGCCGTGCTGACCACCTTGCAGGCCACCAGCCTGACCGCCAACCAGTTGAACGCGCTGGACGGCAACCAGCTGGGCGCCTTCAACCTGGCCGATGTGGCTGCGCTGAAGACATCGCAAGTGTCCAGCCTGGCCACTGCCCAGCTGGCAGCGTTGACCACCGACCAGATGGCGGCGCTGACCACGACCCAGATGGGCGCGCTGACCACCGCGCAGCTGTCCAGCCTGGATGCGACCCATCTGCAAGCAATCGAAACCGACGACCTGGCCGCGTTGTCCACGGCTCAGTTCGCAGCCTTCGGCAGCGATCAGGTGGGCGAGCTGAGCACCGACCAGGTGCAAGCCATGGCGACGGCACAGCTGTCGGCGCTGACCACCGCTCAGCTGGCCGGCATGACGACCAGCCAGCTGGCCGCGCTGAGCACCCAGCAGATCGGCGCCCTGAGCACCGTCCAGTTGAACGGCCTGGACAGCGACCAGCTGGCTGCCCTTAGCACCGACGATGTAGCGGCCTTGACCACCACCCAGCTGTCTGGCCTGGCAACCTCCCAGTTCGCACAGCTGAGCACGCAACAAATTGCAGCGCTGAGCACGCAGCAGGTGCGCGGCCTTGGCACCGCTCAAATCGGCGCTTTGGGCAGCGACCAACTTCAGGCGCTGGGCACGGACGCCCTGTCGGTTCTGACCACCACCCAGCTGGCGGGCCTGACCACCGATCAGGTAGCGTCGCTCAGCACCATCCAGATCGGCGTGCTGAGCAGTGCCCAGCTGGGCGCACTGAGCACGGCCCAATTCGACGCCTTGAACAGCACGCAGTTCGCGGCACTGACGACGCTGCAGATCAGTTGCCTGTCCACCGGCCAGATGGCGATCCTGAACAGCGACCAGATCGGTGCGCTGGAGACGGAAGATATCGCCGTGCTGTCCAGCCGCCAGTTGCAAGCGCTGGATACCAGGCAAATCGGCTACCTCGGCACCGACCAGATCGTGGCGCTCAGCACCGCGCAGGTCGTTTCGCTGACGAGCGACCAGATCGGCGCCCTGTCCAGCGATCAGTTGAACAATATGGAGTCGCAGGACTTCGCCGCCCTGAAGACGGCGCAGATCGCTGCCATCTCGACGTCCGACCTGGGCGCGTTGTCCACTGACCTGATCGCAGCGATGAGCACGCAGCAAGTGGCCGCGTTCACTACGGATCAGATCGCAGCACTGGGCAGCGACCAGATTGTTGCGCTGAGCACGGCGCAAACCGTATCGCTCAGCACCTTGCAGCTGTCCGCACTGGATACCAGCCAGGTGGCAGCGCTGGCAACTGACGACCTCAACGCGTTGCGCAGCCAGCAGATCGGCGGCTTTGGCACCGGCCAGATCGCCGCACTGGGCAGCGCGCAGCTGAATGCGCTGTCCAGCGCCAGCCTCGGCGCGCTGACCACGGAACAAGTGGCTTATGGCCTGTCCAGCACCCAGCTGAACGCCATGCTGGCCAGCCAGATAGCCCTGCTGGGCACGGCGCAGGTTGCCGCACTGAGCACCGATCAGCTCGATGCCCTGAGTACCAGCAACTTCGCAGCCCTGTCGACCCGTGGCATTGCGGCACTCAGCAGCGATCAGTTGTCCAGCCTCGACGCGGCCCACATCGCCGCCCTGAGCACCAGTCAGGTCCGCGCGCTGAGCAGCGTCCAGTTCTCCGTGCTCGACAGCGCGCAGACTGGCGCGATTGAAACGGAAGATATCGCTGCACTGTCCACCCAGCAGGTCGCCGGCCTCGGCACTGATCAGCTGAGCTGGCTGGGCAGCAATCAGCTGAACGCCTTCAGCACCGCCGAACTGGCTGCGCTGACGACCAGCCAGCTGGTCAACGGACTCACCACCAGCCAGATTGCAAGTCTGTCGCTGAGCTTGGTAGGCGCGCTGACCACCGCACAGCTGAGCTCGATGGGCACAGACCAGGTGGCTGCGTTCACCACCGATCAGATCGGTGCGCTGAGCACGGCCGGCGCCGCAGCCCTGAGCACCGATCAGCTGAGCGCAGGCATCTCCAGCGACCAGTTCGCAGCCCTGTCCTCGCAGGACGTGGCGGCGCTGAAGACAGCCCAGATCAGCGTGCTGCGCAGCGACCAGATCGCCGCGCTGACTGTGGACCAGGCTGCCGCACTGAAGTCGAGCCAGACCAGCATCCTGAACAGCGATCAGTTGGGCGCACTGGGCACTTCTCAACTGAATGTCCTGTCGACCTCGGCCATTGCCGGCCTGGCTGCGCAAGTCATCAGCGACGCCTTCAGCACCGAACAGATCGTGGCGCTGGCAACAGCACAGGCTGCAGCACTGACCACCCAGCAAGTTTCCCTGCTGACGACCGACCAGCTGCGCGCGCTGGAAGATGAAGATCTGCAAGCCCTCAGCACCCGTCAGCTCGGCGCGCTGAGCGCCAGCCAGTTCACCAGCCTGCGTACTGCGCAGACGGCAGCGCTGAGCACCGACCAGGTGCGCGGCCTGACGACCTCGCAGATCGCAGCAATCGACACCAGCCAGTTTGCGGCGCTGACCAACGATCAGGTCGGAGTGCTCAGCAGTCCCCAGCTGCAAGCCATCAGTATCGGCACTCTGTCGACCCTCGGTACGGCCCAGTTGGCCGAACTGGGTAGCCAGCAGATCGCCGGCCTGAGTACCCAGCAGGTTGCAGCGCTGAGCCTGACGCAAGTGCCAGCCCTGGGCACCAATCAACTGGCAGGCCTGACCAGCGCCCAGATCGCGGCCCTGACGGCCGACCAGATCCCGGTGCTGAGTACCGATCAGCTGTCCGTCTTCAGCACCGCCCAGATCAGCTACCTGACCGCGGTCCAGATTCCTGTGCTGTCCAACGGCCAGGTACAGAACCTGACCACTGCGCAGATCGCCGCACTCAAGCTGAGTCAGCTGACCCAGCTGACGGTGGACCAGGTTGCTGTGCTGGGTACCGACCAGCTCGCCGCTCTGACCACGCAGCAGGTGCAGAACCTGACCAACACCCAGATCGGCGCGCTGACCTCGTCGCAACTGGGCGGTTTGAGCACGCTGCAAATGTCCGTGCTGAAGAACAGCCAGATCGCTGTGCTGACCGTGGACCAGTTGCCGGGCTTCGGCACCGATCAGCTGGATGCACTGAACACCAGCCAGTTCGGCGCCCTGACGTCCGACCAGATCGGCTACCTGACCGCTAGCCAAGTGGCGGGTCTGACCACGCTGCAGATCGCAAACCTGAAGTCCTCGCAGCTGCAAGGCATGAGCGTGAGCCAGGTGCAGGCGCTGACCACCACCCAGCTGCCGGCCATGGCAACGGCGCAATTCAGCAATATGTCCACGGCTCAGCTGGCCGGCCTGTCGGTAGCCCAGCTCGATTCGCTGACCACCGCACAGATTGCCGCGCTGAAAGATACCCAGGCGGTCGGCCTCACCACCGCCCAGGTGGCTGGCCTGACCAGCGAGCAAACGGCGGCGCTGTCCACCGCGGCCCTCGCTGCCTTGACCACCACCCAGATCGTGGCGCTGGAGACCGCCGACCTGGCTGCGCTCAGCGTGGCCCAGGCAGACGCCTTTACGGCCGCGCAGGTTGCAGCAATGAACACGGCCCAGACCATGGCGCTGAACCCGAGCTCTGTCCACTACGCCACTCCGTTGGTGTTGGATCTGGACGGCAACGGCATCAAGACTTTGTCCGTGACCGCAGGCGTGCAGTTCGATATCTGGGGCAGCGGCCACGCCGTGAGCACCGGTTGGGTAGGTAGCGGTGATGGTCTACTGGCTCTGGACCGCAACAATGACGGCATCATCAACGATGCAAGCGAGTTGTTCGGCAGCGCCACCCGCCTCGACGATGGCAGCCAGGCTGACAATGGCTACCTGGCTCTATCTGCACTGGATGAGAACGACGATGGCCAACTCAGCAATGCCGATGCGTCCTTCAGCAAGCTGCAAGTGTGGGTCGACGGCAATGCCGATGGCATCAGCGAAGCGGATGAGCTGTTCTCGATGGCCGATCTCCACATTACCAGCATCAGCACCACGGCCACCAAGGGCGGCGCCCAGGACCAGGGCAATATTCTGGGCCTGAGCTCCTCCTTCACAACCGACGATGGCAGCACCCACGCCACCGCCGACGTGTGGTTCGTGGCGGATCGTCCAACCCAGAGCAACATCAGCGCCAGCGTCAGCTCGCTGAAGCAGGCACTGACCGGCTTCACGGAGCAGACTTCGGTGCCGGCGGCGGCGGGCCAGTTGAACGATCCGACCCGGACTTCGGTGCAGCAGATGGCCGCAGCACTGGGCGAGTTTGACGCCGATGGCCGCCCAGTGGTTGCCGCAGCGACCAAGACGCCGTTCAAGCTCGATGCGCTGGACGACAAGAAACAATCCGGCTGGTTCGGCGCGCCGCACAAGTAAGAAACCGGCGGGTCAATGACCCGCCCTACGACACTTCGCCGCAACGCGCGATGATGGTCGTAGGGCGGATCATCGATCCGCCGTTGCCCGCGCCGCCTTACGGCTTTAGAATGACCACACGACAAAATCCGAAGGACTACAGATGAAAGCAGTGATTCTTGCCGGTGGCCTGGGTACCCGGCTGAGTGAAGAAACCACCGTCCGCCCCAAGCCGATGGTTGAAATCGGCGGCAAGCCGATTCTGTGGCACATCATGAAGTCCTACTCTGCGCATGGCATCAACGAATTCGTGATCTGCTGCGGCTACAAGGGCTACATCATCAAGGAATTCTTCGCCAACTACTTCCTGCACACTTCCGATGTCACCTTCGACATGCAGAAGAATGAAATGGAAGTGCACCAGCGTTTCGCCGAGCCATGGCGCGTGACCCTGGTCGACACCGGTGACAACAGCATGACCGGCGGCCGCCTGCGCCGCGTGCGCCAGTATGTGCAGAATGACGAAGCGTTCTGCTTCACCTACGGCGACGGCGTAGCCGACGTTGATATCTCCGCCTCCATCCAGTTCCACAAGGACCACGGCGCACTAGGCACCATGACCGCCGTGCAGCCGCCAGGCCGCTTCGGCGCCATCGACATGGACGGCCAGCGCATCACCGCGTTCAAGGAAAAGCCGCAAGGCGACGGCAACTGGATCAACGGCGGCTACTTCGTGCTGTCGCCGAAAGTCATCGACTACATCGACGATGACAGCAGCATCTGGGAAAAGGAACCGATGGAGCAGCTGGCACGCGAAGGCCAGATGAATGCCTACCTGCACCGCGGCTTCTGGCAGCCGATGGACACCTTGCGCGACAAGGTTCTGCTGGAAGAGCTGTGGCAGGAAGGTAAGGCGCCGTGGAAAGTGTGGAAATGAATCCAGCTTTCTGGCGCGGTAAAAAAGTATTCCTGACCGGGCATACCGGTTTCAAAGGCAGCTGGCTTAGCCTGTGGCTGCAGCAAATGGGCGCACAGGTGACCGGCTTAGCGCTGGCGCCTTCGTCCAATCCGAATCTGTTCGAAACGGCACGCGTTGCCGACGGCATGCGCCACATCGTTGGCGACATCCGCGACGGTGCGGCGCTGCGCGAAGCGATGCAGCAGGCGCAGCCCGATATCGTGATTCACATGGCTGCGCAGGCGCTGGTGCGCTACTCCTACCAGCATCCGGTGGAGACGTATGCAACCAACGTCATGGGCCTGGTGAACCTGTTCGAAGCCGTGCGTGCCACGCCGGGCATCAAGGCGGTGGTGAACGTCACCAGCGACAAGTGCTACGAAAACAAGGAGTGGCCCTGGGGCTATCGCGAGAACGAGCCGATGGGCGGCTACGACCCATACAGCAACAGCAAGGCTTGCGCCGAGCTGGTGACCAGCGCCTACCGCAATTCCTTCTTCAATCCGGCCCAGTACGCGCAGCACGGCGTGGCGCTCGGCTCGGGCCGCGCCGGGAATGTGATCGGCGGCGGCGACTGGGCGGAAGACCGATTGGTGCCGGACATGATGCGCGCCATTGCAGCCGGCCGTCCGGTGCATATTCGCAGCCCGCATGCGATCCGTCCGTGGCAGCACGTGCTTGAGCCGCTGTCCGGCTATCTGGCGCTGGCTGAGCGTCTGTTCACTGATGGCGTGGCGTTTGCGGAAGCCTTCAACTTTGGCCCGCACGATACGGATGCACGTCCGGTGCAGTGGATCGTCGAGCGCCTGTGCGCTGAGTGGGGCGATGGCGCTTCGTGGCAGCTGGATTCCGCGCCGCAGCCGCATGAAGCAACCTATCTGAAGCTCGATTGCTCGAAAGCGCGCGCGTCGCTGAAGTGGAATCCGCGCTGGTCGCTGGATCAGGCCTTGCAGCGCATCGTGGCATGGCACAAGGCGCAGTTGAATGGCGACGATATGCGCGCGCTCACGCTGGCGCAGATTGCCGACTACCAGGCCGCAGCATGAGCCGCATCGCCCTGCTGGGCGCAAGCAGCAAGATCGCCCGTGATCTGATTCTTTCGTACGCCGCGCGCGGGCAGGCTGGGCGACTGCTGCTCTACGTGCGCGACGTGGCGCGCGCCGAACAGTGGCTGGCGGCGCAAGGGCTCGCGGGCCAATGCACTTTGCGTGAGTATGGCCAGTACGGTAGTGAGGCGCACGATGCGGTGCTGAACTTCGTCGGCATCGGCGATCCGGTCAAGACCGCGCAGATGGGCGGCGATATCTTCACCATCACGCGCCAGTATGACGAAATGGTGTTGTCGGCGCTGGCCGACGCGCCGCAGCGGCGCTACATCTTCCTTTCCAGCGGCGCGGCTTACGGCTCGCGCTTCGAGCAGCCGGCGGATGAGAATACGCCTGCGATCGTGCCGCTGAATGCCATGGGGCCGCAGGATTTCTATGGCCTGGCCAAGCTGGCTACTGAGGGACGTCACCGCGCTTTGCCTCAGTTCGCGATCACTGACCTGCGCGTGTTCAATTACTTCAGCCGCAGCCAGGAACTGGAGGCGCGCTTCTTTATCACCGATATTCTGCGCGCGATTCGCGATGGCAGCGTGCTGCGCACTTCGTCCGGCTATATGGTGCGCGATTACCTGCATCCACAGGACTTTTATCAGATGGTGGAGTGCGTGCTGGCGGGACCGGCGCAGAACCAGGTGCTGGACTGCTACAGCAAGGAGCCGGTGGACAAGCCTGCGCTGCTGCAGGCGATGCAGGAACGTTTCGGTCTGCAGTATGAGGTGGTGCAGGAAGCGGGCGTGACGGCCACTGGCGCCAAGCCCCACTACTACTCCGTGAACCGCCGCGCGGCGCCCCTCGGTTATCAGCCTTCGCTGACTTCGATCGAAGGCATCATGCTGGAATCGGCAGCCCTGCTCGGACGCGCATAAGCCAGCAGCCTTTCACGGCGGATCAATGATCCGCCCTACGCCGTGTGTGCCACGCCATCCACACGCCGATCCGGCCCACCGTGTGTGCCACGCCATCCACACGCCGATCCGGCCCACTGTGCGTGCCACGTCATCCACACGCCGATCCGGCACACTGTGCGTGCCACGTCATCCATACGCCGATCCGGCACACTGTGCGTGCCACATCATCCATACGCCGATCCGGCCCACTGTGCGTGCCACGTCATCCATACGCCGATCCGGCCCACCGTGTGTGCCACGCCATCCACACGCCGATCCGGCCCACTGTGCGTGCCACGTCATCCATACGCCGATCCGGCCCACTGTGCGTGCCACGTCATCCATACGCCGATCCGGCCCACTGTGCGTGCCACGTCATCCATACGCCGATCCGGCCCACTGTGCGTGCCACGTCATCCATACGCCGATCCGGCCCACCCAC
>NZ_JBFREF010000015.1:0-76478 GCF_052114165.1 Pseudoduganella sp. RAF19 | reverse complement strand
CAATATGCTGCAGAGATTCACCTTGACGCCAGCGTTCCCACATCAATGCCTTCTGCTCGTCAGTGTAATAGATTCGTGGCTTGCGTTTCATGGCAACACTCCTCCTGCCTAAGCAGTTTATAGTGTTGCGTCGACCGGTTGAATCCGCAGGCGACAGCTGCCGCATCGCTAAGCGCTGCCACCCGCCGCTTGTTCTTGCGCTCGGAGTTCGGAGATGATGACGGCGATGCGCTGTTTGCGGGCTTGGAGCGCGAGGGTGCGGCCGCCGGCCATTTCAGCGGTTCGGAGGGCGACTTCGTTGAGTGCCATTTCTTCGTCCAGTTCGCTGATGCGGGCGCGCAGGTCCGGCAGGGTCGGGCTGTCCTCGTATTGCATGGCGAAATCTCCGCTGGGATGGGTCTACCAGATCAATGTAGGACAAATCTGACCGAATAAACTCACCAATCTCCACATCTGATACGGTCGATTCCCAGCCGATCTGAGTCTTTTTTTCGCGGTGCGCCGGCAGCAGAATGGTAGCAACGAGAAAGGAGCTTCAGATGAATACCCCAGCCAAACGCTCTTTCGGCGAAACGATGACCGCCGTTGCCTGGTCCTTTATCGGACTGCGCCGCCGCAGCGATTATGAGCGCGATGCGACTGCGCTCAAGCCTGCCTATGTGATTGGCGCCGCGTTGATCGGCGTGAGCATGTTTATCGGCGTCCTGCTAACTGCCGTGCGCATCGCAACCAGCTAAGCTACTTCCTGCTGCGTCAGGCGTGGGACGGAGGAGGCGCGCGGCGCCAGCGCCGTGGTAGGGCTGGCGCCCTCCTCGACTTTGAACACGCCAACCACGCTGCTCAGCCGCTCGGCCTGATCCTGCAGCGCGGCAGCTGCAGCGGCAGCTTCTTCGACCAGGGCGGCATTTTGCTGTGTCACCGTGTCCATCTGGGACACCGCCTGGTTGATCTGCTCGATACCCGCGCTTTGCTCCTGCCCCGCCACAGCGATTTGTTCGACCACCGCAGACACGCGCTGTACCGCCGTCACCACTTCCTCCATAGTCTGCCCGGCCTTCATCACCAGCTGGCTACCGGCATCGACTTGCTGCACCGAGTCGCCGATCAGCTCCTTGATTTCCTTGGCCGCTGCCGCGCAGCGCTGAGCGAGGGTGCGGACCTCATTCGCTACGACGGCAAAACCGCGTCCCTGCTCGCCGGCGCGTGCCGCTTCCACGGCGGCGTTCAGGGCGAGGATATTGGTCTGAAAGGCGATGCCGTCGATCACGCTGATAATGTCAACGATCTTGCGCGAGTAGTCGCTGATTGAGCCCATGGTCTGCACTACTTCGCCCACCACCGCTCCGCCCTCTTTCGCCACCCGTGATGCTTCCGCCGCCAGCGCATTGGCTTCGCGCGCATTGCTGCCGTTTTCGCGCACCACGCTGGTCAGTTCTTCCATTGAGGAAGCTGTCTCTTCCAGCGCGCTGGCCTGCTGCTCGGTGCGCGACGACAGATCCAGGTTGCCGGTTGCAATTTGCCCGGTGGCAGTGGCGATGGTGTCGGTGCCACGCCGCACTTCGGACACAATGCCCAGCAAGCTGTCGCGCATGGTTTTCATGGCGGCCATCATGCTGCCGTTGTCGCCATGCCTGGTATCGACCGCCACCGTCAGATCGCCCGCGGCGATGCGGCCGGCGATTTCCGCCGCCGTATCAGGCTCGCCGCCCAGTTGACGCAACAAGCGGCTCGCGATCAGGACCGATGCTGCCACGCCGACCAGCAAGGCTAGCCCGCTCAGAGTCAGCATCAGCGCGCGGGCCGAGCGGTAGGCTTCTGCCGCCGCCGCAGCGTCGGCCATATTGTTGCGTTTGATGAGCTCAACGTCCTCATCCATGGCGTCCTGCCAGGCTTGGGTGGCAGGGCCGGCCTGGGACATGAGCAGGGCCGTGGCTTCGGCATCCTTGTGCACCAGAGCCAATGCGATGATCTGGTCGTTCAACGGACGCGCCACAACCCGCGCGGCATTGATCTTGTCGCGCAGCCGCTGCCCTTCTGCGCTGGTCGGCAGCTTGGACAGCTCGTTATTGGCACGATCATAGTTGGCGCGGGCGGTTTTCAGCTTTTCCTGCTCGCGCAGCATGGCCGGCACATCGTCCAGCATCACCATGGTGCGGCTCACCCGCGCGACAATATGCACCGACTCGGACATATCCTGCACCAGCCCCAGCTTGACCACGTTCAGGTGCACGATGCGCTCCAACTGGCTGTTTATGTGATGCATGTTGTACACACCCAGTCCGGACACCGCCATCAGCAACAACAGCACCACGCCAAAGCCCAGCGCCAGCCGGGTTCCTACCTTCATCGCTTGCCGTGCCATATGCCCCCCTTGGTGTAGATCGGCGTTGCTGCGCCGATTCCTTTAGAATCTGTCCAGTCTAATCCACCAAACACTTGCCACAATGACTTTGCCTGTCGTCCTCAATCTCGCCTGTGCCCTGGTTCTCCTGGGCTTCCTGTACAGCCAGCAACGACGCCATGCAAGTTTCACGGTGCGCGTATTTACAGCCCTGGGACTGGGCATCTTACTGGGTGCTGGATTGCAAGCTACTTACGGCGCAACAAGTCACGAGGTGATACTGACAGGCGATTACCTCGACATCGTCGGTAGCGGCTACGTGAAACTGCTGCAGATGATCGTGATGCCGCTGATTATGGTGTCCATTGTGTCCGCCATCCTCAAGTTGCGCAACGCTAGTTCGCTGGGGAAGATCAGCGCGCTTACCATTGGCACACTGATGGTTACCACCGTCATCGCGGCCGCGATCGGCATCGCGATGGCCAAGCTGTTCGGGCTGACGGCGATTGGCCTCGCCTCCAATACGGCGGAAGTGGCGCGCGGCGTCTACCTGCAAGGCAAACTTGCGGACGCGCAGGCGATTAACCTGCCCGGCATGCTGCTCAGCTTTCTCCCGGCAAATCCCTTCCTCGACATGACGGGCGCGCGCAAGACGTCGACCATCGCGGTGGTGATCTTTTCCGTGTTTATTGGCGTGGCGGCCATTGGCATCGCTGAAAAGAAGCCTGAACACTTCACCTACTTCGACACTGCCGTGCATGTAGCGCACAGTATCGTGATGCGCATCGTGACGCTGGTGCTGCGCCTCACTCCTTACGGCGTATTTGCCCTGATGGCGCAAGTGGTTGCCACGTCCAGCTATGCAGACATCCTGAATCTGATTGGCTTCGTTGCCGCTTCGTATTGCGCCCTGCTGCTGATGTTCTGCGTACATCTTGCCATTGTGGCGGGCACGGGACTGAATCCGATCCGCTTCGCGAAGAAGATCCTGCCGGTGCTGACCTTCGCCTTCAGCTCGCGCAGCAGCGCAGGCGCCATTCCGATGAATGTGCGCACCCAGACGCTGCGCCTGGGCACGTCGGAAGGCATCGCGAATTTCTCGGCCTCGTTTGGCGCCACCATTGGACAGAACGGTTGCGCGGGCATTTATCCGGCCATGCTGGCGGTCATGATTGCGCCGACCGTGGGTGTTGATCCCTGGACCGCCAGCTTCATTGCGCCCCTGCTGGCCATTGTCGCGCTGGGCTCGGTGGGTGTGGCAGGCGTAGGTGGTGGCGCGACCTTTGCGGCGCTGATCGTGCTGTCTTCGCTCAACCTGCCGGTCGCACTGGCGGGTTTGCTGATTTCGATTGAGCCGCTGATCGATATGGGACGCACCGCGCTCAACGTCAGCGGGGCCATCACGGCGGGCACACTGACCAGCCGTGTGATGGGCGAAACCAATCTGGAAATTTTCAACAGCAACGTCGAGTTGCGGCCCGATAGCGAAGAACAGGCGGCTTAAGCGAAGCGCCGCCCTTTTGTCGATTCGTCTACCATGTGCCGCAACGGCTTCGGAATGGGTGGACGATGGAACAGAAATGGCCCCAACGTATCTGGCTGGTAAGGCATGGACAAAGCGCAGGTAATGTCGCGCGCGATGCCGCCGAAGCTGCCGCCGAATTGCTGATCGATATCGCCGAGCGCGATGTGGACGTGCCGCTGTCCGAACTGGGGCAGCGCCAGGCCAACGCACTGGCGCAGTGGTTCTGCGATCTGCCTGCCGATGCGCGCCCTACCGTCGTGCTGTTCTCGCCCTACCTGCGTGCGCGCAGCACGGCCGAAACGGTGCTGCTCAAACTGGGCCGGGACGATATGGTGGCCGTGGTGTCCGATGAACGCTTGCGCGAAAAAGAGTTTGGCATCACGGACCGGCTGACGCCACTGGGCATCGCCCATAAGTATCCCGAGCTGGCGGCGCAGCGCAAGCACGTCGGCAAATTCTATTTCCGCCCGCCGGGTGGTGAAAGCTGGTGCGATGTCATCCTGCGCCTGCGCAGCGTGCTCGACACCATCTCGCGCGAGTACCGCCGCGAGAGCGTGCTGATCGTGGGCCACCAGGTGATCGTCAACTGCTTCCGCTATCTGTTCGAGCGGCTGGATGAAGAAGCCATCCTCGCCATCGACCGCGCGGAAGACGTGCCCAACTGCGGCGTGGTCGGCTACGAATTCGACCCGCAAGTGGGCAAGAACGGCAAGCTGGTGCTGCGCATGGAAAACTTCGTGGCGCCGCTGAAAGACAGCGGTACGCCGGTTACCGTCAAGCCGGACATCCCGGCCGCACCGAAATCCTGAGGATGCATCATGCAGGCCATCGACATCACGCCCAATGTGCTGCGCGAATGGCCGCTGCCCCAGCCCCGCCACGACGGCGATAAGGAAGCGCGTGGCCATGTGCTGGTGGTGGCCGGGTCGCGCGAGATGCCGGGCGCCGCCATCCTAGCGGCCAATTCCGCGCTGCGTGCCGGCGCCGGCAAGCTGACGATAGCCACCGCGGCCAGCGTCAGCGCCGTGGTTGGCGCAGCGATTCCCGAAGCCCGCGTGGTCGGACTGGCCGAAACGGCAGCCGGCGGCTTTCTGGCAGAAGGCGCACGCCGCCTGGCTGACCTGGCCGTCAAAGTCGATGCACTGCTGATCGGCCCCGGCATGCAGGACGACGCCGCGGCGGCCGAGCTGGTGCATGCCCTGCTGCCCAAGCTGTCCGGCACGCCCTTGATCCTCGATGCCTGCGCCCTGTGTGCCCTGTGCGCGCCGGCCGAGCCACACTTGCTGGAAGAGCCGGTGGACTGGGCGCATTTCCGCTTCAACGGACCGGTACTGCTGACGCCGCATGCGGGCGAGATGGCGCGCCTGTCCGGGACTGCCCGCAAAACGATTGAACAAGATCCGCATGCCGCCGCCACGCAGGCCGCGGCGCGATGGAATACTGCGGTGGTGCTGAAAGGCGCCACCACGGTCCTGGCTGCCCCCGGCGGCAAGCTGTGGCAGCACCAGGGCGGCAACGTCGGCCTGGCCATTTCCGGCTCAGGCGACTGCCTGGCTGGCATCATCGCCGGACTGGCCGCACGCGGCGCTTCGCTGGAACAGGCTGCAGCCTGGGGCGTGGCGCTGCATGCCTCGGCTGGCGAGCAACTGTCGATACGCTACGGCGTACTGGGCTATCTGGCGCGCGAAATCCCGGCGGAAATCCCCGCCCTGCTGCGCACGCTCGCCCCGGCATGAACCCAAGGGAAAGGAACAGCATCATGACAGCAATTCGTACCACCACGGCCCTGCTCGCAGGCGCCGCGCTGGCGGCCGCCATGCTGGGCGGCTGCAAGAACCGCGAGGCCGAGAGCCCGGCCACGCCAGCGGCAAATAGCACCGGGACCGGCACCACGCCGGATACGGGCGGTACCGGCACGGCCCCCGCCATGCCAGCAGCCAATAACGCCACGCCGGCCACGCCGCCGCCCGCCGATACCACGACCACGCCGCCGCCATCGAGTGGCACCAGCGGCACGGAAGGCGCCACCGGCCAGAGCCCGCCACCGCCGATCGTTACGCCGGACCGTACCGACAGCAACAGCAACAGCACGCGCGACCGCCGGCCTACTTATTGAAGCCGCTTGCGGCGCTGATACGGCGGATCGATGATCCGCCCTACGCCTTGGCCGCGCCGCGCATTGCGTAGGGTAAAAAAAACGGCGCCGCTAGGGCGCCGTTCGTAGGGCGGAACATTGTTCCGCCGCCTTGGTTAGCTTAGAACTTGTAGTTGTAAGCCAGGCCGATCAGCTGCAGGTGGGTCTGCCAGGTGCCCTTGGTCAGTTCACCGTTGCCGGTGCAGCCCGCGGTCAGAGGCGAGCAGCCGTTCTTGTAGTTGCCGTTCGCATCCTGGAAGTGCAGGAAGGAGTAAGCCAGGTCAACCGACGAGTGGTTGTCCAGCTTCCAGTTCGCGCCGAGCGACAGCTGGGTGCGGTTCGCATCCGGCAGTGCTGGGTGACGCAGGGTGTCATCCGGTACTGGGGTCTGGTCGTAAGCCACGCCGCCGCGCAGCATGACTTTCTCGTTCAGCTGGTAGTTCGCGCCGGCGGAGAAGCGCCAGGTGTTCTTCCAGTTCTGACGGATCACCTCGTCGCCCTGCACGGTGCCAGGGAACTGGATGTTCAGGTTGGTCATGCGCGAGTTGCGGGTCCAGGTCGCATCGCCCATCACGGCCCACTGCGAGTTCAGCTGGTGGAAGCCGTTGATCGACATGGTTTCCGGAGTGCGGATGTCCACCAGAGCAGCGGAGTTAGCCTTGCCCGAGTTGGCGGCGATGATCTTGTTCACTGCGGCATCGCTGGTCACGTTGAAGTCCCAGACTGCGCTGCCCTTCAGGTGGTGCGAGATCGCCGAGCGGTATGCCAGGCCGAAGCGGGTGTTCTGGTCCAGCTGGAACAGGTAGCCGATGTTGAAGCCGTAGCCCCAGTCTTTGCCGTCCATGGAGCCGTGGCCGTCCTTCACGGTGGCCAGGGCAGCCGGGTTGCCGCCAGCGGCCATGATGGCCTTGATCAGCTGAGCAGCAGCCGGAGAGGCGCTCAGGGCAGCGATGGAACCAGGCACGTCAACGCCCTGGCCCAGCTTGGCCTTCATGTATTCCAGGTCCAGACCGAAGCCGAAGGAGTGCTGCTCGTTCAGCTTGAAGGAGACGGACGGGTTGATGTTCACTGCATCCAGCTTGACGTTGGTCAGCGCGTAGCGGCCGGACCAGCCCCAGTCGTAGGACAGCTTGGTGCCGTAAGGAACGTACACGCCAACGCCGGCAGCCCACTGGTCATTGATCTTCTTGCTGAAGTACAGGGATGGCGCCGCAACCACGCTTGGCGCGTAGTCGTCGGTGCTCTGCAGGCCGCCAACCGGGGTGCCGGTGAAGCGCTTGGAGCCGGTGTCTTCGAAGGACGAATGCGGCACCACGGCGGTCACGCCGCCCATGATTTGCATGCCATCCAGGCGGCTCAGGCCGGCCGGGTTGGCGAAGATGGTGGAAGCGTCAGCTGCTTCGGCGCCGTTGGACTCCGCAGTGCCCTGGGAGGACACGCTCTGGGAGCCGAAACGGTAACCCGATGCATTAGCAGACATGGAAACGGCGCTCAGGGCAGCCGCGATGATGAGGGCGAGGTGTTTGGGGTTCAAGATTGCGTCTCGGTAAATGTTGTTGATATTTAGTCATGGCCCGTACCGTGCTTACGGTACGGGCAACGAAGCATACACTAAAAGAGTACGAGGGTGCTTTTTATTTATGCAAAGAAAAAGGACCCGAAGGTCCTTTTCCCTTTTAACCAACAGGCGATCAGGCGGTTGCGGTCTTGCCTGCGCCGCGGCGGAATACCAGATTCACCAGTTTCATCACCAGGCGGAACACCAGGCGGATGAAAGTCAGGGTCAGAATGGCTTCCACAAAGGTGATGATACCGGCTGGCGCCGCAGACCAGCGTTCGGCACGGCGCTGGAACTTGGCATACATGCGGTCGCGGGCGATCTCGATCGAGTCGTAGAAGGTCGGCACCATCAGCAGGGTCAGCATGGTCGAAGTGATCGTGCCGCCAATGATCGCAATCGCCAGCGGACGGTAGAACTCGCCGCCCTCGCCCGTACCAATCGCCACCGGCAGCATACCGGCGATCAGTGCGAACGTGGTCATCAGGATCGGACGCAAACGCATGCGGCCGGCGTACATCAGCGCATCTTCACGGCCATAGCCCTCTTCCTCACGCTTGCGCGCCGCATCCAGCAACAGAATCGCATTCTTGGCGACCAGGCCCATCAGCATGATCACGCCAATCAGGCTCATCAGGTTGATGGTGTTCTTGGTCAGCAGCAGGCCCGCCACCACGCCGATCAGGGACAGCGGCAGCGACAGCATCACCGCCACCGGCGCCGTGAAGGAACCGAACTGCATCACCAGGATCAGGTACATCAGGCCGATACCGGACACCAGGGCGATCGCCATCTGGGTGAACACTTCCTGCATGTCCTTGCCCGCGCCGCCCAGGGCCAGGCCATAGCCCGGCGGGAAGTCGATGGACTTGGCCAGTTTCATGGCGTCGGCAGTCACTTCGCCAGCCGAACGGCCCTGCACGTTGGCCGACACGGCGATGGTGCGCTTGCCATCCTTGTGCTTGATGGTGGACGGACCTTTGCCCATGGTGATATGGGCGATCTGCTCCAGCGGCACCATCTGGTTGGTACCGGCCACAGCGATCGGCAGGCGCTCGATGTTCTCGGCGCTGGTACGGTCTTCCGGCGCCAGGCGCACCGCCACGTCGCGGGTTTCACCGGTCGGGTCGATCCAGTCGCCGACTTCGATACCGGCGAAGGCCACGCGCAGCGCGGTCGCGGCGTCGCCGGAACCAATGCCCATGGAATTCGCCAGGCCGCGGTTCAGTTCGATCTGCAGCTCATCCTTCGGGTCCTGCTCGGACAGGCTCACGTCCACCGCGCCAGGAATCTTGCGCAGCTTGTCCATGAAGTCGTTGGTCAGTTCCATCAGCTTGCGCGAATCGACGCCGGTGAATTCGATCTGCACCGGCTTGCGGGCGCCGTTGGACAGGTCATCCAGCACCACGTATTCAGCGCCAACCAGCACTTTCAGCTTCTCGCGCAGCTCCACGGCTACTTCGGTCGCCGAACGCTTGCGCTCGGTCTTCTTGCCAATATCGACGTAGACGCGGCCACCGCTCAGGTTGGAGTAGCTATTGGTTTCCTTGGTTTCCTTGATGGCGCGGGCGATTTCCGCAGCGCGTTCCACTTTCAGCGTGGAGTAATCCAGGCTGCTGGAAGATGGCGTACGCACGTCGATAGCAATCGTGCCCCAGTCGGACATCGGCACGAAGCTGGCGCCGCCGAACTTGCCTTGCAGGACCAGTGCGCCCACGAAGGTGACGATCGCGATCACAGCCATGGAACGGCGGTGATGCAGCGCCCACGCAATCACATTGCCGTAGCGGTCAGCCTGATGATCGAACCAGTGGTTGAACTTCTGCAGCAGCTTCTCGAAGCCCTTGCGCGGCGCCGTGTGATGGTCAGGCGGGTCGCCCCAGAACGCGGACAGCATCGGGTCCAGGGTGAAGGAAATGAACAGCGACACGGCCACCGAGCAGGTCACGGTCAGCGCGAACGGGCGGAACCACTCGCCGGTAATGCCCGGCATGAAGGCCACCGGAATGAACACCGCCATGATGGAGAAGGTCGTCGCTGCCACAGCCAGGCCGATCTCGGCCGTGCCGTTCAGGGCTGCCGAGCGGCGGTCGGCGCCGTTCTGCATATGGCGCACAATGTTTTCCCGCACCACGATCGCATCGTCGATCAGCACGCCGATTGCCAGCGACAGGCCCAGCAGGGTCATGAAGTTCAGGGTAAAGCCGCACAGCCACACGCCGATAAAGGCGGCAATCACGGAAGTCGGCAGCGACAGCGCGGTAATCAGGGTCGAACGCCAGGAATTCAGGAAGGCGTACACCACGAAGATGGTCAGGCCGGCGCCGAACACCAGGGACTCGATCACGTTGTTCAGGCTGTCCTGTGCGTGCTGGCCGCCGTCGTCGGTCACTTCCAGAATGGTGCCGGGCTGCAGTTCCTTGGCGATCTCATCGACCACCTTGTGCACATTCTTGGCCACCGTCACAGTCGACGCATCGCGCGAACGGGTGATGGAAATACCCACGTTCGGCTTACCGGAACGCATGGAGCCGCTATTACGCTCAGCGAAACCGTCTTCGATGGTCGCCACTTGCGACAGGCGGATCAGGTTATCGCCCTGGCGCTTGACCACGACCTGCTGAAACTCTTCCGGACGCTCGATACGGCCGACCAGGCGGATGCTCTTTTCATCCAGCTCGCCGCGCACCTTGCCCACCGGGGCATTGGTGTTCTGGGCACGCAGTGCGTTGACCACGTCGTTGACGGACACATTGTATTCACGCAGCTTTTCGGCCTTCAGCAGCACCGACAGCTCACGCTTCAGCGAACCGTCGATGGTCACCGAAGCCACGCCGTCGATGGCGCGGAAACGGTCAGCCAGCTGGTCTTCGGCCAGGCGCGAAATGACTGCGTGGCTCTGGCTCTTGGACGACAGCGACAGCTGCACGATCGGCTGGGCCGACGGGTCGATGCGTTGCAGCACCGGCTCGCGCATTTCCAGCGGCAGCTTGTAGCGCACCGCCGCAATCGCATTGCGGATATCGTCGGACGCTTCAATCAGGTTACGGGTGAAGGTGAACTTGATGAAGATCGAGGCGCTGCCTTCGGAGGCGGTGCTGTTGATCTCGGTCACGCCGGTAATAGACTGCAGGGATTTCTCCAGGCGGTTGATGACCTCGCGTTCCACCGTTTCCGGCGAAGCGCCTGGATAGGGAATGCTCACGACAATGAACGGCACTTCCACGTCAGGGTTCTGGTTGACGCGGAGTTTATTCAAGGCCATCAGGCCCAGGGCCATCATCGCGATGATCAGAACGATCGTCGCAATGGGCCGTTTGATACTGAAATCTGACAGGAACATGGCTTAGTTTCCTTTGCTTGCAGCTGCCGGCGCGCTGGAGGCGGAGGCGACGCTCTTCGGTACAACCACTTCGACCTTCTGGCCGTCATGCACGGTGGAACCCGGTGCGCGCAGCAGGCGGTCGCCGGCGGCCAGGCCATTCTGCACTGCCCACAGGCCGGAGCGCTCATCGCGGGTGCCCATCGTCAGGGTGACTTTATTCAGCTTGTTATCCTTGACGCGCCAGGCGTAGGAGCTGTCGCCGTTCAGCACCATGGCGGACGCCGGGATCATCAGCGCAGCCTTGCTTTCGGTTTCCACGCGGCCTTCTGCGTACAGGCCAGCGACGTGCGGCTGGGCCTTCTCGGCGAAATCGACCAGCACCACCACCTGGCGGGTCACCGGATTGGCGGCCGGGTCAACGCGCTTGACCTTGCCCATGAAGTTCTGGCCTTCGTAGCCGTTCACGCGGAACAGCACCGGCTGGCCGACCTTCACCACACCGACCTTGTCGGCGGACACCATGCCTTCGAAGCGCATGGAGGTCGGGTCGATCACCTTGATCAGTTCCTTGCCGATCTGGGCCGTGTCACCGTTGGACACTTTACGCTCGGAGATGATGCCGTCGAACGGCGCACGCACCAGGGTGCGCGACAGCTGCTGCTGGGCCGAGGCGGCACGCGCTTTGGCGGCTACCAGGTCGCTCTGGGCGCTGTTGCGGCGCACTTCGGCGTCTTCCATCGCCTGGGCCGAGGTCATGCCGGAAGCGCGCAGGGTCTTATTACGCTGAAACATGCGCTCGGCCTGGTCCAGCACCTGGGCGGAGGCACGCACCGCTTCGATCGCGGAATTGTTGGCATCGCGCAGGGAAGTGTCGTCGAGGCGCACCAGCAGGTCGCCCTTCTTCACCGCTTCACCGTTCTCTTTCAATACTTGCAACACCACCGCGCTCACCTCGGCGCGCAGGTCGGCCTTGCGCTCTGGCTCGATGGAGCCGGTAATGACCGGACCGGAAGCCATGGCATTCGATTCCACCGTCATCAGGTCTTCCGGAGACAGCAGGAGCTTCTCGGCTGTTTTCGCGTCGCCACCCTTGTCGGAGGCCTGCGCGCTTGCGCTGGCAGAGGCTTTTTCCGGCGCCTTATCGGACTTGCCGCATGCGACAAGCGCAGAGGCTACGGCGAGAGCTATTAGGGTATTACGCAACATAGAAATCTCCAGACGGGTTTTGAGCTTCGGTGAAACGACTTTTATCTTATTAAATTGCATACTTTGGCAGCGGGCAGAGTATCCGTGCCTGTACAGTCACTGTCAATTCATCTGTGACCGAACTGCGGGATTAAATGGATGGACTGCTGAATTTGAGGATAAACCGCAAACCAGGTGATTTTTGGAGAGAATGCAGGAGGGGCGGCGATTGCTACATTGATGAACGAATCGCCGCATTGTGTAGGGCGGATCATCGATCCGCCGCGCCGCTCAATCAGCGTGCGAAGAAACTGAAAATACCATAGCCGATGGCCATGCCGGTGCACAGTCCGCCGATGATTTCGACCTTGGTATGGCCCATGCGTTCCCGCAGCCACTTGTGGTCTTCCGCGTCCTTTGCGATGCGATTAATCGCGGCAGCCTGGCGGCCGACATGCTGGCGCAGACTGTTGGCGTCGATGATGACGATAAAGCACAGCGTGACCGCCACGCCAAAGGCCGGGTGGCCAATGCCCTCGCGCAGCGCGATCAGGGTCGCCATGCTCGATACCACGGCGCTGTGATTGGATGGGAATCCGCCATTACCGACCAGATTAAAAGCCCAGCGGCGGGCGCGGATCGAATTGATCAGGAATTTGATCGGACCGACAGTGATCCAGGTAATAACAGGTGTCAGCAGATAAGCGAGATCCATTGGAGGGCGTCCTAGTTGGCAATCGCCCATTATAATCGGCGCAACACATAATAAATAAGAGGGGAGTTTGCCCGCATGAAGCATTTCCGCATTTCGTTCTTCGTGACCATCGTGCTGATGGCCTGCGCCGCTGCCTGGGGTTATCAACACGGCGGCGTCAGCGCAGCGATAACCGCGCTATGGATCACGGGGGTGCTGGGCGTGATGGAAGTCTCGCTGTCCTTCGATAACGCGGTGGTCAACGCCTCCGTGCTGAAGGAATGGAATGCGTTCTGGCAGAAGCTGTTCCTGACGGTCGGCATTATCGTGGCCGTATTCGGCATGCGCCTGCTCTTCCCTCTCGCCATCGTCTCCGCCGCCACCGGCCTGAACATCGCGGAAGTCTGGACCATGGCCACCACCACGCCGGACGAATACTCGCGCCACCTGATGGGCGTGCACGAAGAAGTGTCGGCCTTCGGCGGCGCTTTCCTGATGCTGGTCTTCCTGAACTTCCTGTTCGACGAAGAGAAGGACGTGCACTGGATTCACTGGTTCGAAGAAAAGGTCGGCACCTATGGCACCGAGAGTCTGGCCGTGCTGCTTACCCTGCTGGGCGTGTTCGCCTGCGTGCAGCTGGTGCCGGCCGAGAAGCAGTTCAGCGTGCTCTACTCCGGCGCGGTCGGCGTGGCCATTTACGTTGGCGTGGGCTGGATCAGCGGGCTACTGGAAGAGGAAGAATCGGAAGGTGGTGAACTGGGCAAGGCCATCCAGCGCGGCAGCATCGGCGGCTTCCTCTACCTGGAAGTGCTGGACGCATCCTTCAGCTTCGACGGCGTGATCGGCGCGTTTGCCATCACCAGCGACGTGGTCATCATCATGCTGGGCCTGGCCATCGGCGCCATGTATGTGCGCTCGCTGACGGTCTACCTGGTGAATCGCGGCACGCTGGACGAATTCATCTACCTCGAACACGGCGCGCACTACGCGATCGGCGTACTGGCGCTGATCATGTTCGCCAGCGTGAAGTATCACATTGCCGAGTGGGTGACTGGCCTGTCGGGCGTGGCCTTCATCGTCATTTCGCTGTGGTCGTCCATCCGCTACAAGAAGAAGATGCTGGCCCAATGATAAGATTGCGCCGTTGCTAACTTCTTCGAGGCCCCATGCGCATCATTACCGTCATTCTTGGCCTGCTGCTGTCGCTTATTCTGCTGGCAGCGGCCTACACCTGGATCGCCCTGCACTACTCCTATTCC
Source organism: Pseudoduganella sp. RAF19 (assembly GCF_052114165.1). Taxonomy (NCBI): domain Bacteria; kingdom Pseudomonadati; phylum Pseudomonadota; class Betaproteobacteria; order Burkholderiales; family Oxalobacteraceae; genus Pseudoduganella; species Pseudoduganella sp. RAF19. The sequence goes on along the minus strand of NZ_JBFREF010000015.1, from coordinate 62,457 downwards.
GAAGGCGAACGCGCGGGCTATCTGCAGAAGTTCTCCAAACGCGGCTGGCTGTGCAAGACCTGGGAGGGCGAGATTCTGCTGTCCTCCATGCCGGGGGCGATCCCTGAAAAGTTTGAGTTCACCGTGCGCGACGACGTGCTGGCCGCGCAGCTTGGCGCTGCCGCCGGCAAGCGCGTGGTACTGAGCTATGCCCAGCACAAGGGCGTGCCGACTTCCTGCTTCGGCGACACCGAATACTTCGTCGAACGGGTAACCGTCACACCGTAAAAGCAAGTGCCTGCCACATCGTGGCAGGCACCAGGTCTACGCCTCTGGTTTTAATCAAGCCGCCTGGCGCGCGCGCCACACGCTTGGCGCTGCCGCGGTAGCCTCGGCCGCCGAACCCGCCGCGCTGGTCAGCGCGATCTTCGCGTGGATACCGGCCAGCGCCTTCTCCGCCGCCTGCTGACGGCGGGTCTCCAGCGCCAGCAGCTGCTTCTTCGCTTCGACCATGGACGCCGTGGTATCGGCCAGCTTGCGCTGCATGGCCGCGTGGGCATGGGCAGTGTCCAGCAGCTCCTGCTGGCCAGCCAGCTTCTCCTGCTCGGCGCGAACTGCGGCTTCTTCCGCATCCGCGCGCTCCTTGGCTGCGGCAGCGGCGGCCTTCTCCGCTTCCAGGCGGCCTTCGATGGCCTTGGCGGCGCGCACTTCAGCCGCATTGGCAGCGCGCTGCTGCACCAGCTTCTGGTCGATCTGCGCCAGCGTCGAACGTTCGGCCGCCACGAATTCTTTTTCGGCCTCCAGCAGCGCTTCAGCAGCGGCAGTCTTCTCCTGCTCGGCGCGGGCGCGCTCGGCCTGCACCGAACCCAGTTCCGCAGCCAGACGCACTTGCGCGGTCAGCGCCTGCGTCACTTCCGCCTGGCGCGCCACATCGGCTTCAGCCTGCTCGGCCAGCGCGCGGGTGGCGGCAGCTTGTGTGGCCGCTGCGGCTTCCAGTTCCGCTTCCGCAGTCGCCTTGCGGCGTGCCGCTTCGGCCTGTTCACGCTCAGCCACCAGACGCGCCGCGGCGGCGGCAGTTGCGCGCTCTTCCTCCTCCAGGCGCAGCTTCATGGCCGCGATAGCTTCCTGCTCCGCCGCCACGCGGGCACGTTCAGCATCGGCCAGGCGGGCAGCATGGGCGGCCTTCTCCTGCGCCAGCGCGTTCGCGGCTTGTTGCGCCTCGACCTGCTCGGACAGCGCGGCGAATTCAATCTGTTCCGCAGCGGCCTGCTCAGCGATCATCACGGCGGACGCGCGGGACAGCGCCTCGCGCTCAGCGGCCATTTGCGCGGCGCGCTGCTGTTCTTCGGTGTCGGCGCGTGCGGCTTCGGCAGCGGCCTGCTCGGCGACCTTGCGCAGATTGGCCTGCTCCAGTGCGACCGCTTCCACTTCCAGCTTGGCGCGGGTTTCGAATTCAGCCTGCTGCTCGGCGTGCACGCGGGCCATCGCCACAGTGTGCAGCTGGCGGTCGGTGTCGATGCGCGCTTCGGTAGCGGCAATGATCTGGCTGTCCGCATCGCGGCGCGCCTGGGCCGAAGCGACAGCCATCGCTTCCAGGCGCTCGCGGTGCTGGGCCGCGTCGCGGATTTCCTTTTCGGTTTGCAGACGCAGATGCAGCGACATGGCGGCGCTGCGGTCGGATTCGGCCTTGGCCAAGGCGATCGCTTCGCGCTCCTGCTCCAGGTGCGCCAGCGCACGGGCTTCTTCAGCGGCGCGCACTTCCGCGGCAGCGCGCTTGAATGCGGATTCCAGCGCCACCTGGTCGGCGCGCTCACGTTGACGGGTTGCTTCCAGCGCTTCGGCTTCAGCCTGCGCCAGCTGTTCGGCGGTCTGGCGCGCAGCGTGGGCCTGGCGTTCATGCGCGCGGGCCAGGGTCGCCATGCGCGCATCGGCGGACGCGATGCTCACCACTTCATCCTTTGCCGCCTGCACCGCGGCGGCGCGCTCCACAGCGTGCATGCGCGCCTGCTCGGTCTGGGCCATCAATTCTTCGGCCGCGCGGGCGGCTTGCTCGGTCAGCTTGGTTTCCTCAGCTACATGCTCGGCGGCGCGGCGGCGGCTCTCCTCCTCGGCCTTGGCGCGCTGTTCGGCGGCCTTGCGCACCTGGGTATCGGCTTCCACGCGGGCGCGCAGCTCGACGGTTTCCTGCTTCACCGCCTCCAGCTGGGCCACGCTGGCCGACGCGGCGGCGCGCAGGGCTTCCAGGCGCTCGCGGTTCACCTTGATCGCCTCCTCGGCAGCCTGCGCGTTCTGGAGCGCTGCGGCAGCGGCGGCGGCATCCATCGCAGCGCGATCTTCCGCCAGCGCACGGGCACGGGCCTCGGCGTGGGCGCGGCTCTCGGCAGCGCAGGCGGCCTTCGCCTCCGCTTCCACGCGAGCGATCGCCTCCTGAATCGCCTTCAACTCCGCCTCGGCACGGGCCGGACGCGCGAGCTCCTCCTCCGACAGATTCACCTGTTCATCGGGATCGAAAGTTTGGGCCAAGTTTTGCATAGGAAGCTCTCGCTTGATAAGTTGAGCTTCCATTATCGGGGACGCGGGGCCAGTCTCAGCCCGGAAGAAAGACGGGATTTCCCCGCCATTTCCCCAATTCGGGGTCCGATCCGACCCCAGTTTTATACGGGCCAGAGCGGGGGCTCGTCCATCAGCGCGATTTGCTCGCGCAATTCGAGAATGCGGTCCTGCCAGTAGCGCTGGGTATTGAACCAGGGGAAAGCTGCCGGGAAGGCGGGGTCGTCCCAGCGGCGGGCCAGCCAGGCGGAGTAGTGAATCAGGCGTAGCGTGCGCAGCGCCTCCACCAGATACAGCTCGCGCGGGTCGAATTCGCGGATGTCTTCGTAGCCGGCCAGAATATCGCCCATCTGCCGCACCATATCCCGACGATCGCCGGACAGCATCATCCACAAATCCTGCACCGCCGGCCCCATGCGCGCGTCGTCGAAGTCCACGAAGTGCGGACCGGCATCCGTCCACAGCACATTCCCGCCATGGCAGTCGCCGTGCAGGCGGATCATCGCCACATCCCCTGCCCGCTCATAGCAGCGCGCCACACCATCCAATGCCTGATCGACAACGCTCTTCCAGGGCGTCACCAGCTCCGGTGGCAGAAAATCATGAGCAAGCAGCCAGTCGCGCGGCTCAACGCCGAAGGTCGACGCATCCAGCGCCGGGCGCTCCACAAACGGCCGTGAAGCCCCCGCCGCGTGAATGCGGCCGATAAAGCGCCCCGTCCATTCCAGCACAGCAGGATCATCCAGCTCAGGCGCCCGTCCACCATGGCGCGGGAAAACGGAAAAGCGGAAGCCCTGGAAACTATGCAAGGTACGGCCATCGATCACGGAAGCCGGCACGGCCGGCACTTCGCGCTCTTCCAGTTCGGCCACAAATGCATGTTCTTCCAAAATTTGCGCATCAGTCCAGCGCCCCGGCCGGTAGAACTTGGCCACCAGCGGCTTGCCGTCTTCGATACCGACCTGGTAGACGCGATTCTCATAGCTGTTCAGCGCCAGCAGACGGCCATCGCCATACAGGCCGATGCTGGCCAGCGCGTCCAGCACGCAATCGGGGCTCAGGTCGGAAAATGGGTGTGCAGGTGTCATTCTCGCTATTGTAAGTGGCGCAGCGTATACTGTCGCCCTTAACTGAATAACAGAGCCCATCATGCAACTCGAACAGCCCCTCACCGAAAAAGAATTCGACGAACTTGACCAATTCCTGCTGGGCGACCTGAGCCCCGAGGATTCCATGACCATGGACCACCTCCATGGCTTCCTGACCGCCATCGCCATCGGCCCGGAGCCGATCACCCCGGCCGAGTGGCTGCCGCACGTGTGGGGCGAGGATGGCAAGCAAGCGCCGAAGTTCAAGAATGCCAAGCAGGAAGAGCGCATCGTCAACCTGATCATGCGCTTCATGAACGAGGTGCTGGTGACCTTCGAAGTGGCGCCGAAAGAGTTCGAGCCGCTGTTCGTGGAGCACGAGCACATGGGCCAGACCCTGATCGACGCCGAAGCCTGGTGCTGGGGCTTCTGGGAAGGAATGGAGCTGCGTCCGGGTTCCTGGGATTCGATCTGGGATTCGGAAGTGGCCGACCTGATGCGTCCGGTTTACCTGCTCGGCGCCGACGAGATCAAACCGGAAGAGCTGCCGGAAGTGGAAGATCCGCTGCTGGCCCACAAGCTGGCCCTCCAGCTGGAAGCCAATCTGCCGGCCATCCACAAATACTGGGTGCCGCGCCGCAAAGCCGGTGTCGAAACCGTCAAGCGCGAAGAGCCGAAGGTCGGCCGCAACGACGATTGCCCCTGCGGCAGTGGCAAAAAATACAAGAAATGCCACGGCGCTGAGAGCTGACATTTCCTGCCACGACTGACAAATTTTGTTCGTGGCAAATTTTCCTCCCTGACAAATTTTGTCGCCGCCCCATAGAAACTTCGGTTTCGAAAGGGTGGCACAGAAATTGCCACATGGTATTAAACGGCGGAATCCTGCCGGTTAATATAAAGGGAGAGAAAATGCAGCTGACTCAGTACAGGGCTTGGACGCTGGCCTGCCTGATGAGCCTGTCGGCGACATCCTGGGCCGCAACGGTCGAGGTGACGAATACAGCCCGCAACGCGTCCGTGGAACTTGGCAATAAGGTCTGGTTCCTTGGCAAGGTAGACGGCAAGGGCGTCTACATGAACTTCGCCGTCAACGGTATCCCGGGCGGCAATGCCACTTACGGCACCATCAATTCGCAAAACGGCGAATACATTGCACCGAAGACGATGCCGGCCAATCCGGTCATCACCTTCACCGGCAGCACCGCCACCACGCCCAAGCTGAGCGGCACCACCACGCTGACGCTGCGCAAGCCAGGCGTGATCGGCACGCCGAATCCAACGCCTACTCCCACTCCCACTCCGACGCCGACGCCAACTCCAACGCCGACCCCGACGCCAACCCCAGGTCCGATCGGTGAACAGCCGGCGCCGGACGCCGCCACCGTGGCCGCCGCGCGCCTGCTGCAGCAAGCCACCTTCGGCCCGAACGCATCCAGCATCGCCGCCGTGAAGTCGATGGGTGCGCAAGCCTGGCTGCAGCAGCAGTTCCAGATGGCCGCTACTCCGCTGCCTGCGACCACCGACCTCGATGTGTTGCGCAAGGGCTGGTACATGAATATGGCCACCGCGCCGGACCAGCTGCGCCAGCGCATGGTATTCGCCCTGTCGCAACTGTTCGTGGTTTCGGCCGACAAGAACCCTTACGGCAACGAGATGGCGCCGTGGCTGAACACCCTGCAGAACAACGCCTTCGGCAACTTCAACACCCTGCTGCGCGAAATGACGCTGAATCCGTCGATGGGCAAATACCTCGACCTCGGCAACAGCGTGATGCCGGCGCCGAACGAGAACTATGCGCGTGAAGTCATGCAGCTGTTCACCATCGGCCCTGTGATGCTGAACCAGGACGGCACCGTGCAGCTGGACCGCAACGGCGCACCGATCCCGAGCTACGACCAGGCCACCATCGGCGGCATGTCGCGCGCCCTGAGCGGCTGGACTTATCCGGGCTCCAGCGCCACCGGCATCAATTGGGAAAACTTCACCGGCCCGCTGCAGCCGCGCGACAACTACCACGACAAGACTGCCAAGACCATCTTCGGCGGCATCACCCTGTCCGCCGGCCAGTCTACGATGCAGGATTACGACGCGGTGATGAACGCCCTGTTCAACCACCCTAACCTGCCGCCTTTCATCGCGACCCGCCTGATCCGCGCTTTCGTGATGAGCAATCCAAGCCCGGCGTATGTGCAGCGCGTGGCGGACGTCTTCGCTTACGGCCCGGCTGGCCGCGGCGATCTGAAAGCCACCCTGACCGCCGTGCTGATGGACCCGGAAGCCCAGGTTCCAAGCACCGTCTCGGGCAAGCTGAAAGACCCGATGCTGCACAGCCTCACCCTGTTCCGCGCGCTGAACGCCACCGTGATTGATCCGAACAATCTGTTCTGGGATTACTTCCTGCTGGGCGAAAAGCTGCTGAACGCACCGAGCGTGTTCAACTTCTTCTCGCCGATTACGCCACTGCCAGGCCAGGCTGGCCTGGTGGGTCCGGAGTTCCAGCTGTATGCGCCGTCGCTGTCGGTATCGCGCGCCAACTACCTGTACAACTTCCTGTCCGGCGAATACGGCGGCATGGTGCGCATCGACATCACGCCATTCCAGGCAGTGGCCAACAATCCGACCGCCCTGTTGAACCTTGTGGATGCAACGCTGCTGCAAGGCCGCATGACGCCAGCCGCACGTGCCGCCATCGGTGCCACCATCAACGCAACCGCCGACATGAAGCAGCGCGCCATCACCGCGCTGTACCTGACCGCGATCACGGCCGAATTCGCCGTCCAGCAGTGAGAGGAATACGAATATGAGCAAAACCAATATGTCGCGCCGTGGCTTCCTCGGCGCCAGTGCGCAGATCGGCATGCTGGGCGCCATGTCCACCCTGGGCTTGCTGGGCATGCCCCGTTCGGCCAAGGCAGCGCCCGTGAGCGACTACAAGGCGCTGGTCTGCGTCTATCTGTTTGGCGGTAACGACGGCAACAATATGATCGTGCCGCTGGACGCCACGCACTACAACGCCTACAACGCGATCCGCGGCAGCCAGGGGCTGGCGCTGTCGGTGAACGCCAAGACCTTGACCGCGCAGCGCAGCGCGCGCCTGTCGAACGGCGTGGACCAGCCTTTCGCTTTCCACTACGGCATGCCGGAGATCGATGCGCTGTATGGACAAGGCATGGTCGCCGGCCTGCTCAACGTTGGCAATCTGCGCCAGCCGCTGACCAAGGCGCAATATCAGTCCGGCGCCAACGTGCCGCCGCAGCTGTTCTCGCATCCGGACCAGAACATCCAGAACCAGGCAGGTACGCCATCGGCTGCCGGCACTGGCTGGGGTGGCCGTCTGGTCGATGCGCTGGGCAATGGCGGACACCTCGATGCAGTATCGGTCGGCGCGGGTGGCCTGTTTGTTGAAGGTTCGTCGGTGCACGGCAATCTGCTCCCAGGCACTGGCCAGCTGGATCTGGCGGGCATGAACTTCTGGCCGCAGAACGAAGCCGATACGCGCCGCGCTGCCCTGCTGCAGATCTTGTCGGCCCAGAATCCGAACCTGATTGCGCAAGCGGCCAACAAGTCCCTGCTGAATGGCATGGATCTGGTGAAGGACCTGAAGGCGGCCAATACCGGCGCGCCTTTGTCCACTGTATTCCCCGGCTATTCGCTGGCGCAGCAGCTGAAGACTGTGGCGCAGCTGATCCGCCTGCGTTCCACGCAAGGTCCGGGACGCCAGGTCTACTTCGTTTCGCTGAGCGGCTTCGATACCCACGGCGGCCAGGCTTACCAGCAGTTCGACATGCTGCGCCAGGTGTCGCAATCGGTCGCAGCCTTCCAGCAGGCGCTGCATGAAATCAATGCCGAGCAGCTTGTCACCACCTTCACCATGTCCGACTTCGGCCGCTCGCTGCAGCCGAACAGCGGCGGCACCGATCATGGCTGGGGCAATCACCACCTGATCATCGGCGCGGCCGTGAAAGGCGGGCTGTATGGCCAGTTCCCCGACTTTGTCCTCGGCGGCAAAGACGACGCGACCGGCCGCGGCGTGTGGATTCCACAGATCTCGAACCAGCAATACGGCGCAACGCTGGGCCGCTGGTTCGGCGCCGAAGCGGATGTACTGGAGAACCAGATCTTCAAGAATGAGCTGTCGAATTTCAGCGTGAAAGACCTGGGCTTCATGGTTTAAGAGCACCCTTTGTCCGCGCACTGAGGGGTGCGCGGGCTCTTTTTCGGAAGATGAACATGAAATACCTGAACTACGCCGCGGCGCTGTTGGCCGCAGCGCTGATCGCGGGATGCGGCGACTCCGAAGCGCCGGGTTCCACAGCCAGCGCCGTCGCAGCCGTGGCCGACGGCGATCCCGGCAAGCCTGCCTTCCAGCTGCAACAGGAGCGCGAAGCCGCTGTGCAGGCGGCGCTGGAGCGGCATGACCTTGCGCAGGCCAAGTCCCTCGCCAACACGGCCGCCTTGCGCCAGCTGGTCAACGCCGAGATCCGCTCGCAGGCCGCAGTCGAGCACTCGATTCAATCCAAATGAAGGAGATCGCCATGCTTTCCCGTTTTGCCCGCATCGCCCTCGGCGGCGCCTTGCTTAGCCTTCTCGCACTTGCTGCACCTGCTTTCAGCGCCGAGACGCAATCCCTGCCGGCCGTCGCCCGCCCCGGCCCCGGCGACCCGAGCTGCGCACGGCCCGAATATCCCAAGACGCTGAAAGGCGGCGAGCAAGGCAAGGTCGTTGTGTCCTACCTGATCGGGCTTGACGGCGCAGTCCTCGACGGCAAAATCGCCCACTCCTCCGGCACAGCCGACCTCGACCGCGCCGCCTACGTCGCCCTCTCCAAATGCCTCTACCGCATGCCCGACGGCGCCACCGAACCACGCTGGATGATCGCCACCTTCATCTGGAAATAAACTAGTAAAACTTCGCGGCAGATTTGCGCTACATTAGCGGCTCGTCAATTCTGGAGCGCTGAATGAAGCCGATCGCCGCCTTACTCCTTGCCGCCGCTGCTGCGCGCGCAGGTGCTGCACCAATCGCTTTTGTCGACGTCAATCTGATCGCGATGCAAAACGAACAGGTGCAGGCGCACCAGACGGTGCTGGTGGAGGATGGGCGGATTGCTGCTGCGGGGCCGATGGAAAGCGTGGCCGTGCCGCGCGGGGCGCAGCGGATCGATGGCAAGGGGCGTTATCTGATGCCCGGCCTGGTGGACGCGCATGTGCACCTGCTTTCGCGCGCCGAGCTGCCGCTGTTTCTGGCGCAGGGCGTGACCACGGTCTACAACCTGTCCGGCCATTCAGCGCACCTGACTTGGCGCCGGCAAGTCGCCGACGGCAGTCTGCTCGGACCTCGCATTTTCACGACCGGCCCAATCATGAACACGTCAATGCCGCCGGCGGAGGCCGAGCGCTTCGTGCAGAAGATCGCGGACCAGGGCTACGATGGCATCAAGGTCTATAACAAGATTGGCGCGGAAGAATACCCGGTCATCATTGCGACCGCCAAGGCGCGCGGCCTGCTGATTACCGGTCACGTGGCGCGCGCGCCGGGCTTCGCGAAAACACTGGCCGCGGGACAGTCGCTGGCGCATGCTGAAGAAATCCTGTACTCGCAGTTCAATGACGGCGGCGGCGAGAGTTTCGACCACGTTAAACTGGACGAATCGAAGATTGCGCCAACCGCTGCACAGATCAAGGCTGCCGGCATCAGCGTTACGGCCACGCTGACGACCTTCCATGACATCCAGCTGGAATCAACTGATCTGCAAACTTATCTGAAACGTCCTGAAATCGCTGCGTTGGCGCCGTGGGTGCGCGATGGACTGGCGCCGGGCAAAAACATTTACGGCCACTTCTCGCCCAACGACCAGAACTTCCTTCGCGAAGCCATGCCCTTCCAGCGCAAGCTGGTAAAGGCCATGTCCGATGCAGGTGTGCCAATCCTGACCGGCACCGACGCCGCCATGCTCGGCCCCGTGCCCGGCTACTCCCTGCACCGTGAATTTGCGGAACTGAGCGAATCCGGCCTCACGCCCTACCAGGTCCTGAGCGCCGCCACCATATCGCCGGCAGCCTACTTCGCCAAGCCGGGCGAGGACGGCGCCATCGCGCCCGGCCGCCGTGCGGACCTGCTGCTACTGCAAGCCAATCCATTGGACGACGTCGCCAACACCACGAAGATCGAAGGCGTCATGGCCGCCGGACGCTGGCTCCCGCGCAAGCGCCTCGACCAGCTCACCACAGCCCTCCCCGCTGCCCACCGCGCCACACGCGACCGCCTGCTGGCAGCGCTGATCGCGAAGCCAGAGAGCTTCCCCGCCATGCTGGAAGACGAAGATCCTCTCGGCGTCATGCACGGCGAACTGCGCAAGTCCCTGCAACGCAAAGTCGGCAAACAGCGCGCCGAAGCCATCCTGTCCCGCGTCCGCGCCGCCGCCCCGAACAGCGACTTCGCAAAGTCCTAGAGATTCATTTCGAACAGGACGCGGAAAGAGAACTCCTGCGAGCAGGGCTTGCCCTCACACAGGGCCGGCTTGTATTTCTCCTTCAGCAGCAGGAAGGCGACGGCTTTGGCCAGGTCGGGGTCGGGGGTTTCGTAGATCTTCACATCTTGCGGCTCCCCGTCGGGGCCGACCATGACGCGCACGTCGAGCCGTCCGCGCACTGCAAGGCGGCGCTGCACTTCTTCCAGGCCTTTGAACAGGTGCTTCAGGCCGTGCACGGGGAACGGCGGCTCATCGGCAGGCCCCATGTGCTCGTAGACGCCGCGCAGCTGATTCTTCTGCGCTTCGGTGAGCTGCTCATAAGTTTTGTCGAAAGGGAGACTGGAAATCGCGGTGTCGCGCTTGAGATGCGAGCCGGTGTCGGCCTGATCGGCCTTCATGCGGAATTTGTCGTCATCGGCGTGGGCAGTGATGGCGGCGCCCAGCACCAGGACAAGGAGAAGTTTGCGCATCGGGTAGTTGGCAAATTGAAAACAGCTTTATACCCGATGTGCCACGGCATGGGGAGTGCCGTGGCAATATTGCAACGTTTTACAGCTTGATGAAGTTCTCGCGGTAGTACTTGAGTTCTTCGATGGATTCGACGATGTCGGCCAGCGCAGTGTGCTTCTGGGCTTTCTTGAAGCCGGCGACCATTTCAGGCTTCCAGCGGCGGCCCAGCTCCTTCAGGGTGGACACGTCGATATTCCGGTAGTGGAAGAACGCCTCCAGCTTCGGCATGTACTTGACCATGAAGCGACGATCCTGGCCGATGGTATTGCCGCACATTGGCGATTTGCCGTTCGGGACCCACTGCTTCATGAAGGCGATCAGCTCGGCCTCGGCCTGCTCTTCGCTCACCGTGGAAGCTTTCACGCGGTCGATCAGGCCGGAGCGGCCATGGGTGCCTTTGTTCCAGGCATCCATCTTGTCCAGCGTTTCGTCCGACTGGTGAATCGCGAAAACGGGGCCCTCGGCCAGCACGTTCAGGTGCATGTCGGTCACCACGATTGCCACTTCGATAATACGGTCGGTTTCCGGCTCCAGGCCGGTCATTTCCATATCAACCCACACCAGGTTCATTTCATTCGGGCGCGGTGCGGCAACCGGAGCGGCGGCAGTGCTTGCTGGGGTATCGTTCGCTTGTGACATAATTCTCTCTTAGCCAAATCAATCCGCCATTTTCTCACAGGCACAGAATGTATTCACACGCGTTTTCGATTTTGTTTGTCGCTTTTCTGGTGTTGACCCTGTCGGTCCGTTTCTGGCTCGCGTCGCGCCACATCCGTCACGTGCTGGCGCACCGCGCTGCCGTGCCATCCGAATTCGCGGAAAAAATCCCACTGCATGCGCACCAGAAGGCTGCCGACTACACGGTCGCGCGCACCAAGTTCGGCCTGGTATCGATGGCGGTCAACGCCGTCGTGCTGATCTGCTTTACCCTGCTGGGCGGCCTGCAGTGGCTCAACGGCACAGTCTTCAACGCCACCGGCGGCGGCATGAGCTACCAGCTCGGCCTGATCATCGCCTTCGGCGTGATCTCGGGCCTGATCGACCTGCCGCTCGACTTCTACCGCCAGTTCCGCCTGGAAGAGCGCTTCGGCTTCAACAAGATGACGGTGGGGCTGTTCTTCACCGATATGCTGAAAGGCCTGCTGCTGGCCGGCGTGATCGGCCTGCCGCTGATCTGGGTGGTGCTGGCACTGATGGAAAAGTCCGGCGACTTGTGGTGGCTGTATGCCTGGTTTGTGTGGAGCGGCTTCCAGCTGCTGATCATGGTGCTCTACCCGACCGTGATTGCACCGCTGTTCAACAAGTTCACGCCACTGGCCGATGAATCGCTGAAGTCGCGTATCGAAGGCCTGATGCAGCGCGTTGGTTTTGCCTCCAAGGGCCTGTTTGTGATGGACGGCTCCAAGCGCAGCGCGCACGGCAATGCCTACTTCTCCGGCTTCGGTGCAGCCAAGCGCATCGTGTTCTTCGACACCCTGATCGAGCGCCTGGCGCCACAGGAAATCGAGGCCGTGCTGGCGCACGAGCTGGGCCACTTCAAGCTGAAGCACATCGTCAAGCGCATCGTGGTGATGTTCGCGATTTCGCTGGGCTTCCTGGCCCTGCTGGGCTATCTGAAAAACCAGATCTGGTTCTACACCGGCCTCGGTGTGAATCCGATCATCGTGCCGGGCCAGAGCAATGACGCCATGGCCCTGATCCTGTTCATGCTGTCGCTGCCGGTCTTCACTTTCCTGTTCGGCCCACTGACTTCGCTCAGCTCGCGCAAGCATGAATTCGAAGCGGACGCTTTCGCCGCCAAGCACACCGATTCGCGCGACCTGGTGTCGGCCCTGGTCAAGATGTACGAAGATAACGCCTCGACCCTGACGCCCGATCCGCTGCATTCGGCCTTCTACGATTCGCATCCGCCTGCCAGCGTGCGCATTCGTCAACTCAACCTGGGGGCAGCACAATGACAGCCGCCATCCTGAGCGCAGCCCACCTGCGCTCCCTGCATAGCGCCCACGTCAAGGACGGCGTGAACCACCACGAAGCATCCCGCTTGTGCCATCTGCTGGAAGGCTGGAGCATCGAAAACGGCAAGCTGGTGAAGACCTTCAACTTCGCCAACTACTACGAGACCATGGCTTTCGTGAACGCGCTGGCCTACATCTCGCACAAGGAAGACCATCACCCGGAACTGGTGGTGGGCTACAAGACCTGCCAGGTGCGCTATGACACGCACTCGGTCGGCGGCCTTTCGCTGAATGACTTTATCTGTGCAGCGAAGGCGGACGCATTGGCATGAGCAAGGAAAAGCGTACCGGCATCATCATCGCAGCACACGGCCGCCACTATCTGGCGGATTCGAACGGCCAGCATCTTCAGTGCGTCACGCGCGGCAAGAAGACCAATGTGGCGGTGGGCGACATCGTCGATCTGACCTTGACTTCGCCCGACCAGGCCGTGATCGACAAGATCCAGGAGCGCAAGACCCTGCTCTACCGCTCCGACCAGTACAAATCCAAGCTGCTGGCGGCAAACGTCACCCAGCTTTTCATCGTGGTCGCCACCGAGCCAAGCTTCTCGGACGACCTCGTGTCGCGCGCGCTGGTGGCGGCAGAAGCGGCGGGCGTGAAGGCGCGTCTGATCCTGAACAAGATCGACGTGCAAGAGGCCCTGCCGCGCGCGCAGGAGCGCCTGAAGGTCTACACGGACATGGGCTATGAGCTGATCCAGGTGTCCGCCACCGGCCAGCCGGAAGCCACCGTTGCGGCGCTTGGCCCGCTGCTGGAAGGCGAATCGTCGATCCTGATCGGCCAGTCCGGCATGGGCAAGTCCTCGCTGATTAACCTGCTGGTGCCGGACGCCGATATCGCCACGCGCGAAATCAGCGAGGCGCTGGATACCGGCAAACACACCACCACATTCACCCGCCTTTATCATCTGGGTCCCGACGCCAGCGTGATCGATTCGCCGGGCTTCCAGGAATTCGGCCTGTATCACCTCACCGAAGGCATGCTGGAACGGGCCTTCCGCGACTTCGCACCCTACCTCGGCGGATGCAAATTTTATAACTGCCGGCATTTAAGCGAGCCACAGTGCGCAATTCTTGATGCGGTCGAGCAAGGCAAGATCGCAAAAATGCGCCATACTCTGTACGGACAGCTATTACACGAATCCTCACAGACGCTTTACTGACCGGAACCGCCATGGAGATGTTTGCAGACGACGACGCCGTAGCCCAGTGGGAGCTTGACCTGCTCCCATTGCGCGGCGCCGAGCGCCTGCCGCTCCTCATGACGCTGTCCTGGCATCTGCGCCAGCGCGACTGCCCGCGCGCCGCAGAACTGGCGCAGGAAGCGAGCACCCTGCTGCTATCGTCCGAATTCGATAACGCAGAACGCTCCGCCTGCATCAGCCGCCTGAAGCTGGTGCAGGGCGAAATTGCCTGGCTCACCGGCCGTCTCGATGAAGCCTACGATCTTGCGGAAAACGCCCGCCTTGCCCTGCGCGAACTGGGTGACGACGCCGCCTGTGCCGACGCCCACTGGCTGAAGGCCTGGGTTGCCGTCGATCGCGGCGACCACCCCAAGCGCGACGAAGAACTGGCTGCAGCATCGGAAGCGGCCCGCCGCGCCGGCGACAGCGACCGCGAAGCCATTGCCGATGCGGCCAGCGCACGCTGGGCCGTGCTGCGCGACCTGCATAGCGCCAGTGCGCGCTGGGGCAAGCGCTTCGATTTGTCCGAAGAAGTATCGACAGGTGTCGATTGCTGGATCAACGATTTCCTCGGCGTGGCCGCAAGCCAGGCCAGCGATTTCGGCAACGCGGCCGGTTTCTACATCCGCAGCTACGAAGCCGCGCTGGAAACAGGCCAGATCCGCGCCGCCATCATTGCCGGCACCAATATCGCCGAGATGTTCGCCAACCTGAACGACCTGCACTCGGCGCTGGAGTGGATGCAGCGTGCGATGGAACTGGCGCGTCCCACCGCCTGGCCGCGCAGCGTGGGCTCGGTGCTGATGCACACGGCCGACACGGTGCGCCGCCTGGGCCGCATCGATGCCGCGCAAGAGCTGCTACAGGAGGCGCTGGAAATCATGCTGCCGGTGGCGAACGCCCGCAGCTACGCCATCGCCCTGCAATACCTGGGCGACCTGTGCCTGGCCAAGGAAGACTTTTCCGGTGCGCTGGACGCCTTCCAGCGCCTGGCCATCCGCGCCGAAGCCTTGCAGCAGGCGGATTTTGAAAGCGTGGCCCGCCGCGGCCAGGCACATGCCCTGCTCTTCCTCGACCGCGCCGAAGAGGCGCTGGATRTGGCGGAACAAGCCGTGCAGCTGGCCGCCAGCCTGCACAACGCTTACAACCATATCGCCGCCTTGCGCGTGCTGGCCCTGATCCACAGCCGTAATACGCTGCCCGCGCCGGAAGGCATGACCGCGCCCAACGCCACCCTGCACTACCTGCACCACGCGCTGGACACCGCCTCCACCATCGAAGGCTTTACCGTGCCGGGCGATCTGTACGACGCGCTGGGCCAGGAATACGCTCACCTCGGCGACTTCGGGAAGGCTTACAGCATGGCCACTGCCGCCAGCCAGGCGCGCGAAAAGACGCATACGCTGGAAGCCACCAGCCGCGCCGTCGCCATGCAGGTGCACCATCAGACGGAGCAGGCACGCGCCGAAGGCCAGCACCACCGTGAACTGGCCATGTCGGAAGCGCGCCGCGCCGAAGTGCTGCAGCAGACCACGCGGCTGCTGGAGCGCCTGTCGGCCATCGGCCAGGAAATCACCACCCATCTGGATGCACATGGCGTGTTCCAGGCGCTGAACATCCACGTCCAGGCCCTGTTGTCGGCCAATACTTTTGCCATCTATCTGACCGATCCATCTGGCCAGAAACTGCAGCGCGCCTTCGGTATCGAGGACGGCCGCCCCCTGCCGCATCGCATCATTCCGCTCGATCACCCGTCGGCACTGGGCGCCAAATGCCTGAACGAGCGGCGCGAGGTCTATGTCGAGCAGGTCGGCGAAGAACGCCACGCCATGGCCCTGCCGGGCACCGCTCCGAGCGTGTGCGCCCTGTTCGTGCCGCTGCTGCTGGGCGAACGCGCGCTGGGCGTGATGACGGTGCAGTCGATGCAGATCAATGCTTTTGGCGAACGCGAACGCCTGATCTTCCGTACTTTATGCTCCTACGGCGCCATTGCACTGGATAACGCGCATGCCTACGAACAGCTGAAGGAAGCCCAGAGCCAGCTGGTATCGCAGGAAAAGCTGGCGGCACTGGGCTCGCTGATGGCGGGCGTGGCGCACGAACTGAATACGCCGATCGGCAACAGCCTGCTGATCGCCAGCACACTGGAACAGAAGACGGAAGACCTGGAAAAAGCCGTCAATGGCCCCGGCCTGCGCAAATCCGAACTGCTGACGTATATCGGCGACGCACGCAAGGCGTCCGCGCTGGTGATGCGCGGCCTGCACAGCGCGGCAGACCTGGTGAACAGCTTCAAGCAGGTGGCGGTGGACCGCACCACGGAACAACGCCGCAGCTTCAATCTGCAACAGGTGACGCACGAGATCATCGCCACCATGATGAACCGCATCCGCGCCGCGTATCACAAAATCGAGTTCGAAATACCGGACTCCATCGTGATGGACAGCTACCCCGGCCCCTTCGGCCAGGTGGTCACAAATCTGATCAATAACGCCCTGCTGCACGCCTTCGACGGCCGCGAAGAAGGCCTGATGCGCCTGGTGGCCAGCATGCCCGTGGAAGGCCGCGTGCTGGTATCGTTCAGCGACGACGGCGGCGGCATCGCGCAGGAAAACCTGTCGCGGATTTTCGATCCCTTCTTCACCACAAAGCTCGGGCAAGGCGGTTCCGGCCTGGGCCTCTCGATTAGTTACAATATCGTCACTTCGCTGCTGGGTGGGCATATCAGCGTGATCAGCAGCAGTGGCGGGACCACTTTTACCCTGGACCTGCCTCTCACGGCGCCGCGGCACGATCCCGCGCGACCGGCCACTATCTACTGAAATGCCCTTATAATCATTAATCCCCCCGCAATAAGTAGTTGCAAATATGTCCACTCCGAAGATTAGGCACTACCTCCAATTCAGCGACCTGACGCTGGAAGAATATCAATATGTCATCGAGCGTGCGCACGATATCAAGCGCAAGTTCAAGAATTACGAGATCTATCACCCGATGATCGACCGTACGCTGGTGATGGTGTTCGACAAGAACTCAACCCGCACCCGCCTCTCCTTCGAGGCCGGCATGCACCAGCTGGGTGGCGCCGCCATCTACCTGAACACCCGCGATTCCCAACTGGGCCGCGGCGAGCCGGTGGAAGACGCGGGCCAGGTCATGTCCCGCATGTGCGACATCATCATGGTGCGTACCTTCGGCCAGGACATCATCGAGCGCTTCGCCGCCAATTCGCGCGTGCCGGTGATTAATGGCCTGACCAACGAACACCACCCATGCCAGGTGTTCGCGGACATCTTCACCTATATCGAGCATCGCGGCTCCATCTCCGGGAAGACCGTGGCATGGATCGGCGACGCCAACAACATGCTGTATTCCTGGCTGCAGGCAGCCGAGGTGTTCGGCTTCCACGTCAACGTGTCCACGCCGCACGGCTACGAGATGGACATGTCGCTGGTATCGACCGACCGCTTCACCCTGTTCGCCAACCCGTCCGATGCCTGCGAAGGCGCGGACCTGGTCAACACCGACGTGTGGACCAGCATGGGCTATGAAGAAGAAAACGCGGCCCGCCTGAAAGCCTTCGACGGCTGGATCGTGGACGGCGACAAAATGAAACGCGCCAAGCCGGACGCCCTGTTCATGCACTGCCTGCCTGCCCACCGCGGCGAGGAAGTGTCCGCCGAGGTGATCGACGGACCGCAATCCGTGGTCTGGGACGAAGCCGAGAACCGCCTGCACATCCAGAAGGCACTGATCGAGTTCCTGCTGCTGGGCCGCATTAAAACTGATAACCAACCTGATTGAGAAATCGAAATGAGCGACGTTAAGAAAGTAGTCCTCGCCTATTCGGGCGGCCTGGACACCTCCGTGATCCTGAAATGGCTGCAGGATAACTACAACTGCGAGATCGTGACCTTCACCGCCGACCTGGGCCAGGGTGAAGAGCTGGAGCCGGCACGCGCCAAGGCGCTGAAGTTCGGCATCAAGCCTGAGAACATCTTCATCGACGACGTGCGCGAAGAGTTCGTCCGCGACTTCGTGTTCCCGATGTTCCGCGCCAACACCGTGTACGAAGGCGAATACCTGCTGGGCACTTCCATCGCTCGTCCGCTGATCGCCAAGCGTCTGATCGAGATCGCCAACCAGACCGGCGCCGACGCCATCTCCCACGGCGCGACCGGCAAGGGCAATGACCAGGTGCGCTTCGAACTGGGCGCCTACGCGCTGAAGCCAGGCGTGAAAGTGATTGCGCCATGGCGTGAATGGGATCTGCTGTCGCGCGAGAAGCTGCTGAAATACGCGGAAGATGCCGGTATCGCCATCGACATGAAGCACAAGAACGGCGGCGCGCCTTACTCGATGGACGCCAACCTGCTGCACATCTCCTTCGAAGGCCGTCACCTGGAAAACCCAAGCGCCGAAGCCGAAGAGTCGATGTGGCGCTGGACCGTGAGCCCGGAAGCGGCTCCGGACCAGGCAGAGTACCTGGACGTCGAATACGAAAAGGGCGACATCGTGGCCCTGAACGGCAAGCGCATGTCCGCTGCCGAAGTGCTGACGGAACTGAACCGCCTGGGCGGCAAGCATGGCATCGGCCGTCTGGACCTGGTCGAGAACCGTTATGTGGGCATGAAATCGCGCGGCTGCTATGAGACGCCAGGCGGCACTATTATGCTGAAAGCGCACCGCGCCATTGAATCCATCACCTTGGACCGCGAAGTGGCCCACCTGAAGGACGATCTGATGCCACGTTACGCATCGCTGATTTACAACGGCTACTGGTGGTCGCCGGAGCGTGTGGCCCTGCAAACCCTGATCGATCACACCCAGCAAACCGTGAACGGCTGGGTGCGTGTCAAGCTGTACAAGGGCAATGTGATTGTAGTGGCGCGCGATTCGAAGACCGATTCGCTGTTCGACCAGACCATCGCGACCTTCGATGAAGACGGCGGCGCCTACAACCAGGCCGACGCAGGCGGCTTCATCAAGCTGAATGCGCTGCGTATGCGCATCGCCGCCAACGCACGCATGAAGCGCGGTCAATAAGTCTTTGATTGCACTATGAAACGGGCCGCCTTTGCGCGGCCCGTTTTTTTTGTTACATTGCCAGCACGACCCCACGTCCCGCTAGGAGAGCGCATGAAAGACCTCAGTGTAAAAAACAAACTCTATCTGGGCTTCGGCACCGTCCTGGCAATCATCTTGCTATTGCTCGCGATGGCTTTTAACAGCTTCAATCGGCTGACCGAGGCTAATGGCTGGGACAAGCACACCATGCAAGTGCTGATTGAGCTTGGCCTGGTCCGCAACTCCATGCTGCATGCGCAAGTCGAAACGCGCGGCTACCTGCTCACCGGCCTCGAAAGCGCCATCGCGAATGAACGCGATAACGCGGCCGAACTGTCCAAGCATCTGGACAACGTGCTGAAGCTCACCGCCGACAATCCGCGCCAGCAGGAGCGCCTGAAAAAGGCACAGAGTCTGATCACGGCCTGGATCAATGACAATATCAGGCGCCAGATCGAGAAGCGCCGCGCGCTCGGTGAAACCAAAGGCGCGGCGGACATTATCGGCCAGTCCAATGAACTGCGCGACAGCGCCAACATCATCAAATCGGCGACCGACTTGCTGGACGACGCCGAGGACGAGGAAAACCGCCTGCTCAAGGAACGCACGGCAACCTCCCTGGCACAGCAGCAGCTGACCAATAATCTGCTGATCATGGGCGGCATCGCTGCCGTGGCGGTCGGCCTGCTGGTGACCTATCTGCTGTCCCGCGCCATCGTCACGCCGCTGAATAACCT
Organism: Pseudoduganella sp. RAF19; assembly: GCF_052114165.1. Classification (NCBI taxonomy): domain Bacteria; kingdom Pseudomonadati; phylum Pseudomonadota; class Betaproteobacteria; order Burkholderiales; family Oxalobacteraceae; genus Pseudoduganella; species Pseudoduganella sp. RAF19. The sequence goes on along the minus strand of NZ_JBFREF010000015.1, from coordinate 42,847 downwards.
GACGGTGGCACTGGGCCGCCTGGGCGCCGGTGAACAAAGCACGCGCGCACAAGTGCTGTCGCGCGATGAACTGGGCAAGGTTACGCAGGACTTCAATAATATGGCGCAAGTACTGCAGGAAACGCAGCTCCGCGAGCAGGCGCTGACCAATGAGCTGCGCGAAAAGGTCGATTCGCTGATGGAGACCGTCACCCGCGCGGCAGAGGGCGACCTGACCAGCAAGGTCAACGTCTCCGGCGAAGATGCCATTGGCCGCCTGGGCACGGGCCTGTCGCGCATGTTCGACAATCTGCGTTCGCTACTGAACAATGTGCAGAAAGCCGGCATCCAGGTCACCACCTCGGCAACCGAGATTGCCGCTTCCGCCAAGCAGCAGGAAGCCACCGGCGTCGAACAGGCCCAGACCAGCGTGGAGGTGCTGAGCACCACCAAGGAAATTTCGGCCAATACCACCCAGCTGCTGAAGACCATGGAAGACGCCACTGCCGTGGCGGACTACACCACCAGTGCCACCTCCGAAGCCCAGGTCAACCTGCGCCGCATGGACCAGACCATGCAGAATATGGTGAGCGCGACGGATTCGATCAACGCCAAGCTGGCGGCACTGTCGGAGAAGGCGTCCAATATCAACAGCGTGCTGACCACCATCACCAAGGTTGCGGACCAGACCAATATCCTGTCGCTCAATGCTGCAATCGAAGCCGAGAAGGCGGGGGAAGCGGGACGCGGCTTCTCGGTGGTGGCTACCGAAATCCGCCGCCTGGCCGACCAGACTTCCGTCTCCACCTGGGATATCGAGCAGATGCTGAAGGAAATGCAGTCTGCGGTGTCGGCCAGCGTGATGGGCATGGACAAGTTCAGCGAAGAGATCCGCCGCAGCGTGAGCGAAGTGCGGCAGGTGACGGACCAGCTGTCCGGCGTGATGGACCAGGTGCAGAAACTGGCGCCGCAGTTCGACACCGTCCTGCAGGGCATGCAGTCGCAGGCCGTCGGCGCACAGCAGATCACCGAAACCATGATGCAGCTGAACGATGCCACCCAGCAGACGGTGGAATCGCTGAAAGCCACCAGCGAAGCGGTGCACCAGCTGCAATATGCGGCAGGCGACCTGCAATCGAGCGTGGCCACCTTTGCGGTGACCGTGTAATACCATGAAGGCGCTGGTCTTTCACATCGGCCACGATCGCTACGGCCTGCCCTTGCAGGTGGTGCAGCGCGTGCTGCCCTTGCTGGAGCTGAAGGCCCTGCCAATGGCGCCGGACGCCGTAGCCGGCATGATGAATCTGCACGGAGCAACCGTGCCGGTGATCGACCTGTCGCGCGCCAGCGGCGGTCCGCCGGCACGCCAGCATTTCGATACGCGCATCGTGCTGGTCGATTACACCGATCCGGAAGGCGCGGTGCACGCGCTGGCCTTGCTGGCCGAGCGCGTGCAGGGTGTGCAGGAAGTGTCCGAACAGGCCTTGCAGCCAAGCGGTGTACGCGCCGCGCCTTTCCTCGGCGCGGTGGCAGGCGATAGCGAAGGCATCGTGCAGCTGGTGGAACTGGATCAGCTGCTGCCTGCCGCTTTGCGTGCCCTGCTGTTCCAGGTGGAGGATAAAGCATCGTGACCGTGCAAGGCATGCTCAAGGAGGCGACGGGGCTGAACCTGCCCCGTACTGCCGTGGAACGTGCCATCCATGAGCGCATGGACGCGCTTGGGCTTAGCGACCGCAAACAGTATGGCCACGATCTGATGCAGGGGTCCATACCGGGCGAGCTGGAAGCGCTGATCGAGCTGGTGGTCGTGCCGGAGTCCTGGCTGTTCCGCGATCCGCAAGCCTTTGCGCTGGCCACGGAGGTTGTCAAGGAACGGCTGGCAAATGGAGCGCGCGTGGTGCGCATTCTGTCCGTGCCGTGCGCGGGCGGCGAGGAGCCCTATTCGATGGCGATGGCGCTGTGCGATGCCCGCGTGCCGCTGGAGACTTTCAGCATTGACGCGGTGGACATCAGCGCGGCCTGCATCAACCGCGCGGAGATCGGCATCTACGGCCGCAACGCCTTCCGCGCGCAGGATCTGGCTTTCCGCGACCGTTATTTCACGCCGGTGCAAGGCGAAGAGGACATGTACCAGATCGCGTCCGGCCTGCGTCAGCGCGTGCGCTTCAGGCAGGGCAATCTGCTGGCGGCCGATCCTGCGCTGCCTTCGTATTACGACATTATCTTTTGCCGCAATCTGCTGATTTACTTCGACCGCCCCACAGCCGCCGCCGCTGCCGAGCGTTTGTCGGCGCTGCTGGTTGATGATGGCGTCCTGCTGGCAGGTTATGCCGAAGTGCCGGTGTTCACGCAGAACGGCTTCGTGCCCCTGCCCTACCGCTACGCATTCGCCATGCGCAAGGAAGGCAGCCGCGCCCACGCCCGCGCGCTGGCCACGTTGCCCGGCGCAACGCACCTGATCCGCAGCGCCACCGCGCCAGGGGGCTCGCCCACCGCCGCCCCCGGCGTCTCACGCGATCCCGCAGGCCTGACGCCCGCCGTCCGACCACCCGCTCCGCGCCACCGCGCGTCCGCCTCCGTGCTCGCCCCCAGCCCCACGCCCGCCTCGCCGCGTGCAACCGGTCCGGCACTAGCTGCCGCAGTTCCGGCCCCGGCACCTTCGCTCGCGGCAGGCCTGTCGCCAGCCACCGTCGGTCCGGCGTCCGCCGCCGCGCGCCCCGCCGGCCGCGCATCTGCGCCGCGAGCGCCTGCGTCCGCGACGGCGGCGTCCACGGACACGCTGCTGGCGCAAGCGCGCCAGCTCGCCGACCAGGGCCGCGTGAAAGAAGCGGAAACTGCCTGCAACGACCTGCTGGCGCGCGCGCCGGAAAGCGCCGAGGCTTATTTCATCCTCGGTCTGCTGGCCGAAACAGCCGGAAAGGCCGATGCAGCCGAACGGGAGCTGAAGCGCTGCCTGTATTTGCAGCCCGATCATTACGAAGCGCTGTGCCATCTTGCCCTGCTCACGGAGCAAGGCGGCAACCGCAGCGCCGCCGCGACATTGAAAGCGCGGGCGGCGCGCGTCTACCAGCGCCAGCATGCGAGCGGATAAACCATGAGCGAAATCGAGGACCTGAACGATTGCTGGAAGCGCATTGGCGTGGCGGGCGACCACAGCTGCGAGCTGCTGGCGAGCGCCGTCCATTGCCGCAATTGCGAAGTCTATGCCGACGCCGCGCAGCGCAACCTGCGCCGCCCCGTCAGCGAGGAGTACAAGCGCGAATGGGCCGAGCACTTCCGCGCGCCCGAAACAGATGCCACTGAGCGCGACGCCAGCCTGGTCGTGTTCCGCATTGGCCGCGAATGGCTGTCACTGCCGACTTCGATCTTTGTCCAGATTGCACCGGCAGCCACGCCGCATCGCCTGCCCCACCGCCGCGCGCGCGGCCTGCGTGGCGTGGTGAATGTGGGCGGCAGGCTGTATCCCTGCATGGACCTGGCTGAACTGTTCGGCATCGACGACCGCGAAGGAGAGTCAACCACGGGACGCTATACGTTCGCGCGCCTGATGCTGGTGCAGTGGGGCGAGCAAGCCTATGCGATTCCCGTCACCGAGATGTATGGCATCGCGCGCTATGCCGCCGGCGAAATCAAACCGCCCGCCGCCACCATCAACAAGGGATTGACGCGCTACCTGTCCGGCGTGCTGCCAATGAAGGACATGCAGATCGGTTGCCTGGACGCAGACCTGATCGGCCACCAGCTTGCGAGGGCTCTGTCATGAGCAGCGATAGCCGCGACCTGAGCCAGTTCTCCATGCTCGACCTGTTCCGCATGGAGGCCGACTCGCAATGCCAGATCCTGACCGACGGCTTGCTGGCCTTCGAGCGCCACAGCGATCCTACGTCGGTGGAACCGATGATGCGCGCTGCGCACTCCATCAAAGGCGCCGCTTCAATCGTTGGCCTCGACATGGTGGTGCAACTGGCGCACGGGATGGAGGACGCCTTCATTGCCGCGCAGGCGGGTAAGCTGAAACTGACGCCGAATCGCGTTGATGCATTGCTGGCAGGCGTGGATCTGATCATCCAGTGCTCGCGCCTCACTGATGCGGGCGTGCAGCCGTGGATGGGCGCGAATGCAGCGCTCATCAAAAAAACCATGGACGCGGTGCTGGGCATCGCCTTCCTGCCCGAGCCGATTTCGCCGCCCCCACCACCACCGCCACCTTCGTCCGCGGCAGTGCCGGTGCGCAGCGCTGACGCCAGCCCCGCCACACCCGGCGCAGCTATCGCCGGCGCGCCGCCGGCCGTGGACGCCGGTACATCAGCCAGTGCGATAGCCAATGCGCCGCCAGCGGCGAACGCAAGCGCGCACGTGGGGTCAGGCGCCAACGCCGGTGCCAGCGATGACGGCGGCGGTGGCGACAGCGATGGCGGTAACGCGCAAACGGCATCGGCGCCGCCGGACGAGCCGCAAGCTGCGCCGGCCGGCCACTCCCCGGCCGCGCTGCAGGCCACCCAAAGCTTCGATCGCCTGCTGTCGCTGGCCAGCGAGTCGCGCATCAATGCGCACCAGCTGCATCCGATGATTCAGGGCGTGCAGCGCTTCAAGCGTAACCAGGCCAGCTTGTTCACGGTGCTGGAAGACCTGCACGAAGCCATCTCACGCAGTACCGATCCTTCGTTGAAGGAAAAGTCCCTGCTGGCGATCCAGAAAAGCCAGCCGCTGAAGCAGTTCATGCTGGAGCACATCGCGGACATCGAAAACTACGAGCGCCGCCTGCTGACCGTTTCCGAAAACATGGTCGACGAAGTGCTGGCCATGCGTATGCGCCCCTTCCGCGACGGCATCCAGCACTTCCCGCGTATGGTGCGCGACCTGGCGCGCAGCCTGGGCAAGGATGTGGTGCTGGTGATCCATGGGGAAGACACCCTGGTCGACCGCGACATTCTGGCCAAGATCGAAAGTCCGCTGAACCACATTCTGCGCAACTCCGTCGACCATGGCATGGAAACGCCGGACGAGCGCGAGGCCGCAGGCAAGCCGCGCGCCGGGACCATCGTGCTCGAAGCGCGCCACCGCGCAGGCATGCTGAATATCGAAATCAGCGACGATGGACGCGGCGTCGAAATCGAAAAAATCCGCCGCTCGGTGGTCGAGCGCAAGATGGCCAACGAGCAGATGGCCGCCGCCATGTCGCAGGCGGAACTGATGGAATTCCTGTTCCTGCCCGCCTTCAGCCTGAAAGAAGGCATCACGGAAATCTCCGGCCGCGGCGTGGGCCTGGACATCGTGCATGACACCATTCGCCAGCAGAACGGCACCGTGCGCGTGGAGTCCGAGCCGGGCAAAGGCTTCCGCAGCTCGATCACCCTGCCGCTGACGCAGTCCATTGTGCGTGCGCTGGTGGTGGACATCAAGGGCGAGGCCTACGCCTTCCCTATCGTGAAGGTGGAGCGGGTGCTGACGGTCGACCAATCCGCCATCCATACACTGGAAAACAAGCAGTTCTTCGACCACAACGGCGAACATCTCGGCCTGGTCGCCGCCGCGCAAGTGCTGGAACTGGGCGAAATGGAAAACAGCGGCGATTTGCCCGTGGTTGTCGTGGGCAATGGCGCGCGCCGTTATGCCCTGGTGGTGGACCGCATCCGTGGCGAAGAAAGCCTGGCCGTGCAGGCCATTGACCCGATCTTCGGCAAGATGCGCGACATTTCAGCGGCTGCCCTGCTCGATGACGGCGAACCGCTGCTGATTCTGGACGTGCCGGATCTGCTGATCTCCATCGAAAAACTGCTGAACGAAGGCGGCCTGCATCAGCTGGCGCGCGCTGATCTGGCGGAACGGCGTAGAATGAAACGAATTCTTGTCGTGGACGATTCGCTGACGGTGCGCGAAATGGAGCGCAAACTGCTGGTCGGCCGTGGCTTCGAAGTCGATATCGCCATTGACGGCATCGACGGCTGGAACGTGGTACGCAGCGGCGAATATGACCTCGTCATCACCGACGTGGACATGCCGCGCATGGATGGCATTGAGCTGGTCAACCTGATCAAGAAGGATCTGCAATTGCACAAGCTGCCCGTAATGATCGTGTCGTACAAGGACAGGCCGGAAGACCGCGCCCGCGGCCTTGCTGCGGGCGCCGATTACTACCTCACCAAAGGCAGCTTCCACGACGAAACCCTCCTCGATGCCGTCACGGATCTCATCGGGGACGCCTACCGATGAAAATCGCGATTGCCAACGACGTCCCGATGGCGGCGGAGGCCTTGCGCCGCGTGGTGGCCAGCACGCATGAACATCAGGTGTTGTGGATCGCCCGCACGGGCCGCGAGGCAGTGCGCATGTGCGCCGAGAACCGCCCCGACCTGGTCTTGATGGACCTGAACATGCCGGAACTGGACGGCGTCGAAGCCACCCGCCAGATCATGGAAGAATCGCCCTGCGCCATCCTGATCGTGACCGGCCAGCCCAAGGACAATGTGAACCAGGTGTTCCGCGCCCTCGGCGCCGGGGCGCTGGACGTGACGGCCACCCCCATCCTGCACGGAAAAGCCGGCGGGGATGCGGAACTGCTGCACAAAATCAAAACCATGGACAGCCTGATTCGCCACAGCGGTGGCACCCAGTCCATGCAGCCCAAGCGCTCCTCCTCTCGCACGCAGCGCGACGTTCCCCTGAAAATGCTGGTGGCCATTGGCGCTTCCACCGGCGGCCCGGTCGCCATCGCCAAAACCCTCGCCGCCTGGACCCCGCCGCCCGATTGCGCCGTGGTCATCGTGCAGCACATCGACGAAAACTTCGCCGACCATTTCGCCAAATGGCTGGGCGAGCAGCTGGCCGTGCCGGTACGCGCCATCGAGCATGGCGACACCCTGCAGGCCGGCATGGTCATGGTCGCCAAAAGCAATGACCATCTTGTACTAGATGAATCGCTACATCTGGTTTACGATGTGAACCCAAGGGATTACGCATACCGTCCTTCGGTGGATGTGTTTTTCCGCAGCGTCGCCCAGCACTGGAGCCAGGATGCCATTGGCGTTCTGATGACAGGGATGGGCCGCGACGGCGCGGAAGGCCTGCTGGCACTGCGCCGGGCAGGCAAGACGACGATCGCGCAGGACCAGGCCAGCAGCGCCGTATTCGGCATGCCGCGCGCCGCCATCGAAATCGATGCGGCGCAGATGATCCTGCCGCTGGAGAAAATCGGCCCGATGCTGCGAAGTACGATAGGCGGCAAATGCAGTTAAAACTTAGAGCGAGTCCCGATGTCCCTGCTGAGCACTACGAACCCGGAATCCGATAAGAGCCTTACCCAGTTCAAAGTGCGAGTGCTGCTGGTGGACGATCAGCTCATCATCGTCGAGGCGCTGCGCCGCATGCTGTCGGCCCAGGACGATATCGAATTCCACTATGTCACCGAGGCGGACCAGGCGCTGCAAACCGCGATTGAGCTGCGCCCGACCGTGATCCTGCAGGATCTGGTGATGCCGGGATCGGATGGCTTCGAGCTGCTGCGCCAATATCGCACCCATGAATATCTGGAACACGTGCCGGTGCTGGTGCTATCCGCCCGCGAAGATCCCAAACTGAAGGCCCATGCTTTCGCGTCGGGCGCCAACGATTACCTGGTGAAGCTGCCGGACCAGCTGGAAATGCTGGCGCGCGTACGCTATCACTCAGACGGCTACATTCACCGCCTGCAGCGCGACCAGGCCTTCCGCTTCCTGCGCGAGAGCCAGCAGCAGCTGACGGCGGCCAATATCGAGCTGCAAAAGCTGGCCGCGCTGGATGCGCTGACCGGCATTTCCAACCGCCGCCGCTTCGATGAAGCCATGCTGCTGGAGTGGCAGCGCGGCCAGCGCGAGCGCCAGCCACTGTCGCTGCTGATGTGCGATGTCGACTGCTTCAAGGTTTATAACGACACCTATGGCCACCAGGCCGGTGATCTGTGCCTGAAGCGCACTGCGGCCGTACTGACCGAACACCTGCGCCGCCCGGCGGATCTGGTGGCGCGCTACGGTGGCGAAGAATTTGCCTTCATCCTGCCGGATACGGACGGCGCCGGCGCCATGAAGGTGGCGCGCGCCTGCGTGCAGACCATGGAGCAGCTAAGCATTGAGAACCGCGATGCGCCGCATCGGGTGGTGACCTTGTCGATCGGCGTGGCGACCATGGTGCCGTCGAAACCATTCACCCAGGCCGACCTGATTGGCGCGGCCGATAACGCGCTGTATGCCGCCAAGCGCAACGGCCGCAATGGCGCAGTGGACGCGGCCTCAGTCCCCAGCAGCGCCGCGTGACCGCCACGGCGGGTCAATGACCCGCCCTACGCGACGCGCCGTATGACGGCGTAGGGCGGATCATTGATCCGCCGTGTTTAAACGAACACCGGCTCCGGTTCCAGCTGCACGCCGTAGCGCGCGGCGACGTCGGCCTGGATCGCAGCGGCGAGCTGCTTTACCTCCTCGCCCGTCGCGCCGCCATTATTCACCAGCACCAGCGCCTGTTTCGGATACACGCCTGCCGCGCCCAGCGAGCGTCCCTTCCAGCCGCATTGATCGATCAGCCAGCCGGCGGCCAGCTTCTCGCTGCCATCCGCTTGAACGTGATGCACCAGCGCCGGAAATTGCTCCAGCAGCTTCGCGCAATGCTCCGCGCTGACCACCGGATTCTTGAAGAACGAACCCGCATTGCCAATCTGCGCCGGGTCCGGCAGCTTGCGGCTGCGGATGGCGACCACCGTATCGGAAATCTGCTGCGCCGTCGGCGCAGGCAAGCCCTGCTCCGCCACCGCATTGGCCAGCTCCGCATAGCGCAGATTCGGCTGCCAGTCGCGCGGCAGTGCGAAGCGCACATCCACGATGATCAGCTCACGCCCCTCATGCTTGAAGACGGAATCGCGGTAGCCGAAGCGGCAAGCCGCACCATCCATCTCGACCAGCTTGCCGGAAGCCGGATCGAAAGCGGTCAGCGACAAAAATACGTCCTTGGTCTCGGCGCCATACGCCCCCACATTCTGAATCGGGGCCGCACCTACCGTGCCGGGAATCAGGGACAGGTTTTCCAGTCCGCCGAGGTCACGGGACAGCGTCCACTGCACGAACTGGTGCCAGTTCTCACCCGCCGCCGCCCGCACATGGTGGTGGGTGGCGTCGCCGGCCAGTATTTCACGGCCGTGTAGTGAAATATGTAACACCAGTCCCGGAAAATCGCCGGTCAGCAGCAGATTGCTGCCGCCGCCCAATACCAGGCGCGGCATGGCGGCCAATTCGGGGTCGGCAAAGGCAGCCTGTAATTGATCGATGCTGTTCACGCGCAAATATAGTTTTGCGGAAGCATCAATTCCAAAGGTATTGAAGGGCTTGAGGGAAAAGTTATGTTGCAGAGGGAGAGGCTGAGTCATATCTATGTCAAGAATTTGCCAGATTATAGAGGTAAAGCCTCAAAATCGACCGAGCGTTCGCCCCGATGTCCGTTAAAATGTCGCATCTTTTGAGTAGGCTAGCCTTAGCCGTTGCTTTATTGTAAAGGAATCCATATGCCATCGTTTGACGTAGTCTCCGAAGCGGACATGATCGAAGTGCGTAACGCCGTCGATCAATCCAATAAGGAAATCAGCACCCGCTTTGACTTCAAGGGCAGCGATGCGCGCGTTGAACAGAAAGAAAATGACCTGACCGCCTTCGCCGACTCCGATTTCCAGCTCACCCAGGTCAAGGACGTGCTGACCAACAAGCTGGCCAAGCGCAAAGTGGACGTGCGCTTCCTGGACGAAGGCAAGATCGAGAAGATCGGCGGCGACAAGGTCAAGCAAGTCATCAAGATCAAGAATGGCCTCGATACCGAGACTGCCAAGAAGATCACCAAGGTCATCAAGGAAAGCAAGATGAAGGTCCAGGCGTCCATCCAGGGCGAATCCGTGCGCGTGACGGGTGCCAAGCGCGACGACCTGCAGGCGGCCATGCAGCTGCTGCGCAAGGATGTGCCGGACACCCCGCTGGAATTCAATAATTTCCGCGATTGATTAAGGACAGTAATGAAACGTGTTGATGATTTCCGCCTGAAGTTTGGCGACAAAGAGTATGTGCCAATCATGATCGGCGGAATGGGCGTGGATATTTCCACGACCGAACTGGCGCTGGAAGCTGCGCGCCTGGGTGGCATCGGCCACATTTCCGACGCCATGGTGGAAGACGTTTCGGACCGCAAGTTCGACACCACCTTCGTCAAAGACAAGACCAAGCTGTACAAGTACAACATCCATAATATGGACAAGTCCGAAGTGCAGTTCGACCTGGGCCGCCTGGCCGAGGCGCAGCGCCTGCACATCGGCGACACGATGAAGCGCAAGCAGGGTCCCGGCCTGATCTTCGTGAACTGCATGGAAAAGCTGACCATGAACGGTCCGAAGGAAACCCTGCGCACCCGCCTGAACGCGGCGCTGGACGCGGGCATCGACGGCATCACGCTGTCGGCCGGCCTGCACTTCGGTTCTTTCGCCCTGATGGCTGAACACCCGCGCTTCCGCGAAGCGAAGCTGGGCATCATCGTTTCGTCCGTGCGCGCGCTGCAGATCTTCCTGCGCAAGAACCAGAAGCTGAATCGCCTGCCGGACTATGTGATCGTTGAAGGTCCGCTGGCCGGCGGCCACCTGGGCTTCGGCCTGGAAGACTGGAAGGAATTCGACCTGCACCAGATCGTGCGCGAGATCCTGGATTATCTGAAAGCCGAGAACCTGGATGTTCCCGTGATCGCCGCGGGCGGCGTGTTCACTGGTTCCGATGCGGTGTCCTTCCTGGAAATGGGCGCGGCGGGCGTGCAGGTGGCGACCCGCTTCACCGTGACCAAGGAATGCGGCCTGCCGGCAGAGGTGAAACAGGAATACTTCAAGGCCAGCGAAGAAGACATCATCGTCAACGGCATCTCGCCAACCGGCTATCCGATGCGCATGCTGAAGAACACGCCGGCCATCGGCGCGGGCATCCGCCCGGGTTGCGAGTCCTACGGCTATCTGCTGGACGCCACCGGCAATTGCGCCTACATCAATTCGTATAACCGCGAAGTGACGGCCAACGGCGGCAGCGACAAGGGCATCAAGGTGATGGACAAGACCTGCCTGTGCACCCACATGCGCAACTTCAACTGCTGGACTTGCGGCCACACCACCTACCGCCTGAAGGACACCTCGTTCAAGAAGCCGGACGGTTCGTACCAGCTGCTGACGGCCGAACACGTGTTCAAGGACTACCAGTTCTCGACGGATAATTCCGTAGCTTTACCCGAGAAAGAGTTCTAATTCCGTGGACGAAGCGGCGGGTCAATGACCCGCCCTACGCCTCTGGTGATGAGCACCGTAGGGCGGATCATTGATCCGCCATGCATACCTCACCCCTCGCTGGTGATGCGCGCGATGAGCGCGCCCAGCACATCCTCCGCAATTTCGTTGTCCACCTGGCAGGTCCCGGCATTCATATGCCCGCCGCCGCCATATTCCAGCATCAGCGCACCGATATTGGTCTTCGACGACCGGTTGACGATCGATTTGCCGGTCGCGAATACCGTGTTCTGATTCTTCAAGCCCCACAGCACGTGGATCGAGATATTCGTCTCCGGGAACAGCGCGTAGATCAGGAAGCGGTTGCCCGCATAGATCATCTCCTCATTGCGCAAGTCCAGCACCACCAGGTTCTTGTGGATGGTCGAGCAGCGGCGGATCTGGTCCTTGCACTTCTCCACATGATCGAAGTACAGGTCCATGCGCTCCTTCACATCGGGCAGCGCCATGATTTCATCGATCGAATGCGAGCGGCAGTAATCGATCAGGTCCATCATCAGGTTGTAGTTCGAGATGCGAAACTCGCGGAAGCGCCCCAAACCGGTGCGTGCATCCATCAGGAAGTTCAGCAAGTCCCAGCCCTTCGGATGCAGGATTTCGTCTTCGTTGAACTGCGCCGAATCGCCCTTATCGACGGCGCGCATCATGTCGTTCCAAGCCGCAGGGAAGGCCGTGCCGCCGCCGAAATAGTCGTACACAACACGTGCGGCGGAAGGCGCCTTGGGATCGAGCACGTGGTTCTGCCGGTCGCCGGTATTGCGCAGGGTTTCGGATGAATGGTGGTCGAAGGCGAGATGGGCGCCCGCGACATACGGCAGGTTGGTCGTGATGTCACGGCCCGAGATGGCGATCTTCCCGTCCTGCATATCCTTCGGGTGCACGAACAGAATGTCGTCGATCATATTGAGATGCTTGAGCAGCACCGCACAAACCAGACCGTCAAAATCGCTGCGGGTAACAAGGCGATACTTCTTTGCTTCGGCAGACATGGATGGCACCCCTTATCGACTGAGAAAGAAAGGCCATCATACATGGTTTTCAAAGCCTGTCGAGGCGGTCTGCGAATCCTGTCGCTTTGAATTGCTCAATGATGAAATCCACGAACACGCGGGTCTTGGCAGGCAAGCCTTTTTTGCTTGAATAATAGATCGACAGCGCGCCCACTTCCGCATGCCAGTCCGGCAGCAGGCGCACCAGCGCGCCGCTTTCCAGATAAGGCGCAGCGTGCGGTCCCGGCAGCAGCACCACGCCCAGGCCGAGGCAGGCCGCCTGCGCCATCGCTTCCGGATCGTCGAAGGTGGCGATGGCGCGAAACTCCGTGCTGGCCTCCTGCCCTGCCCTGTTGCGCAGCACGTAGCCGCGCAGGCGTCCCGTTTCGGCGGAACGCCGGGCGATGCCTTCCAGCGTCGCCAGGTCGGCCGGATGCTTCGGCATGGTCTTGCCCTTCATGTAGTCTGGCGCGGCGCACACCAGCACGCGCGGACGCCCCACTTCGCGCGCCACCACGCCGGGCGCCAGCTCGATGCCGCCGCCGATGGCCACGTCATAGCCTTCGCCGATCAGGTCCACGGTGCGGTTGTCGAAGCGCCAGTCCGGTATCACGCGCGGGTAGCGGCGGACGAACTCCGCCAGCAGCGGCACCAGGTAGATGCGGCCTACCGCGTGCGCCATGCCTACTTTCAGGATGCCGGCCGGCTCGGCGTCGCTCGACACGTCGGCGATCGCCCCCTGCAGCTCAGCCAGTGGGCCGCGCGCCTGCTGCAGCAAGCGTTCACCCGCTTCGGTCAGGGTCAGCCTGCGCGTGCTGCGCTGGAACAGGCGCACACCCAGCCGTGCTTCCAGCCGCGCCACGTTCTTGCTGACGGCGGCGGGTGTCAGGCCAAGACGCCGGGCTGCCTCGGAAAAACCGCCGCCCTCGGCGCTCTGCAGGAAGGATTCCAGGTAGTTCAACGGTTCCATTCGATACCTTTAGTTGAAAGTAATTGTCTCGATTACCGTCTAGTTTAAACGTAATTTCCCGACCATACTGCATCCATCAACTAACCCAACCCGGAAGGAAAACATCATGAGCACCAATCTCAAAGGCAAAGTAGCTTTCGTCACCGGCGGTTCCCGTGGTATCGGCGCCGCCACCGTGCGCCGCCTGGCAGCTGAAGGCGCGACCGTGGCCTTCACCTATCAAAGCTCGGGCGATGTGGCCGACAAGCTGGCAACCGAAATCATCGCCGCCGGCGGTCAGGCCATCGCGATCAAGGCCGATGCAGCCGATATCAACGCTGTGAACGCCGCCATCGACAACACCGCCAAGCTGTTCGGCGGCGTGGACATTCTGGTCAACAACGCGGGCGTGCTGCGCCTGGGCGATGTCAGCGAGTTCTCGATCGAAGACTTCGACCTGACCGTGAACGTGAATGTGCGTGCCGTGTTTGCCGCCACCAAGGCAGCCGTGGCCCACATGAAGGAAGGCGGCCGCGTGATCAATATCGGCAGCACCAACGCCGACCGCATGCCTTTCGCTGGCGGCGCTGTGTACGCAATGAGCAAGTCCGCGCTGAAAGGGCTGGTGCAAGGCCTGTCGCGTGACCTGGCGCCACGCGGCATCACCATCAACAATGTGCAGCCTGGTCCTGTGAACACCGATATGAACCCGGAAAACAGCGACTTCGCTACCGCGTTGCACGGCCTGATGGCGATCAAACGTCATGGTACGCCGGAAGAAATCGCGGGCCTGGTGGCTTACCTGGCCAGCCCGGAATCGGCTTACGTGACCGGCGCCAGCCTGAACATCGACGGCGGCTTCGCAGCCTAAGGTTCGATGACCGCATGCCGCAGCTGTTCGGCGTCCTGCAAGGGAGAGGCGCCGAATAGCCTGCGGTATTCGCGGCTGAACTGGGACGGGCTTTCGTAGCCCACTTTAAAGGCCACAGTGGCCGCTTCCACACCGCCCGCCATCAGCAGCTTGCGCGCTTCCAGCAAACGCACCTGCTTCTGGTACTGCAAAGGGCTCATCACCGTCATCGCCTTGAAGCGGCGATGCAGCACCGAAGTGCTCATGCGTACTGCTTTCGCCAGCGCTTCAATACTCAAAGGCTTGTCGAAATTCTGGCGAATCCACATGATCGCTTCGCCGATCGCCTTTTCCCTGCCGCCGCCGCGCACCGCCGTGTTGAGCGCCGCACCGCCGGGCGCCATCAGCAGATGGTAGAAGAGTTCCTGTTTCAGCAGGCGTGACAGGACCGGGATATCGCCCGGCCGGTCCAGCAGCTCCAGCAAACGCGCGAAGACATCCAGCAAGGCTTCGTCGGCGCTTTCGACGTAAGTAGCCGGCAGCTGCTGCGGTGGCGGCGCCTCGATCTGCATGTCGAGGATGAAGGCCGCGATTTCCTGCGGGTCGAAATCAACGCGCAGGCCGAAGTATGGATGCGCCGGCGTCGCGGCGGTCACCTGTCCCGCAACCGGCATGTCAACCGCGGTCAGGACGTAGTCGCCAGGGCCATACTTCACCACGTCCGCACCGATCAGCATCTGCTTGGCGCCTTGCAGCAGCAGGCACATGGAAGGCTGCAGCATGCCCCGCCCCGCCGGCGTGGGCGCGGGGATGCGGATCAGCGTCAGCCAGGGAATGGCGGTGACGATGTCGTAGCGTTCATGCGGCAGTCCGCCGAAGCGCGGCGCCACCGCCGCACGCAGCGCCTCCAGCAGCTCAGAGTGTCGTTTCATACCCCATCAAGGCCTTCGGTTCGAGATAGGCTTCCAGTCCAAAGACACCGAATTCCCGTCCCAGGCCCGATTGCCTGAAACCGCCGAACGGCGCCAGGGGTTCATCATACAGCCCATTGATGAACACGCGCCCGGCGATGATCTGCGCGGCCACGCGATTGGCGCGCGCCACGTCGCCCGAGAACACATACGCGTGCAGACCGTAGCTGGTGTCGTTCGCGATTTCGATGGCTTCTTCTTCCGTGCGGTAGCTGATAATGGACAGCACCGGTCCGAAGATTTCTTCACGCGCGATGGTCATATCGTTGCGCACATTGGCGAACACGGTCGGCTTCACGAAGTTGCCCGTTTCCAGTCCCTGCGGCTTGCCTTCGCCGCCGACCAGCAGTTCGGCGCCCTCTTCCAGACCTTTGCGGATATAGCTTTGCACGCGCTCCCATTGCTTGTGGCTGACCATGGGGCCGATGCGCGTCGCAGGGTCGCGTGGATCGCCCACCTGCAACCTGGCCATCTCCGCCGCAGCAAGACGCTTGGCTTCTTCCAGCCGCGACTCAGGCACCAGCAGACGCGTGCCGGCAAGGCAGGCCTGGCCGCTGTTGAAGGTAGCTGCGGCGATAGCGAAGGGCATGGCTTTCGCGAAGTCCGCGTCGTCCAGCAGCACGGTCGGGGATTTGCCGCCCAGCTCCAGCGTGACGCGCTTCATGGTGTCGATCGCGCCACGTGCGATGGCCTTGCCGACAGCGGTCGAGCCGGTAAAGGAAATCTTGGCCACATCCGGATGGCGCGTGATCTCGGCGCCGACCGTGTCGCCGCGGCCCGTCACGATATTGAACACGCCGGGCGGCAGGCCCGCCTTGTGCAGCAGGCGCGTGAGCGCATCCGTCTGCAGCGCGCTCATTTCGCTGGGCTTGATGACAGCCGTGCTGCCAGATGCAATGGCCATGGCCAGCTTGCCGCAGATGAAGCCGTAGTTGGCGTTCCATGGCGTGATCAGGCCAACCACGCCCAGCGGCACCATCTGCACGCGTGCGATGCCAGTCTGGCGCACGAAGTCATATTCGGCCAGCAGCTTCTTCGCATTGGCGAAACTCGCCGCAGCGCGGCGCGCAGTCCCGGTCGAAGTGGCAAGCGGTCCGCCGTATTCGGCCAGCATGATGTCGATCAGTTCCTGCTCGCCTTCGCGCACGACATCGTGCAGGCGCTGCAGCATGTCCATGCGTTCCTCGCGGGTGGTGCGGGAGAACGCAGGGTAAGCGGCTTTGGCAGCGGCAATCGCGCGCTGCGCATCCGTTTCATCGGCCAGGCGCACGCGGGTCAGCGGCTCGTTGGTCGACGGATTGGCAAATTCCATGAATTCCTCACCGTGTGGGCTGACGAATTCACCGTTGATGTAGATGTGGTCTAAGGTTTTCATGCGTCCATCTTAGGATCGCAGCCGCCTGGAGCGGTAGACCAAAACTAACTGAGGATTGCCTGATCCTGCCGATAGAGGTGTTCCAGCACTTCACTGGTGACGGCCGTGACGATGGCGCTGGCGGGGGCCAGATCCGGCTCCTCCAGGTCGCGCAGCTGGCGCCACAGGGCGCTTACTTCCTCGTCGCGCGCGGCGACGGCCTTTTCCACTTCCTCCTGCCAGAAGGCCGGAGCTTCGCTTTCCACGAAGTTGCCGCGGCCACGGCCGAAGTGGGCCACCGCCAGGTAGCGCAGCACGCTGGACACCAGCAAGGTACGCAGGAACTCATCCGACAGCGTAATGGTCGGCACCTTGCGGTCGGTGCCCACATTGAAGCCCCAGGCCGCACCGGAAAACGCCAATGCGCCAATCACGCCGCCCAGCAAAGCGCCCGTGCCCAATGTCAGACCGCCCGCCGCCAGATCGGCCGACAGCCCCGTCGCCGCGCCCGAAACGATGGCGCCGAGCAGCGCCGCCTGCGCCTTTTCCACCGGGGCCTTCACCACGAAATTCTTGCTGACGCGCGCATTGATCTTGGGCGCCTCGCTGGAATCGAGCTTGTGCAGCGCCAGCAGGTGCACCGTGGTCTGGCCAATGGCGATATTGAGGCGGCCGATCAGGGTATTCATTGCCCGCTCCTGCCGCTTGCGGTCCTCGCCTTTGCCGAAGCCGACGATCTTCAGGGCCGATGCGATCACGCCCTTCTCCGGCGTTTCCACCACCTGCCGATCGCGCACGGCATCCACCAGCTGCTGCGCCGTCACCGCCATCGAATGCCGGAAACGGCGCGCATTATTCTCTTCCCACAGCGAGAAGATGCGGCGGTAGCTTTCCTGTTTGGCGGGCGGCAGCAAGGCCGCAATGGCGTCGTAGAACACGCGCTCATGCACCCAGCAGCGGGCGAAGGCGTCCAGCGGCAGCACTTCGCGCACGACGTTAAATTGCAGCATGTGCTCTTTCCAGCGCAGCTGCTCCGCTTCTTCCTCGGCGGCGGGACGCGGTGGCCCCATCTGGTTCAGCAGCACCAGCACGGGTTTGCCGAGCCATTCGAGGATGCGCATTTCGGGCGGCAGATAGCCCGCGTCCTGCGGATTCTCGACCGAGTTCACCAGGTACAGCACCACGTCCGCGTTGTCGCGCGCAGCACGCAGGGCCTGCTGGCTGAGCCAGAACGGCCGGTCGCGGTAGCGGTCCAGCACTTCGCGCAGAAACCAGCCGATCGGATTGCCGGACATGGCCAGGCGCTTCATCAGGCGTACCGAGTCGCCGAAGCCAGGCGTGTCCCACAGCACCAGGCGGTCGCCTTGCTGTGTGCTCAGGAGGGTATGGGATTCGGCAAACACCGTGACGTGGGCGGCGTCGCGAACTTCGCCCACGTCGGCGCCAAGCAGGGTGCGCGCCAGGGTGGTCTTGCCGTTATTGGTATGGGAAATCAGTGCTAGCTGGATCGTGGCCGGCGCGCCGCTCATGCGCTCTCCCTTAATTTGTCGGGCGGCGCCAGCAGGTCAACGACGAAAGGCTGCGCGCCATGAAAGATGCAGAACTCCCGCCACAATTCTACCCTTTCCCGCAGACGCGCCGCGTCCAGCCGTACCAGCGCGGACTGGTCGAGCAATACAGTCGCGCCCTCGCCGCCTTCGGCCACCAGCGCATCGATGGCGGCGCCGTGATTTTCCTTCTCCGGGGTGGCGCCCATGCTGAACAGGAGCGCGGTCACGGTTGGCGCGCCACTGGAGCCCTGTTCATGCAGCGTGGCGGCAGCGTCCACGCCATAAGGTACGGGCGCCAGCAGACGCAGATGGGCGCGGTCACCCAGCTGCTCGACCGCCACCGACTCCAGACTCTTGCTGCGATTCTCATCGACGCTGAAGCTGTAAGGCACCACGCGCAGCACGCCCGCCTCGCCACCGGCAGCCTGACTCAGTTTGCGGAAGTAAGGCTGGTCCAGGTCGAGCGGGAAGCGGCGCTTCAGGCGCCAGGCGCGGAAGGCCGCAGGAATCGCCAGGGACACGCGCGGCACCACCACGTACAGAATCAGCGCGCCCGCATACAGATGCACCCAGCGCGCACCATTGTCGGCCAGGGTCTGCGCATTGGCGTCCAACCCGAATTGCAGGGTCGCGATTTCCGCCGCCGAAAAGCCTTGCAGATTAAAGAGCGCAATGACGGGGCCAAACAGCCATGACAGCGCGGTGTACACATCATGCGCATCGAGGAAGGTGCTTTCCCATCCGGCCGAATAGCGTGTCAGCACGCCGCGCGAGTACAGGGAAACGATGGCGCCCACGGCCAGCGCGGCAGCGCTCAGATGCAGGGCGCGCGCCACGCGGGCCGCGTTCAGGGACATGCTGATACGGGTCCATTGCCCGACGAATTCCAGCATGGCGGCGGACAGAGAATACGGCAGGCGGCGCGGAATGCCGCCCTTGCCCACGCTGACGCGGCGCACCCAGCGCGAACGGAACAGGCGTTCGCCGCGCTTCGGCAGCAGCGCCCACACCACGATCGCCACATAGACCAGCACATTCCACAGAATGATCAGCAGCAGCGGCAGCGACAGCAGGTCAACGTGCTCGGGATCGGCGATGCGGTCGGCGCCGACGCCGAGCAGGAAGCCGGCCAGCGGCAGGAACCAGCCCAGCACCCAGGCCGCCCCGCTGTGACGCTGTGCAAAAGTGCCGAAAGCAGGATGGCGGGCGCCGAGTCGTTTCAGAATCTGTTCAGCGCGCGCCTCCAGGAAGGATGGGAAAGTCGCGGCGGCTTTACGCTCGGACGCGTCCCAGTCCGCCAGCTCACGTGCGGTACGGGTGGCGTACTTGCGGTCGTCCTCAGTCAGGACCTCGCGCGCCTGGTCTGCCTCTTCGACGGCCTTGACAAGCAAAACCGCCCTTGCCGCTTGCTCTTTCATCCCGCACGCCTTTCTTCACAGTCATTTATTGACCAGTTTAGCAATAGAAATGGCGTCGGGGGAAGAAAATTAGCGTCCGCACAACGCCGCGTCGCTGGGGTTATTGGGATTGTAGATCCGATCCATCTGCACCACCTCGAAGTCGGACGGACGAATCGCGCGCAGCTTGTGCAAGTCATCGTTATCCCAGCGTGCGTCCGGCGCGCCCGAAATATAGAAGTTGGAACCGATGTCGGCCAGGATGATTCCGTAATTCTTCATCGCCGTCAGGATGGTACGGTTGGTTGCGGAATAGCCCGACAAATCCACGTCCGCCTTCAGGCGCAGGCGCATTCCCATAGGCGTGGGGCTGGCATCTGCGGTATTGGTGCCGTTGACCGCGTGGCGCGCAAGGCCGGTGAAGTTGGGGCTGACGCGGCTTTTCTGCAGCGTGAAACGGATAGGATGGGTGATCTTGCCGGATGCCGCTTCGTCGTAGCGCAGCAAGCCGGGGAAGATCGGCAAGCCCGCGGCATCGGCCGACGTCCAGCACAAAGGACGCAGGGCATTGCTGTCGAGGTCGAATTTCGCGCCCGACGAAGCGCCCCACACCGTACCGCCTGCCATCGTGCTAGCGTTGTAAAGTTCATACAGTTTGTGGTTTTTCGCGTCGACCGCAATCACGTGGCTGTCGCCTGCGCCGTTCTCTTCGATCGGTGCGGTGAGCGGGATCGGCATCGGACCGGGATCGCTTTCATCACCGTAGTTACCGTCGTAAGTGTTGGCGCGATACGTCACGTTCACCGGCTGCTGGTCGCACACCACCACGAAGGGGATGCCGATCGGCGCGCCGTTGTAGGTGCCGCTGCCGAAGTCCGCAAACAGGGGCGCGGCGGTCTGGTTCAGGAAGCTGATGATGCTGGCCGAGCGGCTGTCCAGCGCGGCCTTCGAGATATCGGTGCGCCAGGGGCTGTCGGCCGGGAAGATCTGGAGCGACGTCAGGTCGGCAGGATTGGCCGAACAGCCGGTGGACGGCGGCGGCGTGGTTGGCGGCGTGGACGGTGGCGTCGTCGGAGGGGCCGGGGGCGTGTTTGGCACGCTGGCCGTCCCATTGCTGCCGCCACCACCGCCGCAAGCGCTGAGCGCCAGCAGCACGCTCACCGCAAAAGTCATCTTTTTCATACTACCTCCAGTTATTTCCCTGCGGCACTATAACCGGATGTAGTCAAATAAGTTGCAACGAATTGCAATCGTGCGCTCAGGCGTCGCCGGTTGGCACGATCCCTTTGTTCTCGACCATGAGAATTACGGTCCGCTCCGGCGCACGCGGCCGGTGCGGCACGCCGCGCGGCACCACAAAGCCCTGCCCCGGCAGCAGCTCCACGGTACGGTCTTCCAGATCAATCAGGAAGCGGCCGCTGACCACGTAAAAGAATTCGTCGTCGTTGACGTGCTGGTGCCAGTGGTACTCGCCCTGCACCACGCCCAGCCGCACTACGGACTCGTTCACCGCGCACAGCGTCTGGTTGTACCACTCATGTTCGCAGGCCGCGACCAGCCCGGGTATATCGACCACCTCCAGCTGCGGGTAAAGAATATTGAGGTGGGTGTGATAACGGTCTTCCATCGTGCACTCCTTCGGTTGAGATGCGAAAGAGTGTAGGCGGCGCCCTAGGCTGCCGTATTGTCTGAATCCGGCATTATTTTGCGTCGGCACGCCGATAGACGCGGACGTAGTCCACCAGCATGCGCTGCGGGAACTCGGTGGTGGCGTCCGGATTGCCGGGCCAGTAGCCGCCGACCGCGAGGTTCAGCAGCACGAAGAAGGGATGCTCGAAGACCCACTCGCCCTTCACCAGATCCGGACGCGCGGTGTGGTACAGGATGCCGTCGCGATACCAGCGGATTTCCTTCGGCTCCCACTCCACCGCGTAGATGTGGAAGTCGTCAGCATAGGTGCCCGCCGCCAGCGCCGATGGTGCACCAAAGCCATGCTCGCCGGAATAGCCCGGCCCGTGCAGGGTGCCATGCACGAGGCCGGGCTCCTTGCCGATGTTTTCCATGATGTCGATCTCGCCGCCGCGCGGCCAGCCGGCTTTGGCGATGTCGGCGCCCAGCATCCAGAATGCAGGCCAGATGCCCTGCCCGCGCGGGATCTTGATGCGCGCTTCAAAACGGCCGTAGCGGCGCTCCATCAGGCCTGCCGTCTTGATGCGCGCCGAGGTATAGCCGCGATGCTCGTACTGCTCCTTGCGCGCTTCGATAATCAGGCGGCCATCGGCCACGCGCACGTTCTCGCGGCGCGGCGTGTAGAACTGCAGCTCATTATTGCCCCAGCCGCTGCCGCCCGTCTCTTCAACCCATTTATGGTGATCGAGTTCCGTGCCATCGAATTCGTCGCTCCAGTCCAGCACCCAGCCCGGCGCCCGCACATATTTCATGATGTTGAGGAAGGTGTCGGTCCAGTATTCGTCTTTGTGCTCGGAGAGGAAGCGCACCAGCTCCTCGTGGGCTTCCTTTGACACGGTAAGGTAATCGCCGCCGATGCCGTGGAAGGTCAGATTCAGCATGGTGCCGTGTGCGCCCGCTTCCTTTACCAGCGCGATCAGCTGCTGGCCGGTCAAGCCGACCGGCGCAAAGACCGGCACCGCGCCCGTATCCAGTTTTTCCATCGACGCCACAACGCCGCTGCCGCCGCCCGCCTTGATGGCGACAAAGGCATCGCGGATCGCCGGCAGATAAGGCTTGCCGCCCGCATCGAGATCGCCGCAGGGCGCCGTATAAGTGCGCTCGCTCTTGCCGTCGATGGCCGTCAGCATGGTATTGGCCAGCCGCACCTGATCGGCCATCTGCGCCACGCTGGTCGTCGCCAGGTCGCGATGCGCCTGCACCCAGGAATGATCGCCGCCGTTATACACGCATTGGTGGAACAGGCTGTGGTTGCCCAGCTCATGCCCGTGTTGGGCGGCCGCGCGCCACTCGCCCATGCGCAGCTGCACGGCGGGATTGGACAGTTGAAGATAGAAGCTGCCCTTCAGGCCATAGCGATCCAGCGTGGGAATCACGTTATCCAGCTGCGAATCCAGCGCATCGTCGTAAGCCAGGCTGACGGCGGCTTTCGCGTTGCCCGGCCAGCGAAAGGCTTGCGCTTCCGGCGCCAGCGACAACAGCATGGATGCGGCAAGCGCGATGGTAAACAGCTTCATTAAGACTCCTTAGACGTGGAAACGTTCCCAGATAGTCGGGAAAATATAGCATCGTAAAAATTTGAGTGTCAATCGAAGTCCGGGAGCACGGAGGTGTGCGCAAGCCGCAACGCCTTGCGCCATCTGGCCTCCTCCATGTTGCATTGCGTGTTGACTTTAAAAAATGAACGATGCTATATTTGCTTGGCAATGTGGAAAGGTTTCCAATTTCCACGATCCAGCGTCCCCAAACTGGCAAGTGTTGTAAGTCCCCGCCAGAAAGCCTCACGCAGTTCAGTATTTCATTGACAATTTTTTGCACTAACCCTAGTATCTTTTAAAACGAAGTGGAAACGTTTCCACGTGACCGGCAAAACACCCGCCGGCATAAAACCAAGGAGACCAAATGCACCAGCCCAAGGCGAAGCAGAAGCTAATGAGCCTGGCCGTCGCGACGGCATGTACAGCGTTCGTCGCACCGCTCCACGCGCAGGACGCGGCATCGGGACAAATCAGCTCGACCACCCAAACCGATATGCAGACCGTTGTAGTGAGCGGCCTGCGCGCCAGTCTCGGTACTTCCATGAACCTGAAGCGCAACGCGGACGGTATCGTTGACGGCATTGTGGCCGCCGACATCGGTAAATTCCCCGATACCAACCTGGCTGAATCGCTGCAGCGTATCAGCGGCGTTTCCATCGACCGCTCGATCGGCGAAGGCGCGAAAGTGACGGTGCGCGGTGTGGGTCCGGACTTCAACCTGGTGCTGCTGAACGGCCGCCAGATGCCGACCTCCAACCTGGGCGACCTGAATGGCCGCTCCTTCGACTTCGCCAACCTGGCTTCCGAAGCGATTTCGCAGATCCAGGTGTACAAGACCGGCCGCGCCGAAACGCCGACCGGCGGTATCGGCGCCACCATCAATATCATGACCGCGCGTCCGCTGGACCATCCGGGCATGGTGGCCAGCTTCGGCGCCAAGGGTGTGTACGACACCTCCAACAACAACCTGCCGGGCGATGTGAAGGCCAAGCATTCCTACACGCCTGAAGTCTCCGGTATCTATAGCAATACGTTTGCGGACAACACCTTCGGTATCTCGCTGAGCGCGAGCTACCAGGAGCGCAACCTGGGCTTCAACGTGGCGTCGGTGGGCAACGGCTGGCGCGGCCCGTTCAAGGGCGACGAGAACAACTGGGGCACCATTCCCCTGCCCGGCGCGGATGGCAGCAACCGCATCACCAATCGTCCGGGACCGAACGACATCTACAACGTTCCGCAAAACCTGAACTACGCCATGAGCGGCGTGCAGCGCCAGCGTACCAATGGCCAGTTGACCTTGCAGTACGCGCCGGCGAAATCGCTGACCACCACGCTGGACTACACCTATTCCGAGAACAAGATCCAGACCAAGCGTAACGACGTTTCGGCCTGGTTCAACTTCGGTCCATCCACCAGCACCTGGTCGAATGGTCCTGTGGCTGGCCCGCTGGTCTACACGGAACTGATCCCGGCCGGGAACAGCGACATCGCCATGGGCGGCGCCGACTTCGCGACCAAGACCCAGAACAAGTCGCTGGGCTTCAACGCGCTGTGGAAGCCGAATAACGATCTGCGCTTCGAGCTGGATACGCACCACTCCACCGCCGAATCGAAGGCCGACAGCCCATGGGGTTCGGACAACGTGCTGGGTACGGCAAGCTTCAGCCGCGGCGACACCTCGGCCGACTTCTCGAAAGACTTCCCGGTTCTGAGCATCAAGGGTGCTGACTTCGTTAACGCACCGCAGCAGGTGACCGGTTCGGCCTTCCGCAACGGCTATATGAAGGGCAAGATCGACCAGACCCAGGTCAAGGGCAGCTGGAAGGTGATGGAATCGTCCAACCTGAACTTCGGCATTGCGCACACCAAGGTGGACAACCGCTCCGCCTTCTCCACGCAGCAGCGCGATACCTGGGGCGGCGCCACCAAGCCTTCGGACTATCCAAGCAGCGTATGGCATGCGGACACCGTGCGCCAGTATTTCGACAAGATCGACGGCAGCAGCAATCCGAACCTGTTCAATACCTTCTACACCTTCAACTTCGCGCAAGTGCGTGATCTGGCGGCCAAGGCTTCCGGCCTGCCTGATCTCTACCTGCCGAAGACCACCTGGGATACCGACCGCCGCACCAAGGAAACGTCGAAGAGCGGCTATATCCAGCTGGGTACGGATTGGGAATTTGGCGTACCGATGCACACCAATATCGGCGTGCGCTACGAAACGACGGACGTCGTGTCGTCCGCACTGGTGCCGACTCCGGTCAGCATCACCATGGTTTCGGCCAACGAATTCCCTGTGCAGTTCGGCCCTGCTTCGTTCACGACGCTGAACGGTAAATACAGCAACTGGCTGCCAAGCATCGATTGGGATGCCGACCTGCGTCCGGACATCAAGGTTCGCGCCAGCTACGGCGAAACCATTGGCCGTCCGCGCTATGACCAGATCCAGGGCGGCAAGACGATCGACAATCTGGCGCGTATCAATGGCGGTACCGGCTCGCAGGGTAATCCGGCGCTGCTGCCAGTCAAGTCGAAGAACCTGGACTTCTCCGGCGAATGGTATTACGACAAGCAGAGCTTCGCGTCGCTGGGCCTGTTCTACAAGGACCTGAGCAACTACGCTGGCCAGTCGAAGTTCACCGACACCTCGCCAGGCCTGCATACGCCGGTGGGCGGCGCACTGTGGAACGAGGCGATCGCCAAGGGCAATTGCGGCAGCGATGCAGTCTGCATCCGCAACTACATCTTCCGCAATCACCCGAATGCACCCGGCGTGACGCGCGGCCCGGATGACGCAAGCGGCAACGCAACCGGTAACATCGTCGGCCAACCGAGCGATCCGGTGGCAAGCTTCGAGATCAACTCGTACTCGAACCAGAAGAAGGCCAAGCTGCACGGTGCTGAACTCAACGTCCAGCATATGTTCGGCGACACCGGCTTCGGTTTGCAGGCCAACTACACCTACGTGCACTCCGGCCTGAAATACGACAACGCGTCGATCGGCGAGCAGTTCGCGCTGGTAGGCCTCAGCAACTCGTACAACCTGGTGGGTATCTACGAAGACAAGAAGTTCACGGTGCGTGCGGCCTGGAACTGGCGCGGCGAGTTCCTGTCGTCGACCTTCGACGGCGCAGGTCCTAACCCGAACTACACCGAGCCGTATGGACAGCTGGACCTGAGCGTGGGCTATCAACTGACCGAGAAGCTGAGCTTCCAGTTCGAGGCGATCAACCTGACCGACGAAATCCAGCGCGTGCATGGCCGTACCAAGTCTGAAGTGTTGTCCGTGACGCAGGCAGGTCCGCGTTACATGATTGGAGCCCGTTACAAGTTCTGACCATGAAAAGGCCGCTGCCCAGCGGCGGCCTTTTCGGTTAGACTCGCAGCAAAGCACAACGGGGACAGGTTTCATGGCAGTGAGCAGGATGATCCGACAAGTTGTTGTAGTGGGAGGCGGTTCGGCAGGCTGGCTGACCGCCGCCGTCCTGGCCGCCGACCATCCGGCGCACCAGCCGGGCGGACTGGAAGTTACCTTGGTCGAATCGCCGGACGTGCCGATTATCGGCGTCGGCGAAGGCACCTGGCCGACGATGCGCGACACTTTGCATCGCATCGGTGTTTCCGAATCCGATTTCTTCCGCGAGTGCGACGCCTCGTTCAAACAAGGCTCGCGCTTTAACCGCTGGGTTACCGGCGCGGATGACGATTACTATTTCCACCCGTTTGTTCTGCCGCAGGGCTATGGCGAGGCCAATCTGGTCGAGCGCTGGCTGGAAGCATTTCCGCAAGTGCCCTTTGCCGATCTGGCTTCGTTCCAGCCGCACCTGTGCGTGCAGGGCAAGGCGCCCAAGCAGGCCGCCACGCCGGAATTCGCGGCGGTGGCCAACTATGGCTACCACCTGGACGCGGGCAAATTCTCCGTCTTCCTGCGCAAGCACTGCACCGAACGCCTCGGCGTGCGGCATGTACTGGATCACGTGGATGCCATCACATCCGGCGATGGCGGCGATATCGCCTCACTGAAACTGCGTCAGGGCGGCGTGCTGGCCGGCGACCTGTTTGTCGATTGCACCGGCATGCAATCGCGCCTGCTGGGCCAGCACTTTGAAGTACCCTTCATCTCGCAGAAGCATGTGCTGTTCAACGACAGCGCGCTGGCAGTGCAAATTCCCTACCCTGCCGAAGATACGCCCATCGGTTCGCAGACCACGTCCACCGCGCAGCGCAACGGCTGGATCTGGGATATCGGCCTGCCCTCGCGGCGCGGCATTGGCCACGTTTATTCCAGCGCCCATACCAGCGACGAGGCAGCGGAAGCCGAACTGCGCGCCTACATCGGACTGGACGACATTCCGCCGCCGCGCAAGCTGACCTTCAATCCAGGTTACCGCGAGCGCTTCTGGCAACGCAATTGCGTGGCCGTAGGCCTTTCCTCCGGCTTTATCGAGCCACTGGAAGCGTCGGCACTCGCCATGGTCGAACTGTCGGCCAATATGATCAGCGACGACATGCCCGCGACGCGCGAAGCCATGGACATCGTTGCGCGCCGCTTCAACGAGACTTTCCGCTATCGCTGGGAGCGCGTGATCGACTTCCTCAAGCTGCACTATGTGCTGAGCCACCGCAGCGATTCGCCATATTGGATCGATAACCGCGAAACGGTGCCGGAACGCCTGGCCGAAATGCTGACGCTGTGGCGCCATCGTCCGCCGTCGCGCAGCGACTTTTACCGCATCGAGGAAGTCTTCCCGGCTGCCAGCTACCAGTACGTCTTGTACGGCATGGGCTTCCGCAGCGAGGCTGGCGGCGGTTTGCGCCGTCCCGATAATGCGGAAGCAGCCGATAACTACTTCCGCGAAACAGCCGGGCTGACGGCGAAAATGCTGAAGGCCCTGCCCACCAACCGCGAGCTGATCGCCCATATCCGGCGTCACGGCTTGCCTCGAATCTGAAAAGGCCACTTCATGCCCAATCACGCACTGCTCAATAACGTGGCCCACAAGGACATGCACATCGTCACCGCACGCGGCGCGCAGTATGGCGACAACGTGATGAGCGCCCTCACCTTCCCCGGCGAGTTCCGCGATGTGCAGTCCTGCTACCCGATCGTGTTCCGCAAGAGTGCCGATGGTTCTTTCGAATCGCTGGCCTTGTTCGGCTTCCAGGAAGGCGAGAATCTTTTCCTTGGTCCAGACGGCTGGGATGCTGCCTATGTGCCGCTGGCCATCGAGCGCCAGCCTTTCCTGATCGGCCGCAACGGCGACGAACTGACCGTACATGTGGACCTGGATAACCCGCGCGTCAATCGCAGCGAGGGCGAACCGGTATTCCGTACCCACGGCGGCACCACCGAATACCTGGAAAACGTCAATTCCATGCTGCTGGCCCTGCACAACGGCCTGCAGCAACAGCGCCTGTTCATCGGCGCCCTGCTGCAGAACGAACTGCTGGAATCCTTCGTGGCCGACATCGAGCTGAATGACGGCTCCCAGAACCGCCTGGCCGGCTTCTACACGATCCATGAAGAGCGTCTGGCAGCACTGGGCGGGCCGGCGCTGGAAGGCCTGCACCGCGCCGGCTTCCTGCAGCCGATCTATATGCAGATTGCCTCCATGGCCAACTTCCGTGCACTGATCGAGCGTAAGAACCGTGCTGGTTGATGCAAAACCGATGCGGGAAGTGCACGGCGTTACGCGCGAGACGCTGACGGACGAGATCCTGACTTCCACGCAGCCCATGATTCTGCGTGGCCTGGTTGCGGACTGGCCCGCCGTGCACGCGGGCGCCACACACCAGACGGCAGACGCCTACCTGCGCCGCTTCTATCGCGACTGCACGGTGGTCGCCATGCTGGGCCGCGACGACATCGAAGGCCGCTTCTTCTACAACGAAGACCTGAGCGGCTTCAATTTCCAGTCGCTGCGCGCGCGTATCGACCAGGTACTGGATGAACTGGCGGCGCAGCGCGATAACCCGCAGCCGCCTGCCATCTATGTCGGTTCGACCACGGTGGAAGTCGCCCTGCCCGGCTTCCGCGAAGAGAATCCGATCGATCTCGGTGTGCGCGACGCGCTGATGAGCGTCTGGTTCGGCAACCGCACGCGCATCGCTGCGCATTACGACTTGCCGGACAATCTGGCCTGCGTGACAGCCGGCCACCGCCGCTTCACCCTGTTCCCGCCGGACCAGCTGACCAATCTGTATATCGGCCCGCTGGACTTCACACCTGCCGGCCAGTCCATCAGCCTGGTGGATTTCGCCAAGCCCGATCTGGAGCGCTTCCCACGCTTTGCGGAAGCCTGCCGCCATGCGCAAGTGGCCGAGCTGGGGCCGGGCGACGCCATTTTCATCCCCAGTATGTGGTGGCATCATGTGGAGGCGCTGGACAGCTTCAATATGCTGATCAACTACTGGTGGCGCCAGTCGCCCGATTACATGGACACGCCCAGCAATGCGCTGATGCTGTCTCTGATGACGATCCGCGACCTGCCGCACGAACAGCGCGAGGCCTGGAAGGAACTGTTCCGCCACTACGTATTCGAGGCCGACGAAAATACTTCCGCTCACATGTCGCCGCAAGCGCGCCGCATGCTGGGCCCCATCGACGATGACATGTCGCGCGTGCTGCGCGCGCAGCTGCTCAAGAAAATTAACCGGTAACAGGAGACACCAATGCGAGAACATAATGGAGAAGACCGCCGCCCTATCCGGCGCGTTGTGATTGCCGGCGGCGGCACCGCTGGCTGGATGGTGGCTGCCGCGCTGTCTCGCACCCTGGGCAAGCTGCTCGACATCAAACTGGTGGAGTCCGACGAAATCGGCACCGTGGGCGTAGGCGAAGCGACCATTCCTACTTTGATGAACTATCACAGCCTGCTGGAGATCAATGAGCAGGAATTCATGGCCGCCACCAACGCCACCTTCAAGCTGGGCATCAGCTTCGAGAACTGGCGCAACGTCAATGAAGACTACATCCACTCCTTCGGTCTGACCGGCACCGACCACTGGACCGCGGGCTTCCAGCATTTCTGGCGCAAGGGCCGCGAGCGCAATCTCGCCGGCGACTACGGCGATTACTGCCTGGAACTGAAAGCGGCGCAGGAAAACCGCTTCGCCCACTTGCCGCGCCAGGGCATCAACTACGCTTACCACATGGACGCCAGCGCCTATGCGCGCTATCTGCGCAAGTATTCGGAAGGCTATGGCGCCCAGCGTATCGAAGGCAAGATCGCCCGCGTGAACACCGATCCGGCAAGCGGCAACATCACGTCCCTGCAGCTGGAGAACGGGGCGCTGCTGGAAGGCGATCTGTTCATCGACTGCACCGGCTTCCGCGCCTTGCTGATCGGCGAAACCATGAAGCAGGAGTATGAGGACTGGTCGCAATGGCTGCACTGCGACAGCGCGATTGCAGTGCAGACGGCATCCGTTGGTCCTGCCGTGCCGCTGACGCGCTCCATCGCACGCGACGCCGGCTGGCAGTGGCGCATTCCGCTGCAGCACCGCGTCGGCAATGGCATCGTCTTCTCCAGTAAATTCACCGATGACGAGCACGCGAAGCAAACCCTGCTCTCCAATATCGAGGGCGAGCAACTGGTGCAGCCACGCGTGATCCGCTTCAAGCCGGGCCAGCGCCACAAGACCTGGGTTGGCAACTGCGTCGCCATCGGCCTGGCCAGCGGCTTCCTGGAGCCGATCGAGTCGACCAGTATTCACCTGATCCAGCGCGGCATCATCCGTCTGATGCAGCTGTTCCCGGCTCAGGGTATCCGTCAAAGCGATATCGACGAATACAACAGCCAGACGCGCACGGAGATTGAACACATCCGTGACTTCATCATCTTGCACTATAACGTGACGAACCGCCGCGATACCGCGTTCTGGCGCCATTGCGCCGAGATGGAAGTACCGGCCTCCCTGCGTCATCGCATCAATCTGTTCCGCGAAACGGGCCGCGTGTTCCGTATTCCGAACGAGCTGTTCGCCGAGAACTCCTGGATTCAGGTGATGCTGGGCCAGGGCATCATGCCGGAGCAGCACCACCAGGCGGCCGATCTGATGGGCGATGCGGAACTGTCGGCCTTCCTCGGCAGCATCAGCGATACGGTGAACCGCACCGTGGCCCAGCTGCCGCAGCATGAGGCTTATGTGCGCCAATATTGTGCGGCGCCTGTCTAGACGGCTGTGTGTCTCAATGTATCACTGAAATCCGCAGGACACACCGCAGCGATTTAATCCCAACATCGAATATCAATGTTGGGAGCTAATCATGCAATACACAGCAAGAAAAATTCAATGCAAATGCGGGCATCTGCAGGGTGCCCTGTCCGGCGCGGTGTCCGTAACACGCCTTGTCTGCCACTGCGCGGACTGCCAGGCCTACGCCCATGCATTAGGCAACCCGGAACGTGTGCTGGATGGCCATGGCGGCACTGATGTTGTGACCACCTTACAGCAGCATGTATCGTTCACGCAGGGCGCAGAGGCGCTGGCCTGTGTTTCGCTGTCCGATAAAGGCTTGCTGCGCTGGTACGCCAGCTGCTGCAACACGCCAATCGCCAACACCGCGCGTGATCCGAAGCTGTCCTTCGTCGCGCTGCTGCACAACGGCCTTGGCAAGTCCATCGCGACGCTAGATGCCAAATTCGGCAGCAAGCGTGTGCACACAAACACCAGGCACGCTAAAGGCAAGGGTCCCTCCAGCGCCGCGGCGACGTTCTTTGCCACTGCCGGCATCATCGCTTCCGTGCTGCGCGCCCGCGTCAACGGCAGCTGGCAGATCAGCCCCTTCTTCCAGGCTGGTGCGCCCGTGGCGACTCCACGCGTATTGAGCGAAACGGAGCGCGCACGGGCTTACAAGGCCGTGACCTCAGGTCTTGTGCAGGCCGGCGTACTTCAGGCCAAATAGCAGGATGTAGGCGTAGCAAGCCGCCGGAATCACGAAGGAGAGTTGCAGCCCTGCGTTGTCCGCCAGCGCGCCTTGTGCAAAKGGCACCAGTGCACCGCCGACGATGGCCATGCACAGGATGCCCGACGCCTGGCCGGTGAAGCGGCCCAGCTTGTGAAGCGCCATGCTGAAGATGGTCGGGAACATGATGGAGTTGCACAGGCCAACCGCCAGGATTGCCCACATCGCCACCTTGCCATGGCCCAGAATCGCGGCCAGGATCAGCACGATGGCAGCCGTGGCGTTGAACGCCAGCGCCTTGCCGGGACTGATCTTGCGCATCACCGCGAAACCGATGAAGCGGCCGACCATCGCGCCGCCCCAGTACAGGCTGACGTATTGCGCGGCATCGGCATGCGACAGCCCTGCAATGGCCGGCTCACCGAGGAAGTTGATCAGGAAGGAGCCGACGCTGACTTCGCCGCCGACATAAACGAAGATGGCGATCGCACCCAGCACCAGGTGCGGAAACGATGTCGCGGAGCGCTTCTCCACCGCATCAGTGACGCCAGCCGGCGACGCCGTCTGCGCGTCCGTCCCCTCGTCGGCATGCGTGATGTGCGGCAGACGCGCTGCCGCAAACAACAACGCCAGTACGGCCAGCGCGCCGGCCAGCGCCAGGTACGGTCCCTGCACGCTGCCGCCCGACAGGATCAGGAAACCGCCAACCGACGGACCAACCGTCGTGCCCAGTGAATTGAAGGCCTGCGTCAAGGTCAGGCGGCTGGACGCGGTACGCGCCGGACCAAGCACGGTAACAAAAGGATTCGCCGCCACCTGCAGGATGGTGATGCCCGCTGCCAGCACGAAGAAGGCAAACAGGAACAGCGTATAGCCGCTCTCCGCCGCCGGATAGAACAGCGCGCAGCCGCCGGCCGCAATCAGCAGGCCTGTCACCGCGCCGCGCTGATAGCCGATGCGGCGAATCAGTCCGCCCGCCGGCAGCGATACGATGAAGTAGGCGCCGAAGAAGCAGAACTGCACCAGCATCGCCTGCACGTAGCTGAGCGTATATTTCGCCTTCAGATGCGGGATCAGCACGTCATTGAGCGACGTGAGCAAGCCCCACATGAAGAACAGGATGGTGATGATGACCAGCGGCGCCGTGTTATTGCCGTTGGCATCGTGGGTCGAATGCGCCACTGGCGCGCTAGCATTGTGTGCGGTATTTGCCATGACCGTTCCTTATTTCAGATCTTCGCAGCGCACCGCATCGGTGGCGCCGGAGACAATCTCGATATTCGCAAACG
The DNA here is from genome assembly GCF_052114165.1 of Pseudoduganella sp. RAF19. Lineage (NCBI taxonomy): Bacteria > Pseudomonadati > Pseudomonadota > Betaproteobacteria > Burkholderiales > Oxalobacteraceae > Pseudoduganella > Pseudoduganella sp. RAF19. The sequence goes on along the minus strand of NZ_JBFREF010000015.1, from coordinate 10,061 downwards.
ATGCCGCAAACGTTGCGTCTGACGTAATGCTGAATGGCGTATCGACGCGCTCCGGATGCAAACCAGCGAAGCAAGCCAGGGGAATCGAAACACTCTGCTTGCCCTTGCCTGCCAGGCGCTGGAACAGCGCGGTCGCATTGACCGTGCTGTCCTGCATTGCCAGCGTTACCTTGCCCTGCGGCGCCGCCGACACGATGGTGGCAAAGTGCAGCGCGCCATCCTTGGCCAGCGCCGGCGGCAGGGCCAGCGGCTTGGCGCCATGCGCTTCAACGGATGCCGGACCGGTCCAGGTCACCAGCTTGGCGTCCTGCTGGGTATTGATCTGCGAAGTCTGCACCTTGATGCCCGGCAGCTGGAAGGTCGCGTTCAGGTCTGCGCCCAGTGCCTGGCGTTCGCTGCCGCTGCGGATCGCGAGCGGGAAGCTGGCACGGTCGGCCTGGCTGAAAACAGGATAGCTATTGCCGCCGCCGCAACCGCCCGCCGCATACGAGGTATCCAGCTTGCCCAGTTTCGAACGCTGTCCGTTTTTCAGACCATAGCCATAGGCGAACAGCGGCGAATAATCGGCATCGCCTACGTTCAGCGGCGTCTGGCAGGCCGACTTCGGCCACGAGAAGGACAGTTTGCCGCGGAAGTCGTATTTCTGTTTGCCGGCCACCAGCAGATCAGATACGCCCTTGCCTTCGGTGCCTGGCAGCCAGGCCGCGATAAAGGTATCCGACAAATTCAGCAAATCGTTGGTGTACAGAGGACGGCCGGAAACGAACACGGTCACCACCGGCTTGCCCTTCCCTGCCACGGCCTCCAGCACGGACAAATCCTCCGGATAACGGCTGCTGTGGCGCAGCGTGCCGGACGGGCCGATATCGCCATCGCCTTCGGCGTATGGACGCTCGCCGATCACGGCGATCACGGCATCGAACTTGCTGACATCCACATCGCGCGCATCGGCACTGAACAGCACATTCTCGGCGCCCGCCGCGGCGCGGATGCCGGCCAGGATGCTGTCGGCGTTCGGGAAGTCGGCATTGGTGTTGTCCGTGCCCTGCCAGGTCAGCGACCAGCCGCCGGTCTGGTTGGCGATATTGTCCGCGGTCTTGCCCACCACCAGAATCTTCTTGCCGTGTGCCAGTGGCAGCGCAGGGCCTTCGTTCTTCAGCAGCACCAGCGATTCACGTACCGCACGGCGCGCCAGCTCGCGCGCCAGCAGCGCATCGTTCTTGCCCGCGTGGGCGTTCTGCGCAGGGCTCTTACCAAACAAGCCAGCGCGCAGCTTCACGCGCAGGATACGGGTCACGGCATCATCAATGCGCGCCATCGGAATCTCGCCGGACTTCACTTGCGCGATGGTGTTGGCGATAAAGGCCTTCCAGTCATCCGGCACCATGATCATGTCCACGCCGGCATTGATCGACTGCGGGCAGCTGTCGTTGCGGCAGCCCGGTACTTCGGCGATGGCGTTCCAGTCGCTGATCACAAAACCGTCGAAGCCCATCTTGGTCTTCAGTACATCGGTCAGCAACACTCGGCTGCCGTGCATCTTGCCGTAATTGACGCCTGCGCTGACATCGTCCCAGCTGTTGAACGACGCCATCACCGTCTGGGCTCCCGCCGCCAGGCCGGTGTAATAGCCGCGGGCATGGATATTCATCATCTGCTCGGCCGTGGACTTGTTCACGCCACGGTCCTTGCCCTGGTCGGTGCCGCCGTCACCCATGAAGTGCTTGATACTGGCGACCACGTTGGCATCGTTCTTGAAACTGCCCTGCAGACCGCGAACGTAAGGACCTGCATAGCTTTCGACTACTTCAGGGTTTTCCGAGAAGCTCTCGTAGGTACGTCCCCAGCGGTCGTCACGCACCACAGCGATGGTCGGACCAAAGATCCAGGCGATGCCGGTTGCGCGTACCGCCTTGCCGGTGGCTGCGCCGATTTCTTCTGCCAGTTTCGGATCGCGCGCCGCACCGAGGCCGATGTTATGCGGGAACAGCGTGGCGCCATAGATATTGCTGTTGCCGTGGATCGCGTCGATCCCCCAGATGACTGGCACCTTCACCGCCATATCAGTCGACATGGAGGCCTGGTGGTAGGCCTCCGCCAGGTCCAGCCAGTCCTTCGCGCTGGCGTGCTTGTTCCCTTTCGGCCAGCTGCCACCGCCGTTCAGCACGGAGCCGAGGTAGTAGCGCTTCACATCGTCAGGCGTGGTGGTCTTGATTTCCGGCTGCGTCATCTGGCCGATTTTCTGCTCAAGCGTCATTTTGCTCACGATTTCCTGCACGCGCTTCTCCAGCGCGTCGTCCTTCGCAATGGCGCTCTTGATATGCGGCCAGTCCTTCAGCGGGGCGGCAACGGCGGGAAGTGCGAGCGCTACGGCCAGCGCCAGGGTCAGTCTCTTCATTCTTATTTCTCCGATTTCAGGAAGGCGCGATACCACTTGCCACTGTCTTTCAGGCGGCGCTCCTGGGTTGCGTATTCAATGTGTACAAGGCCAAAGCGGCGCAGATAGCCCTCGGCCCATTCGAAATTGTCCACCAGGCTCCAGGCGAAATAGCCTTTCACCGGCACGCCTGCTGCAATGGCGGCCTTCAGCGCGTCCAGGTGGCGCATCAGGTAATGGCGGCGCTGCACGTCATGCACTTCGCCATTCGCTTCGACGGTGTCGTCGTAGCAGGAGCCATTCTCGGTGATGTAGATATCGCCGGGCTGGTAGTCCTGCTGGATGCGCACCAGCAGCTCGGTCAATCCCTCCGGCGCGACTTCCCAGCCCATGGCCGTGATATCCGAACCGCGAGGCGGCAGCACGCGTGCATCCAGCGGCTCGTGGCCCAGTGCGTTCGCGATAGTCTCGGGGAAGTAGTAATTCACACCGAGGAAATCAGTCTTGACGGACATGGCTTCCAGATCGCCTGGTCGCACGTCCGGTGCGGAAGCGCGCAGGCGCTCCATCGTCTCGGCCGGGTAGCCCTTGCCGAACAGCGGATCGAGGAACCAGCGATAGCGCAAGCCGTCGTGGCGCTCCATCGCAGCCCAGTCTTCCGCACTCGCACTGGCCGGACGCACCGGATGAAGGCTTAGCGAAATACCGACGCGCGCATCCGGGACGTTGGCGCGGATCAGAGGCACGGCTTTTCCATGCGAGAGAAGCACGTGGTGGCAGACCTGCAGCGCCGCATGCAGATCATGCTTGCCCGGCGCATGCACGCCCTCGAAGTTGCCGAGGATGGAGGTACACCATGGCTCGTTGTGCGTGATCCAGTTCGTCACCCGGTCGCCGAGGCGGCGCGACATGACGTCGGCGAACTCCAGGAAGCGGTCCACCGTCTCGCGTGACTCCCAGCCGCCGCGGTCCTGCAGATACTGCGGCAAGTCCCAGTGATACAGCGTGGCCCATGGGTCCAGGCCGCGTTCCAGCATGCCGTCCACCAGGCCCGAATAGAAATCGAGGCCCTTCTCATTCACTTTGCCCGCTTCGTTGATGATGCGCGGCCAGGCAATCGAGAAGCGGTAGGCATTCAAGCCCATATCCTGTGCGATCGCGAAGTCCTGCGGCCAGCGATGGTAGTGATCGCAGGCGACTGCGCCGCTGGAGCCATCGCGCACCTTGCCTGGCGTGGCGGCGAACCGGTCCCAGATGGATTCAACGCGCCCATCTTCGGAGCCTGCGCCTTCGATCTGGTAGGAGGAAGTAGCGCAGCCCCACAGGAAGTCCGTGGCAAAGTCGCTGCGCTTGGGCGCCTGGGGTTCGGTGCGGTCAGTAGTCGTCATGGTCAAAGTATGGAAAGGTTTCCAAGTTTAATTCAAAAAAAGCGGCCCGCCCCACGGGAGGCCGCTCATTTCATGAAGCTTTACGTTTTACGGCCGTGCTGGCGGCCTTTGCCAGCGATGCGCGCAGTGTCACGGTGACGGGGAAGCTGCGCGTTACCGGCCGCCTCAGGTCATAGCATTGATTCAACAACGCGCTGAGTCCATTCATCGTCATCTCGCGCCAGGGCATGTGCACCGACGTCAGGCGCGGGGCAGAGAACTCGGCGCTTGGCGTATCGTCATAGCCAATCACGGACAGATCATGCGGTACGCGAATGCCCGCCTCCTGGAAATAGGACAGCGCGCCGACCGCCATTTCATCGTTGGCGCAGAACAGCGCGCTGCAGCGATGGCCGGATTCGACCAGCTCTTTGGCCGCAGCCCAGCCGCCAGCTGGCGAGAAGTCGCTCTCGGCCACCCACATCTTGCCGGTATCGATGCCGTTCTGCTGCAATTCATCCATGAAGCCGTTGATACGGGCCACGCTGTCGGCGAGTCGCGAAGGACCTGCAATCACGGCGATGTCGCGATGCTTATGGTCCAGCAGCGCACGTGCGGCAAGGCGGCCGCCCAGTGCGTGGTCCACGGTGAAGCACTGGTCAGGAATCTCGGTGAAGGGATGGTTCAGCGCCACGAGGCGGCTTTGCGCTGCGCCCAGCCCTGCAATGTCTTCGTCATGCAGAGCGCCCGTCATGATGATCAGGCCATCGCAGCCGCGCTCCATCAGGAATTCAATGCCCTCTTTCGCCTGCTTGCGTTCGTCGCCAAGACCCACGCCGAAAGCCACCACCATATGCAGCCCCGCAGCACGCAGCTCGGTATCGATGATCTGCAGGATGGGTGTGTAGAAGGTGCCGCTCAGCACAGGGATGTAGACGCCGATCATCTGGCTGGTGCCCGACAGCAGCGAACGCGCAGCATGCGATGGACGGAAACCCAGTTCCTCAATGGCCTTCTTCACTTTCTCAAGCGTGGCGGGCGATACGGCCCCCTTCCCGCTGACTACGCGGGACGCCGTTCCCAGTCCAACGCCCGCAAGGCGGGCAACGTCTTTGATTGTGGCCACAGTGATCCTTAGTTAACTTGTGAGAGCATACTTGATGGCTTCCATCTCATAAAGCCTTTCCGCTGTCGGGGTCGAACAGGCAGGCGCGACGCGCATCAATGGCAAACGCCACCTGGTCCCCTACCGCAAACGAACGAGCCTCCTGCACGATGCACGATAGCTGATGACCACCGCAATCCAGCCACACCACCTGATGACTGCCCATCGGCTCGGCCAGCGACACCTTGCCAAGCAGCGGACCATCATCCATTAACGCTATATGCTCGGGGCGCACACCCAGCACGGCCTTGCGCGGACCTGCCGCACTCACGCCGACCGACAGCGTCCCGGCATTGAATCTGCCCAGGGCATCCAGCTCACCGTGAATAAAGTTCATCGAGGGCGCGCCAAGGAAGCCCGCTACAAACAGGTTCGCCGGCCGCTCATACACTTCACTCGGCGTGCCTACCTGCTGAATCTCACCGGCCTTCATCACCACGATGCGGCTGGCTAGGGTCATCGCTTCAACCTGATCGTGGGTCACATAAATCATGGTCGAGCCCAGATTCTGATGCAGCAGTTTCAGCTCGCGGCGCAGGTCCGTGCGCAGCTTTGCATCCAGATTCGACAATGGCTCATCAAACAAATACACGTTCGCATTGCGCACCAGCGCACGGCCAATTGCCACACGCTGACGCTGGCCGCCGGACAGCTGCGCCGGCTTGCGCTTCAGCAGCTCCTTCAGGTGCAGCATTCCCGCCACGCGCTCAAGGCGTTCTGCAATCTGCGCCTTCGGCATGCCCGCAATGCGCAAGCCGAAGGACATATTCTTCTCCACCGTCATAGTCGGGTACAGCGCATACGACTGGAACACCATGCCGATACCACGCTCGCTCGGATCGATGCGCGACATATCCTTGCCACCGATCTCGATACTGCCACCGCTCGTTTCAATCAGGCCCGCGATGCTATGCAGCAGGGTCGACTTGCCGCAGCCCGAAGGACCAAGCAGCACCAGAAACTCGCCCTCCTTCACCTGCAGATCCAGCTCCCTGATCACAGCGTTACCGCCAAGGGTGATGCTCAACTTACGCAAATCTACGTTCGACATCCACTCAACCTTTCACTGCGCCAGCGGCGATGCCGCGTACAAACCAGCGGCCGGACAAGAAGTAAATCGCCAAGGGCACTAGCGCCGTGAGAATGGTCGCCGCCATGTTGACGTTATAAAGACGGACACCCGTCGTGGTGTTGATTACATTATTCAGCTGCACCGTCATTGGCGCGTTATCGCGCCCTGCAAAGACCAGGCCCAGGATATAGTCGTTCCAAACGCCCGTAACCTGCATGATGGCCGCGACCACCAGCATAGGAATAGAAGCTGGCAGCATCACGTGCCAGAAGATGCGCCAGAAACCGCCACCATCGATGCGCGCAGCCTGGAACAGCTCATGCGGCAGCGACACATAATAGTTGCGGAAGAGGAGAGTCAGTACCGGCATGCCGAACACCAGATGCACCAGCACGATTGCGGTCAGCGAGCCATACACTTCCATCGCGGCCAGCATACGCACCAGCGGATAAATCATCACCTGCACCGGCACGAATGCGCCCAGCAGCAGGATCGCAAACAGTACGTTGGCGCCACGCGGGCGCCAGAACGACAGCGCATAGCCATTCAGCGCGCCCAGCAGGATCGGCAGGATGGTACTCGGCACCGCAATGCGCACGGAATTCCAGAAGCCGGCCCGCACGCCATCGCAGGACGCGCCGGTGCAGGCTTCACTCCACGCCGAACGCCAGGCTTCCAGTGTTGGCGCCAGCGGCAGCGCAAACAGGTGGCCATTGCGGATTTCGTCCATCGACTTCAGCGAGGTGGTGATCATGATGTACAGCGGCAGCATGAAGAACAGCGCTGCGCTGAGCAGGAAGGCATACAGGCCGATGCGCGCTGGCTTCATGCGATCCTCCGGCGGCTGCGCGCATAAGCATAAGGCGCCAGCAGCATCAGCACCGTCACCAGCAGCATGACTGCGGCAGCCGATGCCAGGCCGATGTTCGCGCGCAGGAAGAGATGGTCCATGATGAACTTGGCCGGCACTTCGCTGGCGATGCCGGGGCCGCCCTGGGTCATGGACACCACCGCGTCGTACAGTTTGACGACCATGGTCGCCAGCAGAATCAGCACCGTTGCAACGGTAGGACCGAGCATGGGCAGCACGATCGACAGGTACACGCGCCACACGGGAATACCGTCCAGCCGCGCGGCTTTCCAGATTTCGGGATCGACACCGCGCAAGCCTGCCAGCATCAGCGCCATCACAAAGCCGGACGCCTGCCATATGGAGGCGATGACGATGGTGTAGATCACTTTATCCTGATCGACCAGCCAGTCGAAGTCGAGGCCGGGAATGCCGTCCGGTGTGAAGATCCATTGCCACACAAGGCCGGTTGCGACGAAGGACATCGCATACGGATAGAGGAAGACCGTGCGCAAAGCGCCTTCCCCCGTTACCTGGCGGTCGATGCAGGCCGCCAGCAGAAAGCCGATCACCAGGCAGGCCAGAATGAACAGCACACCGTAAATGGCGAGATTATGCGCCGACAGCTGCCAGCGTTCGTTATCGAACAGCCGCGTGTAATTGGCCATGCCCACGAACTTATTCGACGCGATGCTGCGCGAGCCGGTCAGCGAGACATAGAAAGTCCAGGCGAAGGCGCCCAGATAAGCTACGCCCACCGTGGCCAGCATCGGCAACAGCGCGAAGTAAGGCATGACGCCGCGTTGACGCATCGGCAGCTCAGTTCCGCAGCGCGGCAGCCAGCGCTTTTTGCGCTCTCTCTACCGGCATGGACGTATTCCAGAAGGCGGTGATCGCATCTTGCAGCGCGCCGTTCTGATCGGGCGTCAGGTAGACCTCAGGTGCGCCGGCAAGACGCGACTTGCCACGCATGATGGCGGCACCGGCCTGCGAGCACACATCGAGCGAACTGGTGTCGAGATCGACGCGCGGCGGCAGCGAGCCTTTGAGTTTGTTGAAGGAGATCAGCGTCGTCGGCGCAACCAGTGTGCGCGCCATCAGCTTTTGCGCCTGCTGCACATCTCCGCGATCCGATCTCGGGAAGACGAAGGCATCGCCCTGCACCAGGTATGGCACGTCAGGCCCCAGGCCGGCAATACAGCCGAAGTCCACGCCCGGCTTTTGCTTGGCCGCGGTGAATTCGCCTTTCGCCCAGTCGCCCATGATTTGCACGCCCGCTTTGCCGCTTACCAGCAAGGCCGTGGCGTCGTTCCAGTTGCGGCCAGGCGCGTTCGGGTCCACGTAAGACTGCAGGCGCTTGTAAGCGACCAGCACCTTGCGCATCGCTTCGGAGTTGATCGCCTTCTGGTCGCGGTCACGCATCACCTGCATGTACAGCTGCTTGCCGCCGACGTTGGCCAGAACGCCTGCAAACAGCACGTTTTCTTGCCACGCCTGCCCGCCGTGCGCCAGCGGGATCAGGCCAGCAGCCTTCAGTTTGTCCAGCGCGGCGAAGAGTTCATCCATCGTCGCCGGCTCTTTGGTGATGCCTGCCTTCTTGAACGCAGCCTTGGAGTACCAGATCCAGGTTTGCATGTGGATGTCGAGCGGCAGCGCATAGTAATGGCCGTCGACCTTGATCACGTGCGCGATTGGCTCGGGCAGCGTGCGGTCCCAGTCCTGTTGCCTGGCGATGTCGTCGAGCGGCATGAGCATGTCCTGCTCCACCACGTCGAGAAATTGCTTGGAGATGTTGAATTGCGCAGCCGCGGGCGCTTTGCCGCCAACGATGCGGTTCAGGGTGACCGCGCGGGCCTGGTCGCCGCCTGCAATGGCGGTGTCGATCCAGTTGCCGCCGGCAGCACGGTAAGCGCCTTCCAGCTGTTTGACGGCAGCCGACTCGCCGCCCGAGGTCCACCAGTGAATGACTTCAGCATTGAGCGCCGGACTCGCGGTGCCGGCGCCAGCCTGCGCCACACCCGCCACGAACAGCGCCAGACCGCAGGCAACGGCCAGCTTGCTACGCTTGAACATCCTGTCTCCTTGGTTTTGCGGCACGTTTTGGAAACGTTACCAATTATTGAGGAGACTATAAGACAAAAACCACGGCAGCGCAACAACTGCTACAACAGTCCTTCAATGCCGGCCAGCTGCGCCTTGATGCCAACCAGGTCGACGCTGGTGCCGTTGCCTTCGGCGATCGCGGTGTATTTGCCGTCGCCGTTGCCGTCGTAGAAAAGTTCGAAGCTCGTATGGTGGGTGCCCGTGTGCGTTTCGAGCACAAATCCCTTTTCAAGCTGAGTATAGCTGGTGTGCTCGCCAGGTGTCACGGTCTTGGTGCTGCCATCCCACAGGATCGCCTGCACTCCGGTCACATTGCCACTGGCATCGAATACAAACTGGTCGCGCTCAAAAGGCTCGACGTTGAGCGCAGTCGTTGCACTGCCCTGCGCGATGACCGTCCTGGTGTCGGATGCGAGCGCGTATTCGCCGCTGCTGCCGACCTGCACGAAGTTCAGCGTTTCGATCAGATCGCCCACTACGCGCGTTTCCGTCACGCCGGCCGCGCTGGCGGAGAAGCTCGATGCCGGTGTGTTGGTCAGATCCCTGGTGTGCGTGTGTGTGCCGAAAATGAAGGTCTCGCTGGCGGCAGTCACGGCGCCGCCGGTGACGGTGAAACTGAAGTAATGCTTGTCGGTACTGGGCGCCTTGATGACGGTCGATTCGGAGCTGATGCGGTAAATGCTGGCGTCAGCCGCATCCTGAGTGTAGATCACGGTAACTGTCGCGCGGTCGCCGCTGATGGTTTCCGTGACCTTGTTGGCGATACTGGTGAACGTGGTGCCGTCCGGCACCCGCAATACATGGTCATATCGTGCGCCGACCAGGCTGATGCCTGTGATCTGGCCACTGGAATCGGTCGTGAATTTGAAGGTCTCGTCCATGGTTCCTCCCTGTTCTGCAGAGCATATTAGGCAAGCTTTGCGTTAAGGAGGGTTGGGAAACTATTACAAATTGTAAGAGGCGGCTAAAAGCAAAAAGCCCACCGGCGCATGCGCCTGGTGGGCTTTTTCAATAACTAGCCTGACGATAACCTACTTTCACACTGGTTGCAGCACTATCATCGGCGCAAAGTCGTTTCACGGTCCTGTTCGGGATGGGAAGGGGTGGGACCGACTTGCTATGGTCAT
>NZ_JBFREF010000014.1:0-119424 GCF_052114165.1 Pseudoduganella sp. RAF19 | reverse complement strand
GCTTCAGCACGGACACGATTTGTTCCGCTGGAAAATGTTTGCGCTTCATAGTCAAACCCTCCCGCTAAGGAATTATTGACCAAAAACTCGCGCTCTGAAGCGTCTAATTTTTCCAATGCAGATCACACTTGACTGGAAAAGGTCCGTAGCTGGACGAGTGCCGATGACCTGACAATTGAATTTAGGTGAGTTAAAGTCAAACTTTCTCGGAGGACCCAGGGAGCAGGCAATGAGCGGTGATCTGGAGTCTACAGGCCTTCGCTGGCCTAAACATTCAAGCGTGAATCTTCTGTAATGACAAAACTAGACCTTCTTCGCCTTCTCGCCACCTATCCTGATGACCTTGAGCTTCTGGTCGAAAGCCCTTCAGGCGGCTTCGACGAGCCGACACTCTACGTGACAGGGGTGCGGCCGCGACGAGCGGAAGAATTCAAGTGTCCTCGCGATAGCGAGTACGTAGGTTCGCGCGGCGGTGAAAGGTCGATGGGCATGCTCGTGTTCGGCAGCGCGCTCGGGTGTGCGAGCTTGTCGCTCTGATGCCAATGCGGATGAGTGTATTGTCAGATCCATAGGTGCTTCGTCTATCCGGCTCGATTGGCCGGATGGCGGTGCCGCGAAAGGTACAACTTTCGCCATGCGTAATCTGGCGAGCAGGGCTCTTCCGATGCCGGTCTCCCCATCGCAAAGGGTACCGAATCGACGGCATGGTCGGCTGTGCGTTTCCATTGTTGGTCCCATGGATGAGACCGCGGGCATAACCTGGCGCCTCGCAGTACCGCTGCAGGTGTCGCCAGATCCCCTTGGGCTCGGATGGACGAACAGTGCCTTGCATGCCGCGCTAACAGGACCGGCATGGGGCCATGCCATTTGCTAATAATGGCCGCAGGCATCGGACGCCAGCAAAGCCAGCAAACGAACCTGTAGAGAGATTTAGGCGTACACTGAGGAGAGTCATCTACTAGGAGATCCGACATGAATGACCTTGGACCGGAGCATTCCTTCCGTGGCTTGCCTCTCAGTGCCGAACAGGAGTCGGAAATTCAGCACTATATCCGTCAAAGGTTACGGCGCGGACAGGTGCCGGACGATGCCGAATTACGTGCCATGCTGGAGGACATGCTGAATCCTCCGGTTGATGAAAGCCTGGTCGAGCACGCCGACGCTGCTGGGGTGCAATGCGACGCTGAGCGCGCTGCGGGCCTGGTGGACGGTAACGTAGATTCGATTGCTGCCCGCGAAGAACACATTGCAGCCAGCGAGGCACAAGCGATGAAGCGTTCGGCGGGGTGAGCACAAGTTATGCCGACATTGCGCATCCGGGTTGTGGCAGCGCTCTCTGGCCAAGCTGGCGCAATGTGAGGTTTTGTACCTGATGCTCGGGGCGACGACGCGTATCTTAAGGCCTTTCTGAGAATTCGTTAGGTTATTGCGATCTGTGCGCGTATAGTGGGACACAGGTACTTAGCCAATAGGGCGTTTTGCACCAATCTTCCTTTGCACCGAAGAGTACAGAAATGGCCGCTGCATCAAGTGTCGCCTTCATTCGCGCCGCAACTGCAACCGGTCGGCTGATGTCGTATTACTCCGGAATGTAGGACTTGCTCGTCACTACCTCCTTCCCGAAAATATTCCTGACGGCGAGCGGAGGAGTATGCAATGCATCGACGAACACCGTCATGGTTCCGTGGTTGGAAGATCATGCTAAGATGCGCAGAATTCAGGTGCCAGGATGGCACAGTGAGATTTGCGTCAACTGCAATACTCAAATACATGCCACCGCCAACCGATTCCACTAGCTTGCATTGGCCGGACAAGATCAAACAGCATATCGTGTTCCCCGAGGATGCCTTCGGTACCCGGGAAGACGCTGATATGGATGCGGTGGCACATGCGCGCAGACAGATTCTGCGTTTTTGAATGCATTCAAAAAGACCCTGAGCGGAGTAGCACATGGTGAGCACGCATGAAATTGGCGGGCCCCAGCAGATGGACGAAAGTCTTGGGGCGCGCTTTGAAATATCCTTCGATGGAAAACGGTATGCGTTCCGGCAGCACCGCTATGACCATTTTGACGATGCGTTGCGTTATGCCGTCTCGGAGCACTTCAAAGACGGCTTTCTACCTGATGATGCATTCCAGGCGCACTGGGAAGTACCTTATTGTCCATCTGGCCTGGAACAGGAGTTGATGAAGCTGCATGGCGTCGTATATGTCGCTTGCCGCTTTCGCTATGGCGGCTATCGATACGAGAAGCTGTGCGATGCAGTCGCATTTGCTGTTGCACATCCGAATTTGTAGGCTCTTGAAATTGAAGGACGACCCATATGGCGATGCAATTGCAATTGGTGACGGAAGGGCTCTTGGCGTTTACCTGGTGGCAGATGCTACTGGTCGGACTGGTGACAACGCATGCGACCATTGTCTCGGTGACGGTCTATTTGCATCGATGCCAGACTCATCGATCGCTCACCTTGCGGCCGTTGGCTGCGCATTGCTTTCGCTTCTGGCTGTGGTTGACCACAGGTATGGTGACGCGGGAGTGGGTGGCTGTCCATCGATCCCATCACGCACATTGCGAAACCGCCCATGATCCGCATAGTCCTCGGGTGGTCGGCCTGAACGAGGTTTTGTGGCGCGGAACGGAGCTGTACAGAAATGCCATCAAGAACCCTGCGCTGGTCGAGCGCTTTGGCGGTGGCGGGCCGGATGATTGGATGGAGCGGCACTTTTATCGCCGATATTCCTGGCAAGGCGTCGGTTTGCTGCTGGTGATTGAATTGGTCCTATTCGGCGCATGGGGCTTGACTTTGTGGGCTTGCCAGATGATGTGGATTCCTTTCCTGGCCGCCGGCGTGATCAATGGGGTTGGACATTATGCCGGTTATCGCAATTACGACTGCAAGGAGGCGGCCACAAATATTGTGCCGTTTGGCCTATTAATCGGCGGAGAGGAGCTGCATAACAATCACCACACCTTTCCGACATCGGCAAAATTCTCCGTTCGCTGGTTTGAACTGGATATCGGATGGGCATATATCAGCCTATTGCGGCGGCTGCGCCTCGCGTCGGTTCGGCACGCGCGCGAACCATTGAAGCGCCGGGTTGGACAGTTCGCGCCAACATTGGCTACGTTGAGGCAGGTGCTAGGGAACCGGGCCATTTTGATGCGTGAAATGACGATATTGACGTTGGCGGTCTTTCACTCGGAACGTGCGACGTTGGCGCAACAGGTTCCACGTTCAGCGCTAGCGCGGACTAAGCGCCTGTTGCTGCGCGCTCCTTGTCATCTCACTGGCGAGGAGCGAGTCGATCTGGAACAAGTGATGGCCTATAGTGCGGCGCTTCACGAGATGCATGTGGCGCGGCAGGCGCTGGAGAAGTTGTGGCAGCGAACGTCGGCGACGCAAGAGCAGTTACTGACCGGCCTGAAAGGGTGGTGCGTCGACGCTGGGCGCTCTGGACAGCATCCTTTGCGACGCTTTGCATGGCGCTTGGCGAGCTACGGATAGGATTTTAGACCGCACGCGCACGTTGGCGGCTTGGGCGCAATCTGCTCGCTGGCGCTTTCGGAGGACGCTGGTGTCACAATGCGACGCCACGACGCAGACGCGCTGCCACAGACTGTTCTGGCACGGTGTGATTGTTAGCCTACCGTGAATGCCATCTATCGCCTGGCTTCGTACAGGTGAATCAAATCCAATACGTCTTGCAGGTCAACCGGCTTGGTCAGCCGACAGACCATACCGGCGCGAGAGAAAGCTTCATCATTATGTTGTCGATCCCATCCAGACCAGGCCACGATGGGAAGATCGGCAAATCCAGGCAGAGAACGCATCGCGATAGCAGTTTCATAGCCATCCAGGCCGGGCATTACAATATCGAGGAAGACAATATTTGCGGGCCATTCTGCGAGGAGCGTGATGGCGGAGTAGCCGTCGTAAGCCACTCGGCTCTCGACATTGTATAGTCCGAGCAGTTCTGAAAACATATCGACAGCGTCGTGGTTGTCATCGACCAGGAGCACGCGGGATCCAACTTGAGTCATGATGTTAGCCTTGAGTCATTGCGACTTCTACACAACAGGCTAGAGAGTGGGAATGGCTGTTTCTTGGTGGGACCTTGAATCGTACGGCAATTGCGTGTGCACCGGCACACGATTAAATGTTGATTGCGCAGATGACTTTTCGGTGCGGATCTATCGCAATTGTTCTGGGGCGCTGGCCGTGGCAGGAACGCGCCAAATGCGGTATGGTGCAGTACAGTTTGTCTGGCTATCTTATGGAATGTGACTATGCTGGAGAGATGCCCCTCCAATTAGGCCATCATGAAAAACGAACGCCGAATTGACGCCAGCCTTGCCCTAATCGTCGACACGGGCTTTGAGCTGAACTTTAGTAAGGGCTTTCGGATCGCTGGGGAGTATCTCCGGACACATAGCGTTCCACCTCGAGTCGTCGCACGCGTCATCAACTATGGCATGCGGCGCCCATGCGCGGAACCATTGCAGGTAATTGCTGCGTTCTTACCTGCTTCGGGGCGGCAGTCCTTTGCCGCAAAGCGCTGAAGGCGACCACCTGCTGGCTGCTTTATGCGTATTGCAGCGCTTGGTCTGAATTGCGCTCCATCCCGTGCTCACCATCCAAGCGTCGGGGCTGCCACCGCAGCAATACCGCAGATTCCGTCCCATGAATCTTCCTGCATGTTCGATGGCACTGAGCGCGATCTCCTCGAATACGAGCGGCTCGATCTTGCGCCGATAGGGCAAAAAAACGCGCCTCGACCGGCGTACCTTGCTTTGTCTGAATCGTGCGCAGTGCACGACGGGCTTGGCGTACGCCGCGCTGGTGATCCGGCAAGCCGCGCAGCCAGAGCCTGTTGAACAGCATCGATGTGGCGCGCTTGGTTGATCTTGGGATGCGTAAGCCATCACCTTCCGCAAGTGCGAGTGCGTCTGCCTGCGGCATCGTTGCCTGCGGCGGGAGAACATGGCAAGCCCAGATAGGCAATATGTGTAGCGGCACATATTGCCTATTTAGGTTCGCCAGTTATTATGCGCAGTAGAGCTGCACAGCGCCCGCCAGCTTTTGATGCCAATGATTCTGACTCAACATAATTTCTCTGGCCAAGCGCTATGTCACCCAAGACGTGGACACTTACAGCGAGTGTAGCCAGTCGAGCAAGGTCTTGTCCTGTTGCCATGACGGCATGGTAGGAAGCGGAGCGTCGGCAACCTTCTCCAGTGCCCGACGCTTCATCTCCAGGTTCGCTTTCGCGTAAATTTGCGTCGTCTTCACGTCGACATGCCCGAGAAAATCACGGATGATTTCCAGCGAGACACCGCTCTGCAACAGGTTCATGCCCTTCGTGTGACGCAAGCTGTGCGGGCTGACCGGTTGCGTGAAGCCGGGAAGGCCCGGGCGCACCGCATCAACGTGGCTCTGCAAAAGGTAGCGTACGCCCGAACGCGATAGCCGCCCGCCTAGCCTATTCTGGAAGAGCGGTTGATGGCTACGCTCGGGACGATCCAATCCGCACTCACGGATATGATCCCGCAGAAGCCGTGCCGTCGCTTCCATCAGGGGCACAACGCGCGCTTTGCGCCCTTTGCCAAATAACCGGACCTGGGCGGGAGAGGTCAAGCGAACATCCTCGGCATTGAGGTCGATTAGTTCCTGCACTCGGGATCCAGTGTCGTAGAGCACGCTCAATAACACCGCGTCCCTTCGCCCGGCACGCGTCGTCAGATCAGGATGGGCTAGTACCTGCACAAGCTGATCCCTGGACAGATAACCAACTTCATGCTGCTCATGGCGCCGCAAGGGAATAGCCAGAATCTTTTGGCACTGTAGCAGATGCTCCGGCACCTCAGACTGTACATACCGGAAGAATGCGTGCAATGTGGCCAAGCGTTGATTCTGCGTTCGCAACGAACAATGCCGCACTGTTCCGAGATGTTCCAGAAAGGCTTCGATGAATGCAACATCGATATGCGCAAGCAGCAGCCGTTCCGTGGCAATGCCTCGCACATCGCGCGCGAACCGCAGCAGCAAGATGAACACGTCGCGGTAAGCCTTGATCGTGTTGGGGCTCAGGTTGCGTTGCGCCGCCAAGTAGCGCGTCAGGAAGTTCGTCAAGTGGATGGAGAAGTCGGTCGGCTTCATGACCCCCTCCTGTCCGGGATCACATCGCCAAATGTTTCGTTAACACGCACCATGACTTCCGGGAACAACTCGGCCGTCAAATGCAAATACTGCTGGGTGCCTTCAACCGACAAGTGGCCCAGGTAGGTCGCCAGTACCGGCAGCTTGGCTTGCAGGTCCGCGCCTTCACGGTACCAGCGCAACAGGGTGTGCACGGCAAACGTGTGCCGCAGGTCATGGATACGCGGTCCTCGTCCACGACCGCCATGCGAGATTGCGCTGCGATACAGCAATTTGCGAAACAGCCCATAGACACCTTGGATACTCCAACTCTCGCCTTGCGCCGACGGGAAGAAGTACGCATCGTCTTGTCGCGGGCCGATCACGGCGGCGTATTGCCCAAGGCGCTGGACGAGCGGCAGCGCCGGGGGAACCAGGCGATCCTTGCCGAACTTGGCTGCGCGTACCGTCAAGACGCCACGAACGAGGTCAACATCCGCGACGCGCAATTGCAGTACCTCGTTGACGCGAAGGCCGCAGCCATAAAGAAGCCGAAAAACCTCGGGCATGACAAGATGGCGCCATGGCGATGCTTTCGCATCCGGCTTGAGCTGATCAACCGTGGCAAGCAACCGCTCGATTTCGGCATGCGAGAAAATGCGCGGCGCAAAGGAGGATGCCTGCCCACTTTTCACACCACACATCCTGTCCGGTACATCGGCGCTGTGTCCATGCCGACACATGTACAAGGCGAACTGGCGAACCATTGAAATTCTCATTTGCTGGTTTGCAGCGCTCTCGTGACGCTGCTTGGCAAACCATTGCTGGTAGTGTGCTCGCGGCAACTCGCATCGATCCAACCCTTGGCTACATAGGAAGGCATCGAACCGGCTGAGGAATATAGCGCCGTGATGATACTTGTAACCGCACGCCCGCTTCTCTTGAATGAATTGTTCCATCAATGGCGCGAGCGGGCTCCTGCCAGCAAACTGGGCAACCTTATTGGACATGATGCACCTCCTCCGTGTTGAGCGCAGCACTACGCAGCAATTCCACATCAGCCTTGGCGTAAATGAACGTCGTCGCCGATGATGCATGGCCCAGGACAGCCGAAATAACGTGCAATGGCGTCTCTTCGTGCAGTAGCCTGGTTGCCAGCGTGTGGCGCAACGAATGCAACCCCTTGCGCTGTTTGCTTCGGAATTGAATGCCGGCCAGTTCCCGCCACCATTTGACAATGTGGTAAAGATGATTCTTCTCGGAGAAGGGGTCGAAAGGCGGCCTTAAGTGAAGAAACACCTCCCGGTGCGAACTGGATGGACGGGCCGACTTTAGATAGTCAATGAGCGCCGAGCCAATTTCTTCGCTCATCGGCAAAACCAGTGGCGCACCGGTCTTGGCTTGTGTGATCTCGATCGTCGCATCCACCCAGTGGAGATCGTCGAGTCGCAGCGTTCGGATGTCGCCCGACCGCATGCCAAGGCGCGCCGCAAGCAAAAGGATCGCATAGTCTCGCTTGCCTTTGGGCAGGCTGCGATCCACAGCATTAAGGAGCCTTGTAACAAGTTCCTGATCCCACACCGATGGAATCGTGTCATGACGTGTTTTCCTGATCGTGGGCACCGCGAAGCTGAAGTCTCGTGGCAGGACGTCGCGCATGAACAGGAATTGTAGAAACAGCTTGAGACTGCACATGACTTGGGAAACAGTCCGGGCCTTCCAGTGCGATCTGGATTTGATGAAGGCACTGATGTCTTCTGCCTGCATCTGATCGAGGGCTGGTACGTCCCGTGACCGTAGGAAGTCGAGGAACACGGCAATCGCATGCATTCGCTCTTGCAGGCTCGACATACGAAGGTGACGTTGCTCCTTCGCGTACTGTTCATAGTCACGCATCGGCTTTCGCATTGCTGGTGGAATGCGCAGGCCGCTCCTCTCGACAACGAAGCGCATGATGCTTCCCGTGTGCGCATAGTCATCGAGGATTCTGAGGCCGAACACGAGGTGCCGGCGCCATCGCTCGTCGGCCTGGAGGCGCTTCACGTCGCAATGACCGTAGACCTCTTCAAAGTGTATCGCCAGGTTACGCGAGTATCGGTTACCCAGGTTTTGCTTGCGCGCGAATTCGGCCAGATGCCGCCACACCAGGGCGTACCGGTTTACCGTTCTTCTGCAATAGCCCCGCATCAGTAATTCGTGCAGCGCCCCTGTGCAAAGCTGCTCCAGCTCCAGCTCCAGCTCCCGCTCCTGGCTAGCTGGCACTTCGACCTCGGAATTGAGCTGATCCATGATCACCTCCTCGAAAATGGCGGCCCCAATGGCCGCCAGGGAAGATAATCATGAAACTTTTATGTTGAGTTCACTACCGCCAATTTCCGTTCTCACGTAGGGACGGAAGTCGTCTTGCTGCGTTTACTGCGCATAATAGTTGGCTGACCTAAATAGGCATTGCTTATCTTGGGGCGGTTGTGCCCAAGCTGCCGGGCGACTTCCTGACAAGCGGCGCGCATGGTGTCGGGGTCGGAGCACGGGGTGCTGCCCCGGACCGGCGGCTGCAAGTTGGTGATATCGATGTATAAGTCTCCTGCGAACTCGTGACGCAGGCCATGCGGCGTCACACCGAGTGTCTTCTTGGTCAGCCCTGTCGCGCGTACCACGTTGGAAAACAGGTCCAGCGACTGCTTCAGTGACAGGCCAGGTCGGGCCCAGTTCGAGTGCGGACATCGTGCGATAGCCCTGGCACTGACAAGGGCTTCGTGCTGCGCGTCGGTGCGGATCGCAGCGAAGCGCAGGCGTCCCCCCTTGGTGCCCCGCATTATGCGCAAGAAGCTTACGTAGCGATCGATCGCCGCACAACTGGCCGGCAGTGCGTAGTCGGGCACTTCGGAAATATGGGGGCGGCTTAGTCGAAGCCTAACTATGCTGGTGGCAACAAATTTACCGATCAGGTCACCATGGCCATGCACAGTTGGGCCGCGACGTGCGGATCAATCTCCGCCACCGCATGGATTGACGCCTCGACATCAATGCCGTTACCGCTCCATCACTTGTCGTACTGCGCCCGTAGCTTCCGCGCACAAGCTCCGGCTGTGTGGTGCAGCGCTCGGCATCGCGAACCAGACCGGGTTTGCCGATCCAGGGAGCGAAGACGCGCAGGAAGCACAACTTCTGCTGGATACAGGCGGCGCTGTACGGATGGGCCCTGGGCTGCAGTAGGTTGGCCGTATCGCCGAGAGACGCGGCAAGTTCGGGGTCTGCAGTCCAATAGCGCAACAGAGCATCCACGTGTGCTCCGCAAAGGTTCTCTGGCCGGTCGTAAAGTAGAGCGTGAGGACGTTGACTTCCGAGGCGCGGCGCTCGCGATCCGTTTTCCTGACGGCGAGCACAGTGGGCGCGGCATCGCCGGCATCGTCAGCGCCGCTTACGGCGGCAGAAGCGATATGCTTTGGTGTCGCCAGCGGGCATACCCATTCGCACAGAGGTCGCTATGCACGATCAATCTCTCGCCCCAGAACTTAGCATCATGCGGCTGCCCGAGGTTACAGCTGTATGCGGCAAGTCTCGCGCCGCGATTTATAAGGCGATACGCAAAGGGAAGTCCCGAAACAGGTAAAACTTTCGGCGCGCGTCGGGATGGGGGCGCGGTGAAATTGAAGCGTGGATCAAAGCCAGGGTGTCCGCTAGATGAGTCGTCGGCCGCTCCCTGGAGCGGTGCTTAATCATCACCGCGCCGATCATCCTCCGCTTTGGGCCCCGACCTGGCGCGCCGCAGCGCTGCACTCGCGCTCACAGTAGCCTGCCCAATTATCCATCAAGTCACGCCGCTTCTCGAACAGGTCGCTGCGAAAGTAGGCCGCCTCGGTGGCGTTCTTGGTCGTATGCGCCAACGCCGCCTCACAGACCTCGGACGGAAAGGCGGTTTGTTCGGCAGCCCAGTCACGGAATGTGGAACGAAACCCGTGCATCGTATACTCCAAGCCAAGCCGGCGCAGTTGCATCGTAAACGTCATGTCGCTATGTGCTTTTCCTGACGGAGTTTGAAAAACCAAACCATGAGGCTTTGTAACGCCTCTGGCCTGAGTTTTGAGGATCGCGAGGGCCTGCGCGGAGAGCGGAACCCTGTGCTCGACGCCAGCCTTCATGCGCTCTGCGGGGATTGTCCAGCGGCGCCTGCTCAGATCAAATTCCTCCCAGACGGCCATGCGTACCATTCCGGTACGCGCAGCGGTCAGAATCGTGAACTCCATGGCCAGCTTGATGCACGAGGAGGCGCCGCATTCGCGGATTGCGACGAAGGCCTTGCCAACCTGTTCGTACGGGCACGCGAGATAATGCACGGGCTTGCGGACGTCCCTCGTTCGCGGTAGCGCGCGCTCCAGCTGGTCCCACAGGTGCGGAAATTGGTTTGTTCGGAAATCGCGCGCAGCGGACCAGTCAAGGATGACCTTGATGCGCTGGCGGATCCGGGAAGCCGTTTCATGATGGGACAGCCAGATCGGTTCCAGAACGGCCAGGATGTCAGGCTTTCCGATGTGGTTCACGTCCTTGTCGCCCAATATAGGGAAGGCGTGGTTGGCCAGCGAACTGAACCATTGTTGCGCATGCTTGGCGTTGCGCCACCCGTTGCTGTGGGTCGAGTGATATTCTGCGGCACACTCCTGAAATGTCCATACTTTGCGCGGTTTTTCGGCCTCCTGTTGGCGAAGTGCTTCCCGCGCGGATCTCGGTGGGTGATAGGATCGATACCGTCCAACAGCAGTTGGCGGCACTTCGCGGCGTCGTCACGCGCTTGTGTAAGCGTCTTATCCCGCACGCTACCGAGCCCCATTTCCCTGGCACGCCCGCGAAGCATGAAGCGGAAGATCCACCCTTTGGTGCCGCCTTGTGAAATGCGCAAGTAGAGGCCCCCGCCATCGGCGTAATAGCCGGGCTCCTTCTTGGAATTGATCCCCATGACCGTCAAGGTCTGCCTGCTTCTTCTGCCCACAATTCTGCCCACAAATCGATGCGAGCTCTTAGTATATTTTGTGATTCGGCTCGAGACGATCGGTGTACAATCAATTCGATTTTTAATAGAGAAGGCCGACGTTCGGAGTGTTTTGGAGCGGAACGGAGACGACAGGAATGGAGACACCGTCTCCGCCAGAACACTGTCCAGTACGATGAATGGACATCAAAGAAACCGCCGTTCTCCCTGGAGCGGCGGTTTTTTGTTTTATTCTCCACTCATCGCGCACGTGAAAATCAGCGTCTGTCACGGAAGATCCTCCGTCGGACGTTTCGCACGCGCCACAGCGAGCCTTAAAGGCTAGTCGTTGCCTTCCGGGCTGTACTTGTCGGCTTGCACCTTGCCGTTCACGCCGTGGGTGCGCACATCGGGCGTGATGGGCAGCATGCCTTCATTCCAGCTTTCCCACTGGCGCTTGAGTTCCGCCAGCTTTTCCGGATGGCGGCGTGCGAGATTGGCACGCTCGCGCTGATCGTCCGCCACATTGAACAGGAACTCCTGGCCGTTCAGTTTCAAGTACTTCCAGTCACCGGCACGCACGGCGCGCTGCGCATTGGCCTTGTAGCGCCAGAACAGCGTGCGCTCAATCTTTTGTCCCGTGCCGGTCAGTATCGGCAGCAGATTTTGTCCATCCGGCGCGTAGGCGGGATCGGGCGCCGTGCCGGCTGCGGACAGAAGGGTCGGCAGCCAGTCCATGCTGATCGCCACCTGCTCGCTGACCTGCCCGGGCTTGATGCGGCGCGGCCAGCGCACGATGCCCGGCACGCGAATGCCGCCTTCCAGCAGTTCCGTTTTCTGACCGCTGAAAGGCCAGGTGCGGGAGAAGCGTTCGCCACCGTTATCGCTGGTGAAGATAACGATGGTGTTCTCCGTCAGGCCCCGCTGCTCCAGCGCCTGCAGCACGCGGCCGATGGAGGCATCGAGGGCTGTGACCATTTTGGCGTAGGTGCGCAGATTGCCGCCGTCGTAGTGGAAGATATTATTGATCTCCTTCGACACTGCTTCGTCCTGCGGGCCTTCCCACGGCCAGTGCGGCGCGGTGTAATGCAGCGACAGGAAGAAAGGCTGCGCCTTGTCCTGCTTGCGCACGAATTCCGCCGCGCGTTCGCCAAGAAGGTCGGTGTAGTAGCCGACCTGGTGCACCGGCACCTCGCCTTCAAACAGGTCTTCCTTCACATCGGGTCCAACGCCCGGCTTGTGCGTGAAGTAGTCGATCGCCCCGCCGTAATTGCCGAAGAAGCTGTCGTAGCCGCTCTTGAGCGGACCGAAGGTGGGCAGATACCCGAGATGCCACTTGCCGATCAGCGCCGTACGATAGCCCACTTTTTTCAGCAGCGATGGCAGGGTGGGGTGGTCCGGCGGCAGGCCGATGGTGTCGGAAGCGCCGGCGATCGGTTCTTCCAGCCCGCCGCGCAGGCGGTACTGATAGCGCCCCGTGATCAGGCCGAAGCGCGTGGCCGAGCAAACCGCCGAATTGGAATACGCCTGCGTCAGCCGCAGGCCCTGCGCCGCAAGCTTGTCCAGGTTGGGGGTGCGGAAATCGGTCTGACCGTACACGCTCAGATCGCCCCAGCCCAGATCGTCCGCCAGGATGAACAGAATATTGGGCCGGGCATCGGCGGCGGACAGTGCCGCACGCGGCGCCAGGGCAAAGGTGGAAAGTGCGCCAAGGACGGCGCGTCGTAATGGATTCATGCTATCCCCGTTCAGAATTCGTAGCGGCCCGTGACGCCCACGGTACGCGGTGTGCCGATGACGGCGTTATATGAGCCAAAATTGGCGTTCCACAGACTGGTGTAGTACTGGCGGTCGAAGGCGTTCTTCACCCACAGCGACACGTCCCACGCTGCGCTGCGCGTGCCGCGCAGGCCGATGGATGCATTGGTCACGCTGTAAGCCGGAATCTTCGAATAGGCCGATGCATCCAGCGTGCCATAAGTCTCGCCGCGGTAGGCATAGTTGGCGTTGTAGTAAGCCTGCAAGCCGTCGGCGACCGCGTGCTGATATTGCGCGCCAAGGTTACCGATCCAGCGCGGCGCGTTGACCAGTGCATGACGGCCGGACAGGTCGCAGAACGTGGCATTGATCTCCGGCGGGCACGGCGCGTTGGTGTACTTCAGATAGCTGACGTCGTTGAACGAGCCATTCGCGCGCAGCGTCAGGCCGCGTACCGGCGTGGCGATCGCCTCCAGCTCCACGCCGCGGGTACGGACATTGCCCGCGTTGGTGAGGTAGGAGGTACGGCTGACGGGATCATAGGCGTTGCTCTGGTAGCCGTGCACGACGGTGGCAAACAGGTTGCCGTTCAATTGCAGACGGTTGTCCAGCACGGTGCTCTTCACGCCCAGTTCAAAGGCATTGGAGCGCTCGGTACCCACCAGCAGCGAGGCAGCGCCGCCGGCCCCTGGCACCGACAGATTGATGCCGCCGGACTTCTCGCCATGCGACAGGCTGGAATACAGCAGCACATCCTGCGCGGCCTTGTAGCCCACGCTGAGCAGGGCAGTGGGGCTGAACTGGTTAAGCTCGAGCGGACCGGAGTCGTAGACCCCGTAACGCCCACTGCGTGAAGCCAGTGCGGCGCCGGTGACGGCAGCGCCGCCCGTCGGCGCATTGCGCGTGACGCGGGCGGCCTTGTCTTCGTAGCTGGCGCGCAGACCGCCGGTGACGTCGAAGCGGCTGTCGGCATGCCAGGTGGACTGCGCAAACAGGGCGTAGCTGTTCACGCGCAGCGTCGACGGTGCTTCGCTCGAGACATTGGCCCAGGCACCAGCCGGCGTACCGTTGTAGATGTCGGCCAGTGGCCCGTTGACGGTAAAGGAATTATTGGACAGGTCCTGGTAGTAGTAATAGGCCCCGAACACCGATTCCACCGCTTTGCCGGATGGCGTGGCCCAGCGCAGCTCCTGCGAGAACTGCTTATGGTTGGCGGAGGCGCCGGCCGTCAGTGTGACCGGCACATTCAGGCCATCGTCGTTGCGCGGGATGAAGTTCCAGCGCCGCCAGGCCGTGACGGAGGTCAGCTTTGCGTCGTTTGCGAACGTCCAGTTTGCCTCGGCCGATACGCCGCCCTGGTGCACATTGACGCGCGAACCGGTGTCCAGATTGACGGCGCGCTCGTTGGGATCCAGTACCGGCGAAGCGCCCACCAGCCTGGCCTGCGTGAGCACCTTGCCGCTCGGCCCCGCGCTGTAGAAGATCAGCGTGCCGTTGTTGGAGTCTTCCTGGTTATAGTCGGCGATCAGGCGCAGGCTGAAATCGCGGCCGGCCTCATACAGGGCCTGCGCACGCACGCCCTGGCGGTCGCCACCCTGCACCTCGCGGCCGTTATAGCGATTAGTGATGTAACCGTCGTCATTGGTTTTGTAGACCGAGAGGCGCGCGGCGACAGTCTCGCTGACGGCGCCATTCAGGATGGCCTTAGCCTGCTTGTAGCCGAACTGGCCGCCCGACAGCTCAATGCTGCGTTCCGGGCTGAACGTCGGCTTGCGGGTCGAGATATTCAACACGCCGGCCGTGGTGTTCTTGCCGAACAGCGTGCCCTGCGGCCCGCGCAGCAGCTCCAGCTGCTGGATGTCCAGGGCGTCGAAAGCGGCCATGCCGGGACGCGCCAGGTAGACGTTGTCGAGATAGACGCCGACGCTGCCCTCCAGGCCATCGCTGGCGGGATTATTCCCCAGCCCTCGCACGGCAAAGCTCATCTGGCGGGCGTGGACGTAGTTGATGGTGGTGCTGGGCAGCAGCTGCTGCAAGTCCTGCACGCGGTAGGTGCGGCTGCCCTCCAGTAAATCGTCGCCGAGGACCGTCATCGGCGTGGGCACGTTCTGCGAGCTTTCCACGCGGCGGCGCGTGGTCACAAGGACGGTCTGTACTGCGCCCGCGAAAGCGGGATCGCCGGCATCGGGCGCTGCGCCCGGGTCGACGGCATCGGTGGCGCCGGCAGTGGCGGCAGGTGCATCGGCGCTGGCTGCTGATGTGTCGTTGGCAGCGCCTGCGGCACGCGCGTCAGCGGCCAGCACCAGCACTGCCAGGGCAATGGCGGTTTGCTTGAACAAAGTTTTCCCCTACTGTTTTTTTGGCGAAGCAGCGCCTGCCCTGTGGCCGGGCGCTGCGAGATATGCATGGATGTGGGTCGTCTCAGGGTCTGGCGACGAGGTGCTCCGTGGCCGCGTTGTGGGCAGCCACGGGTTTTTCCGAGCGAGGTGTTTCAGGTGGCACCCAGTTGTAAGGTACCGGCAGCGCACGATAGACCCAGTTGGTCAGCACCGGGCCGCCTTCCCCGCCAACGGGCGAGGAACCGAAATAAGGACTGACGTATTCCCACACGATGTCGCCTTGCTGCGTCACCTGGAAGAAGCGTCCGTTCATGCCTTCATCGATCAGCGTATTCCCGTTCGGCAGGCGGCGCGCGCTGCTGATGAAGGCACTATAAAAACTCCACAGCGTCTGTGCCGAGTTGGCGGCCGTGTATTGCCACACAATCTGCTTGCGAACAGGATCGATCTCCAACACCCGCGAATGGGGAAAAATGCCGGGCGAGACGCGCGGATAACCCGCTTCGCCCTGGTTATCGAACACCAGCAGGTTGCCTGCGCCGGGCAAGCCTTCGGCAATCAGGTGGGCGTCATGCGGGCCGATGATCTGGTCCACGGCCCGCGGCACGTGGGCGCCCGCGATGGCAGGGAAATCCGGACCCAGCGTCCATGCCACTTTGCCCGTCTTGCGATCGATGATGGCGATGATGTTGGATTCGCGCGAAGAAATGATGATGTTATTCGGGTGGAAGCGCGCATCGCCTTGCGCATGCCATTTGTTCGCCCCCAGCACTGCCATATTATTGATATGCAGGTAGTCCACAGCCTGCGCACCGTTGCGCGGTTTCGCGGCAAGCACCAGCTTCAGCGACTCCGGCGAGAACCCGAGCTCGTTCAAGTGCTCCGAAGCGACCCATTGCCAGGCGATGCTGCCGGAAGGGGTGACCTCGTAAATCACATCGTCCAGCACTTGCGGCGCGGTGAAGCCCGGCACCGGGTGCACCAGGTTCGCCAGCACCAGCGTATTGCCGTTGGCGAGCCGGCGCCAGTCGTGATGCTGTTTCGCTGCGCCGCCTGGCGCGCCGCCGGTCTGCACCGAGTCCGAAGCGTAAGCGTCGCCGGCAGCACCCCATTGCCAGATCACCTTGCCGCTCCAGTCCAGCTCTCCGATGCTCTTGTTACCGAGCCCATTGCCCGCCTGGGCGCCTTTGGCGTTCGATAGTTGCAGCAGGATGTTGCCGCGTGCGCCGCCGGCTAGCGCGGGATCGACCAGCACCGGCGGGAATCCCTCGTGCGGCCACTGGCGCACTTCGTTCCCGTTCATGTCAATCAGGTGGGTCTTCTTATCCTGCCCGCTGAACAGCACATAGCCGTTCCAGGCGCGTTCAGGGTCGTAGCGCGTGACGCCGGTAGGGAAGACACTGGGCGCTGCCATGGCGCTGCAGGCCATCGCCATCATCATGCAGGCCGCAAGGCTACGGTGCAGTGGTGAGGAAAAGGCTGCTGCAGTGGCGGCGATCATGGTGTGCTCCTGTGTGATGGTTGGAGGTTGCATCTTAGGTGCAAGCTTGTCGCGCCGGGAACGAAGCAATTCAGATAACAATATGTGGCGCGGCAGTATTTGCTAATGCGCTCATCCAACTAGAAGAATTTGAGGAAAGCCAAATGAGCGCACTACCGGCACGCCTGGGCCGCACAGCTGAAATCCGTCATGCAGAAATTGGTTATAAGCAATACTGATAACAAGCATTCATAAAAGAAAGTAGACCGGCTGGGTGGGCTGCAGCATACTGAAACCGTCTCCTCTATCTCCTCCAAGGGAAATAGATTTGCCCGCTCCCTGAGCGGGCTTTTTCTTTATTGGGATTGGACGCGGGGCATTGCCACGAACCTTGGTGGCTGCTCCTGGAATCTAAGCCGAAAACCTATGCATCGGTGGACAAATAATCGCGCCAGCTTCGGTCGCGAAGGCAGACCCGGGAAAGACGCCAGCCTGATTCAGGCGGGGAAACGCACCTGATGGACCATGTGGTCAAGGAAGCGTAAGAAGACCATCGCAGGGAAGAGGCGGAAGCCGTACTCCAGGTGCTCAAATCCTATTTGAAGTAAAGCTGCCTACTGCTGGCCATCGTGGAATTGCTGGACCAGGGTCTGCAACGCCGGGCTGACTGCCGCGGGTGCAGTCACGCCCGCCGGGGGCGCGACCCGTACCGGCTTGCTGTTCGCGTTTGCCGAATGCAGGACATTGGCGCCGGCGCCCGGTCCGGCGTTCCATGCGGGAGCGTCCAGATCCTCAAATACCCGTTTCAGCTGCTGGCCCCAGGTGCTGCGGATCATCTGGAAATACTGGTTGCGCTCGTCGATCGTGACGAAACGGGTAACGGCCAGCTTGCCGGCTTCGTACACCAGGAGGTCCAGCGGTAATCCAACCGAGACGTTCGAACGCAGTGTGGAGTCCATGGAAATCAGCGCGCACTTGGCGGCATCATCAAGGGTGGTGGATGGCGTCACTACCCGATCGATGATGGGCTTGCCGTACTTGGCTTCGCCGATCTGGAAATAGGTATTCTCATCGTGCGACTCGATGAAATTGCCTGCCGAGTAAATCTGGAACAGGCGGCAGCGCTCGCCCTTGATCTGACCGCCGAAGATGATGTTGACGTTGAATTCGATGCCGAATTCCGACAGGGCCTTGGCATCGCGGTCATGTACTTGCCGCACTGCCTGGCCGAGTATGCGCGCCGCCTCGTACATCGTAGGCGCATTCCAGATGCTATGTCCTTCCTCCGACTGCAATTCGGTCACCAGTTGGCGGATCGACTGCGAGATCGACAAATTCCCTGCCGTCATCATCACCATCATGCGGTCGCCGGGCAGTTCAAATACGCTCATCTTGCGGAAAGTGCCGACCTGGTCCACGCCGGCGTTGGTTCGCGAATCGGACAGAAAGACCAGTCCGGCATCCAGGCGCATGCCCACACAATATGTCATCGCATCAAATTCTAAAAAGGGGATGGGCCATTCTACACCCGCTCATTGCGGGATAATCTGGACGTTGACGCTCAGCGATTCGGTGCCGCCGCCGCGCCGCACCCCGCGTACGGGCGCGGCGCCGTCGTAGTCGCGGCCAATCGCCAGACGGCAGTAGGCATCGGTCATCAGGCGCGCATGGGTGACATCGATGCTGACCCATCCACTGTAGTCCCGGTCCTCCGCCCAGGCATCGACCCAGGCGTGGCTGGCGGCATGATCGCTGTTTTCCGGGTCGATGTAGCCTGAGACATAGCGCGCCGGGATGCCATGCGCATGGCAGCAGGCCAGGAACAGATGAGCATGGTCCTGGCACACACCCTGGCCGAGGGCCAGGGCATCGCTGGCGGTTGAGTCGACGGCCGTTGCACCGCTTTGGTACGAGACTGCACCAAAGATGTGCTCCGCCAGAGCCATCAAATGGTGCGTACTTGCTTTGCCGTCCGGCAGGCAGGCTGCCGCCAGTTCCAGGATGGCGGGCGTGGCTGCCGTCAGCCGTGTCGGCACCGTGAAGATCAGGGGAGACAGGGTGTCGCCGTTCACTACGCGGCCGCGATCGGGCACCGTGGTTTCGACCGCGCCATAGGCGACAATGGACAGGTCCTTGTGCGCGCTATCCAGCGTCATCATGTGCGACAGGTTGCCGAAGGCGTCGGTGTACGCATGCACGTGGCCGGGCAGGGCAATTTGCCAGGACAGCACGTGCTGCTGCGGCTCGACGCGCGGCGTCAGGTGCAGCTGCTGGATGGTATAGGCCAGCGGCGAGCTGTAGGTGTAGCGGGTTTCGTGGCGTATCGTTAATCGCATGGTAGGGTCTTCCGCTTACGCCGCCAAGGGCACCAGGAAATCACGGCTGACGCGGTTGCCCAGTTCATAGATATCAGCCAGGAAGCGGGTCAAGGTATCGTGCAGGCCAGCAGCCAGGATGTCTTCGATTTTGCCGAACTGCAGCTCCGCGCGCAGCCTGCCTGCGAAGCGTTCGGTATCGGCCGAGACGTCGTTGCGCACTTCGTGCAGGTTTTGCACCACCTCGTCCATACAGGCCAGCAGCGATCGCGGCATGTCTGCTCTCAGCATCAGGAGTTCGGCAATGCGCGCGGGCGTGATGACATCGCGGTAGACCTTACGGTAGATTTCGAAGCCCGAAACGGACCGCAGCAGTGCACCCCAATAGTAGAAATCGCGCTGGCTCATGCCTTCGGCGCCACTGTGTTCGGTCGCGCCGCCATGGTATTTGACGTCCAGGATGCGCGCCGTGTTGTCGGCCCGCTCCAGGAAGGTGCCAAGGCGGATGAATTGCACCGCTTCGTCGCGCAGCATGGTGCCCAGCGTGACGCCCCGCGATAAATGCGAGCGGTACTTCACCCACTCGAAAAACTTGCTGGGATCGCTTTCCAGAAAATCGCTGTCCAGGCGCTTCTGCATATCCAGCCAGGTCTGGTTCTGGATTTCCCAGACTTCGGTGGTCAGCGTGCCGCGCACCGCCCGCGCATTTTCGCGTGCCTGGGTCAGGCAGGCCACGATGGACGAAGGGTTGTCCGGGTCGCGCACCATGAAGTCGATGACCTCGCGCGCTTCCAGCGACTGGTACTTCTGATTGAAGCCGTACTGCAATTCCGAGATGCCCAGCAAGGCCCGCCAGCCCTGGGCGGTTTCTTCGTCGGATTGCGGCAGCATCGAAGTCTGCACGTTCACATCCAGCATGCGTGCGGTATTTTCGGCGCGCTCGGTGTAGCGGGCCATCCAGAACAAATGATCGGCGGTACGGCTCAGCATGATGTCTCCTTATCGCTCCAATACCCAGGTATCCTTGGTGCCCCCGCCTTGCGAGGAGTTGACCACCAGCGACCCTTCCTGCAGCGCTACGCGGGTCAGGCCTCCCGGCACCATGGAGATTGTTTTTCCGGACAAGACGAATGGCCGCAGATCGATATGGCGCGGCGCGATACCGCTTTGCACATAAGTGGGGCAGGCGGAAAGAGCCAGCGTTGGCTGCGCGATATAGCCGTCCGGCCGGGCCAGCAGGCGCCGGCGGAAGTCCTCGATCTGCGCCCTGGTCGAGGCTGGACCGACCAGCATGCCGTAGCCGCCTGCGCCATGGACTTCCTTGACCACCAGTTCCGGCAAGTGCGCCAGCGTGTAGGCCAGGTCTTCCTTGCGTCGGCACTGGTAGGTCGGCACATTGTTCAGAACCGGTTCCTCGGAGAGGTAGAAGCGGATCATGTCCGGCACGAAGGGGTAAATTGACTTGTCATCGGCCACGCCGGTGCCGATGGCATTGGCCAGGGTCACCCTGCCGGCGCGGTACACCGACAGCAGGCCCGGCACGCCCAGCGAGGAATCAGCGCGGAAGGCCAGCGGATCGAGGAAGTCATCATCCAGCCGGCGGTAGATGACATCCACGCGCCGTGGCCCGCGCGTGGTGCGCATGAATACCGTGTTGTCGTTGACGAACAGGTCCTTGCCCTCGACCAGTTCAACGCCCATTTGCTGCGCCAGGAAGGCATGCTCGAAGTAGGCGGAGTTGTACATCCCCGGGGTCATCACCACGACGGTGGGATCATTCACTCCCATGGGAGCGACGGAGCGCAGATTATCCAGCAGCAGGTCAGGGTAGTGATCCACCGGCGCGATCTTGTTGCGGGCAAACAGTTCGGGGAACAGCCGCATCATCATCTTGCGGTCTTCCAGCATGTAGGACAC
Organism: Pseudoduganella sp. RAF19; assembly: GCF_052114165.1. Taxonomy (NCBI): domain Bacteria; kingdom Pseudomonadati; phylum Pseudomonadota; class Betaproteobacteria; order Burkholderiales; family Oxalobacteraceae; genus Pseudoduganella; species Pseudoduganella sp. RAF19. Next base: position 98,509 of record NZ_JBFREF010000014.1, on the reverse strand, counting down.
GCCGGAAGGTACGCGCAGATTATCCTCCAGCACGTAGAACTCGCCCTGGCCGGCACGCACGATATCGACACCGGCGATGTGCGCGTAGATATTGGACGCGACATTGATGCCTTGCATTTCCGGCCGATACTGTGCGTTCCGGTAGATCTGCTCGGCCGGAATGACGCCCGCTTTGACAATGTTCTGATCGTGGTAAATGTCGTGGATGAACATGTTCAGCGCCTGCACGCGCTGTGCCAGCCCGGTCTGGAGCTGCCTCCATTCGACAGCCGGGATGATGCGCGGGATAGTATCGAAAGGAATCAGGCGTTCGGTTCCTGCTTCGTCCCCGTAGACTGCGAAGGTGATGCCAACCCGGCGAAAGGTCAGATCGGCTTCCGCCTGCTTGCGTTCGATGATTTCGGCTGACTGGCGCTGCAGCCAGCCGCAAAACTCGCGGTAATGTTCGCGTATTTTTGTGCTGGCAGTGTGCGTCAACCCGTCAGCGGTCATTTCATTGAAGAAGTTCGTCATGTCGGACACTCCCAATTGAGGACACTTAGCTTCCTATCAAGAAGTGTGCCAGCGGAAATGCACTATTTAAGTACACGAGCGTCACTGGCTGGGACGCTGATTAAATGCGCCGCCGAGGTTGGCTTGCTTTGCTGCACGTCATTTCATCAGTAAGGATTTTTGCCGTTAAATCAGTCATTTACGGTTATGACCTGGTCGTTGTTAACAGGCTTGTCCACAAAAGCTGTGCGCAACTCCTTACGTCGCGGGCTGCGCCGGGCCGCTTTCAGCCGCGCTGTTGGTTTTGAAGGGAAAATAACCCATCGATGTAGATGTCCAGATGGCGATGGGCGAGCGTGCGTTCCTCGCTCGCTGCCAGGCCAATTGCGAGTGGTCGCGCAAAGCGGATCATGGCAAAGACAATGTCGTGCTCCGAGAGATCAGCGCGGCTTCGACGCGGCGTTCCAGCGCGTAGCGGGCAGTAGCGTGCAGGAGAGACTACTTATCCGGGAAGTGGCGGTATAAGGTCCCGATACCCACTCCAGCGCGTTCCGCAATGGCATCGCGTGGCGGAGCGCCCAGCACTTCACTGCCTATCGCCAATGGCCTGCCGGTGGAATAGCAGCGCCCGATCCCGCTGGGCGAATTTGGCGAACCTGGCTCGTTAGCGGGGTAGCCATCCTGCCGCGATCGGCCATGCCAGCAGCATGCGGTAGCAACGTTCCGCGAGTTGCGTGCACCGGGATGCCATCCTGTTCCAAGGAGGCGTCAGAACGCCATAGCAGGCGGAGACCACGATGACGGCGCCCACCATATCCAGAGGGAAGTGCACTCCCAGGAACACCCGGGCCCAGGCCACACCAAGACCGCAAAGCAGCACGGCCAGTCCGAGACCAAAGGCGCCGTCCAGAAGCAGGGGAATGCCGACGCTCGCGAAGACCGTCATGTGATCGCTTGGAAAGGACGAATCGGCAATATGGGTGGTCCAGGCGTTCCCGAGGTGAAGCATGAATGGCCTTGGATGCATCCAGAGCAAGCCGATGATTTGGTTGATGGCGAGGCTAACGCAAGCGACCAATAACGCCTTCAATGCCAGCGCGCGATGCCGTTGCTGCCCAGTCATCCACATGCCAATCAGCAGTAGCGGAACGAGATAGATCAGGGCGTCGGCAAGCACGGCTGCGACGTCGATCAGCCACGCAGCGGTGTACGGGCCGCCGTTGATCTTCAGGAAGAGGGCGCGATTTAGGGATTCGAGTTCGTTCATTGCTGGCTTGCCAGGCTGCGGTTGGGGCGGGGCCACGCTAAATCCCGCGTCGATGGAACGAAATTCTAGGGGCGGGGTCGTTAAAGGAACGTTAATTCAAGGCAAGCGTCATCTAGGCAATTCCCGTCACTTTCACCGCAATTCCAAGCATCGCGATGACCAGCGTGATTGTCGTCCCGATTTGCCATCGTACGACCTTCGCGAGCTCCTTGCGCAGCTCATCAAAGCCACGATCGGTATGCTCGCGTAGCTCAGCCAGCCCTTGATCCGTGTGCTCGCGTAGCTCTGCCAGTCCTTGATCGGTGTGCTCGCGTAGTTCGGCCAGTCCTTGATCGGTGTGCTCACGCAGCTCGGCCAGCCCCTGGTCGATGCGTTCGCGCAGCCGGATGATCTCTTGCTTGATGCGATCCAGTTGTTCGTGATGCGATTCCACCTCTGCCTCGACGTTCGCAATGCGTTCCTTCAGGTCCATATGCCCTCCGCACAGATTTCTCAACTGTGAAGCATGAGCGGACGGGACATATTGAGCTTGGACAGAAACCTTGGGGAAAAGTTCCGTCGCATTGCTTTGATAGAAGCGGGCATAATCTGCCCAAGATCACTGCAAGAGCACTTTACGCATCCTTCGACATGGCACCTCTCCCCACCATCATCACTGAACGGACCCTTCTGACGGTTCTGCAGCCGGAGCAAAGTATGCTGCTGCACCGCTATGTTAACGAGAACCGGGATCATCTTGCCGAATGGGAGCCACAGCGAGATGAAGCCTTCTTCGGTGAGGAGGCGGCGCTGGAGCGGGTGAAAGCCTCGCTGACCAGCTTTGAATCAGGCGCCGCGGTGCAGATGGCTGCACTGGATCGTGCAAGCGGAAAAATGGTCGCCGTGTGCAATTTCAACAACATTGTCCGCGGCGCGTTTCAGGCTTGCCACCTCGGCTATTCGGTGGATGCGGCGTGGCAGGGAAAGGGCCTGATGCACGAAGTGGCGACGGCAGGAATTGGCTATATGTTCAACGAGGTCGGTCTTCACCGCGTCATGGCCAATCATCTGCTCAACAATACGCGCAGCGAACGCCTGCTGGCCCGGCTTGGCTTCGAACGCGAAGGCATTGCACGCTCCTACTTGTGCATTGCCGGCAGATGGCAGGATTTTGTGCTGACTTCACTGATCAATTCGCGTGACTGACAGGGCTGGCCTGGCGGCACGTCATTACGGCCGCCAGCCTGATTGAGTCTCAGAAGGCAAACGCTCCATCGTCGGAGACTTGCGCGTGAGTCATGCGGAAAGTATCAAGCTCCGCAAGCACTTCAGCCCGAGTCTTGTTCGTTTGGGTAAGCAGTGGGCCAGGATAGGCTTCGCCCGAATAAATTTCGCCGCGGCGTTGTGCGTCGTGCAGTTCCTGAATCACTTCAGCGCGGGTTTTGGTGGAGACGAAGCCGGTATAGCCCATATATCCTTCGCCGCTGTTCACACCCTGATCTGGCGCGGAGACGACGACTTGCGACATGGTCTTGTCGACGGTTGCGGCCATGCTGGCGAAGGAGGTTGCGGCCAGAACTGCAGCGATAACAAATTTGGAAGCGTTCATGATGTTTCTCCTGTTTGGTTGGATGATGAGTCCAGTGTAGGAGGCAGGCACAAACGGCAGCATGACAGCGGCATTACAAAGTTCTGACAAGCTCCGATTGCGGCCCAGGCATCATGCCGACGACAAAGTCGATGAACGCTCTGACCTTGGCCGGAACGTGATTACGGCTGGGGTAATAGACGTAAAGCGGGAATGTTTCGTCTGGCCAGTCCGTTAAAACCGGCACCAGCGCGCCCGAGCGCAGGTGGGCTTCGACGCCGAGATCGATTAGCTGGGCTATCCCGTAGCCCGCAAGACAGGCGCCGATCTTGGTGCCGGCATCCGTGACTGTCAGGTTGCCGCGAACGGCAACCTTTATCTTCTCATCACCACGCCAGAACTCCCATTCGAAGGGCTTGCCGGTGGCAGGATCGATGGCCAGGATGCATTCATGGCCGTGGTCGATCAGGTCCTGGGGAGACTTCGGTCGGCCACGCTGCTCCAAGTAGGACGGCGCGGCCACAGTCAGGACGCGCGGACTGTATAGCCTGCGGCAGACCAGAGTGGAAATGGATGGCGGTCCAAACCGGATGGCGAGATCGAAACCGTCGCTTACCAGATCAGAGAGATCGTTCCTGGTTTCCAGCTTTACTTGAAGCGCTGGGTGAACCTTCATGAACTGCGCCAGTTCCGGTGCTAACACAATGCGTGAGAACGCGGCATCACACGCCACCCGAAGTGTGCCGCTGACGACCGAGGTTTGGCCCGCCGCGCCGGCAGTCGCCTCTTCAATCCCCTGCAGTAGCGGCAGCACTCGCTGTATCAGCTCGTGTCCGGCATCCGTCACTTCAACGTGGCGGCTGGTTCGATGCACGAGCTTTGAACGCAGGCGATCCTCCAGGCGCTGGATCGCGCGGCTCACCGCAGGCTGGGTCTTGCCCAGCCGCGACGCTGCGCGGCCAAAGCTCCCGGCTTCCGCCACGGCTGCAAGGACAAGCAAACCACCGATAAGTCCTCCATCGAGTTCTTCCATGATCTATGTGTTCCGGTAATGGCAGCGATAAGCGATTCGCAGTATCCGAGGGCGAAAGGGGCGTTCATTATACGAGCCGTTCAACCGCTATTGAGGAGAATTGACAATGACCCAGACCCAAGCCATCGTCGCTTTAGTTGATGACTATTTCAATTTGGCCTATGAGCCTGAGAGCCGTGACTTCGACAAGATCTTCCACCCAAGTTGCCTGGTGCAGTGGCTGCAAGAAGGGAAATTGCAGACCATGTCCGCGCCGGACTATGCGGCGCTTATCAAGGGGCGGCCGAGTCCTCAATCCACCGGCGAACCGAGGGATGAGGCCATTCTCTCCCTGGAAAACGTCTCGGACTGCCTTGCGGCAGCAACCGTGAGAGTCCGCATCGGAAAGAAACTGTTCAACGACCACTTTGTCATGCATAAGGTGGACGGCGCCTGGCTCATTGCCACCAAGGCGTCGTACCTGGTGCAGACCTTCGACCAGATCAGGAGTGCTTCAATTGGCTGACGATGCTCGCTACCTTGGTGGTGATGACATCGACGGCCGGCCCGTTAGCGCCGTGGGGCAGGATGACATCGGCGTAGCGCTTGGTTGGCTCGATAAATTGCTTGTGCATGGGGCGCACCGTTCCCAGATACTGTTCGACGATGCTTTCCAGCGAGCGGCCGCGCTCGGCGATATCCCTTTGCATGCGGCGGATGAAACGAACGTCGGACGCGGTGTCGACAAAGATCTTCAGCGACATCAATTTGCGCAAGTCCTCGTTATACAGCGCAAAGAGTCCTTCAATCACGATGACCGGCGCTGGCTTAACAGGTATGGTTCTGTTGGAGCGATTATCGATGGTGAAATCGTACTCCGGCATCTCGATCGCTTGGCCGCTGCGCAGGGCCTGGACATGCTGCACCAGAAGTGGCCAGTCGAAAGCCTGTGGATGGTCGTAATTCTGCTGGCGGCGAACTTCAGGTGTCAGATCGGATTGATCGCGGTAGTAGTCATCCTGCATCACCACCGAAACCATATCGGCGCCGAACGAAGCCAGCACCTGTTGGGAAACCGTAGACTTGCCGCTGCCGCTTCCGCCGGCGACACCAATAACAAAAGGTTGGAAAGAAATCTCATTCATACCCGAATGATACCGGAGCCAGGTCCGAACCAATAGGGGAGGGGCGCCATGTTGCCGAACTATAAATTTTAGCGTTCGGCCAATGCGAGCTCAGAGCGCGTTCGATTTTGCCGTCTTCACCGAACCACTGAGGGGGCTCAATCCCTGCTGAACCCGTATGATGTTGATCAATTTCCGCAGCGCCGGATGGGTGTGCCTGCGGCCGCTGTAATACATGTGGAAGGGCTCGCCTTTACACGCGTAATCGGCCAGAACGGGCTGCAAACTGCCATCCTCCAGCTCGCGTGCGATCCGCTGTTCCAGCACATAAGCCAGGCCTACGCCGGATTGTGCAGCGCTAATGGTGGTCGCGGTGTCGTTGATCGTTATCGCGCCGGGAACGCGGATGCGGCTTTTCCCCTTGCCGCGCCCCAGTTCCCACCGGTAGCTCGAATTGTCGCCAAGCAGAAGCTGCAGGCAGTTGTGATTGGCGAGATCGTCGGGATGCAGCGGTGCACCGTGGCTCGCCAAATACGAGGGCGCCGCGACCACAATCCAGCGCTGCGGCCCGCTCAGGGGCGCGGCCACCATATCTTCCGGAACATAGTGGCCGTAGCGGATGCCGGCGTCATAGCCTTCCGCGACGATGTCGATGGGACGGTCTTCTACCACGACTGTTAATCTGACCTCCGGACACAACTTCGCGAACTCCGGAATAGCTGGAGCAATCAGCAAGTAAGCGGCATCCGAGAAAACGTTCAGGCGCAACTCACCATAGCGCCCGGCGCCTGGCGCATCCAGCTCGGCGAGTGCCAGTCCGATTTTTTCAAAGCCATCCTCCAGCTTTTGTGCAAGGTCCCGGCCGATATCGGTAGGCGCGATCGCTCTGCTTGAACGATTCAGTAACTTGGTACCCAGCCGTTCCTCCAGCCTGCGCATGGCATGACTCACGGCAGATGGCGTCAGTCCAAGCTGGATTGCCGCTCCCTTGAAACTGCGCGTGCGCATGATGGTGAGGAAGACCCGGAGGTCGGGAAGGTCGATGCGGTCAAAAATAGACATAGTTGATTTTGATTCAGCGTTGCGATGAATGCCTTTCAACTCAAATCTTAGCATCGCGCACGCGAACCCGAATATAACTATTACCTTTGTGTAGAGGACATATGAAACTCGCGGGGATCAAAATAGGGGATTTGGCCGGTAAGCGCGTGCTGGTGACTGGCGGCTCCACCGGCATAGGCGCTGAAGTCGCGCTTGGCCTGGCGCAGCAGGGCGCACGGGTCGTCGTGCACTACAACGCCAGCAAACAGGATGCAGAGCAGCTGCGAGCAATGTCGCCCGACAGGATTCTGCTCGTACAAGGCGACCTGGAATTGCCGGATGCCGCGGCGTTTGTTGTGAACCAGGCAGCCGAGATCCTGGGCGGGCTGGATGGGCTCATCAACAATGCCGGCGCCATGCTTGGGCGCATCCCGACAACCGAGGCATCGATGGATCATTTTGACCGCGTCGTCAGCTTGAATGCCAGATCGGTCTGGCAAGCCTCCATATCGGCACATCGCCATTTGAAGGCCGCGGGTGGCGGTTTCATTATCAACACCACGTCGATTGCGGCCCGCAATGGCGGAGGGAATGGTGCGGCCTTATACGGCGCGTCCAAGAGTTTTGTGAGCAACCTCACCAGGGGCCAGGCCAAGGAATTTGTGGCGGACAAAATCCGCGTCAACGCGGTTTCGCCGGGACTGATTCAAACAGCTTTCCACGACCGCGATACGCCTGATCACCTGTTCGAGGTGCAGTGCGCGGCAATTCCAATGCAGCGGGCGGGTCTTCCGGACGAATGCGTTGGCGCTTTTCTTTTCCTCGCATCAGAGGCTTTATCTGGATACATCACCGGCCAGATAATTGAAATCAATGGTGGACAACTGATGCCATAGGAGCATGCGCAGCAATGAAGCAGAGATTATTGGGACATACCGGAACCAGCGTTTCCGAAATCGGATTTGGCGCCTGGGCCATTGGCGGCGCTTGGGGCGATGTGTCGAAGTCCGACGCCAAGGCCGCGCTGCACGCGGCGCTGGACCAGGGGACGAACTTTATCGACACCGCCGATGTGTACGGGGACGGCCGCTCGGAGCAGCTGATCGCGGAAGTGCTCAGGGAGCGCGGTGGAGATAAACCAATGGTGGCGACCAAACTCGGTCGCCGGCTGTCTCCGCACGTTGCACAGGGCTACAACCGGGAAAACCTCAGGGCTTTCGTTGAGCGCTCGCTCGTCAATCTGAAAACCGACTGCCTGGAGCTGGTGCAGCTCCACTGCCCGCCGACGGAAGTGTATTACCAGGCCGAAGTGTTTGGCTACATGGACGATCTGGCCGCCGCTGGAAAAGTCCGCCACTATGGCGTTTCTGTCGAAAAAGTGGAAGAGGGCCTGAAGGCGATCGAGTATCCCAACGTCCAATCGGTACAAATAATTTATAACATTTTCAGGCAGCGGCCGGCGTCGCTCTTCTTTGCCGAAGCCAAAAAACGTGGCGTCGGAATCATCGCCCGCGTACCGCTCGCCTCCGGGCTGCTGACCGGGAAGATGAGCGCCGGCACCGTGTTCGCCGCCGATGACCATCGTGCATTCAATCGCAACGGCGAGGCCTTTGACGTCGGCGAGACCTTCGCCGGCGTGCCTTATGACGTCGCGCTGTCGGTTGTCGAAGAAGTCCGCGATCTGGTGCCGAATGGCATTCCGATGGCGCAGTTTGCCTTGCGGTGGATTTTGATGAACGATGCCGTCAGCACGGTCATTCCGGGTGCAAGAAATGCCATGCAGGCCCAGTCCAATAGTGGCGCGAGTGAACTACCCGCTTTGAGCGAATCAACGATGGAGGCGCTGCGCAGCATCTACGAAAAGCGCGTCGCTCCGTTCGTGCGCCACCGCTGGTAAATCGACAATTCAGCTAAAGAAAAGACTGTCCCCATATGCTACAGTGCTGCCCCATGTGCTGACATGAGGAATGGCTATGTTTGAAATCTCCCGCGCAATGCTGCGGACCTCGAAACAATGGGCGACGGTCATTTGCTTTGCTGTCCCAATCATGGCCGGCGCAGCACCCGCAGCGCCGGTCGATTGGGTTAACACCTACATCGGCACTGGCGGGCAAGGCGCCGATTACGGCGGCACCATGCCGCTGGTGACGACACCTTTCGGCATGACCAACTGGACCCCGCAAACGCGCCAGAACCGTATCAGCGTCAGCTCCTACGAATACCACGACCAGTTCATTGAAGGCTTTATCGGCACCCATCAACCGGCAATCTGGATGGGGGACTACGGCTACATCACGCTGATGCCGCAAGCGGGCGGTGTCGACTTCGCTCCGGAAAACCGCCGCCTGCCGTTTCGTCATGAAGATGAAACAAGCACGCCTTATTATTACGCGGTGACGATGGGCGCGGATGCCGCGCATCGCATCAAGGCCGAGATGACCGCCAGCGACCACGCTGGCTATCTGCGCTTTACCTATCCTCAGGGACGCAGCGCCAATGTGCTGCTTGAAGTCACGCGCCCCGGCATTACAGGCTATGTGAAGATCGACCCGGAACACCGCGAGATCGTTGGCTACAATCCGGACCGCATGGACGCGCATCTGGGGCCGATGAAACTGCCCAACTTCAAGGGCTACTTCGTGGCGCGCTTCCGCCAGCCGTTCAAAACGCAGAATACCTATTCCCGTACTTTCTCGCGTCCCGGCGAGATGGAACTCACGGCGGACAACGTCGGCGCCTATATCAGCGTTGAAGGCCAGCAGATCGAAGTCCAGGTCGGAAAGTCGTTCATCAGCATTGAGCAGGCGCGCCGCAATCTCGGCGCGGAAATGCCGTCATGGGATTTCGAAGGCGTGCGCGATGCCCTGAACGATACCTGGAACCGCAAGCTTGGCCTGCTCACCGTGCAAGGCGCCAGCGACGATCAGAAGAAGATCTTCTACAGCGCGCTATATCACGCGCTGCTGTATCCAAAGCAGTTCTCCGAACACGGCCACTATTACAGCGCCTTTGACGACAAGGTACACGAGGGCGAGTCTTACACCGCCTTCTCCATCTGGGACACCTACCGCGCCGAAAACAGCCTGCTGACCCTCGTGGCGCCCGAGCGCATCGACGGCATGGTCCGTTCGCTGTTGCAGAACTACCAGGAAGGCGGCTGGATGCCGAAGTGGCCGAATCCGTCCTACACCAACATCATGATCGGCACTCATGCCGATTCGCTGGTGGCCGAGGCAATCAACAAAGGTTTCAAAGGTTTCGATTATCAACTGGCCTATCAGGCGGTCTACAAGGACGCCATGGGCCCACCCGACGGCGACGTCACGCGCCGCTGGCTGGACCGCGAACCGGAAACGCCCTATGAAAGCAGGGCGGGCCTAAGCTACGCCCTCAAGCTGGGATACATCCCTGCGGATAAAGTGTCCGAATCGGCATCCAGCACGCTGGAAGAGTCCTATGACGATTACGCGGTGGCGCAAGTTGCCAAGGCGGTCGGCAAGGAGCAGGATTACCGCTACTTCATGCAGCGCTCGCAGAACTATAAAAAACTATTCAACCCGCAGACGCAATTCCTGCAGGCGCGTAACAGCGACGGCAGCTGGGCACATTTGAACGAGGGATGGACCGAAGGCGACCAATGGGTCTATCTGTTCTCGCCTCTGCATGACGTGCCGGGCGTAGTACAGCTGCTGGGCGGCGCCAAAGCAGCCGGCGCAAAGCTGGACGAGCATTTCAACGGCGGCCACAATCGCCACGACAACGAGCCAAGCCACCATTACGGCTACCTGTACAACTACGTCGGCGAACCATGGAAGACCCAGGCCCGCGTGCGCGCGCTCGCGGCCGAGGCCTACAGCAATACGGTCGAGGGCATTCTCGGCAACGAAGATTGCGGTCAGATGTCGGCCTGGTATCTGTTCACCGCCATGGGCTTCTATCCGCTGAATCCCGCTTCGGCGGAGTATGTGATCGGCAGCCCGCTGTTCGGCAATGTCACCTTGAAACTGCCGAACGGGAATAGCTTTGCGATCAGCGCGGCCAATAACAGCGAAAAGAACGTCTACGTGCAGTCGGTCACCTTGAACGGCAAGCCGCTCAGCGTGCCGGTCATTTCGCACGCGCAGATCGTCGCCGGCGGCAAGCTGGAATTTGTTATGGGGCCGGCGCCGTCGACGTGGGCGGCTGACTGGAAGCCGCGCCCGCTGCAGTAGGCATTGGCACGATGCGATAGCCATTCGCCTGCTGCGACATATAGTTGTAGTAGGCAGAGAGCTGCGTGCGATTGCCCATCTGCTGCGTGAAGGTTTCCTTGTCATCGCCCCAGACCCGGCCAATGAAGTGATTGCGCGCCACCGCGGCCGACGCAGCGCGGAAATCGGACTTCATATTGTGCATCACGATCAGGCCTGCACTGGCGGGATCGAAGCCACGCGGAAGCCCGTCAGCTTCGGCAGCCGATTCAGTCGGCGGCGATACGAAAACGAGTCCGCGCAAGCCCTGATCCTGCAGATAGCGCTGCAGGCCATTCCCGTTCAGGACCAGCAATATGCGCCCGCGCAGGTCTTGCGCCTTCGGCCAGCCGCCGATGCGCACCTTGTCGCGCAGGCTGCCGCTGCGCTGCGCGTGAAACTGATCCAGCTGGGCCGGGCTGTACAGTGAACTGCCCAGGATCTCATGCGCGAGATGGTCGAGGTCCTGCGGCATGCGGCCCGCCGACCAATCCTGCTTCTTATCGAGAATGACGATCAAAGGGAAGTGGTTCGGATTGGCGCGGCTCCAGTCGCGGATATTACCAAGGCAAGCGCGCAAGTCATTGCTTTCGCCGACGCAGCTGTTGTCGTTTCCGCTGGCGTGATCCGGACTGCCGTTATGGCGCACGAACCAGTGCTCAGGCAGCGCGTCACCTGCCGCCGTGTCGCGCTCATCCCAGATATCGATTTCGACGGTTTTGACGTGGACAAGCGCCGCAGTGTACGGCAACCCATGACTGTACTGCGGCTCATAGCAATTGTGGCAGGCCACCTGCGCAAGATTGTCCAGCGGCTGCTGCCACGCGGCCGGCGCCACATCGGCGTTGACGCCGCCGCCGATTCCAGCGGCGGCCACAATTGCGAATAACATGTTCATCTGATGTCCAGTCCTTAAGCTGCAAAACGCTCTGCATATTCTTTGGGCGTTACGCCGAAGCGCCGCGCAAACGCCTTCCTCAATACGTCGACGCTATGGTAGCCGCAACGGCGCGCGATGTCTTCCACTGAGCGCGCTCCCAGCTCAAGAGCGCGGCAAGCAGCTTCGAGCCGCACTTCTTCGACATATTTGGCCGGCGTCATATGCAACTCGCGCTGAAAGGTGCGTATCAGGGTTCTGACGCTGGTGGACAGGCGCTCGGCCAGAATGCCGGATGTGAGTTCGCTGGCAAGATGCTCGCTGATCCAGACCCGCAATTCATCCAGGCTGGGATTACTTGTTTGTTCCGAGCGAAGGGAAGCGCTGAACTGTGCCTGTCCACCAGGACGGCGCAAGAACAGTACAAGGCTTTTGGCAATGTCCAGCGAAGTCGCATCGCCCAGGTCTTCGCGCACCAGTGCAAGGGCCAGATCGATACCGGAAGATATGCCGGCGGAGGTATAGATATTCCCGTCTTTGATCCAGATAGGCGCGGGATCAACCTCAATCGACGGGAAGCGTTCAGCCATGCGCTGCGCCATGCCCCAGTGCGTCGTCGCTCTCCGTCCATTCAGAAGTCCGGCTTCGGCCAATGCGAACGCACCCACGCAGATGGAGCAAATTCGGCGGATTTTTGAGGAGCGGGTGCGAATCCAGTCGATGGCTGGCAGATCCATTCTGTCAATGGCGCTGAAGCCGGTAGCGATGATCAGGGTGTCGATCGGCGTGCGGTCACGGCGCTCCTCGTCCAGCGTTTTGTGCGCCTTGAGTCCGATGCCTGTTTCGCTCTCGAGGTCGAGCGATGGGCCTGCGCAAATCAGTTCCAGTTGATAAGGCTCGCCGCCATGCAGTTTATTTGCGTAGGCGAATACCTCCGCCGGACCGGTTACGTCGAGTGTGTCGACGGGCGGCAAACCAAGAATGACAACGCGTTTTCTGTTCAGGACCCGCTTTTTCATCGGAGCCTCCTGCTGATGTCGATGCCAGTATTTTGGCACAAATCATCTGAAGACAGTCATTTGTGCCGAAGGGTGCTTTCCTAGAATGACGTCAGAGCATTTTCAATTGCGGAGGAAATATGAATACAGTCGTTACGATCGGCGGGATTGCTGCGCCGGATTCGGCGTTGACCCGAAAAGCGGGCGCGCTCATCGAACGGGTGCATAGCAAGCCAATGTTGCACCACTTACACCGGACCTGGTGGTTCTCGGAATTTATCGGCAGGCGCCGGGGAATGAACTATGACCGGGAGCTTTTATACCTGGCGTCGATGCTGCATGACCTGGGCCTGACCGATGAATTCTCCGCCGACCAGCGTTTCGAGGTGGATGGTGCCGATGCCGCCAGCCGCTTCCTGCGGGATAATGCCTATCCGGAATCCAAGGCGGAGCTGGTGTGGGACGCGATCGCGCTTCACTCCAGTGCAGGCCTGGCCGACCGGCGCCAGCCTGAAGTGGCGCTCCTGCATTTTGGTGCGCACGTTGACGTCTTCGGTCTGCGCCTGGATGAAATCACGCCGGCTTTGGTCGACGAGACGCTGGAGCGCTATCCGCGTATCGGGATGAAGGCCGCCTTTACCGAAGCGATTGCCGGCGTGGTCCGAAAGAAGCCGCACACCGCGTTGGGCACGGGCCTGGCCGATATTGGCCATCGCCATGTCCATGGCTTCCAGTGCCCCGATATATGCGATCTGATTAACGATGCGCCATTTGACAGCTAGCATCAGCGCACGGTCAGCAGCAACACGCCGTGTGCCGGTACTTCGGCATCAATCTCGCCGGACGTTTGGGCCAGTGCGCGCTGGCGCCAGGCATCGCGCGCCTGGTAGGACTGGCCTGCCTTGTCCATGGCGTATTGCGCCGGGTCGAGGCGCAGGCGGCGGAAGGTATCGCCCATATTGAAGATGCCGACCGCTTTGCTGCCGTCTTCCAGCGGTTTAACCCAGATCTGCCAATTGTCCTGCTCATGTACGCGCGCGGCGGCTTTGCCCAGCGCGTCCTGATTGATGGCCAGGACTTCGGAGTTGGTCAGCAGGTTGAGGGTAAAGGCATCGAGCTTGCTGAGGTCATTCCCGAGCAGCAGCGGAGCGGCGAGCATGCTCCAGAGGCTGATGTGGCTATATTGCTCGTCCGGCGTCAGGCGCGATGGGCGTGGATCGCCCCAGCCGACGTGGCCGACCACGAGCATATCGGGATCGTTCCAGCGGCCAGGCGCAACATACTGGCTGTAGGGCGCGATGCTGAAGCCGGTTTCGAGCACGCTGTGCCAGCTGTCGACGATGTCGCCGGTCATGCGCCATGCCTGGCCGTTGACCTTTGGCCCCCAGGTCCAGACTTGCTGTTCGCCGTATTGGCAAAGACTGAACACGATGCTGCGCGGCTGGGTGCGCAAGGCGTCGCCCATCAGCTGGAAGGGTTTCATATGCGCTTCCAGCGTTGGCGTCTTGGCGATCAGGTCACCATAGCTGCATAGATCGTATTTGAGGAAGTCCACACCCCAGCGCGCGTAGGTCGCGGCATCCTGCGCTTCGTGCTGGTAAGCGCCCTGGAATTTGCCGCAGGTGGTAGGGCCAGGTGAGGAGTAAATGCCGAAGCGCAGGCCAAGGCCGTGCAGGTAATTGCCCAAGGAAGCCATGTCCGGAAAGCGCTCGTTGCCGGGCAGTTCGCCATCGGCGGCGCGTGCCTCCGCCTGCCAGCCGTCGTCGATGTTCAGGGAGCTCCAGCCTTTGGCGGCCAGGCCGGAATCGACCATGATGCGCGCGCTGGCACGCACTTTCTCATCGCTGACATTGACGCCGAAGGCATTCCAGCTGTTCCAGCCCAGCGGCGGCGTGAGCGCAAGCTGGTCGCCGGCTTGCAGCGTCCAGATTCGGCTCGTCGCGCCGATGGTATTTTTTGCGCGCAGGGTGATGGCATACTCGCCTGCCGCCGGCACGGTGCCGCGGATGATGCCGGTGTCCACATCGAGCGTCAGTCCGGCGGGCAAATCGTCGGCCGCGAAATGCAGTGGGGCCGTGCCGGTTGCCGGGATGCGGAATACCAGCGGTGTGCCAGGCCGGGCGCCCAGCACGCGCGCGCCATGGATCGCCGGCGCAGGTCCGTCGGCAGGCGTCAGCAGGTAGGGCAGCGGCAGGGTGGACGTGACGCTGCGTCCCGATTGCGCATCGACGAAACGCAGCTTTGCCTCAACACCGGGGCCGGTCTGCAACGTCCAGTGCAAGGTTTGCGACTGGCTGGGCGCGACGGCCAGCGCGGTGCTGCGGCGTTGCAGTGCCTTGCCGCTGCGCTGGTCGAATAATTCCAGTTCAAGCTTGCCGCGCTGGCGCGTCGCGAATTCGTTGGCGACGGATAGGGCAAGCGCGACCTTGCCGTCGGGGCGGAAATCGAAATGGGCGCGGTCGGCGCTCAGGCGCAGACCGTCGGCGCGGTTGGGAATGGTGAGAAAGGGCGCGTCCTTATAGAATCCGCCACCGCCAACGCCGTCATACACGCGGATCGCGATGACATTGTCCTGATCCCAGTGCACCGGTACTTTCGCCAGATCGACCTGATAGTTTCGCAGTGCCTGTGCGCGTCCGTCGAAGCCGCCGGCGTCTTCCGGCATGCGGCCCGTTTTTCCGATCAATACGCCGTTCAGGTAGGTTTCGTCGGTATCGTCAATGGCGGCCAGGTACACGTGTAAGCGCTGCGGCCAGTCGCTGCCGGCTTTCAGCGAAGAGGGAATCGTTACGTGAATGCGATACCAGGAATACCCGTCATAGCCATCGAAGCCTTGCTTTTCATAGTTATGGGTGGTGTCGATGTTGGCCCAGCTGCTGTCGTCAAACCCAGGTTGCGCGCGCTGCGGGTCGTCGCCGGTAGCGAAGCGGGCTTGCGGCATATCGATGCGCGCGACCGTTACGGCAGGCGCTGCCTGAGCGCCGTACATCAACAGGATGCTACTTAAGCCCGCGAACAGGCGTCGAACGATACACATGGCGTCTCCCTGGAACATGCTTTGTTTGTTTTATTGCATGTTAAATCCAGTCGGGATACCGGAGCTATGGTAGGTAGCGAGTTAGCTATATGGATTGGGAATAGCGCCCGGGTGTCATGGCGTGATGCTGCTTGAATGAGCGCTGCAAATGAGCCTGGTCGGCGAAGCCCATCGCGAACGCGGCCTCGCTGATGGACATGCCTTTGCCAATCAAGCTGCGCGCTTCGTTCACGCGCTTATCCTGCAGATAGTCGCCTGGCGTCATGCCATAGCGTTTGCTGAACTGGCGGATGAAAGTGGACGGCGTCATGCCGCAAGCCTCGGCCAATGTCGCCACGCTCAGATGCAAGCCGCCTTCCGACCGCATCAGCGCTTCGGCAGGTGCGAGTTGTTTCGCTGTCGCAGCGCCGGCGACCGCCGGCCGCATCCAGCCGGCCAGCACTTTCGGCAGTAGCTCGGAAAGGTGCTGCGGGGAGTTGAGTAAGCCATCAAGCGCTGCCCACAGGGCGGCATCCCTCGCGCAGTGCGTGACGAATTCAGACTGGCTTCCGATGGCATCGTGCAGCCACGCGGCATCGATATACAGCATCCGATAGGACCAGCGCGCAGGCGTCACTGTATTGCAGGCGTGGACGACATGCGGCTCGATCAGCACCACGGTTCCCGCGCCGATATCAGCTGGTCCGGACGGATGCTGAAAAACCGCGCTGCCGGAATCGACAAGGCCGATCGAATACTCGTCGTGCGTATGCGGCCGATAGCAGTCGCTGGAGTCGACGCTGATGCGCAGTTCCCACCAGGGGGAATTAGCGTCGCGCAGGATATTGTGGGCAGAAGGCATGCGAATCAGCTTAGCATAAGCAGCACCGTGAGTCCGAGCACGCCACCCAGCAGGCGATTGCAAAGGCGCTGCCGGTGCGGCGGCGCCAGCCAGGCTTTCAGCAATCGTCCCGCGACCGCCCAGCAGCCGACACCGGCGATGCATGCAATCACCGAGATCGTGCAGAACCGCTCGAGCGAGGAGTGCTCGCTGAACAGCACCACGCCGGACAAGGCGACCAGCCACGCTTTGGGATTCAGACTCTGAACCAGCATGCCATCCACCACAGCGCGCCATGTGCTTGCAGTGTGATGGCGGAGCGCTTCATCAGAAGCCGTCTCTGGCGCGGTTGCAATGCGCCAGGCAAGGTAAGCGAGATATGCGGCGCCGATCCAGCGCACCAGCTGCGTAAGCGCAGGGTAGGCCAGCAGTGGTGCGGCGCCAACGCCTGTCAGCCAGACCAGCGCGCCATAACTGCCGCTGGCACCCAGTACGTAGCCTAGTGGGCGCGCGAAGCCGCCATGCAGTCCATATCGAAGTGCTAATACGTTGACTGGCCCGGGTGTTATCGCACCGACCAGACCGAATATTGCCATGGCGATCACGACGCCGTTCATGTCTGCCTCCTGTCCTGGATTGATAGGAAGGCAGTGTGGAGGAAGCCGTGCTCAAAATATTGAACAAAATTGCAGGAGCCCTTATAAACACTGCATGCCTTTTAACTAACACAAATATTTTGGAGTTATCGCTCCAGTTAAAACGCCTGTCATATTTGGTGGTTAAGATCGCTGAGTCTCTGTAGAAGAGCACCAAACCAGCACCATCAAGGATGCTCTACCGGCGCCGGCGGTCGGGAAATATACCGGCACCAAATTCCTGCTTACTCATACCTCATGACTTCTTTGAAACTTAAGACGGGCCCCAAGGTTCTCTCCTCGTTCGCCCTCGTGCTGTTCGTGCTGGCCTGTATTACCGGCCTCGCGCTGTGGCGCCTGCACTCCGCGCATCTGACGACGGAGTATCTGGTGAATGACAAACTGGCCAAGCAGCAGCTGGCGTCCGACTGGCTGGGCGCTGAAAAACTGAATGGCGTGCGCACGCTGACCATTGCCAAGAGCGACAGCCTGGAAGTGGGCGAATTTTTCCAGGCGCAGCTTGGCGAGGGTGATAAAGTTGCTAACGCCATCGAGCAAAAGCTGACCGCGAAAACGCGCGACACCGACGAACTGGCGCTGCTGAAAGCTGCCGAGGAAAAGAAACAGGCGTACATGGCGGTGCGCAAGCAGGTTTTCAGCTTCAAGGACATGGGCCGTACCCAGGAAGTCGAGCAGCTTGCCGATTCCACGCTGAAGTCCACTTTCGCGCAGTTCACCACGGCGCTGGAGCAGCTGCTGGCGCACCAGACCAAGGAAGCGCAGGCACTGGCCGATGAATCGGCATCGGAATATCAAAGCAGCCGCGCAGTGCTGATCGCATTCGGCTTACTGGCGCTGGGACTTGGCGGCGCCTTCGCCTGGATCATCACCCGCAGCGTGGTGGTGCCCCTGAATCACGCGGTGGATCTGGCAACCCGTGTCGCCGAGGGCGATCTGCGTCCCACCCGCGAGCAGCACCGCTACGATGAATTCGGTCTGCTGTTCGACGCCTTGCACAATATGACGGTGCGTCTGGGCGGCATCGTTGAACAGGTGCGTGATGGCGCTCATACGATTGACGACGCATCCAAGGAACTGGCGTCCGGCAATCTGGATCTGTCGAGCCGCACCGAACACCAGGCCGGCGCACTGCAGGAAACCGCATCGTCGATGGAAGAACTGACTTCCGCCGTGCGCCAGAATACGACCAGCGCCCGCACTGCCAACGAGCTGGCGGTGTCGGCATCGTCGGTGGCGGGCAAGGGCGGCAAGGTGGTGGATGAAGTGGTGCAGACCATGGACGAAATCAGCGAGTCCGCCAAGAAGATCGTGGACATCATCTCGGTCATCGATGGCATCGCCTTCCAGACCAATATTCTGGCGCTGAATGCTGCGGTCGAAGCGGCGCGCGCCGGTGAGCAGGGGCGCGGCTTCGCGGTGGTGGCGACCGAAGTGCGCAATCTGGCGCAGCGCTCCGCCACGGCGGCACGTGAAATCAAGACCCTGATCAACGACTCCGCCGAGCGTATTGAAGTCGGCACCACGCTGGCGCATGCGGCCGGCGACACCATGAGCGAGATCGTGGCCAGCATCGGACGCGTGACCAATATCATGGGCGAAATCAGCTCTGCCAGCTCGGAGCAGGAATCCGGCATCCACGAAATCAATAATGCCATCGGCGACATGGATACCGTCACCCAGCAGAACGCTGCACTGGTGGAAGAAGCGGCTGCCATGGCCGAATCGGTGCACGAAGAAGCGAACAAGCTGACCCAGCTGGTGAGCTATTTCAAGCTCGGCGCCGCCGGCCCGGTTTCGATCGAACCGCGGGCCGAATTGCCTGAGCCTGAGCTGCGCCTGGCGCTGCCGGCGCACTGAGCTATATCAAAAAAGATATCGCTTGCCCTGAATATTGTATTGGTAGTGTGCTGCCGCGCCTCCTAAGCTGTTCTCCAGCAAGGAGGCATCGCAGAGATGAAACAGCAGAACCAGCCGACCAAAGAGCAAGTTCGGCACTATATGGCCACTCGGCAGACCCAACAATGTCCGCCACCATCTATTCCTGAAATCCGTCGCCAGCTGGGCTGGGGCTTGCTGCCGCCGCCCGAAAGTGGCGGCTGGCGCGGGGAGGACAGCCGTTGACCAGCCGTGCCGGGCGGACTCCCGGCAAATGTGAGGCATCGTACCCACGCCGGCCTGGGCTATCCCTATTGTCAGGGCATGGACATGCTCAGTTCCGGTTAATATGGTCGACCTTTCCTTTGCTAACTATACGAATGAAAATCCGGAATTGGGTTTACGGCCTTGCGGCCATGCTGATCGCCGGCCAGGTGCTGGCTGGGGTTGTTGTCAAGCCGGACGACGAGCGCCTTCAATACACTGGCCGCATCGATTTCGCCAATCCGGGCGGTCCCGTGCTGTCCTGGCCGGGCAGCAGCATCGAAGGCAATTTCACCGGCGGCAGCCTGTCGTTGAAGCTGGATGACCAGCAGGGCAAGAATTACTTCAACGTTTTCATTGATGGCGATCTCGCCCATCCTACCGTCGTCCATGCGGCGCAAGGCAGCGGCACTTATGCGGTTGCGGCGGGCCTGACGCCGGGGGCGCATCGCTTCCTGGTGACCAAGCGTACCGAAGGCGAGGAGGGCGCGACCACCTTTCAGGGGCTGGAACTGGCTGACGGCGGCAAACTGCTGCCACCGCCTCCGCGTCATCAGCGCCACATCGAATTCTTCGGCGATTCGATTACGAGTGGCATGGGCAACGAGGCGCCCGACAATGGCCCGGACAATCTGGCGAGCGAGAAGAACAACTTCATGTCCTATGCGTCGATCACGGCGCGCAATCTGGATGCAGAAGTGCACGTGACCTCGCAAAGCGGCATCGGCATCATGATCAGCTGGTTCCCCTTCACGATGCCGGATTTCTACGACCAGCTGAACGCTGTCGGCAACAACGACAGCAAATGGGACTTCAGCAGCTGGACGCCGGACGTGGTAGTGATCAACCTGATGCAGAACGATAAATGGCTGATCGAAAACGAAAAGCGCCTGCAGCCGATGCCGGATGACGCCCAGCGCGTGCAAGCGTACAAGCGCTTTGTACAGCGCATCCGTGCGCTGTACCCGAAGGCGTATATCGTCTGCGCGCTGGGCAGCATGGACGCCACGGCTACGGACTCCAGGTGGCCGGGCTACGTACGCAGCGCGGTGGAGCAGATCCAGCGCGAGCAGAACGATCTTCGCATCGATACCGTGTTCTTTGATTTCACGGGCTTCCGTGGCCACCCGCGCGTCGCCCAGCATCAGGCCAACGCAGCGCGGCTGACAGCATTCATCAAGCAGAAGATGGGTTGGTAATGGCAAGCCAGGCGCGCGCAGCGTGCGACAGGTAGCGCCCATTCCACACATGCGCCACTTCCCACTGCACTTCCGGTTCGACGATGCGCACTGCCTGCAGGCGCTCGTCGGACAGGCGATGCACGAAGGGTTCAGGCAGCAGCGCGACGCCAATCCCCGCTGACGCCATTTCAACCAGCCAGTCCCATTGCGCGCTTTGCGCTGCGATCTGCGGCTGAATGCCTGCCTGTGCAAAGGCTGCCTGCAAAGCACGGGTGAGGGCGAAGTCGTCGTTCAGCATCACCAGAGGCAAATCCTGTAAATGATGCAGGCGTACGGTGCGCGCATTGGCGCGGAACACGCCCTTCACGGCCATCGCCCACACTGGATAGCGCGCGACGGGGACACTCCCCAGGTCCAGTGAAGAATCGGCGGGCAGCACCGTCAGGCCGAGATCGAGCTCATTGGCGGCCACCTGGCGCTCGATGGCCGGGCCGGGGGCTTCGACCAGGCGCACCGTGATATCCGGATGGCGCTCGCGAAATGCCTTCAGCACGGGCGTGAACAGCACATTGATCATGGGGGGCATGCCCAAAGTCAGCGTGCCATGGCGCTGTGACTGCATATCCTTCACTTCCAGCAGCAACTGACGGTGCGACGCCAGCATTTCCTCGCCACGCTCGAACACGACGCGGCCGATGTCGGTCAGCACCAGGTTGCGGCCATCGCGCAGCAGCAGCGGCGCTCCCAGTTCTTCTTCCAGCTGACGCACCATCTTGCTGATGGTGGATTGCGTCACATGCAGGCGTTCGGCCGCCTGGGTGAAGCTGCTCAGGCGCGCGGTTTCAACGAAGTAGCGCAGGGATCTCAGGTCCATGAATTTTTCGACTGATCATGTGGAATATAAGTCATAAATAGAATATATCCGAATTCTATACTGGACTCAGGACATAAAAATGACGAGGCAATACGATGTACGGAGACCGCATCCGCCACAGCGCTCTGATGGCGAAAGTAATGACTGCGCAACAGGCCGCGCTACTGATCAAGAACGGCATGACCGTCGGCATGAGCGGTTTCACCCGTGCCGGCGACGCTAAGGCCCTGCCGCAGGCGCTGGCTGAACGTGCCCGGACCGAGCCCCTGCACCTGACCCTCATCACCGGGGCATCCCTCGGCAACGACAGCGATGCGCTGATGGCCAACGCCGGCCTGCTGGCGCGCCGCATGCCATTCCAGTCGGATGCCGCCCTGCGCCGCAAGATCAACGCCGGCGAGGTAATGTTCATTGACCAGCATCTTTCCGAAACAGCCGAACAGCTGCGCAGCGGCGATCTGCCTCCTGTTGATGTGGCGGTGATCGAAGCCGTTGCCATCACCGAAACCGGGGGCATCGTGCCCACCATGTCGGTCGGGAACAGCGCCAGTTTTGCCAGCCAGGCCAAACAGATCATCATCGAGCTGAATCTGAGCGCGCCACTCGCGCTGGAAGGACTACACGACGTCTACTTGCCGAAGGCACGTCCGCGCCGCGAACCAATCCCCTTGATAAATCCCGGTGACCGCATTGGCAGTGCCGCGATTCAGGTCGATCCGTCGCGCATCGCCGCCATCGTCATTACCGATCACCCGGACAGCCCATCCAACGCGCAGCCAGCCGATGCGGAAACGGACGCCATTGCCAGCCACGTGATCGCCTTCCTGGAAGCGGAGGTGAAAGCGGGCCGCTTGACCGAAGAACTGCTGCCGCTGCAAGCCGGTATCGGCACCGTCGCCAATGCTGTGCTGCACGGCCTGACGAAATCATCCTTCCGCAACCTGACCATGTATTCGGAAGTGCTGCAAGATAGCGCCATCGAGCTGCTCGATTCCGGCCAGCTGGCCCTGGCCTCGGCATCATCGATCACGCTGTCGGCGCAGATGCATGAGCGCTTCCTCAGCAAAATTGCGCAGTACCGCGACAAGATCGTATTGCGTCCGCAGGAAATCAGCAATCATCCTGAAGTCTTACGCCGCCTGGGCATCATTGCGCTGAACACGGCGCTGGAATTCGATTTGTACGGCAACGTGAACTCCACCCACGTCGGCGGCACGCGCATGATGAATGGCATTGGCGGGTCGGGCGACTTCGCCCGCAACGGCGCCTTGTCGATTTTTGTCAGCAAATCGGTGGCCAAGGATGGCGACATCTCCAGCGTGGTGCCCATGGTCGCTCACGTGGACCATACGGAGCACGATGTCGATGTGCTGGTCACCGAATGGGGGCTGGCCGACCTGCGCGGTCTGGCGCCCCGCGAACGCGCACCGCTGGTCATCGAGCGCTGTGCGCATCCGGACTATCGCCCGCAGCTGCGCGCCTACTTTGAAGAAGCCTTGCTGCGCGGCGGACAAACGCCGCACGTGCTGGAGAAGGCGCTGTCCTGGCATGCGCATTATGAGAAACTTCAAACGATGCGCGCCCCAATTGACAATTAAGCCACGGTGATTTACGGTGGGGGCCGCCCAATAACTCATCGTACAACCTCATGAAAACCTTGCTTGCCGCGGTCCTGGCTTTGACCTCCACCTGCATTCAGGCTGCACAGTTCAACGTATTGGTGTTCTCGAAAACCGGTGGTTGGCACCACGATTCTATTCCCGCTGGCGTGGATGCGATCAAGGACTTGGGCAAGCTGCACGATTTCACGGTGTTCTGGACCGAAGATCCGAACCGTGTCTTCAACGACAAAGAGCTGGGCAAATACCAGGCCGTGGTATTCCTGCTGACCACCGGCGATATCTTGAACGTGGACCAGAAGGCGGCGTTCGAGCGTTACATCAAGGCGGGCGGCGGCTACGTTGGCGTGCACAGCGCGTCGGACACGGAATATGGCTGGCCGTGGTACACCAGGCTGGTGGGACATATGTTCTATGTCCATCCCACGATCCAGACCGCGGTGCTGAAAGTCGAAGACCGTCAGTTTCCTGGCATGGAGCGCTGGGCGCCGCGCAATCTGTGGACCGAGGAATGGTATGAGTTCATGCCCGCGGCGTCGAACAAGCTGAAGTATCTGCTGACGGTGGACGAATCGACCTACAAGCCTGAGACGAAGTGGCCGGGCAAGGAAGGGAAGGGCATGGGCAAGTTCCATCCGATCAGCTGGTATCAGAACTACGACGGCGGCCGCTCCTTCTACACCGCTCTGGGACACCTCCCTGCAACCTACAGCGATCCGCTGTTCCGCCACCACCTCTTCGGCGGCATCTACTGGGCCGCCACCGGCCGCGGCCTGGAATAGCCCTGCAACCCTGGCAAAAAATCCGGCCACCAGCGTGGAATTGGCCAGCACAAGGCCGACGACCCAGCGCATTGACGCATGGAGTTCCTTTCGCAATTCCTTCAGCGCGAATTGCTCAACTGTGAGGCAGTTCGGGGCTTGCGGTTTTGAGGTTGGACAGGCTGGTGGAGGAAAAGTTCAGGGTGAGCTGCGCCATGCAGCCGAGGCAGAGCAGGGAGAACAGGGCGGCGCTGGCGATGGTGAGCGCGTAATTGTGGCCGGTGAAATCGAGCATGGGGCCTTGCACCGTGCTGACGAGAATGACCGCGAAGGCCACCATGATGTCCTTGCTCGAATTGAACCGAACGAAGTCGCGGCTGGCGAACAGTTCGATCGGCATCGACGACGCGGCGGTGAAGTAAGCGCCGGACATCAGCACGTGCGCGAGATAAAATCCGCGGAAGCTCGCCGCGTCATGCACCAGCAGATAGCCGCACACCGCGATCGCAAAGTAAGCGGCCATCAGTATCCCCGACACGCGCATGGCGCCGAAGCGGTCCACCAGCCAGCCTACGCCGAATGCCGTAGCGATCGACACGGCATAAGCGCTCGCCGTCATCGATCCCAGATCGGCCAGTGAAATGCCCAGGCTCTGCGCATAGCTCTGCGAGAAAGTGTTGAACGGTCCGAACGTCACGCCGGCGAACATGAACATCGCGCACTTCCACAAATAGCTGCCCTCCAGCCGGGGCCATGAGGCGTTCGGCTTGGGTGAGGGTGCATCGGGCAAAGGCTGCTCGCGCGTCAGTACGCACATGAGCGGAATCGCAGTCCCGAACACCAGTGCAATCGCCAGCAGGATCTCGAACAGATAAGCATCCGTCAGCGCAAACACGGAAGTGTTAAAGCCGATTGCCACACCCAGGCCGACGATGCGGAACACTGCATAGAAGCGGCCCACAAAGCCGCGCGGAATCACGTCGTTCACCAAGCCGCTGTACAGCGCCGTGGTGGTGATGGCCGCGCAATCGAAGACAGTCCAGAACAGGCAGAAGTAAGCGATGCCCAGTACCGGCAATCCCGGCGACCAGGAGCCCAGCACTGCATGCGTGATATGCGCGAAAGCCGGTGCAAAGGCTACGCACACCATGGCCAGCGCGCCGAGCAGGCCGGTGGCCAGCAGAAATGGCCGCCGCCTTCCCCAGCGGCTGCGGAAATGATCCGAGTAATAGCCAATGCGCGGCACGACAAAGACGCTGATTACCGCAGGCAGGGCGGACATCAGCAGTGAGATCGTGGTGTCGGTGGCGCCGTAGCGCCGCAGCACCACGAGGCCGGTCGGAATCGCCCAGCGGTCGCGCATGGCGATGCCCAGTTCGCCAACCAGCAGCCCGCACACGACCGCAGCCAGCCCCCACAGGGTATAGCGCAGAAGGGAGCCGGCGCGCTGCATGGGCCTCAGGCCGGAGCCGGTCCGGTGGAATTGCGGACTACCAGCTCGACCGGGAAGGCGATTCTTGCCGCGGCGGGCTCGCGGCCTTCGATCAACGCAACCACCTCGCTGACTGCGCGCACGGCCATGTCCTTGAACGGCTGGCGCATGGTGGTCAGGGTAGGGAAGACGTAGCTGGAGGTTGGAATGTCGTCGAAGCCGATCACCGAAATATCGGCCGGCACCTTCAGGCCCTTGCTGTTGATGGCGTCCATGGCGCCGAACGCCATTTCATCGTTGGCGGCAAAGATAGCGGTGGGGCGGGGCTCCAGTGCCAGCAATTTTTCCGTTGCGGAGAAGCCGCCCGATTGCGCAAAGGCGCCGTTGACCATCAATGCCGGATCATGCGGCAGACCCGCCTCCTGCAATCCGTCGAGATAACCCCGTTCACGCTCCGCGCTCTGGCCGGTGCCGGGATTGCCGCCGATGAAACCGATGCGGCGGTGGCCCAGCGACACCAGATGCTCCACCGCGATACGCGCACCGATGCGGTTTTCCGGCACCACGGACGGCATCTCGAATTGCCTGGCGTCGAAGCAGACCAGCACGGAGCTGAGCTTCTGTTGTTCCAGCACTTTCAGGAAGGTGTCCTGCGCGGTCGGCATCACCACCACCAGGCCGTCGCACAGCTTGGTAAGCATTTCGCTGGTGGCCATGCGGCCAGGATTGTCGAAGCGTTCGGCATTGAACATCAACATATCATAGCCCTGGCTGCGCGCCTCGTCGCCCACCGCGCGGATGATCTCGTGCAGCACTACCGGACCATAGCTGTTCACGAACACGCCAATCAGCTTGCTCTTATCGCCGCGCATGCGCCGCGCCAGCATATCCGGCGTGTAGTTCAGCTGCGCCGCGGCCGCCATGATGCGGGCGCGCGCTTCTTCGGATACATAGCCAACCCCGCGAATGGCACGCGAAGCGGTGATCGGGGCCACCCCGGCGATCTTTGCCACTTCACTGAGTTTGCTGGTTTTTCGCATAACT
Source organism: Pseudoduganella sp. RAF19 (assembly GCF_052114165.1). Lineage (NCBI taxonomy): Bacteria > Pseudomonadati > Pseudomonadota > Betaproteobacteria > Burkholderiales > Oxalobacteraceae > Pseudoduganella > Pseudoduganella sp. RAF19. The sequence continues at coordinate 72,339 of NZ_JBFREF010000014.1, read as the reverse complement.
GATCATTTTTTCGATTATTTGCAGAAGAGCATGTGGTCACGATACCACATATTTTTCATCAATTCTAATGGATTTGTCAGCAAAATCAGACACTTACTGCCGGTTTCCGCTCATGGTAGTGATCATTTTGTGTGCAAGGCAAGTGTATGGTAACGTGGTCATATGCCTGTTGTCAGACGACTTGGGCATGCTAACAAACACAGAAAAACAGTCACGGAGACCAAATGAGAAAGACGATTCTTGCCACCGTTTTGCCCCTGGCTTTGGCAGCGGCTTACGGTAACAACGCAGCGGCGCAGACGGCCGCTCCTGCCGATGCAGCCGATGCCGCAACGCCGGCCGCTGCGCCGGACGCGCCAACCGCCCCGGTCGAAACCGTGGTGGTGACGGGCTTCCGTTCCAGCCTGCAGAAGGCTCTGAACCTGAAACAGCAGGCCATCGGCGTACGCGACTCGATCGTGGCGGAAGACATCGGCAAATTCCCTGAATCGAACGTGGCCGAATCGCTGCAGCGCGTGCCGGGTGTGATCCTGAACCGCGACGAAAGCTCGGCCGAAGGGCAGCGTATTTCGATCCGCGGTCTGCCGACTGAATATTCGGTCACCACGCTGAACGGCGCGCCGGTCAACACCACGTCCACCGCCACCATCGGCAGTGCGGCGCGCGGCTTCAACTACGACGTGTTCGCGTCCGAACTGTTTGGCCGCGTCGACTTCTACAAATCGCCACTGGCCGAATTGACCGAGGGCGGTCTGGGTGGCGTGGTGGACCTGCAATCGCCGCGTCCATTCGATAATCCGAAGCGCACCGTGCGCTATGCGCTGAACGGTTCCTACAACACCACTTCGGAGAAAACCGATCCTTCCGGCTTCGCGCTGTATTCGAACACCTGGGGCAACTGGGGCTTCCTGATCGGCGGTTCGCATTCGAAGGCCGTGAATAACCGGTCCGGCTTTGAAGCGACCGGCGGCTACAACAGCTCCTTCAATGGCAGCAAGAGCCCGGTGCAGGGTAACTTCGCCGTGGCGCTGGACTACAACGATCCGCGCGCCAATCTGTCCGGCTACACCAAGGACCAGATCGACAATGCCTTCCTGCCGCGTATCTACCGCTTCTACGGTTCGTCCAACGAGCGTACGCGTGATGGCCTGGTGTCCTCGGTGCAGTTCAAGACCGCGGAATTCGACTTCAGCCTGGATGGCATGTATTCGCGCCTGAAGAACAAGCGCGATGAGCTGTACTACGGCATCCTGGTCCGCAACAGCAAGACCACCGATCGCAATGCACCAGCAGGGCAGGCGGGACACAGCGGCTTCGTTCCATTGAACGTGCATATCGATCCGGATTCCAATCTGCTGACCGGCACCTTCGGCAATACCTCTTACAGCAGCGGCGTCACTTACACGGAAGATGAAACCAAGTTCGGCTACATCGCGGCCAACGGCAAGTGGACCCCAAGCAAAGGCTTCGCCGTGACCGGCCAGTTGAGCGCCAATAACAGCGATGCAATCAGCTATCAGGACACCTTGTCCGGCCAGATCTTCGGCGTCGATTCCACCATCGATTACGGTTCGGACCACGTCTATCCTTCGCTGTCTTCGCCGGTCGATTACACCAACCCGGCCAATTTCACGGGCTTCGGCATCGGCACCGGCTGGACCCGCGAGACCGACAAAGGCCGCCAGGGCCGCCTGGTGGCGGACTGGGATTACGGCCTGCCAGGCGACTGGAAGGGTCACCTGAAGGCGGGTCTGGTCTATGTCGACACCAAGAAGGGCGTCGACAAGCGCAACGCCACCACCGACATGACCGCCAAGCTGAATCAGCTGGGCGATGCGAGCCTGCGCAAGGGCATGACTTCCACGCTCCCGATCAGCAATCTGGACATGGGCGCCGGCTGGCCGCACCAATTCGGTACCTTCACGAAGGACTATACCTACGGCACCTTCGACCCGCTGGCCTTCAACACCTCGGCCACCTTCACGCCGGCGCAGAGCTTCACAGCCGACGAAAAGGTCAAGACCGCCTTCATCCAGTCCGACTTCAAAGGTGAGCTGTTTGCGGGCCACGAGCTGCGCGTCAACGCCGGTGTGCGTTACTCGAAGACCGAAACCGACATCGACAACTTCAAGAAGACCGGCAGCAACAACACCTATCAGCCAAACGAAGAACACGGCTCCTACAGCAATGTGCTGCCAGCTGTCAGCGCCGCCTTCGATATCACGGATGATCTGATGTGGCGTGCTTCCTACGGCAAGACCATCAGCCGTGCATCGCTGTCCATCATCGCTGCGCAGACCGTGATTCCCAATCCGTTCGACAACAGCGCTACGGCCGGTAATCCGAACCTGCGTCCGCAACAGTCGAAGAATCTGGATACGAGCCTGGAATGGTACTTCCAGCCGGGCGGCCTGCTGTCCGCCGGTTACTTCAACAAGAAGCTGACCGACGCCACGGTGTCGACCACGACTCAGACCACCTTCGGCGCACTGGGCTTGCCGGATACCGCACTGGGCGCCATCTTCTACACCCAGAACGGCAAGGTCGATCCAAACCTGCCGATGACGCTGCGTACCTACAGCAATGCGGGCGAGCAGACGCTGAAAGGCTATGAGCTGGCTTACCAGCAGTCCTTCACCTTCCTGCCGGAGCCGTTCAAGGGCCTGGGCGGGCTGGCCAGCTATACCCACATCGATCCGTTCAACAGCATGCCGTGGATTACCAATGCCGGTAAGCAGATCGAAGTCAATTCGGTGCCGAAGTTCGCATACAGCCTGACCACCTACTACGAGAACAACAAGATTGCGATGCGTCTCTCGTACAACTACAAGGGCCGTTCGCTGCATCCGGATAATCCGAAGAACAATGGCGATGACCTGATCCGCTGGCGCGCTGCCCGCGGCTACCTGGACGCCAACTTCACCTACAAGATCAACGAGAACCTGGAGTTCCGTGTGGATGCGATGAATCTCTCCAACACGCTGTCCTATGACTACTTCGAAGACGCCACCGGCAAGTACGGCGACGGCAAGAGCACGCGCATGGACTACGCCAAGTACGACGGGCGCACTATCAAGTTCGGCATTCGCGGCAAGCTGTAATGGATCGGCGCATGAAGAGACGACTCTGTCTGAAACTCGCCGTGGCTGGCATCGCAGCGCTGGCCACGGGCTGCGCGACAACGACAGGCGCTCCCGGCGCCGCCTCGCAAGAGGAAGTGCTGGGGGCTCTGAACCGGGCCAATGCCTACTGGCAGCGCAACAACGCTCCCGAGAAGTGGGCCTTCTGGGACGTGGCGGCCTACCATACAGGTAATATGGCGGCGTATGCGCTGACCGGCAACGAGGCCTGGCGCAGCTATTCGACGGCGTGGGCGGAGCATAATCGCTGGTTGGGCGCGAAGTCGGACGTGAAGGCGAACTGGAAGTACCAGTACGGCGAAACGGACGACAATGTGATGTTCGGCGACTGGCAGGTGTGCTTCCAGACCTACATCGACTTGTACAAGCGCGATCCGGCCAAAGATCCGCGCAAGATCGCCCGCGCACTGGAAGTGATGCAGTACGAGATGAGCACTCCCAACAGCGATTACTGGTGGTGGGTCGATGGCCTCTACATGGTGATGCCGGTGATGACGCGCCTGTACACCGTGACCGGCGAACGGCGCTACCTGGACAAGCTGCAGGAGTATTTCACCTACGCCGATAAGCTGATGTACGACGGTGAAGCGGGCATGTACTACCGCGATGCCAAGTACATCTACCCGAAGCATAAGGCGAACAACGGCGGCAAGGACTTCTGGGCGCGCGGCGATGGCTGGGTGTTCGCGGCCTTTGCACGGGTGCTGGCCGATCTGCCAAAGGATCATCCGTCTTATCCGGTCTTCGTGGAGCGCTACAAGCGCATGGCGGCGGTGCTGAAGCCTGTGCAGCATCCGGACGGTTACTGGACCCGCAGCATTCTCGATCCGCAGCAGGCGCCTGGTCCGGAAAGCAGCGGCACCGCGTTCTTCACTTACGGCTATCTGTGGGGCATGAATAACGGCTATCTGGACAAGGCCGAATATGCTCCCGTGGTGGCGCGCAGCTGGCACTTCCTGAGCAAGGTGGCGCTGCAGGCGGACGGCAAGTTCGGCTACGTGCAGCCGATCGGTGAACGCGCGATTCCGGGCCAGATCGTGGACCAGAACTCGACGGCGCCGTTTGGCGTGGGGGCCTTCCTGCTGGCGGCCAGCGAGATGGCGAGGTACGTGAAGTGATGGGTGCGGCGCGCCGCACGCTGGCCCGCGTTGCGTGTGTGGCGTGCGCGGCGTGCAGTCTGTCGCTCGTCGCCGGCACGGGGCAGGCCGCCGCGGCCAGTGCGGGTGCCGGCCATGCCGGTGCGGGTTATACGGGGGCGGGGCACGCGGGTGCTGCGCGCCCCGACGCCGCAGTGGGCGGAATGAGCGCGCCCGCTGCAGGCGCTCCGCCGCGCATTGTGGACATCGCGCCCGCGTGGGCGGCCAACTCCGTCAACGCCGTAGTCTTCCGCAAGAATTCCCTGGCCACTGCGGACGGCTGGCAGTACGCCGCCTTCTACGACCAGGAGCACTTTCTCGTGCTGGCGAGGCGCAAGTCCGGCGCCAGCGAATGGGAAATAAGGCGCACACCTTATCGCGGCAGTTCAAGCGATGCGCACAATGCGATCAGCATCATGGCCGACGCTGAAGGTTTCCTGCACGTCGCCTGGGACCACCACAATTCGCATCTGCGCTACGCACGTGGCGTCGCTCCAGGCTCGCTGGAGCTGGATACGCCGCAGCCAATGACAGGGCAAAACGAAACCCGCGTCACTTACCCCGAATTCCACAGGCTGCCCGATGGCGGCCTGCTGTTCCTGTACCGCGATGGCGGGTCCGGTAACGGCAACCTGGTCGTCAACCGTTATGCAGGCGGCATCTGGCATCGCGTGCATTCCAACCTGATCGACGGCGAGGGCAAGCGCAACGCCTACTGGCAGGCCTTCGTGGACGGGCGCGGCACGATTCACCTGTCCTGGGTCTGGCGCGAATCGCCGGACGTGGCCAGCAACCACGATATCGCCTACGCCCGATCACGCGATGGCGGCAAGACCTGGGAACGCTCGGACGGGAAGCCTTATGTCTTGCCGATTACCGCTGCCAGCGCCGAATACGCGGCGCGCGTGCCGCAGAAGCATGAGCTGATCAACCAGACTTCCATGTCGGCCGACGCACAGGGCCGGCCCTATATTGCAACGTACTGGCGGGAAGAGGGGAGCAAGGTCCCGCAATACCGCATCGTCTATCTGGGCGACAGCGGCTGGGTAAGCGCGCCGGTTGGCGCGCGTACGACGCCCTTCACGCTGGGCGGCGGCGGTACGAAAAAGATCCCGATTGCACGTCCGCAGATCCTGATCGGCAGCGAAGGACAGCAGTTGCTGGTGTTCCGCGACGAGGAGCGCGGCAGCCGGGCCACCGTTGCCGTGCGCTGCAGCGGTGCAGACGCATGGCAGTTGCGCGATCTGACGGCGGCATCGGTCGGCGACTGGGAACCCAGCTACGACACCGAATTGTGGCGCATGGCGGGCGAACTGGATCTGTTCCTGCTGAACGTCACCCAGGGCGACGGCGAGCGGGTAAGCGGCGCGCCGCCGCAGATGGCGCGCGTCCTGGAGTGGCGTGCGGATTGCCCAAATCCGGGTTCTGGGCGATAATCCGCCCACTATGACTGATACGACTACTTCCCCAGCGCTGCCCGACCGCCTGTCGGTCGACCCAAGCAGCAAATACTTTAACGAAGACGTGTTGAAGCGCGACATTGGCATCAAGTTCAATGACAAAGAGCGCGGCGACGTCGAGGAATACTGCATCAGCGAAGGCTGGATCAAGGTTGCCGCCGGCAAGTCGCTGGACCGCAAAGGACGTCCGATGCTGATTCAACTGAAGGGCAAAGTTGAGGCTTTCTACCGCTAATCCGGTCCGCATTGCCTGCCTGCTGGCGGCCCTTGCCGCCACGCCGGCGCAGGCGCTTGAGCCCATGCTCACCCTCACAGCAAAATCTTCCGCAGGCCGGGTGCTGGTGACCGCGCAGTTCGAGAACCGCGGTCCGGCTCCCGTGCAAGTGCCGCGCGCACTGGCCAGCGAGAAGGAACTCACCGGCCGCTTATTCGACATCCGCGATGCGGACAGCGGCGACATCATTGAATATCAGGGCATCATGGTCAAGCGCGGCCCGCTGACGGCTGCCGATTATCTGACCCTGAAACCTGGCGCCAAACGGCGCAACACCATCGATATCACCCCCAGCTACGCCTTCAAGCCGGGCAAGCAACGCTACCTGCTCAGCTATGAAGGCGGCGCCCCCGTGACCTTCAGCCACGAGGGCAAGTAGGCTTACTGCTGCGCCGGGGTGTTCTCGCCGAAATATTCGTGCGAGTCGGCGTTGTCGATCGCCTTGGCCGGATCGCTGATCGCCAGGCTGGCCGCGCCGGACTGTCCATAGACCCAATCGTCCGTGCTGGCTACGACATTGAAGTGGCTCATTTCATGCACCAGCGTGCCGCCTTTGGAGTCCGTGCCGGTCATTGGCGCGCTCCAGAAAGCCTTGCACACGTAGATCTTGTAAGGCTGGGTTGGATAGACGTAGGCGTAATAGGTTTTCTTGCAGCCGCAATCCACCGTCACCGGTTTGGTGGCGAAAGCGTCCTTGATGGCGGCAAAGTGCTGCTTCATGGTGGCATAGCGCCCCGCGTTGTACGTGCCGAACCATTTGGTATAGCGCGGACCGGTCTTGCCTGCCGCGAGATAGGCATCGCCATCGTTCGCCATCGATTGCGCGGCGCTGACCGCCGAGGTGATCGAGGTCTGCTGCGACGTCGTGCACTTGCTGAAGGAGAGGCCCGCTGCGGCCGCCGCCGATTCCTGGCCCAGCTGCATCAGGGGCACGCTGCCGCGCGGCTTGTTCCCGTCCACCCACACGGACAGCGCTTCCGATTGCAGATCGTCGGACTGTTTATCGTCGCCGCGCAGCAACTGCTGCGATTTGCCGTGCGCCTTGCTGTGGAAGCGCACGGAATAGTCGCCCGTTACGCTCATGTTGTACATGGAGGACAGTTCGACTGTCGCGGTATAGGATTTACCTGGCTGCAGCAGGTAATAGTCGTCGGACGTGGGCGCGCCGCGCTTGGCGATCATGCCTTCATACGGCACTTTCACGCCGTCGCGCGTGACGTCGAACAGCTGCTGCTCGATTTCACCGAACGGCGTTTGCCATTTGAGGACGCTGATTGGCGCCGATGTGGTATTGATCATCGTGACGCGCACTACGACATCGTCTTGCGGGCCGAGCGTGCGCTTGTCCATGCTGATGCTGGCCGACAGGCCGCCGGGTGCTGCGCTTGCGGAGAGGGAGAGAGCTGCTGCGAAAATCGCCAAGCCAGTGTTCAGAGTCCAGCGCATTGTCGTCTCCAGAAAATGGGGGATGGAAGTCCATCCTCACACTTTCGGCGGCGGGCGTAAACCGGAATTCGTTTGCCATGCGCGGCGTTCTGCGTGCGCGCAACGGTTCTGTTCAGAACGGGACAAAACCGTCCGGCTTTGTTAAAAATGAGACGTATTAATCGAGTTGCCGGAGCAGGGCGCGCGCATCGTCCGCCTGTGCAAATCGCGTGTCGCCCGCCATCAGCTGTTCCAGTTCCTTGCGTGCGCCGGCCTTGTCGCCGGTCTTATACAGCGCCACTGCCTTGTGATAGCGGATGTCGCGGGCTTTCGGCGCCTGTATGCTGGCTTTCTGCAGGATTTGCAGGCCGCGCGCGATGTCGCCTTGTTCGACCAGAATCCAGCCCAGCGTATCCATCACGTTCGGATGGTCGCCGGCAGCGCGGTAGGCCTCCTCCGCTGCTGACAGGGCGCGTTTATCGCCCGCCTGCTGGTAGGCCCAGGCCAGGTTATTCAGGCCCGCCACGTTTTTCGGATCGCGCTTCAGCACCGTTTCAAGATATTCGGCCGCTTCCTTGTACTGCTTATCCGCCAGCATGGTTTCCGCTTTATAGAGCTGTACGCGCAGATCGTCCGGATGTACGGCGATCCACTGCACCAGACGTTTCGCGCCGTCCTGCGCCTTGCCGTTCGCGCGCAGGGCGTTGACGGATTTGATCATCAGCTCATTCGATTTCGTCAGCGCATAGGCTTTTTCGTAAGCAGCCAGCGCCGGTGCAGGCTTCTTCTGCGCCATCAGAATATCGCCTTCCAGCTGGTAGCCAGCGGATGCTTCCGGATATTTGCGTTGCAGCTGGGACGCCGTCATCAGCGCCAGTTCGTAGGAACCCTTGCGCACAAAGAGTTCCGCCTGCGCCAGCTGAGCGGCCGGGAAATCCGGCTGCATGGCCAGAGCGGTTTTCAGCGAATCCTCCGCTGCGATGTCCTTACCCATCAGGACTTGCAGCGCCGCCACCTGCATTTGCGCCTGCGCGGAACGGGGCAGGGCGAGCGCCAGTTTGCGGTAGGTTTCCAGCGCGCCCGAACGTTCGCCGTTGGCCAACTGGCTCTTGCCGAGCAAGTCCAGCAGATCGGGATTGTCGGGATGCGCCAATTGGATCTTGCGCGCGAGGTTCAGCGCTTTCTGATTGTCGCCTGTCACCAGGTACTGGGTCAGCAAGCGCACCGTAGGGTCCACGCCGTCCGGATTCGCCGCAACGGCTTTTTCCAGCCAGGCAGTGGCGTCGGCAGGCTTGTTCTCGTTGGCCGCCAGCGCCGCCATCATGGTCATGGCGTCGGTGTCGTTCTTGTTCTTTTCAAGGAATGCGTTCAGCCGCACGCGCGCGGCGTTCATCTTCTTCTCTGCCAGATCCATGCGCACCAGGTTCGACGCGGCAGGGAAGTGCGATGGCTGCAGCACCAGCGCCCGTTCGAAATCCTTGCGCGCCTGTGCAGCCTCGTTTTGCGCGAGATGGACCAGGCCTTTCAGTTCCTGCACGGTGGCGTTGTCCGGCTGCGCCTTTTCCATTTCCAGCGCGGCGGCGAGTGCCTTGTCGTAGTGTTTCAGTGCCAGCTCGGTACGCACCAGCGTGATGCCTGCCTGGGACGATTTGGCATCCAGCTTGATCGCCATTTGCAGATCGCTGATGGCCTGTTCCTGTTCACCCTTACCCAGCTTGCTCAAACCCAGCGAAGTGCGCAGACCGGCGGCCTTGGGATCGAGCGTGGCCGCTTGCTGGAAGAACGAGGTGGCGCGGCCGAAGTCCTGCACCTGCATATAGGATTCGCCCGCCAGTGCCAGCAGCTGTACGTCCTGCTGCTCGCTTTTCAGGGCCGGGGACAGGACGTTCAACGCATCCGGCGAATGCCCGCTTTGCAGCAGCGTGGCAGCCAGCATCTTGCGCGCCGCGACATTGTTCGGATTCTTGTCCAGGTATTGGCGCAAATAGTTTTCCGCCTGATGCAGGGAACCGAGGCGCAGGTTGACAGCGCCTGCCAGCAGCAGACTAGGCATATGTTCCGGCGCCACGCTGAGGACCAGGTGCAGCGACTCCAGTGCATCCGCCGGTTTTTGACGCGAGAAGTCCAGCAGGGCTTGCGTGTACACCACCAGCAGGCTGCCCGGCGTGATTTCGCGGCCCGCATCGAGGAACTTCTGGGCTTGCTCGAACTTGCCTTCGCCGAGCGCGACGAAAGCCTTGTCGACATAGGCCATGCGATGGTTCGGATTGACTTGCAGGACCTTGTCGTACAGCGCCATCGCTTGCGCAGCCTTGTTCTCGGCGCGCAGCAGGTCGCCTTTGAAGAGCAGAGCGTCCGTGTTCTGCGGCTCAGCGGCGATGGCCTGGTCGGCGTAGCCATGCGCCGCCGCTTGATCCTGCGTTGCCAGCGCAATGCGGCCCATGCCGATCAGCGCTGCCACGTATTTTGGATTCGATTGCAAAATCGCCTGGTACTGCTGGCGCGCCGCATCGGTCTGCTCCAGGGCCAGCAAGGCATCTCCGCGTACGGAGGCCAGTTCCGGTTCGTTACCTTTGGCGGCTTTCTCGGTTTCGTCCAGCGACTTCTGGAATTGACCCTGAATCAGCAGGGCACGCGCCAAGACCGGCATGGCTTTTACCGGAGGGAGTCCCTGCTCGATGGCCTTGCGGATTTCCTTTTCGGCGGACGGGCCGTCGCCGGCCTCGTTGTAGACGGTTGCCAGCATGTAGCGCACGTCAGCGTCGTTGGGCGCCTTCTCCGCGGCGTTCTTCAGGACGATGGTGGCGGCGTTCAGGTCGTGCTTGGCCTGATACTCCCTGGCTTGCGACAGAAGGGTCGATTGCGAGGTCCACGCATCGCAGCCCGCCAGGGCGAGCAGCAGCGCGCAGGCTGGAAGACTGTTGCGTGAACTAAACATGAGGCACCTATGAATTCTGGAATCCTTTCATGTTGGCACGCAATTCTTTGTAATGCAAACAATTATTGTGTATTATTGGCAACAAGGTTTCGTAGACTGTCGGAAATTATTACAGCTGAGCTACTACCATCTTGGTACTTAATCGCAACTTATTGATTTTATTGGCAAACAAAATTGCAGGCATGGAAAGTGCTTGACCGCTGTCAATAAAAGTTGGGGAGTCATTCAAAATGAATAAGCTAATTGGCGCTGGGTGCCTGCTGGGGACGCTGTTTGCTGCGCAAAGTGCGTACGCCGGCGGTATCAGTGATGTGGGTGTGAACGGCTATTGGGGCGCGGACGACCATGGCAAGGGCGATGTGATCGGCGCCAGCACCTACGACATTCAGGGGGCGAACATCACCCGGGTCGGCAGCATCCTGACCATCACCATCCAGACCAGTTTTGCCGGGCACGCGGGCATGGACACCTGGGCCGCTCCCAAGGGCATCGGCTATGGCGACGTGTTCCTGTCCCAGCTCTGGAATCCGTACGGCACCGATTCGCACCACCTCAGCGACGACTCGACCAACGGCACGACCTGGAAATACGCTTTCAGCCTGGGCGACCGCTGGAGCAACACCGGCGGCAGCTTCGAGCTGTATCAGCTGAAAGGCAACAGCAACGCCAAGGACATCAAGACCTCCGATTCCTACATCACCTGCACCAGCTGCGACTACCGCGATGACCAGGCGGTCGGCGTGAATCTCAGCTCGACGACTGCCAAGGACACTGGCCTGTCGGGCAAATGGACCGTGCTGGCCGATAAGTCCCTGACCTTCACCATCGACATCTCGAAGAACATGGACCTCATGAGCTACACCAGCTTCGCGATGCACTGGGGTGAAACCTGCCAGAACGACGTCATCGAAGGCGTCACTCGCGTTGTGCCGGTTCCTGGCGGCTTGCCGTTGATGGCGATTGGCCTGGGCGCACTGATTACGCTCCGCAAGCGCGAAAAAAAAGCCGCCGCAGCACGGGGCTGAGGCGGCAAAGGAACCATCCGGTTCCTGCGCACATTACTGAGCGGTGAGGCTCACGTCGTCGACGACGAAGGAGGTAGCGACCGTCGAGCCCTCAATGCCTTCAAAGTAAATGCGGATGGTTTGTCCCTTGTAGGCGCTGACGTCGAAGCTGCGCTGCACATAGCTCGTTCCCTTGTTCAGGTTGGAGTAGGTGGCCAGCGTCGACAGCACGGCGCCGCTGCTGCTGCGCACTTGCACTTTCAGCGTGTCATAAGCCTGGGTGGTGGTGGTTTCATCCGACACGATCTTCAGCCAGAAATTCAGTGTGGCCGTGGTGGCGGTCGATGGAATCGTCAGCTGCTGGTAGACCGAATCCGTATGCGCCGAGCCATAGCCGTTCAGCCACGCCTTGTAGCTGCCGCCGTGCGCCGCCATGCCGCTGTCGTTGCTAATGACGCCGCTGGTGGCAGTCCACGAAGCCGAACCTGATTCAAATCCGCCATTCACGATCAACTGCTGCGAGGTGGCGTTGTTGACGCTGAAGTTTACGCCAGCGGAGGTGCTGCTGTTGTTGGCCGCGTCGTAAGCCTTGGCGGTCAGCGTGTGCGAGCCATTGCTCAAGCCAGTGGAGTTGAAGCTCAGGGTCCACGGTGCGGCAGTGGCGCTGCCTTTCAGTGCGCCGTCGACGTAGAACTCGACCTTGCTCACGCCCACATTGTCGCTGGCCGTGGCGTTGAACGTGATGTTGCCGCTGCTGCCGGTTTCGCTGGCGCTGACGGTTGGCGGGGTGGTATCCGAACCGCCGCCCGCCTGCTGGGTCACCCACACCGGCGCCGACCACAGGATGTCGCCATTGTCCTGGGTGATTTTGGCGTAGTAGAAGTGCTCGCCGTTGGCGGGTGTGATGGTGGTGACGGCGGCGGACGACAGCTGCGTCACGGTGCCGTTACGGCCCGGTACACCTTCCCAGATCTGCACGGTCGACGCGGTGCGCCCGCTGCTATTGGCGAAGTTGGCGGTCAGCTGCAGCGAACCGCTGTTGGTGAAGCGCTCGCCCATCAGGTGGCCATTGGCCGTCAGCACCAGCTGCGAAGTCTTGTCCATGGTTGCGAACACACGTCGCGCGCGGATCGCGTCCAGCATCGAAGTCGTGCTGAGCGGCGTGCCATTGGGGATCAGCACTGCCGTACGATTGGTGTAGGAAGCGCCCCAGTTTGCGCAGTGGTTGTCCTGGTCGGTGCTGAAGGCGACGTGGAAACCGGCTTCCAGCGCTTTCTTGCAGGCGCCTTCGTAATTGCTGCGGCTCGTTTCCGTTTCGGTGGTATTGGTGGAGAAGGCCGAGGTGTTCATCACTTCGCACATCGCCATGGCCTGATCGCCGTCGGCCGTGTAACCGAGCGGCACGCCGTTGACCAGGAACTGGCCTGAGGTTTCAGGGTGATTGAACTGGCCGATCCAGCCGCGCTGGCGCATCAGCGTGTACAGGCTGGCGTAATCGCTCTTTGCGGTTTCGGTGTCGGCCAGCAGCTGGCCGCTGGCGTTCTTCTCCCAACCCAGCAACTCGCTGGAGTTGAAGATGTTCATGTGGCCACCGTTGCTGATCACGCCCCATTCCATGCCGTAGATGGCCAGGAAGTTCGGGTTCGCGCTGTTGAAGCTTGCGGCAGCGGACAGGCCGGACTGGTACAGCGCCTTGGCCGTCGCCGGATTCGCCGAAGTATTGGTGGAATCCGAACCGTCGTACATATGATTGTGCTCGGACGCCATCAGGAAATCGAGGCCGCGCGCCTTGGCGTAGTTGAAGGCATCGGTCGGGCTGTAGGCGCCGGACTGCGGATTCTGCGCGCCCACGCAGGACGACAGCTCGCCGCCGCCGTCGCTGTGATTGGTCTGACTGTGCAGATTGCCGTAGTAGACGGTGTAGGGCAGGGATGCGGTGGCCGGTGCGGCCGCCATACGCACGCCCGCTGCCGCTTCGGCCGACGCGGCGCCGACGCTGGCATCGGTGCTTGCCGCGCTTGCCGCTGTAGCGGTGCGGCTGCTGGCGACGACTTCGGCGGCGGCTGCGCCAGCGCTCGCGCCGGCGGCGGTGGTGCGCAGCGCGCGGAACGGCGGCGTGGCGGCGCTTGGCGTGCCGCCTACCGCAATTTCCCATTCCTGATCGAGCACCTCATCAGCCGCGTCGCGCGGGCCGGTTGCATCGATGGTGAGCGCATGCAGGCGCACTGTATAGATACCGTCCGCCAGACCCGCTGCAGGGTCGCGGCCCGCCCAATCCACCTTCACGCTGACCGGCTCGCGGAACAGCGTCTCGGTGCCTTTCCATTGCGCTGCGACTTTACCGCCGGGGGCCACCAGATCCAGCGTCCAACGCACGTTCTGCGCGCGGCGCACGTGCGGATACGAGAACTCCATGGTGAAGCTGCGTGCGTCCGTGCCGGCAACGGCGGCCTGCCACGGTGCGTGCAGGCTTGCTTCAAACTCCATGTGGTCGGCGGGCGATGCGTGGGCTGCGAGCGAAGTGCTCAATGCGGCGAGGACAAGCAGACTGCATGTGCGGCGTCGGATCATTGGATTCCCCCAGTGGCGGTTTAAGGTGGCGCCACTATGCAATAGCTAGTTGAGGGCTACAAATACGCAAATCCTTTTGTATTAAGACGCCAGGCTTATAAACCGGTTGGATTTGTCCAATTTTGAAAATTCAGTGCAGCGTTTGTCTCATTTGAGACAGGGGCGCAGAAAAATGAACACTTGCGTCACGCAGATGTCATACGGCGTTGTGGTGTTTATGCCGCAGGCTTGCCGATGGCTAGTTTATTGTCGACAAGTCGGGAATCCGGGATACTGATGCGGCAACGCAGCAAGCCCTCGTGAGACACTTTCATCATCTTCAGGATTGCCATGAACCGCTTCGAACATATCACCTATTACGGCGAGCTTGCCCAGCAAGGCGCCGTTCCGCGCGGCGAACTGCCTGCGGACTTCACGATGAATTCCCCGGTCGGCATCGCGCGCGACAACTTCGGCCGGGTCTGGGTCTGCGACACGGGCAATAGCCGTGTGCTGGTCTTCACTGCCGATCTCGATTCGCTGCTGCACGAGATTTACGCGACACCCGGCGCCGACACCGACAAGCGCCTGTTGATGCCTTTCCACCTTTGCCCGCATCCGGAAGAAAACCTGATGTACTTCACTGACATGGGCAACGGCCGCGTGGTGGTCTACAGCTACGACGAGAAGCAGGTGGACTTCAGCTTCGCATTCGGTGATGCGGTGGACGGCATCAACGGCGAGCACTTCCTGCCGCTCAGCGATCCGAATGGACTGACCATCGTGCGCGAGAAGGACGGCAAGAATTATCTGTATGTGTGCGATGAGTTCTTCCACACAAAAAACGATGACCGCAGCCGCTGCGTGAAATTTACCCCGGACGGTAAATTCGTCCTGCAATTCCGCACCGTGCAGGACCCCGGCCACAAACACGACCTGCTCTGGCCACAGGGCATCGCCTCCGATGCGCAGGGGCGCCTTTACCTCGCCAACACCGGCGACTACGAAGTGCTGCGCATCGATACCGCCTGGCCGGTGAAGGACGAAGTGGTGCAGGCGCCGGACGAATCGGCGCTGTTGCATAGCTTTGGCAACCCGGCCGGCATCGGCAAGTACAACGTGATGCGTTCCGTGTGCGTCATTGGCGACAAGGTCTTTGTGCCGGGCCAGATGGACAATGCCATCACGGTCTACAGCACCATCAGCGGCAAGCACCTGGCCACCATCGAAGGCATGCTGCCGCTTTGGAACCACAAACCGCAGGCAGCGCATTCGCTGTCCGATTTCGTCTACAACGCGCTGGAGGATGCGGTCTTCGTCGGTCCTTACCAGCTGGCGGGCGCCAGGGAGCCGAATGTCTATTACATTACCGAGCCGTTCGCATCGACCGTGCTGAAGGTGCGCATTCCTGCCGTGCTGGATGGCGGCGACGAGGATGCGATCCTGCTGGATGCCGTCGGCCACCGCCGCGACTCCGCCTC
This sequence comes from Pseudoduganella sp. RAF19, assembly GCF_052114165.1. NCBI lineage: Bacteria > Pseudomonadati > Pseudomonadota > Betaproteobacteria > Burkholderiales > Oxalobacteraceae > Pseudoduganella > Pseudoduganella sp. RAF19. Next base: position 56,931 of record NZ_JBFREF010000014.1, on the reverse strand, counting down.
GCGCGAACGCAAGACCTCGCAGTTCAATTGCATGTCCGCCGTGATTGGCGTCGACCCGCACCGCAAAGGCGCCGGCGCCATTCTGCCGATTTCGAACTGGCTGGATGGCTGGGCGTCCGCCGCCGCCAACGTCTATCAATACTGGTACGACCAGGTCAAAACCCACAGTGGCTTCGACCCGCTGGCCAGTGTTGGCAAAACCTCGTACAACCTCGATTCCGGTAACTGGTGCCTGAAGAGTTTCGACACTGCCGTCGACCCCATGACGCAAATGCAGAACATGGTGCGGGGCCTTTTCGCAGCAGGCGATCTGGCGATGGCGGTCTACTATCCATCGCAGCCGCTGCTTGGCCAGGTTTGTCCCGGTACGCCGGTTGTCTTCATCACCAACTTCACCACCTGCACGGTCAGCATGTACCAGTATGGTCCGAACGGTCACTTGCTCAATTACGGCATACCCTTTGGCCGCGAAGGCGACGATGATGGCGCGCTGAGCGCTCCGCAGGGTCTTGAGGTGAATCGCTACGGCGAGATCTTCATTGCGGACTCGCTGAACAACCGCATCTCGAAATGGCAGTTGCAGCCGAGTGGCCTGGTCAGCTTCGTGAAGAATTTCCGCTGGAAGGAGAAGGGCAAGGAGCTCGCTACCTTCGCGCCTTGCGATGTGGCCATCGATAAGCAGGACCGCGTCTTCGTCTGCGACCAGTTCAATAACTGCATCCGCGTGTTCGACCGCGACGGCAACAGCCTGTGGAGCTTCGGTAAATCAGGCTATTGCGACGTGCTGGAACAGGACTACGAAAACTTCTTCTTGCCCGCCAGCCTGTGCGTGGACGAGAACAACCGTCTGATCGTCAACGATCTGGTGAACCGCGCCTTCAAGGTCTTCGACATCAAGGAGAAGACGCTGGAATTCGTCAGCGGCGAGCTGGCGTTCAAGCGCCATCCCGACGTAGGCGGCGTGTGGATGCCGTTCTTCATCTACGCACGCGGCGGCCGGCTGTATGTGCCGGATACCACCTTCAATGTGGTGAACGTCTACTCCTACTGAACCAGCACATAGCTTCCCGGCGCCGGCCCGAGTTGCGGGCCGGGCTGGGGCGGCGGCCCGTACACGCCCGAGTGGCGGGCCAGCCATCCTTCCCAGGCGGGCCACCACGAACCTTCGAAGTGCGGGGCGGAGGCTTGCCACTCATCCGGGGCCATATAGCTGGCACGGGCTGCGCGCCGCGCCAGCTGATAGCTGCGCTGGCCATTTCCGGGTGGCGAAATCACCCCCGCGTTATGGCCGCCCGTCGTCAGCAGAAAGTGCGCCTCGCAGCGCGTCAGCTGTAGCAATTTGTAGACGGAGCGCCACGGCGCCACGTGATCCGACACGGTGCCCACCGCAAACAGCGGCAAGCGCAGATCGCCCAGCGCTACCGGCCGTCCGTCGCAGTGATAGCGGCCGCGCGCCAGTTCGTTGTTGAGGAAAAGCTGGCGCAGATACTGGGAGTGCATGCGGTAGGGCATGCGCGTTGCGTCCGCATTCCAGGACATCAGATCCGTTTCGGTGTCCGGCAAATCGAGCAGATAGTGCTTCAGGCGGCGCGACCAGATCAGGTCATTGGTGCGCAGCAGCTGGAAGGCGCCGGCCATCTGGCTGGTGTCGAGATAGCCGCGCTCCCACATCGCCGCTTCCAGGAAACTGATCTGGCTGTCGTCGATGAACAGCGACAGCTCGCCGGGTTCCGTGAAGTCGGTCTGCGCCGCCAGCAGCGTCATGCTGGCCAGCCGTTTGTCGCCATCTCGCGCCATGGCGGCTGCGGCGATCGACAGCAAAGTGCCGCCAAGGCAGTAGCCGGCCGCATTCACGTCGGCCGCGCCGGTGATGTCGCCCACCGCATCCAGTGCCGCCATGACGCCTTCGCGGCGATAGTCTTCCATTGACAGCTCGCGTTCCGCTTCGCCCGGATTCTTCCAGGAGATCATGAATACGGTGTGACCCTTGTCAACCAGGTAGCGCACCAGCGAATTGTGAGGCGACAGGTCGAGGATGTAATACTTCATGATCCAGGCAGGGACGATCAGCAGCGGGCGCGCGTGCACTTGTGTTGTGGTGGCGTCGTACTGAATCAGCTCGATGAGCCGGTTGCGGAACACCACGCGGCCCGGCGTGACGGCGACATTGCGTCCGGGCTGGAAATGGTGTTCGGCGTAGTCCGGCGTACGCTGCGTGCGCTGCCAGTCGGCGAAGGCGCTGGCCGTGCCGTGCACCAGATTGGCGCCGCCGCGCCGCAGCGTTTCATCCATCACGACCGGATTGGTTGCGATGAAATTGGACGGCGCCAGCATATCCAGCCATTGGCGGACGATGAAGGTCACCACTTCCTCATGGTGCCTGGAGGTGCCGCGCACGCCGGTCGTGGCGCTGTGCCACCACTGCTGCTGCAGGAGGAAGCCCTGCGCCAGAACGTTGTAGGGCCAGTGCTGCCAGGCGGGGTCAGTGAAACGCCGGTCCTGGGGCAGGGGCGCAATACATTCGCGCACCGGCCCTTCCGGACGCAAAACGGCCTGCGCGGCGTAAGTCTGCCAGCGCGCCAGCTTGTGCAGGGCCTTTTGCAGCAGTTCCTCCCGTTTGGAGGGCGAGAAGGTGAGATGCGCCAGCCAGTCGGCGAATGCCAGGCCGACCGCGGCGGGGGAAATGAAACCGGTGGAGCGGCCTAGCCAGGCATTGAGCAGCAAGTCCCAGCGCGCGTTGTCATAAGGCGCGGCCTGGGATTCCATCATTCCTTGCCAGGCGCTGGCAAGGCGCTCGAATGGCGTGGTTGCCCACGGCGGCGAATTGGCGTGATCCATGACGTTTTTCCAATGCTACAATGGTTTGTCCTAAGTACACTGCTGAGCAATGTCCGAATTCGAAACGTCACATTTCCTGCGCCGCCGCCAGATCTTGGGGAGCGCGCTGGCACTGCCCCTGGCGGGATTAAGTACCGCCAGTGCTGCCAGCAAAACCCTGGTCGTCGGTGGACTTCCCGTTACCTGCAATCTGACCTTGCCGATTGCCTGTAGCGCCAAAGGGCCTCAATTCGAGTATAGCAAATACAGTGGCTGGCCGGAGATCAAGGAATCGCTGATGACGGGCCGTATCCAGGCGGCCTACATGCTGGCGCCGCTGGTGATGGATCTGGCGGACAAGCGCATTCCGATGAAGATCGTATCGCTAGGCCATCGTTCGGGCGCTGTGATCATGGTGCGCACCGATTCGCCTTACAAGCGCTTCGCCGATCTGAAAGGCAAGCGCATCGCCATTCCAAGCCGTTTTGCCGTGGACTTCCTCTTCCTGCGCAAGATGCTGGCGCGCGAGAAGATGACGCCAAAAGATATCGAGATCATGGAAATGGCGCCGCCGGACATGCCGGCAGCGTTGTACGCGAAGGCCGTCGACGCTTACTGCACCGGCGAGCCTTTCGGCGCCGCAGCGCAGAAAGCAGGTTATGCCCGTCCGCTGGCCATGACCCGTGACGAATGGCGCAACTACATTTGCTGCGTGCTGACCGTGCGCGAGGAATTGATCAAGGAAGACCGCCCGATTGTGCAGGAGCTGGTCAACTACGTTCAGGCGGCGGGCAACTGGCTGGATGCCAATCCCGTCAACCGCGATAAGGCCGCCAGGATTGCATCCGGCCGCAAATTCTTCAACCAGGACCCGAACATCATCAAGTTTGTGATGGAGAATCCCAGCGACCGCGTGACGTACGGCGACTTGCGCATGATCCGTGCCGAATTCGATGAGCTGATGAAGCTGTCCCTGGAAGCCGGCACGCTGAAACGCCCGGTGGCCTACGAGCAGTACGTGGACGAGAGCTTCGTCAAGGCCATCAAGCCGGCCACGATTGCGCTATGAAGCTCCGCATTGCCATCGCCGCCGCCTTGCTCGCGGCATCCGCCAGTGCTGCCGACAAACTCAAGTCCGGTGTATTCGAGCCGCCGCGCCAGGCGCCTGAGATTATGCAGGCCGCCGCCGACGGCAGCAACTTCAAGCTGTCCGCCTTGCGCGGTAAAGTCGTGGTGCTGGAATTTGGCTATACCAGCTGCCAGGACGTGTGTCCCGTCTCGCTGGCCTTGCTGACCCAGGCCCGCGCCAAACTAGGCGACAAGCTGCAGGTGGTCTTTGTCAGCGTCGATCCTGAGCGCGACACCCCGCAGAAACTGCGGAAATACCTGACGCAGTTCGATAAGAGCTTCATCGGCCTGACCGGCACGCCGCAGCAGATGGCCGCCATCCGCCAGGCCTACGGGATCACGGCTACCAGGAAAATGGTTGAGGGCAGCAAGGCCGATTACACGATGGGCCATTCCTCCTACCTCTATTTTATTGATCCGCAGGGCAGACTGCGCGCGCTGATGCCGTTTGGCCGCCCCGCCGACGATATTGTGCACGACGTGAACCTGCTGGCGAAGGCCGAATGAACGAGGATGGTCGCATCAAGGCCGGCCCCTGTCTGGCGGGACTGGGCATCGCCGCTGCGCTGGCCGTGGCAGGCGTGACGGCATGGGCTGCCTTCGCGCCAGTTCATGTGGCGAGCCGCGACGAATTGTTTGAAATCCCCAAAGGCACCTGGGCACGGCGCATGGCTGGTGAAAAGACCGAGATTCTGCCCGAGCGCATCACGCTCACGCTGGGCGCCAACGATGTGCTCCTGCTGCGCAATAGCGACACGGTGCCGCAAATTTTCGGTCCGGTGCTGATCATGCCCGGCCAGGACTTCCGCTTGCCATTCGAGCAGGCGGCCGATTATCCCTTCGCCTGCACGGCTCACGCCAGCGGCCAGATGACGGTTGTGGTTTTGCCCACGCCGCAAGCTGGCTGGCAGCGGCTGCGCTGGCGCCTGCAAACCCTGACTACCTTTATCCAATGGAGAAACTGAACAAGATCTGGCCGCCGGCGCTGGTGCTGTTGGCCATCGTCGCGGTCTGGTGGATCACCGTGATCGCCACCGACAGCCTGATATTCCCGACACCCGCACAAGTGGTGACAGGCACGATGGAACTGGTGGAAGACGGCACGCTGTGGGAGCATATCGGCGCCTCGCTCGGCCGGGTAGCCAGCGGATTTTTGCTGGCAGTCGCGGTAGCGATACCAATGGGCTTGTGGATGGGCCGTGTAGACGGCGCTTTCCGCACGCTGAATCCCGTATTCCAGATTCTGCGTCCGATTTCGCCGATCGCCTGGATTCCTATCGCGATTCTCTGGTTCGGCGTGGGCAATGCCTCGCCGGTGTTCCTGATCTTTATTGCTGCCTTGTTCCCGATGATTGTGCAGACCGCAGCCGGCGTGCACACCATCGAAAAGCGCTATCTGCGTGCCGCGGAAAACTTCGGCGTCTCACGTGCGAAGCTGTTCCGCCAGGTGATTGTTCCGGCCGTGCTGCCGGAAATTATCGTCGGCATGCGCATCAGCCTTGGCGTGGCGTGGCTGGTGGTGGTGGCGGCGGAAATGATCGCGCTGCGCTCCGGCCTGGGCTATCTGATCATGGATTCGCGTAATGCGGGCAACCGCTACGACCTGGTGGTGGCAGCCATGATCATCATCGGCATGATTGGCCTCGCCCTGGACGGCATCATGCGTCTGCTCGAAAGACTCAAACTGGTAAGGTGGCGTTATGGACGCTAAGGTCGTCGTCAGCAATATCCGCAAGAACTTCAATGCGCTGCCGGTGGTGGATGGGGTGGACATCGCCATCGCCGACGGCGAATTCGTGGCCATCGTCGGTCCATCCGGCTGCGGCAAGTCGACGCTCATGAAAATCATCGCCGGCTTCGAGCAGGCCGACTCCGGCGAGGTGGCCATCGACGGCGAGCGTGTCACGCGGCCTAGTCCGAAAGGCATCGTGATTTCGCAGCATGGTTCCGTTTTTCCCTGGATGACGGTGCAGGAGAATCTGATGTTCGGCCTGAATGGCGACGACCATGGCGACAAGGCGGCGCTGGCCGACCATTACGCGGCGATGGTCGGCTTGAAAGGCTTCGAGAAGTCATATCCGCACGAGCTGTCCGGCGGCATGCTGAAGCGCGCCGAGATTGCACGGGCACTGGTGGTCAAGCCTGAGATTCTCTACATGGACGAGCCATTTTCCGCGCTCGATGCGCTGATGAACCTCAAGATGCGTAATGAGCTGCTGCGCGTTCTGGCTGAGGAACGCCATACCGTGCTGCTGATCACGCACGACGTGGAAGAAGCGCTGTATCTGGCGGACCGCATCATGGTGTTGTCGCCGCGGCCGACGAAAATCCAGGCCAGCTTCCGCGTCGAGCAGCCGCATCCGCGCAAGCTGTCCAGCCCCGAATTGCAGCAACTGAAAGAAGACATACTCACTCAACTGGGACTCTGATCATGCTGAAGATTCTTGGAAAACCTACTTCCATCAATGTCCGCAAGGTTTTGTGGACGCTTTCCGAAATTGGTGTCGCCTACGAGCGCGAAGACTGGGGCGACGGTTTCCGCTCCACCCAGACGCCGGAATTCACGGCGCTGAATCCGAACGCCATGGTGCCGGTGCTGGTCGAAGGCGATTTCGTGCTGTGGGAGTCGAACACGATCTGCCGCTACCTGTGCGGCGTGCATGGCCGCGACGACCTGCTGCCGCGCGATCCGCAAGCGCGTGCCATGGTTGAAAAGTGGATGGACTGGCAGGCCACGGATTTGAACAACGCCTGGCGTTATGCCTTCATGTCGGTGGTGCGCAAGAACCCGGCCTTCCAGGACCCGGCGCAGCTGGCGGCCAGCGTGGCAGCGTGGAACCGCAATATCGGCATTCTCGAAAAACACCTGGAAGGCGGCGACACCTTCGTCACCGGCGAGCAGTTCACGCTGGCGGACATAGTGCTGGGCCTTTCGGCAACGCGCTGGCTGATGGCGCCCATTGAGCGCCAGCCCGCGCCCGCGATTGATGCCTGGCTGGATCGCATGGCCGACCGTCCCGGCTTCCGCGACCACTGCCGCAACGGCATGGTTTAAACCAGCAGCGTAACCCAGGTGGCAGGCACGCCGTGCCTGCCACCAGCTTCTGCCTTGGGTTTCGGTCTAAGCGTCGCGCAGCTCCTGCCGTTGGTTCGGTCTAAGCGTCGCGCAGCACCTGGCGGTACTCGCTGGGCGTGACGCCCGTGGTGGCGCGGAACTGGCGTGTGAAGGCGCTATGGTCCGCGTAGCCGCAGGCGAGGGCGATTTCCGCCACGCTGGCGTCCCCGGCGAGCATGCGCGAAGCGGCATCGATACGCGTCTTGATAATCAGCTGGCGCGGCGTCAGGTGGAAGATGCGCAGGAAGTAGCGTTCGATCTGCGCCACCGACATATTCGCCGTGCGCGCCAATTTGGGAAGGGCGAGCGGCCCGTCGAACTGCTCATGAATGACCCGCACCGCCTCCGCCACCTTATGATAAGCCGGATTCTTGTGGTCGGCCATGGCTAGGTCACGTGAAATCCCGCACAAGCCGACGATGTGGCCCGCCTTATCGCGCAAGAGACGCTTCTGCGTCAGGCACCAGCCGGGCGCACGATTGGGATACAGATGCAGCTCCAGCTGATCTTCAATCTCGGCGCCATCATCCAGCACGGCGCGGTCCTGCGCCAGGAAGCGCGATCCGAACGGTTGTGCAAAAACTTCCACCGCGGTTCGGCCGAGCAGGGCAGCCTTGTCCTTCACGCCGCAGCGCTTGGCCAGTGTCTGGTTCACGACGGCGTAGCGGCCCTCCGTATCCTTGACGAAGAAAACCACGTCCGGCAGGGAGTCGAACAGCGGTTCGGTGAAGAATACGTCGGCGATACTGGCGCCGAGCGCAGTGCGTGCATGCTTGTCCATGGCGGTATTCTGCCACGATTGTGCAGATTTCGTCATCAATGACCCTTCGCTGATGCAAGACGGCGAGCCATCTTGCGCCTATGATGGAGTCTATGAAAACGATCTCCATTATCGATTCCCACACCGGCGGCGAACCTACCCGCCTGGTGATCGACGGCGGCCCGGATCTCGGGGCCGGCCCTCTGAATGAGCGCCTTGAGCGCTTCCGCCGCGAGCATGACGGATTCCGTTCTGCCGTGGTCTGCGAGCCGCGCGGTTCCGATGTGCTGGTCGGTGCGCTGCTGTGCGAGCCCCATGCGCCGGATTGCGCAGCGGGCGTCATCTTTTTCAACAACGTTGGCTATCTCGGCATGTGCGGGCACGGCACCATCGGGCTCGTGACTTCGCTCGCTTTCATGGGGCGCTTGTCGCCGGGACGGCATCGTATCGATACACCAGTCGGAGTGGTGGAAGCTGAGCTGCACGAAGATGGCAGCGTCACGTTGGAAAACGTACCGGCGTATCGATTGGCCACTGGCGTGGCCGTTGACGTGCCAGGCCACGGAACCGTTCACGGGGATGTGGCCTGGGGCGGCAACTGGTTCTTCCTGGTGTCGGATCATGGCCAGGAGCTGACGGTCGCACGGGCTGGCGCACTGACGGCCTACACGACCGCGCTGAAGAATGCCTTGGCTGCGGCGGGCATTACCGGCGTAGGCGACGCGGAGATCGACCATATCGAATTGTTCGCAGCTTCGCGCAGTGGCGCGGACAGCCAGAATTTCGTGCTTTGCCCCGGCAATGCCTACGACCGTTCGCCTTGCGGCACCGGCACCAGCGCCAAGCTGGCCTGCCTGGCTGCGGACGGCAAACTGGCCGAAGGCGCGCAGTGGCGGCAGGAGAGCATTGTCGGCAGCGTGTTCGAAGGTTCCTTCCGCATCGACGGCGAACGCCTGATTCCCATCATTCGCGGCAAGGCGTGGGTCAACGCGACGGCGCAGCTGATCATGGATGCGGACGATCCTTTCGTGTGGGGCATTCGGTGAGCAATAGCGCTGATGTGCTGGTCGTTGGTGCGGGCATCGTGGGTGCGGCGTGTGCCGATGCCTTGTCCGCACGCGGCCTGCAAGTGCTGGTGATCGAGCAGGACACGGTCGGCAGCGGCGCGACCGCGGCGGGCATGGGCCACTTGGTGGTCATGGACGACAATCCGGCCGAGCTGGCGCTGACGGCTTATTCGCTGTCGTTGTGGCGCGATTTTGTGGCCGAGCAGCCAGCCCGGCATGAATACAGCCGCTGCGGCACGATCTGGGTGGCGTCGGACGATGAGGAGCTGGCGGCGGCGCGCGCCAAGGCGGCGACCATGTCGGACTATGGTCTGGCTTGCGCCATGCTCGATTCGTCGCTGCTGTATGAGATGGAACCGCAGCTGCGTCCCGGTTTGGCGGGCGGACTGCTGGTGCATGACGATGGACTGGTGTATCCGCCCAAGAGTGCGCGTATTCTGATGGATCGCGCCCATTCGCGTGGTGCGCGCCTGATCGTCAGCAACGTGCGGCAGATCGGCGATGGCTGCGTGGTGCTGGGCGACGGTACGCGCCTCAGCGCGGATGCCGTGGTGCTGGCTGCGGGCTCGCGCTCCACGGCGCTGGTGCCTGAATTGCCGGTGCAGCCGAAAAAGGGCCATGTGATGATTACCGACCGCTATCCGGGCTTTGTGCGGCATCAGCTGGTGGAGCTGGGCTATATCAAAAGCGCCCATGCGGCCAGCGGCGATTCGGTGGCATTCAATCTGCAGCCGCGTCCAACGGGACAGGTGCTGATTGGATCTTCGCGCCAGTTTGATACGACGGATTTGACGGCGGAACCGCAGATGATGGCGCGCATGCTGAGTCATGCCTGCAGCTTTACGCCTGGCCTGGCGGACTTGAATATCCTGCGCTGCTGGACGGGCTTGCGCGCGGCGACGCCGGACGGCTTGCCTTTGATCGGCCCGCACAGCGCGCGCCGCGGCTTGTGGCTGGCGACGGGGCACGAAGGCCTCGGCATCACGACCTCGCTGGCGACCGCCGAATTGCTGGCCGCGCAGATTGCGGGCGAAGCAGCACCGATCGCGCACGAAGCCTATCTCCCAGGCCGGTTCACGACCAAGGAGCGCGCCCGTGCCTGATACCATCCAGCTCACGATCAACGGCCGCGCCCTCGCCGTCGCCCCTGGCACAACCGTCGCCGCCGCAATTGCCACGGCGTCCGCCGGCGTAACGCGCCGCTCGGTTACCGGCGCGCTGCGGGCGCCGTTGTGCGGAATGGGCGTGTGCCAGGAGTGCCGCGTGACGGTCGACGGCCGTGCGCATGTGCTGTCCTGCCAGACGCTGTGCCGCGACGGCATGCAGGTCGTGACGGCGGAGGCGGTTGCATGAAGACGCTGTACGACATCATCATTGTCGGCGCCGGTCCGGCCGGGCTGGCGGCCGCGCAGGCCGCGGCAGCCAGCGGCGCGAGTATTTGCATCATCGACGACAACCCATTCGCCGGCGGACAAATCTGGCGCGGCGGTCCGCAGCAGCAGAAAGACAGCCGGGCGCGCGAGCTTTGGCAGCAAGTGCAGCAGGCGCCCAATATCAGCGTCCTGCATAGCGCCCGCGTTCTGTACGCACCGGCGCCCGGTGAGCTGCTGGTACAGCTGGAAGAGAGTGTGAGCGTGCTGCGCTACCAGCGCCTGATCCTCGCCACTGGCGCGCGCGAGCTGCTGTTGCCTTTCCCCGGCTGGACGCTGCCTGGCGTGACCGGCGCCGGCGGTCTGCAGGCGTTGAGCAAAGGCGGCTATCCAGTGGACGGCAAACGCATTGTGGTGGCGGGAACGGGACCATTGCTGCTGGCAGTGGCGGATACCTTGCGCTCACGTGGCGCGCAAGTGCAGGCCATCATCGAGCAGGCGCCGCGCGCAGCCCTGGTGCGCTTTGCGCTTGGCTTGCTGGCAACGCCGTCCAAAATTTCACAGGCCCTGCAACTTGGCAGCCGCTTGCGCGGAGTGTCTTATCGCAGCGGACGCTACGTCCGCGCCGCGTTTGGCGAGGGACAGCTACAGCGCGTTGAGCTGGACAACGGCGAGCTGATTGAATGCGATTACCTGGCGGTGGGCTATGGCTTGCTGCCGAATACTGAACTTGCACGCTCGCTGGGTTGCGCGGTCGGGCAGGGCGCAGTGCAGGTGGACGAGTGGCAGCGCACCAGCATGCCCGCGATCTACTGCGCAGGCGAAGGCACCGGCGTCGGTGGCGTTGACCTCGCGCTGGCGGAAGGCCGCATCGCCGGCCTGCACGCAAGCCGGCTAGCGGGCGCGGGTGGCGCGGCGTCCGCGCTGGCGGAGCGTGCGCGCTGGCGGCGGTTCGCGGGCCGCCTGGCGGAGGCTTTCAGGCTGCGCGAGGAAATCTCAAAGCTGGCGGCGCCGGACACCATCGTCTGCCGCTGCGAAGACGTGCCGCACAGCGACTTGGCGGTGCACGCCACCTGGCGTGCCGCCAAGCTGCACACGCGCTGCGGCATGGGGCCTTGCCAGGGACGCATCTGCGGGGCCGCAACTGCGGTGCTGTATGGCTGGCAGCCAGACACCGTAAGAACACCAATTTATCCGGCGCGTGCCGGCAGCATCATCGCAACGACAACTGAAACCTGAGGAGGCATCAAAATGGCAGCAGCAAAATGGGCAGGCGTATTCCCCGCAGTAACCACCAAGTTCACGGCTGACGAGGAACTCGACCACGCCGAAATGGAGAAACACTTCGGCTTCATGATCGACAGCGGTTGCCACGGTCTCGTGACCGGCGGCTCGCTGGGCGAAGCCAGCACGCTGACCGTGGAAGAGCGCCTGGAAGTCGCCAAAACCGCGATCAAGGTATCCAGCGGCCGCGTGCCGGTGCTGGCCAACGTCAGCGACACCCGCACCAGGACCGCCTGCCGCTTCGTGCAGGAAGCGAAAGATGCAGGCGTGGACGGCTTCATGGTCATGCCATCCGTGCTGTACGCCGCCGATGCGCGTGAAGCCAAGGACAATCTGCGTACGATCGCCGCCGCAGCCAAGCTGCCGATCATGGTCTACAACAACCCGGTATCGTACAAAGTCGACCTGACCCCGGCCGACTTCAAGGAACTGTCGGACTGCGAAGAACTGGTGGCGATCAAGGAATCGACCGACAACGTGCGCCGCATCACTGACCTGCGTAACGCCGTCGGCACCCGTTACCAGCTGTTCATGGGCGTGGACGACCTGTCCTTCGAAGGCCTGGCTGTTGGCGCGGACGGCCTGCTGGCCGGCCTGGTGGTCGCCTTCCCGAAAGAGACGGTAGCGCTGTACACCCTGATGAAAGCCAAGCGCTACGACGAAGCGCTGAAGCTGTACCAGTGGTTCATGCCGCTGCTGCACCTCGACGTATCGACCAAGCTGGTGCAAAATCTGAAACTGGTGGAGGCGCTGGCGGGCGTGGGTAACGAGATCGTACGCCGTCCGCGCCAGCCACTGCGCGGCGCCGAGCGTGAGGCCGTGACCACGATCGTCCAGCAAGCACTGGCGACCCGTCCGGACCTGAGCGGCCTGCTGTAAAGGACCCAGCCAAATGAGGAAGCATGCCGATCAACTATGTCCGGCGCCTGACGGGGCGCCAGCGCGCTGCGCAAGCTAACCGCCATCTCGGTTTCGCCCTGGCCTTCGTGGCCGGGGCCGCAAACGCGGGCGGCTTCCTCGCTGTCAAACAATACACGTCGCACATGACGGGCATCGTGTCCGCTGCAGCGGACAATATCGCCCTCGGCGCTTTCGAAGCCGCCGCCAGTTGTGCCGGCGCGCTATTCAGTTTTCTTGCAGGGGCGGCCTGTTGCGCCTTGATGGTCAACTTCGCGCGGCGCCGCCAACTGCACAGTGAGTTCGCTTTGCCGCTGATGCTGGAAGCCTTGCTGCTATTGGCTTTCGGCGTGATGGGAGCGTCCTTCGCACTGGCGGCGACCGTGATGCTGCTGTGCTTCATGATGGGGCTGCAGAACGCCGTCATCACCAAACTCTCGCGCGCCGAAATCCGCACCACCCACGTCACCGGCATTGTGACGGATCTGGGTATCGAGGCGGGGAAGGCGCTTTACTGGAACCGCGACCCGCAAGCAGTGCCGCATGTAGCTGCGGACTGGAAGCGGGTCGCTGTGCTGGCTGGACTGGTTGGCGCTTTCTTTGCCGGCGGTGTCGCCGGAGCGCTGGGATTCAGCAGTGTGGGTTTCGGGGCGACGCTGCCGCTGGCGGCGATTCTCGTCGGGCTGGCCATCGTGCCCATCATCGACGATTTGCGTGCACCCCGGAACTAGGCCGTTCAGGCGGCTGCGATACGGCGGCCTTTATTGCGCAGTGCATCCAGGCTCAGGGTGCCGGCACCGAAGGCAGCCACTTGCAGCAGACCGCCAGCCATGGCGAAGTTCTTCATGAAGTGGATGAACTGGTTCTGATCAGCGATATTGCCATGGAAGATCACCGCAGTCACCACCGAGAAGATGGCCAGGATCGCGGCCACCGCACGGGTGTACAGGCCGGTTGCCAGCATCAGACCGCCCACCACTTCGACGCCGATCGCGATGCCCAGTCCAACGACAGGGAAGGGCAGGCCCATGGCGCTGATGTAGCCGATGGCGCCGGCCGGGGTTGCGATCTTGCCGATACCGCTGACGATGAAGATGGCGGCCAGCAGCAGGCGGGCAACCAGGGGCAGGGCGGTGGTGTTGTTAGTTTGGTTCATGGCAGACTCCTTGTTTTGTGAGATTTGCTTCCGGAGAAGCGATGAGTGAATATTAGTCTGGTCCGAACTATTGTGTAAGCCTATATATTTCGATGTTAAGCATCGTGAAAACAGATGGATTGGAGATTTGATGGGTAAAGTATTGCTCGTGACAGGCGCCGGACGCGGCATCGGCGCCGCCACCGCCCTGCGCGCCGCCCGCGACGGCTGGGCCGTGGCCGTGAACTACCAGCGCGACGAAGGCGCCGCCAATGCGGTCGTGGAGGCCGTCCGCGCACAAGGCGGCCAGGCCTTGCCGGTGCAGGCCGACGTCGCGGCGCCCGACCAGATCGCGCGCCTCTTTGCCGTCGTTGAGCGTGAGCTTGGCCCGCTGGGTGGACTCGTCAATAACGCCGGCATTACGGGCGGCCTGGGCAAATTCATGGACTGCGATCCGGCCGCACTGGCCAGCGTGTTCGACATCAACGTCCTTGGCCTGATGCAGTGCTCGCGCCACGCGGTGGACGCCTTCCGCCGCGCGGGCCAGGGCGGCGTCATCGTCAACGTGTCGTCGACGGCGGCCACGTCGGGCAGCCCGAATGACTATATCGGCTACGCCGCCAGCAAGGCCGCCGTCGATACCTTCACCATGGGTCTGGGCAAGGAACTGGCGCCGGAAGGCATCCGCGTGTGCGGTGTGGCGCCGGGCTTTACCAACACCACTATCCACGCCGCGGGCGGCCAGCCTGACCGCTTGCAGCGCAAATTACCCGGCATGCCGATGGGGCGTCCTGCCGAACCGGAAGAAATAGCCGAGGCGATTGCCTGGCTGCTATCGCCTGCCGCGTCGTATATGACGGGCACCACAATCCGCTGCGCAGGCGGTTCCTGACTCAGCAATGCAGGCGGTCTGCTCCGACCTGACTGCGGCGTGTACTCCTACTCAAGCGATGGCACTACGGTGGGACAATTTTTGCTCGCCCCAGAGGCATTCCTATGGAAGAGAAAGGAGCAATCATGAGGACCAGATACGCACTCGTCGTCGCGGCTTTGCTGGCCAGCAGCACTGCATTCGCCCAATCGAACGCCACGCAGGGCACGGACCAGCAAACCCAGAACGCCAGCCCCACGAAGAAGAAGCAGAAACACCACGCCAAGAAACACCACACCACGTCCGGCAGCAGCAGCGCAGGCACGACGGGCAGCAGCGCCACCTCGCGCGGCGCAGTCGATTGCAACCAGGCGGGCCGCTCCGGCATGCCAGGCTGCCCGAATGACGATATTTCCGGCACCAGCACCTCGGGCATGACCGGCAGCTCGGCCATGGACCAGCAGCAGGGCCGGGTTGGCAGCAGCGCCAATACCACCACGGACAGCAGCACCACCGGCACTTATCCGCCGAACCAGCAATATCAGCAGAACCAGCAGGGTCAGCAAGGTCAGCAGGATCAGCTGTACCAGAATCAGCAGACGCCACCGGCGACTTCCGGCAGCAGCACGACCGGCACTACCGGCAGCTCGACCTACCGCGAGCCTGTGCCAACCGTTGATCCCAACGCTTCGGACGCAGCCCGTAACCGCATGAACCCGGCCGTAGGCGACCGCCCGAATCCGAACGACCGCGTGCATGACGACGGCGCCACCACGCCGCCGCAGCAGCCAAACCGCCAGTATTAATCAGGCGTTACCAGTCCAGCGACATCAGCCGCTGGGCCATACGGGGCCAGCATAGCGTACGCACTTCGTCGCGGCTGGCCCAGCGGAAACCGTCGGCTTCCGGCGTCATTTCTCCCGTCACATGGTGCGGAAAAAAGCTGGTGCATTGGAGATGATCCAGACTGCACAGCTGGTCGCCGACCTCCACCTTGAACAGATGCAGGCGCTTGTCGGGGCGATAATCGAACGCACCGAGATCGTGGAACAGCTCCTCGTCGAAACTCAGTCCCGCCTCCTCGAACAGCTCCCTGCGCGCCGCCTGCAAGGGTTCCTCGCCGGGATCTTGCAAGCCCTTCGGAATGTCCCAATTTGCCGTGCCGGTGACATGGCAGAGCAGCAGTTCCCGCTTCGAATTGAGCACCAGAGTGCCGCAGGAAAGCTGGCGTGCCACCATTGTGCTTTTCATAATGTTGTTTCCATAAAGCTAGTGTCGGTACTCTAGGGAAATTTCTCGACAGTCACAAAAGCCTGTTATAAAGTGTGAGAATTCATCGGCACCCAGAGCCCGTGCCTTAGTCTTTTTGCGGCTCCGATCATCGGAAAACCGCCGCTTACTCTCTGTACAAAGCTAAAAAACGCCACGTGCTTGCACGCGATTGTGCACGCGCGTTCTCTGATATTGCCGATTCCGACATGATGCCAAAGCTGCACCGATCCCTGCCACTCTGTTTGATGCTTGCCACAACCTTTGTTCACGCCGAACAGGGGGATGCCAGCACCTGGACCTTTGGCGGATTCGGTACAGCCAGCATGGTGCGCTCAAGTGAACACAATGCAGACTTCTCGGCCAATCCGCTGACCCCCGGCATGGCAGGCCATAGCCACGACTGGAGCGCCGACGTGGACAGCCGCCTCGGCGCCCAGCTCGGCGTCAATATCGCTCCCCGCTGGTCGGCCGTGCTGCAGGTGGTGGCCGAGCGCAATCTGACCAGATCGTACACGCCTGTGGTCGAATGGGCCAACATCAAATATCAGGCCACGCCGGATCTCAGCGTGCGTGTCGGGCGTATCGCGCTGCCGCTGTTCCTGGTGGCCGATTATCGCAAGGCCGGCTACGCGCTGCCATGGGTCCGCACGCCGATTGAACTGTATTCCTCGCTCCCCATCAGTAATAGCGATGGTGTCGATGCCAGCTATCGCTGGAATGCCTTAGGTGTGCGCAATGAAACGCAGCTGGTGTTCGGCCGCACCTCGATGAATGTCACCGAAAACGAGCGTGCCCACGCACGCGGCTTGGCTGGTATCACCAACACCAGCCGTATTGGCGATCTCAGTGTGCGCGCCTCGGCGATGAAAGGCCAGCTGCATATGCGACTGGCGACCGAGCTGTTCGACGGCCTGCGCCAGTTTGGTCCGCAAGGCGAGGCGCTGGCTGCACGTTACGATACCGATGACAAGCGCGCCACTGTGTTTAGCCTCGGCGCCAATTATGATCCGGGCGCCTGGTTCCTGATGGGCGAAGTGGCCCGCGTGAATGCGCGCTCCTTCCTGGGCGACAAGACGGCCGGCTATGTCAGCGGCGGCTACCGCTTTGGCGCGCTGACGCCCTATGCGACCTTCAGCAAAGTGGTGAGCAACGGAGACACGCATATTGACGGCCTGTCCACCGCAGGCCTGCCGGCGCCGATGGCGGCTGCCGCGATGGCGCTGAACGGCGGCCTGAATGGCCTGCTGAGCCAGATCGCAGTGCAGGAAAGCACCAGCGCCGGCCTGCGCTGGGACTTCGCTTCGTCCGCGGCCTTCAAACTGCAATACGATTCCGTTCGCCCGCATGGCGGCACCAGCGGCACGCTGGACAACGTGCAACCAGGCTTCCGCTCGGGTCATCGCTTCGGCGTGACCAGCGTCGCAGTGGATTTCGTGTTCTGAAGGAGGGCGCGATGATCAAGTCTTTAACTGCCACACTGGTATTAGGCTTAGGCCTGACCATGTCCGCAGGCCTGGCCGCAGCGGCCGAACTGGTCGTGGTCGTTTCCGCAAGGAGCCCGGTCACCACGATGCGCGCCGACCAGGTGGCCGATATCTTCCTGGCCGATTCCCTGCGCTTCCCGGATGGCCGCGAAGCCAGCGCTATCGACTTGAGCGTGGGCTCGCCGCTGCGCGACGAGTTTTACGCCAAGGTGGCCAATCGCAGTCCGGCGCTGATGAAAGCCTATTGGACCAAGATGATTTTCACGGGCCGTGGCCAGCCGCCGCGCGAGCTGCCGAATAGCGCAGCGGTGCGCAAGCTGGTGGCGGACAACCCGGCCATGATCGGCTACATCGAGCGCAGCGCGCTGGATAACAGTGTGCGCGTCGTGCTGGTGGTGCACTGATGGCCCGGCGTAATGTGAAAGCGATGCGTTGGCTGCGCATGGGGCTGGACACCCACGTGTCCTTGCCCCTGTTTGCCATTGTGCTGCTGGCAGCCATCTGGGCAGCGACTTTCCATTTCATCGATGCAGAACAGGCGGCCGCGCAGGCCGCTGCCGCCGAATCCGTGCTGGAGCTGATCGACACCTACGAAGCCCAGGTGGCGCGCAGCATGAATGGCATCGAGCAGACGCTGAAAGTGCTCAAGTACGCGGCCGAGCGCAAAGGCCCGCTGGGCGCCTTGCCGGAACTGAGCTCGCACGGCCTGCTGCCGTCCGGCCTGGTGTTCGTGGTCGGCATCGTGGATGCTCAGGGTAATACAGTGGCCAGCAATCCGCCTGCGTTGCCGATCAATGTGGCGAACGAAAGCTATTTCAAGTTCCATCGCAACGCCAGGACCACCACCACCTTCGTGGCGCAGACCATGCGCGACAAGGCCAATCAGGAATGGCACCTGCATTTCACGCGCCGCTTGGATGATAGCGAAGGCAATTTCGCGGGCATCGTGATTGTGGAGATCGACCCGGCTTACTTCACTAGTGCCTACGAGCGTTCGCGCCAGGGCGATCACGGCATGCTGGGTTTCGCGGGGCCGGACAATGTGGTGCGCAGCATGCGCGTGGGCGACAAGGTGTCGTGGGGGCAGTCCGTCGATTCGAGCTTGATGGCCGCGCGCAAGGTGGCGCTTGCCAGTCCCTGGGATGGTGTGCTGCGCTACACGGCGCTGCGCCCGATGCGCGGCTACAACCTGAGCGTGTTTGCCGGCCTGGCCGAGGACGAACAGATGGCCGGCTTCCGCAAACAGCGGGGCGAACACTTGCGCGAGGCCGGTATGGCCAGCGGCGTGCTGCTGCTGTTGGCGGTGATGGCCTGGATCTGGTCCTGGCAAGGCGCCAAAGCACGCCGCCGTATCCGCCGTGCGCAGGAAACCTATGCGGCAGCGTCGGAAGCGAATATGGACGCCTTCTTCGTGCTGCGTGCCATTCGCAACAAGGCTGGCACCATTGTCGATTTCAAATTCACCGCCGTGAATCCGCGTGCCCAGCAACTGACCGGCCGCAGCAAGCTTGAGCTGATGAGCCAATCCTTCTGCACCTGGCTCCCGGCGTCGCGCCACAACGGCATGTTCGAACGCCTGGTGAAGATCACTACCGAAGGCGGCGTCTTTCATGAGGAAGCGCAGAACGCCATGCCGCAGCTGAATGCGGAATGGTTGGCCTGGCAGGTGGTGGGGGTGGAAGGCGGCGTGGTTGCCATCGTGCGCGACATCAGTGAGCGCATGCGCAATGAAGCGCGTATCGTTCACATGGCGCACCACGACACGCTGACCGGTCTGCCGAACCGTAGCCTGATCGCCGACCGCCTGCAACAGGCGGTGCTGCAGGCCGAACGGGAAGGGCAATCCGTTCTGGTGGCCTTCATCGATCTGGACAGCTTCAAACTGGTGAACGACACGCTCGGCCACAATGCCGGCGACGAGCTGCTGAAAGTGGTGGCGGGCCGCATGGTGGACTGCGTGCGCCGCAACGATACCGTTGGGCGTTTCGGCGGCGACGAATTCGTACTGATCCTGCCGCATGTGGACGAATGCCCTTCGGCGCTGGTGCCGCTGCTGGAAAAGATTCTCACCGCCGTGGTCGAACCCATCGTGCTGGAAGGGCAGAAAATGCAGGTCAGCTGCAGTATCGGCGCTTCCGTCTATCCGCGCGATGGCCGCGATGCCGATACGCTGATGATGCATGCGGACATGGCCATGTACCGCGCCAAGGAGAGCGGCAAGAACAACTGCCAGTTCTATACGCGCGAGATGAACGCCACGCTGGAGGAAAAGCTGCTGCTGATGGACGGCTTGCGCAAGGCGCTGGATGAGCAGCAGCTGCGCCTGGTGTATCAGCCCAAGGTGGACCTGAATGATGGCCACATCTTCGGTGTGGAAGCGCTGCTGCGCTGGCAGCATCCTGAGCGCGGCAATATCAGCCCGGACCAGTTCATACCAATGGCAGAGGAATGCGGCATGATCCTGCCGATCGGCGAGTGGGTGCTGCGCGAAGCGTGCCGCCAGGCGCGCGAATGGCAGGATGAAGGTCTGGAGCCGATCAGCATTTCGGTGAATGTGTCGCCGCGCCAGTTCGAAGACGTGCGTCTGGTTGCGCGCGTGGCGAATGCGCTGAGTGCCAGCGGCCTTGCTGCGCAATGGCTGGAGCTGGAAGTGACGGAAAGCCTGATCATGCGCGACGTGGCGCAATCCGTGGCCAAGATGCGCGAACTGGAAGAGATGGGTGTTTCGTTGTCCATCGACGATTTCGGCACCGGCTATTCCAGCCTGTCGGCGCTGAAGTCCTTTCCTATTGCGCGCCTGAAGATCGACAAGTCTTTCGTGCGCGACCTGGGCACCAGCGAAGACGACCAGGCGATTGCCCGCGCCATCATCTCGCTGTCGCACCAGCTGCATAAGCGGGTGATTGCGGAAGGTGTGGAAACCGAGCAGCAGCGCCGCTTCCTTCAACAGAACGGCTGCGATGAAGCGCAGGGCTATTTGTACGGTAAGCCGGTGGCGCCGCAGGAGATCGCGGCCTTGCTGGCACCGGCTATAATTGCCGGATGAGCGAATATTCCAACGACATCTACACCGAACCGTCCCCACTGGACGCCAACACCCTCGATAATCTCGGTCCCTTGCGCGCCATGGCGGGCATCTGGGAAGGCAAGCGCGGACTGGACATCAAGCCCAAGGCCGATGGTCCGCGCAAACAGGCTTACGTCGAGCGCATCGAGCTGCAGCCTATCGATCCTGTCACCAACGGACCGCAGCTGTTCTACGGTCTGCGCTATGTGCTGATCGTGAACAAGCCGGACAACATCAAGACCTATCACGAACAGGTCGGCTACTGGCTGTGGGAACCCGCGACCAACACCGTAATCCAGACTCTCGCCATTCCGCGTGGCCAGATCGCGATGGCTTCCGGTACTGCGGCGCCGGATGCGAAATCCTTTGAACTGGTGGCTCAGCGCGAAAGCAATACCTACGGCATCTGCTCCAATCCTTTCCTGGAATTCGGCTTCAAGACCACCGAGTACCGCATCAAGGTCACCATCAATGATGACGGTACCTGGGGCTATGAAGAAGACACCGTGATGCTCCTGCGCGGCAAGGAAGACGAGCCGTTCCACCACACCGACCGCAATCTGCTGGTCAAGGTCGCAGAACCGACGCCCAATCCTCTCGCCCGCGGCGCCGCCTGATATCAGCTGCAGTTCTTACGCTGAATGCGGCTGCCAACTGAAGGTGCATCGTCATCGACGGTGCACGTGACTTTGGCTTGCTGGCCGCTTCCTACCRCTACTTTTTCGCTTGCCTGTTCGGCGGCGCATCCTGCAACGGCGAAGGCCACCAGGACTGTCATAACTACTCGCTGAAACATCTTTGTTTTTCCTTTCGTGGTTGGATTTAAGGGTTCTACAGTTTAGTGATATCTCTCGGCGCGGAGTCYTAATAAGATGTCAGGTGATACGACAAACCGGTCAACTTATAAACGTGCCTCACCATCCTCACACCTTTGTTGATGCTGACCAGTTCAGCAGCCTGACGTATGCCATTGAGGTAACGATCTCCGCGCCGACCGAAGCGCTGCCTGCGCATGCCCACCGCTGCGGGCAGCTGGTCATGGTGCTGAGTGGCGGTGTGACCTGCGACGTCGAAGGGCATTTGCTGCTGGCGGCTCCCGGCGCAGCCATCTGGATACCGCCGGGCCATCTGCACAGTGCGCGTTTTGAGACCGCCAGCAGCGTCTGTGTCCTGTTCGTGAAGGACGGCATGGCGGGCCTGCCAACCGAAGCCTGCCTGCTGGTGCCGGGCCAGCTGCTCGGCGAGATGATCAAGGAGCTGGCAAAACGGCCCGCCGAGTATCCGCCTAACGGCGCGCAGTCACGCCTGGTTGGCGTGGCACTGGACCTCCTGCGCGCGGCGCCGACCGAACAATGGACGGTGCCGGTGCCGCAAGACAGACCGCTGCGTGTTCTGCTGGACGCCATGCTGGCCAGTCCACGCGAGCGTGGCACGGCCGCGGAATGGGCAGAGCGTCTGGCAATGAGCGAGCGCACCTTCACGCGCCGCGTCATGAAGGAAACCGGTATGCCTTTTGGCCGATGGCGCCAGCAACTGCACCTGATGCTGGCGATGCAGTGGCTGCGCCAGGGCGCGTCCGTGCAGCGTGTGGCGGACGATCTTGGATATGAATCGGTCACAGGTTTTATCCTCATGTTCCGCAAGGCGCTGGGGAAGCCGCCGGCGCAATATGTCGCTTACAGCCGGGCGTAGGCGGGATACAGTTCGCTTTCTTCGCGCTTGGTGCGCAGGAACAGGGCCTTGAAAATCGCATTCGCCTCGTCGCGGAAGCCGGCCGGATTGTTTGCCACCCGGTTCGCCAGGTTCCAGCGCGTGGCGAATTCGGTGTACTTGCGCGACAGGTCGCCCATTTCCTCCTGATAGAAGCGGCCCATTGCCGCCAGTTCCGGCCGGCCGGAACTGGCGAAGGCAGGATAGACCACGCGGTCCTCGACTGCGAGATGCAGCTTGATGGAAGCACTCATCGTCATCAGCAACTGCGTGATGGCCGCCGCGTTGTATTCGATGCCGGTGGCGATCAGCTTGCGCAGCTGGTGGATGCCGTCGAGGATTTCGTGATGGTCGTGTTCAAAACGCTGCAGTTTCATGGTCTTTTTCCTTAAAGATGTATTTCATATGTTTCATTATGGCACAAAAATTCTATAACGTGTATATTGAATGCATCTTTATGTCGGGAGCGGATAAATGGAACAATTGCCTTTTGTGGCCGCCATGAGCCACGAGATCCGAACGCCCATGAATGGCGTGCTGGGCTTGCTGGAGCTGCTGGGCATGAGCCGCCTGGATGCGGAACAGCGGGCCACGGTGGAACTGGCCGAACGCTCGGCGCGCGAACTGCTGCGCATCCTGGACGAGATCCTCGACTACGCGCGCATCGGTTCCGGCAAGCTGGAAATCCGCAAGGAGCCGGTGGCGCTGGCGGAGGAGGTGATCGACGTGGTCTGGCGTACCCATCTCGGCAACGCGCTGGGCAAGGACCTGAAGTTCACGCGCTTTGTCGATCCGCGTATTCGTTCCGCGTTGATGGCCGATCCGCTGCGGCTTGGGCAGATCCTGCACAACTTCACCAGCAATGCCGTCAAGTTCACGGCACGCGGCAGCGTTAGCCTGCGCGCCGAGCTGGTGGAAGAAGATGCCGCCAGCCAGACAGTGAAGTTCTCGGTGTGCGACACCGGCATCGGCATCGCGCCGGACGCGCAGGCGCGCCTGTTCCAGCCCTTCACCCAGGCCGAGGACAGCACGGAGCGCCGCTTCGGCGGCAGCGGCCTTGGCCTCGCCATCTGCCAGGGACTGGCGCAAGCCATGGGCGGGGACATTGCCTTGCGCAGCGAAGCGGGGCAGGGCACGACGCTGTCCTTTACGCTGGCAATGCCGATGGCGGACCCGCTGCGCCGGCTGCCGCGGCCACCGCTTGGCACCATGCTGGACACCGTCGTGCACACGGCCGGCCCAGCGGCCTGCCACAACGGCATGGTGATGGTAGTCGACGATCACACCACCAACCGCCAGGTCATGCTGCGCCAGTTGCGTGCCCTTGGCTATCAGGCGGAAACTGCCGCCAATGGCATCGAGGCTTTGCACAAATGGCGCAGCGGCAGGTTTGCCTTCGTGATTACCGATTGCCAGATGCCGGAGATGGACGGTTTCGCGCTGGCGCGCCGCATCCGCGACGAGGAACAGGCCTTGGGCAAGGGCCGCACGCCGCTGGTGGCCTGCACCGCCAGCGCTTTGGCGGCCGACATCGAAATCGCCTTCGAGGCGGGTATGGATGATTTCATCGCCAAGCCCGCGTCCATGTCCACGCTGGCCAAGCTGCTGGGAAAATGGGTGCCCTTGCCCGCGCAGGGCGAACCGGTGCTCGACGATGCCAGCCTGTTCGAACTGGCGGGCGGACACCCGGCGCTGACCGCGGAAATCCTGTCCGAATTCGAAGTCGCCAACGCGGCCGATCACGCGGCGCTCGATGCCGCCTTTGCGCGCGGCGACCTGGCAGCGGTGGGCCGCATCGCCCATGCCATCAAGGGCGCGGCGCGCACCTTGGGCGCGATGCGCTACGCGGCGGCCGCCGCAGCGCTGGAATGCGCCTGGCGCGCGGACGATGCCGATGCCGCGCGCAGCGCACGCGGCCCTTTTGAAGCGGCATACGCGGAGCTGCGCACCCACCTGCATTCACTGGAGCTTGGCCATGCACTTTGAACAATTGCACATTCTGGTCGCGGAAGACCACGGTTTTCAACGCAAAGCGCTGGTGCGCATGCTGCGCGGCCTTGGCGCGGGGCAGGTAACGGAAGCGGAGGACGGCATCGCCGCCTTGTCCGCCTGCCGCGCGCCGGAGCGGCCTGTCGATATTGTCATCATGGACCTCGACATGCCGGGCATGGATGGCATGGAGCTGATTCGCCATCTGGCCGAGGCGCGCAGCACGGCGCGCGTGATCGTGTCCAGCGCACTGGATAAGGCGCTGCTGGCCTCAGTGGAAACCATGGCGCGGGCTTATGGCGTGCCTTTGCTTGGGCGCGTCGACAAGCCGGTCACACCGTCCAAGCTGAGCGCCTTGCTGGGCGTGGAAGTCTCGCGTGGCGTATCGCGCGCGACGCCGGCCTTCACAGCCGATGACGTCCGCGCCGGCCTGGACCGCCGTGAGTTCGTCGCTTTCTATCAGCCCAAGGCGTCGCTGCGCGATGGCGTGGTGGTGGGTGTGGAGGCTCTCGCGCGCTGGCAGCATCCGCAATACGGCACGCTGGCGCCGGCGTCGTTCATCGGGTTGATCGAGCAGCACGGCATGGTGGAGGAGCTGACCTGGCAGGTGCTGGAACATGCGGCACAGGCCTGGCGGCAGTGGGCGCTGCAGGGGCATATTTTGAAGGTGTCCATCAACCTGTCGCTGCTGGCCTTGCAGCAGCCGGGCTACGCGGCGCGCATCATCGAAGCAGTTGCGGCGCATGGCGTGGATAGCCGCTACATCGTGTTCGAAATTACGGAATCGTCGGAAATGGCGGATGTGCCGCACTGCCTGGAGAATTTGACGCGCTTGCGCATGCACGGCTTCAGCTTGTCGATCGACGATTACGGCACGGGCTATGCAAGCATTCAGCAGTTGCTGCGGGTGCCGTTCAGCGAGTTGAAAATTGACCGCTCTTTTGTCAGCGCGGCGTCTTCCGATGAAACGCGCCTGACCGTGCTGGCCAGCAGTCTGCAATTGGCGCAGCGACTTGGCTTGGAAGCGGTGGCCGAAGGTGTTGAGACAATGCAGGATTGGGATTTGCTGGCATCGCTGGGATGCAGTCTGGCGCAGGGTTACCTGATTTCGCGTCCCCAGCCGGTTGCGGATTTGCCGGCGGCCGTCGTGCGCTGGGAAGAGTCTTACGCGCGCTTGCCTTCCGCTGCGGCATAAGCGGGCAGGCGCCAGGCGCACCAGACGACGGCCAGCAGAATGGAGGCGATGACCAGGCCTACGCCGGCCGTCACCTGTTCATCCAGCGCGTAGGCGTTGCACAGGCGCTGTGGCATGTCCTGATACTGGATGCCGGCAATCGCCATCATCCAGCACAGGTTCCCCAGGAAGAAGAGCTGGATCACCGCATTGGCGCGTTTCAGTGCGCCTGGCAGCAGCGCACCCATGATGGCCAGCGACGCGAACTTCGCGGCTTCGGCCAGCGGCAAGGTCAGGCTTTCTTCCAGCGCGCGCGGGATCATCCAGTAGGCGCTGGCCATGAGCAGCCAGCTCATGCCGGTCAGCCCATATGCATCGACGCGCGCGATGAGCGCCGCCACTCGCGTGTTCTGCAGCGCCTGCCCAATCAGCGCGCCGCCGATCGCGATCAACGGCAGCTGCACCAGCATATGCAGCCCCATCGACGCCTCCAGCGGACCGTGCCACACCAGTGCGGCGGCCAGCAGCGCAATCCCCGCTGCACCGCTGCGTGCCGCCGGACGTGTCGCCATGTGCATCATGGCGCCGCTCCAGCGCGGGCGATGCGGACGGGGACCGGGCTGGCGAGAGCTTGTGCGGCATCGATGGCTTCGGCGGGCTGTTCGTAGTCGATGATGCGCACCAGCCGGCCGTTGCGGTCGATCAGGTGGAAGGCCGCGTTATGCTGGAACTCTCCCAGCGGCGCGGGCAGGATCACGACGCCTGCGGTCTTCAGCAGCCGTCGGCGCTGGACCGCATCCGGCAGCGCGACCATGCGCCACAGTGCAGGCTCCGCGCGCATGCGCTGCGCATAGTGTGCCAGATCGGACGACGTATCGCGCGGATCGAAGCTGATGCTCAGCAAGCGCACGCGATCCTGCAAGCCGCGCGCCGCAATCTCCCGCTGCATTTGCTGAAACTCGCTGCCTACTGCCGAACAGACCGCATTGCAGCGCGCATAAAAGAAGGTGGCGATGGTCACGCGGCCGTCAAAGCCCGCCGCAGCAGGCAAGGGCAGGGCTATCGGCTGGCGTTCCACGGCAAGACGGCGGCCGTCTTCCGTGGAGACGACATTGAAGCCCATCGTTCCATGCCACACCGCCGCTACGCCAGCCGCCGCGATGAATGCAAGGGCGGCCAGGGTAGCGGGCAAGCTGCTATTTGAGCTTGTTGAGGTCATCATCTCCACCCCAAGGGTCCTTGCGGTCCTTGGTCGCCTCGCGCTGTGCCTTCACCACATCGGCCGCAACCTTGGGTGCGGCGTTGCCGAAGTTGGAGCGGATGTGAGAGAGCACCGCGGCAATCTCCGCGTCGCTCAGCTTGTCCTTAAACGCCGGCATCTGGCCGTTGTAGGACGCACCCTTGACCGTCAGCTTGCCCGTAATCCCGTGCAGCAGAATCGCTGCCGTCACCTTGTCGGCGCCGTTGACCCACTCCGACCCGGCCAGCGGCGGGAACACGCCCGGCAGGCCGCCACCGGACGCCTGGTGGCAAGCCACGCACTGTGCGGAATAGATCTGGCCGCCGTCGACCGCGGCGCCGGCAGGCTTGCCCTGCAAGGTCGCCATGGTGCGCGAGTCGCCCAGCGCAGGACTGTCATCGCGCTGCTGCATCAGGATATAGATGATGGCCCAGCCAAACAGCAGCCCCACCACGGTCAGCACGAACCAGGGGACCGGGCGATCGCCCTCGGTCGGGTCCTCGTTCTCGCGCTGCTGCGCCTGGAAATTTTCCTGTTCCATATGGCCTCCTTACTTCTTTGCCAGCGGCGCTGCCAGCACCGGATAGGTATGGTCAAGACCCTGCAGATAAGCCACCAGGTCCATCACTTCCTGCTTCGCCACGACGACCTTGCCTGCCGGGTTGTAGCCCTCCGGCAGATTGACCACGCGGTCGCCCGCTTCCTCCTTGTCCTTGATATCGAACAGGAAGGGGTAGGACGGCATGATGGAGCCTTTGACGTAGGCGCGCGGCTGATACAGGTGACCCAGATGCCAGTCCGCACTTGGCTGGCGGGCGCCGATATTGAACAGATCCGGCCCGGTGCGCATGGTGCCCAGCAGGTGCGGCTTGTCGTAGTAATAGTCGGCCGCCACGGACGCGCGGCCCCAGCCACGCTTATCGTCCGGCGCCTGCGCCTTGTCGCGCGGCTGCTGCGAGTGGCAGTAAATACAGCCATTCTTGATGTAGACATCGCGGCCGCGCAACTGCTGCGCCGTATAGGGCTTCAGGCTTTCCGGCGGCTTTACGTCGCTGAGCTGGATGTGCGGCACCACCACCAGGGCGGACGTGGCAAGCGCCAGAGTCACCATGGCGCCGCCGAGGAGTTTGAGTTCGTCTTGCATGTTCAGGCTCCTGCCAGGTTGCCAGCGGGCGCGGTGGCCGGCTTACGCACGTGCAGCAGCGCTGCGCCGATGCGGCGAGGACCATAGCGCAAGGCCATGGCAGCGAAGTGGCCGGCGAAGACCAGGTGACCCAGCGTCATGATGGCGCCGCCGACGGAACGCGACTGCAGATAAGGGATGGTCACCTTGACCGATTCCATGAAGGGCTTCGAAGCGTCCAGCATGGCCATGCCTTGCAGCCAGCCGCCGATGGTCAGACCCACGAAGTACACCGCGAAGCCCAGCACCACCAGCCAGAAGTGGGCGGCGATCAGCTTCGGATATGGCCATTCCCACGCCATCACGCGCGGCATCACGAAGTAGACGGCGCCGAACATCACCATGGTGAAGAAACCATACAGGCCAAGGTGTGCGTGCGCCACGGTGAAGTGGGTGAAGTGGGTCACCGTGTTCACGCTGCGCAGTGCTTCCACCGAGCCCTGGATCGAGCTGAGGGTGTACATCATCCCGCCCAGCACGATGAAACGCAGGGTTGGCGAGTAAATCAGCTTGTCGAAGTAGCCGCGCATCGTCAGGTGCTGGTTGATCGAGAAGGAAATCACCGGCACGATCATCATCACGCTCTGCACGATGGACAGCGTCACCAGCCAGCCTGGAATCGGACCGCCCACCAGGTGGTGGCCGCCAACCTGGCCGTAGAAGAAGGCCAGCGTCCAGAAGCCCAGCAGCGACAGGTTGTACGACTGCACCGGGCGGCCGATGATCTTCGGCAGGAAGTAGTAGACCGAGGCCAGCGCCATCGGCGTGTAGAACAGGCCCAGTACATTGTGGCCGAACCACCAGTTCATTGCCGCCTGCTGCACGCCGAAGTGCACGGCGGGCAGATTACCGATCAGGAACAGGATGGGGAACCAGAACAGGCCCGCGCCCATATACCAGATCGACACATACAGATGATGCACCTTGCGGTTCTGCAGCGTGTACACCAGCGGCAGGCCGACCAGCGCGCCGCCCACGACCAGCAGAATATCCACCTGCCAGGGGATTTCCAGCCACTCCATGCCGTCCGACAGGCCAACGGCGATACAGCCCAGGCCCGCAATCAGACCTGCATTCCAGATCATGGCGCCGAGGATGGCGAAGCGGCCGCCGACCAGCGGCGTTTTCAGCAGGCGTGGCAGCAGCCAGTTGGCCACCCCCAGCGCCGCCATGGGCGCCCAGCCATACGCCACGGCGTTCAGGTGGATGGTGCGGATACGGCCAAAGGTCAGCCAGGCGTATTGCGCCAGCCAGTCCGGCTCGTGCAGCTTGATGGAGCTGGTCAGGCCCGCCAGCGAAGCAACGATCAGCCACACCACGGCGCAGGACAGGAACACGAACGTAACGAAGGCGCTGGAGCGGTCGGCTTCCACGCGCTCGGCCAGCTCTTGCTGGTGGGCCGCCTCGGTGGCGGCGTCCAGCACGGGCTTGACCTCATCGCGCGTCATGCCGGCGCGCTGCTGGGCGCTGAGGGAAGGTTCTTCGCCTTGCCCGATTTCGCCGGGCGAGAAAATCACGTTGGCGGCGACCGAAGTGGTGTCGAACAGCCGCTTGCGCAGCGACCAGATGAAGATCAGCAGGCCTGTCACCGACAGGACGAATGAAGACAGAAGCAGGGTGACGGTATCCACGGTTTATCCTTCCCGCCCGTCGAGACGGGCATGGCTTAAATACGGCGTGTACACGATGAGATAGAGCAGGAAGGCGGTTGACCAGCAAGCGGCAGAGCTGAACAACATCAAGTCGCGATTTCCGGCGGGAATAATATTGGCACACAAACGTAGCACTGCGCCAGCCTCTAAAAGGGCATACATGAAACTTTCTGCGCGTCCCGCCTTGAGCGGCCGTCCGGTATGGCCGAGTGCAGTACGGGTAATCATCCCGATGATCAATCCGGACATGGCGCCCACCGCCAGGGCATGAAATGCCGAGCTGGCGCTGCCGATACCCAGTGCCGCAAAACCCAGCAGCAGCAAGCCGCCGGCGATCCAGGCATAGGCCAGGTGCAGCACCCACAGCAGAGGTACGCGCACGGTGCTCAGCGGCGCCCAGCCGGTCAGGCGCAGGGCGTTGACGGCTGCCGCGACAAAGGCGAGCGCCGCGACGAGGGGCGCCGGCACCGGCAGCAGCCAGGCCAGGGCGGTTGCGGCGATCAGGGCCGGCGCCGCCTTGTCGCGCCAGGCCACGCTGCGCGGCTTGCTGCCGGGCGCGCCGTTGGCGGTGAACATGGGAATTACCCGGCCGCCCATCACCGCTTCCAGCAGCGTAATGAGGAGGATGGCGCCATGCACCGGCAGCAGCGGGGAGATGGCGTGCCAGCCCAGGGCCGCGGCATGGAAGCAGATGTTCGCCACGGCCAGCAGCGCAAGGATGCCTCCGATCGGATAATTGCGGCGGCTGTTGCCGCGCTTCAGCACGCGCAGCAAGGCCCAGGCGGCAACCGGCAGGAAGGCCGCGTCGACGGCGCGCGCAGCCAGCGCGACGGCGGGCGACGCAGCGGGTGCGGCGAGCATGGCGGCGCGTCCCGCTATCCACAGCAGCGCCAGCGCGGCCAATGGCGCGCCGCGCGGCGTCTGCACATTGGTCCAGTTCCTGGAAGCGGTCAGCAGGAAGCCGACGATGACGGCGCCGGCAAAGCCGAACACCATTTCATGCGCATGCCACAAAAGATCCAGCGGCAGCAGGCCTTTATAGCCCGCCAGCCAGGCTGGTACGGCGACGACGGCCAATGCCGCCGCAAGCAGATAGAAGGGACGGAAACCCAGCCGTAGCAAGGGCGGGGACTCGTCCTTGCGATGCCGGTCCTCGATTTGCAGAAGCTGACTGCTGCTCATGATGGCCTCGTGTTTTTAAGATGTATAATGGATGCTACATTAGAGCTTAGCTTAAAGCAATATTTGAAATGAATCTTTTTATGGATTTGCCATGAGACTGACCTCGTTTACCGACTACACCCTGCGTTCGCTGATGGTGCTCGGCATGAACCGCGACAAGCTGGTGACCATCCAGGACATCGCGGATTTGCACGGTATCTCGAAGAACCACCTGACCAAAGTGATCCACCAGCTGGGCGCCAGCGGCCTGGTGGAAACCGTGCGAGGCCGTAACGGTGGCCTGCGTTTGAACCGAGAGCCGGATGAAATCAATATCGGCGACGTGGTGCGCGACAGCGAGTCCGACTTCTTTATCGCCGAATGTTTTGGCGAAGAAGAGGGCAGCTGCGCCTATCTGCGTAACTGCGCGCTGAAGAAAAAACTGGGCGCGGCCACTGAAGCTTTCCTCGACGTCCTCGATGGCGTGACGCTGGCCGACATCCTGCCGCAGCCGCAACAAGCCGAAAAACCAATCCAGCTGCACCTGAAAAAGCCGCGCTGATTGTAAAGATGCAAATTCAACGCATGTTTATTGACAGCGTTGCGGATAAATATGTATTATGGATGCATATTTACACGCAAAGGAGTACCAAACATGCTGTCCACCGAACACCGCGCCATCGTTACTGCCACCGTCCCCATTCTTGAGCAGGGCGGCGAAGCGCTGACCCGCCACTTCTACCAGAACCTGTTCCGCGACTACCCGGAAGTCCGTCCCTATTTCAACCAGGCGCACCAGCACAGCGGCGACCAGCAGCGCGCCCTGGCAAACGGCATCCTGATGTACGCGAAAAACATCGAGCGCCTGGAGGCACTGGGTCCGCTGGTCAACACCATCGTTGCCAAACACGTAGCATTGCAAATCCAGCCGGGGGACTACGACAAGGTCGGCGCCGCCTTGCTGCAGGCGATCCGCGAAGTGCTGGGCGCGGAGATTGCAACCGACGCGGTGATTGAAGCCTGGGGCGCAGCTTACGGCCAGCTGGCCAAGATCCTGATCGGCATCGAAGGCAAGGCTTATGACGACAAGGCCGCCGCACCGGGCGGCTGGAGAGGCGCACGCCAGTTCATCATCGCCGAGCGCCGCCAGGAAAGCGCGGAAATCACCAGCTTCGTGTTCCGTCCTGCGGACGGCGGGCAGGTATTGGACTTTGAACCGGGCCAGTACATCGGCATCCGTTTCGTGATCGATGGCGTGGAGCAGCGCCGCAATTATTCGCTGTCCGCAGCACCGAACGGCAAGACCTACCGCATCAGCGTGAAGCGGGAAGAGGGTGGCCTGGTGTCCAACCACCTGCACGGCAGCGTGAAAGAAGGCGACACGGTAGACCTGTTCCCGCCGTCGGGCGCCTTTACCCTGGCCGACAGCAGCAAACCTGTCGTGCTGATCTCCGGCGGCGTCGGCATCACGCCGACCCTGGCCATGCTGGACAGCGCCCTGAAGACTGGCCGCGAAATCCGCTTTATCCACGCAGCCCGCAACGGCGGTGTGCACGCCTTCCGCGACCACATCGACCAGCTGGCCGCCGCCAACCCGCAGCTGACCCGCCACTACATCTACGCGGAAGCCAGCGATGCACATCCAACGCCGGATGCGGTGGGCTTCCTGGACACCAGGCAGCTGGGCGCATGGCTGCCTGAATCGCGCGACGTGGACGCTTATTTCCTGGGACCAGTGCCATTCATGAAGGTAGTTAAGAATTCGCTGCGCGAGCTTGGCGTTCCTGAAGCACAGACGTATTATGAGTTCTTCGGCCCAGCCAAAGCCTTGAGCTAACCCCAAGGCCGCGCGGGCCCTCAACAGGAGGGAGCATGCACGCGCGGCTGAGACAATTTGTCAACGCAATGACCGCCCTGGTCGACACCGGGGCGGACGAAGCACGCATCATCCGCGAGGGCGGTGCGCTGCTGCGTGCACTGGTTGAGCAGGACAGCTGGCTGTCCGCCGACTGCGCCCAGCCCGATCCCCAGTATTACCGCCAATACCTTCTCTATCTCGATCCCGCCAAACGTTTTTCGGTGCTTAGCTTCGTCTGGGGGCCGGGCCAGAGCACGCCCGTGCACAACCACACGGTATGGGGCCTGATCGGCATGCTGCGCGGGGCGGAACTGGCGCAATCGTGGCGCCAGGGTGCGGAAGGGCGGCTGGAGCGCGTCGGTCCGCCGCAGCGCCTTGATGCAGGCATGATCACGGCGGTGTCGCCCACGCTGGGCGATATTCATCAAGTGGAAAATGCCTATGACGACCGGGTATCGATCGGCATCCACGTGTATGGCGCGGACATCGGCATGGTGGACCGCGAAGTATTTACGCCGGACGGCGAAGCCAGGCCATTCCGTTCCGGCTATGCGAACGCCTAGGGCGGATCATCGATCCGCCGTCAGACCAGCAGCGCGGCGCTCATCGACACCGCATCATCGGCCGCTTCGGCCAGCATCTGCTTCAGCTTATCCTGATCGATAAACAGATCGAGCACCGACTCTTCGTGCGGCGCCGTATCGCGCTCAGGATTGGCCAGCGGCGAAGCGACCGGCGCGAAATGATTCGCCAGCAGCAGGGTATCCAGCAGGGTTTCCGGCGGAATCTGGATGAAACCGCCGCGCAGGCCTTCAATGGCGGTGGCCACCGGCTCCGGGATGCCCAGCTTGTGCATTACCTCGCGGGTGATGATTTCCTCGCTGGCAGGCTGCCAGTTTTCCGGATCGGGTTCCAGCAGGCCCGGGAATTCATCGGCCCGCGACAGCAGATAGAAGCCGCCCACCTCGTGCACGATGGCCGCAAACAGGGCGGTATCCACGTTCACGCCCGTCACGTCGCGCGCAATGAGGCGCGACAGGCAGGCCACGTGGATGGTGTGCTCCCACAGCTGCTCCGCCTTGGCGCGCAGTTCAGGATCGACAATCTTGGAGCCGAAAGCACGCACCACCATGGCTGCCGCCAGCGCGAACAGATTGTGGTAGCCCACGCGCATGATCGCGGAGCGCACATTGGTCACGGTAGGGCCATCGGTGCGGTTGAACATGGCGGAATTGGACAGCGCCACGGTGCGCGCAGCCAGCTGAGGCTCGGCCAGCACCAGCTTGATCGCATCCTCCATTGGGCATTCCGGGTCGTCCAGCGCAAGCTGAACCCGCAGGGCGGCATTGACACTGGTAGGGAATACGAGGTCTCCCCGGATCGCCAGCGCGGCGATGTGGCCGAAGGCTTCAAGTTTGTTCATAGGGGAAAATTATACGGTCTGGCAGCGGGGATGCCAAATGGAGCGCGGCCGCGCCCCGGGCAGGGGTGCGGCCGCGTTGGAAAACTGTAGCGATTAAGCGCCGGCCAGTTGCGGCTGGCGTACACCGCGCATTTCGCCGGTGTAACGTGCAACGGACAAGTCGTCCACGCGGATGGCGGGGCGCTTGGCGGACATGATATCGGCCAGCATTTGCGCGGAACCGCAGCTCATGGTCCAGCCCAGGGTGCCGTGGCCGGTGTTCAGGAACAAGTTGCGCACGGCGGTGCGGCCCACGACCGGGGTGCTGTCCGGCGTCTTGGCGCGCAGGCCGGTCCAGAAAGTTGCCTTTGCGGTATCACCGGCGCCAGGGAACAGGTCGTTCACCACCAGCTCCAGGGTTTCGCGGCGGCGCGGATTCAGGTCATGGTTGTAGCCCGCCAGCTCAGCCATACCGCCGACGCGGATACGGTCGTCAAAGCGGGTCACGGCGATTTTGTAGGTTTCATCCAGGATGGTCGATTCCGGCGCACGCTGCTTGTCGGTGATCGGCACGGTGATCGAATAGCCCTTCATCGGGTACACCGGGATGTCCACGATGCCTTTCAGGAAAGGCGTGGAGTAGGAGCCCAGGGCAACCACGAAGGAGTCGCCTTCCACCAGCTCGGAACCGCACATCACGCCGCGCACTTCGCCGCCGGCCATGGCCAGGCTGCTGATGTTCACGTTGTAGCGGAATTTCACGCCCAGCGCTTCAGCCATGGCGTGCAGGCGGGTGGTGAACAGCTGGCAATCGCCGGTTTCATCGTTCGGCAGGCGCAGGCCGCCGGCCAGCTTGTGCTGGGACGCAGCCAGGCCCGGTTCCGCTTCCAGCAGCTCGCCGCCGGTCAGCAGTTCGTAAGGAACGCCGGTTTCCTTCAGCACTTCGATGTCCGCGGCCGCGTGGTCCAGCTGCTGCTGGGTGCGGAACAGCTGGATGGTGCCTTGCTGGCGGCCTTCGTATTCGATGCCGGTCGAGGCGCGCAGGGCCTTGAAGCAGTCGCGCGAGTATTCGGCCAGGCGCACCATGCGCTCTTTGTTGACCGCGTA
Organism: Pseudoduganella sp. RAF19; assembly: GCF_052114165.1. Taxonomy (NCBI): domain Bacteria; kingdom Pseudomonadati; phylum Pseudomonadota; class Betaproteobacteria; order Burkholderiales; family Oxalobacteraceae; genus Pseudoduganella; species Pseudoduganella sp. RAF19. The sequence goes on along the minus strand of NZ_JBFREF010000014.1, from coordinate 22,188 downwards.
GGATTCGGCATTGCAGTTGCGCAGCATGGCCCACATCCACTTCAGCTGGAACATGGTGCCGTCCGGCTTGATCGACAGGGGAGCGTGGCGCTGCAGCATCCACTTCATGGCCTTCAGCGGGATGCCTGGAGCCGCCCATGGGGTGGCGTAGCCTGGGGAAATTTGGCCGGCGTTGGCGAAGGAGGTTTCCTGGGCAGGTGCGGACTGGCGGTCCAGTACGGTCACATCGTGGCCAGCCTGGGCCAGATAATAGGCGGTGGTAACACCGATAACGCCACTACCGAGAACGACTACGCGCATGGACTTGCCTCCAGATTATTTGCTGCGGATTATTTTGCTATGATACGGACGTTATGCCAGTGTTTGTTACTGTATATTTCGTGGAATTCAGTAAAAAATCATGAGAACGCAAAAAGAATCGGTCCGGGGGCTGGACAAGATTGACAGGAAAATACTGCGCATCCTGCAGGATGATGGGCGCATCTCGATGAAGGATCTGAGCGAGCAGGTGGGCTTGTCGATCACCCCGGCCATCGAGCGGGTCAAGCGCATGGAGCGGGATGGGGTAATCACGGGCTACCACGCCCGGCTGAATCCCTCGGCGCTGGGGGCCTCGCTGCTGGTGTTCGTGGAGATCACGCTGAACCAGAAATCCGCCAGCCACTTCGAACAATTCCGCCGTGAAGTCCTGCGCATTCCCGAGGTGCAGGAGTGCCACTTGGTGTCCGGCGACTTCGACTACCTGATCAAAGCCCGCATCCACGAAATGGCCGAATACCGTAAACTCCTCGGCGACATGCTATTGAACCTGCCCGGCGCGGCGCAGTCCAAGAGCTATGTCGTGATGGAGGAGATCAAGGAAACCCTGATCCTCTCGACCGAAGCCGCGCAATAGTGCGTGCGCCCTGATCGCCGGCTTCGCAAAATAACGTTCCGTGCGCGCTGCGTGCTGCTGGGTTGGATTAGAATAATGACAGCATCGGCATCGCGAACGGGGGTATTGTGCAAAGCAATTACGGAACCGCCAGCTTTACGCCATCGGCTGCCCGGGCGGGCGTGCCGGAATTAGCCATTTCCATCCGCTCACTCGACGAGCACCTTTCCTCCGATCAAAGCTTCACTTCTGCGCTGGCCCGCGCGGTGGGCGCGATTGCCGCCGCGGACGGCAATATGACCCTGGCGCAGTTCGCGGCGGTGACCGATATCGCCGGCGAGGGTAAGGCGTCCGCCGTGTTCACTGCGGTGCTGCTGAACGCCATCGAATCCGGCGTCACGCTGGACTGGGCGTTGAACGCGCTGTCGCGTGCCAGCGAGAGCACCGAGCTGGCCGTGCGCAGGTCCGCCTTCGTGCTGATGAAACCTTTGCTGGCGCTGCAAGGCACGAAGTCCTGTCCAATGGCGCAGCGCGTGGCAAAGGCCCTCGACGTCAAGCTCAGTCCCGAACTGTTGTACGGCCTGCCGCCCGAACAGGAACGCCGTCTGCTGCGTGCCATTGGCTCTCAGGCGCGCGCCCTGGTCAAAGGCCGCGGCCTGGTGGACGCCGTGGCCGACTTCGGCCGCAACACCGGCCAGACGGAGCTGCTTGACCACGCCCGCGGCTACAACGGCGGCCTGATGGGCGAGGACGAGCTGGTCGCCGCCGTGCAGCGCGCCGTGGCCGCCATCAGCCAGGGCATTACCACCTATGAAGAACACGCCGGCGCCATGCTCAGTTGCGCCGCCTCCGCGGACAGCCTGCAAGCCACGGCCGAACAGCTGCGTCAGCAAGTGCAGCAGCGCCTGGCCCTGGTCGATGCGCGCATCGCCTACGAGCGCCGCACCCTCACGCAAGACATCGAGGACGCCGTCCACGATGCCGGCGACACCATCGAACTGGCGATCTCCGAGCGGCTCGATACCGACAAATGGAAAGATGAGGAAGTCTGGAACAGCATCAGCCGCGAGCAATTCGGCACAGTGATGGAGAAGCGCCTGGACCGCGTGGTGCGCCGCAAGGAGGAAGCGCTGGACCTGCTGAATCACGACCTCGCGCTATTCCAGTCCGACATCCGCATGACCCCATCCAGCGCCTTTGTGCGCCAGCACCATGTCGCGCTGGCGCGCCTGATGCCGCGCATGCGCATCGGCACGCGCGTCGCCAACACGGTCGATTCGGCGGCCAACATCACCCTGATGAGCAGCGCCGTGGCTGCTGCGGGCACCGGCACCATGGCCTATCTGTTCGGCGTGGCGGTCGTGGTGCCTGCCGTGGCGCCGGCTGCGCCCTTTGTCGGCGGCGCCGTGCTGCTGGCCGGGGCAGTGAAATGGTTCTCGGACGTGGGCAAGCGCAAGCGCTCGGAAATCCGAGACAAGCGCCGCGCTTTTGAAGAAGAACTGGGCAAGCGCCTGAAGGAAGCGGAACTGACCATCGGCCGCCAGCTGGACCGCATTTCCTCCAGCTTCCACGAATCGGCGCGCCAGCTGCTGACGCCTCTGCTGCTGGAAGCCGAAGCCGCCGGCCGCGTGCAGAATATGCGCAAGCGCATCGCCGACAAAGTCATCAGCCAGGCCCGTGGCCACATCGCGCAACTGCAGGCGGCGCTGGGCGCCGCCATCTGAATCAAGGACGTAGGGCGGATCATCGATCCGCCGTGACTAGCGCACCAGATTGTGCTTGATAATACCGTCCGCCGCGACGGCCGCCTGATCCAGCGGCTGGTTCAGCGTTTTGGTGGAATACACCGGCGCAGCAGGCGAGGGCGCACCCAGCACCGGGCCGCTGGTATCGCGGATATCCACTTTCACGGTGGTCGACAAGCCGATACGCAGCGGATGCGCCGCCAGCTCCTTCGGATCGAGCGCAATCCGCACCGGCACGCGCTGCACCACCTTGATCCAGTTGCCGGTCGCGTTCTGCGCCGGCAGCAGCGAGAAGGCGCTGCCCGTGCCGGCCGACAAGCCCAGCACCTTGCCGTGGTATTCCACCTTGCTGCCATACATATCGGCTTCGATCAGCGCAGACTGGCCGACGCGGATGTCGCGCAGTTCGGACTCCTTGAAGTTCGCGTCCACCCACAGCTGGTCCAGCGGCACAATGGAGAGCAGGGCATTGCCCGGCGCCACGCGCGCGCCGACCTGCACGCTGCGCTTGGCCACGTAGCCCGTCACCGGCGCCAGGATGGTATTGCGGCGCGCTGCCAGCCAGGCCGCCATGTAATCGGCGCGGGCTTGCTGCACCGCGGGGTGGCCGGATACATCCACACCCGCCACGCCGGCATGCGCGGCGTCGGCCTGCTTCTGCGCCACGAGAATCGCTGCCTGCGCATTGTCCACCGCCTGCCTGGCGTGCGCTACGTCTTCACCGGACACCGTGTGATCGGCCGCCAGCGGTGCACGGCGTGCCAGGTCGTCCTGGGCGATCTTCAGTTGCAGCTTGCGCTGGGCGACAGCGGCATCGTACTGCGCCGCATCGGCGTAGCGCTGGCGCTCCTGGCGCACCACGGCGCCCAGTTTCGCTTCCGCCTGGCGCAGCGCGACGTCGGCGTCGGCTGCATCCAGCTTCACGATCGGTGCGCCGGCTTGCACCAGCTGCGTTTCATCTGCGCGGATTTCTTCCACATTGCCCGCTACCTGCGAGGACAGCGTCACCAGATTGCCGCCCACGTAGGCGTTATCGGTTTCCTGCTCCTTGGACAGCACCGTCGCGTAATAGATCGCGTAAGCCGCGCCTGCGACGAGGAAGGCTACCGTGATCGCAGCCATGACGGTTTTGCGTTTGCCGTTGCTGGTATTGCTCGTGTTGGTCGTCGTGTTCATGAGTCTTATTTCGTAATCATAGGAGGGGCATCGCCGCGATAGCCGCCACCGAGGGAATGGATCAGGGATACTTCCGCCAGCAACTGAGCGTGCTGCAGGCGCAACTCGGTTTCCTGCTGGCGCAGCACGGACTGGCGCGCGGCCAGCACGGTGCTGTTGTCCGCCAGGCCGTGCGCAACGCGCGTTTCGGCGCTTTGCAGCAGGGCTTGGGCGTCGGCGCTGGCTTTCCGCTGCTGCGCGAGCTGGGCTTCCACGCCTTGCAGATTGAGGGTGTCCTGGGCCACTTCCTGCACCGCTTTCACCACCGCCTCGTTGTACTGCGCCACCAGGATATTGCGCTCGCTGCGCGCGCCGGCCAGCTGGGCGGACAGTCGCTTGCTGTCGAACAGCGGCAGCGACAGCGTCGGGCCGAGGAAGAAGGTGCGGCTCGGCGCCTGCAACAGATGCGACAGCGATACCGAATTCAGGCCGACGGCCCCGGTCAGGTTAATGTCCGGATAGAAGGCTGCCTGCGCCGCATCGACGCGGCCCAGCGATGCTTCCACCAGCCAGCGCTGCGCCTGCAGGTCCGGTCGGCGCGCCAGCAGTTCCATGCCGAGGCGGGCCGGTAGTGCCGCTGGTGCCGGCTGCACCGGCACGGGCTTGATGTCCGCCACCAGCGCGTCGGTGCCACCGGCCTCGCCGCCACCCGCGCCCAGCAGGGCTCGTAATACTTCGCGCTCGACGGCGTTATCGGCATCGAGCTGCGCAAGTTCTTTTTCGAGCAGGCTGGTTTGCAGCGAGGCGCTGCGCTGCTCATCGGCCGTGGCCAGGCCGCGTGCGACCCGCTTGGCCTTGTCCTGCAGCATGGCCTGCTGTTCCGCCAGCTGCGCAAGCAAATTGGCGCGGCGTGCGAAGCCGGACTGCAAGGTAAAGTAATGCTCGGCGATGGCAGCCGCCAGTGCCTGTTCCGCGCCCGCGTAGGACGCGTGGCGCGCATTCAGTTCGCCTGCAGCGGCGGCGATTTCCGCCTTGTCTCGGCCCCACCAGTCGAAGTGGTAGCGCGCTTCCATGCGCAGCGTCTCTTCGGTGAACCAGGCGCCGCCGATGGGCGCCGGAAACAGGCCGGTGGCCGAATAGCGCTGGCGGTTGGCGCTCGCGTTCAGCGAAGTGTCGAAGCCCAGCTCCGCGCTGCTGCGCGCAAAGGCGGCCTGCGCGGCGCCGATATGCGCGGCGGCCGTATCGAGCGTCGGCGAGGACGCGAGCGCGCTGTCGATCAGGCGTTCGAGCTGCGCATCATGGTAGGCCTTCCACCATTGGGCTTCCGGCCATCCTTCGCGGGCCAGATGGATGGAGGAGGGCAGTTCGGCTTTGGCGACATCGCGCTGCGGCAGGCGGTCGCGCTCGGCGGGGATGCTCGCGCAGCCCGCCAGTGCAAGGCCCAGCGCCAAGGCCAGCGTGGTTAGTTTCAACATCATCTTCCTTTCTTAATCCATGGCCGCATGGGCCGCGTCCGCCGGTGCCTGCTTGGCTGCGGGGCGCATCAGTATCAGCAGCGGAATGACGGCCAGCGTCAGCAACGTCATGAGCCAGAAGTCGTTCACGTAGGCGACCATCGAAGCCTGCCGCGTGAGTTCGTTGTTCAGCAGATTGGCTGCGTCGGTAGTGGCCACGTTATCCAGCAGCGCCGGGTTGGCGATATTGATTTTCTCGGCCAGCGAAGCGTGCATGGTTTGCGTATTTCGCACCAGCAGGGTCTGCACCAGCGCGATGCCGATACTGGAGCCGATATTGCGAATCAGGCTATAGATCGCCGTGCCTTCGGCGCGCATCTCCGGCGCCAGCGTCGCGAAGGTCGCGGCGCTCAGTGGCACGAACACCAGGCCAAGGCCGAGGCCCTGGATCACGCCCGGCCACACGATGTCGGAGCGCGACAGCACCAGCGTGTAATGGCTCATCTGCCACAGCGAGAAGGCCGTGATGGCAAAGCCGGTGCCCAGCAGCAGGCGCACGTCGAATTTGCCGACCAGGCGGCCCACCACCAGCATCGCGATCATGGTGCCCAGTCCACTCGGCGCGGTCACCAGGCCCGCCACCGCAGCCGGATAACCCATCAGGCCCTGCAGCATGGTCGGCGTCAGCGCACGAGTGGCGAACAGCACCAGGCCCACGATGAAGATGAACATCAGGCCACTTACGTAGTTCGCATTCTTCAGCAGGCGGTAATCCAGGAAGGACTTGCCGGGCGCCGTGGTCAGTGTGTGGCCGACGAAGTAGGCGAAGCTCAGTGCCAGCAGGATCGCTTCCACCCAGGTTTCGGTGGAGCCGAACCAGTCGTTCTGTTCACCGCGGTCCAGCAGCATCTGCAGCGCGCCGATGGCGAGACTGAGCGTGATGAAGCCGAAGGCGTCGAAGCGCATTTTGCGCGGCGCCGGAGTGGCCTTGATGTAGCGCCAGATGCCGTAGAAGGCCAGCGCGCCGACCGGCACGTTGATGAAGAACACCCAGCGCCAGTTATAGCTATCTGTCAGCCAGCCGCCCAGGGTAGGTCCGAGAATCGGCCCGATCATCACGCCCATGCCCCATACCGCCATGGCGGAGCCGTGCTTCTCGCGAGGGTTAATGTCGAGCAGAGTCGCTTGCGACAGCGGCACCAGGGCTGCCCCGAAGACACCTTGCAGCAGGCGGGCCACCACGATCTGGCCCAGCGACATCGACAGCCCGCACAGCACCGACGCAATCGTGAAGCCCGCCACCGACATCAGGAAGATGCGCTTCTGTCCGAAGCGGTCGCACAGCCAGCCGGTCAGCGGCGTGGCAATGACCGCGGCCACGATGAAGGACGTCAGCACCCAGGTGATCTGGTCCTGCGAGGCCGACAGGCTGCCCTGCATATGCGGCAGCGCCACGTTGGCGATAGTGCCATCCAGCGCCTGAATAATCGTCGCCAGCATGATCGACACCGTGATCATGCCCTTGTGTTGTACTTCGCTCATGCGCAGCCGTCCGTCTGGTTCAGGCGTGCATTCAGCGATTCCAGCAGCACGGTCACGCGTTCCAGTTCGGCGCGGTCCACATCGCACAGCAGCTCACGGCGGACGGGATCGGCCGCAGCTTTCACGCGCTGGTAGATGGCGCGGCCTTCATCGGTCAGGTGCACCAGCTTGACGCGGCGGTCCTTTTCGGACGGCTGGCGCGCCATATAGCCGGCTTTCACCATGCGGTCGATCATGGAAACCATGGTCGGGTCTTCCACGCCGAGGCGGGAGGCCAGTTCGGTCTGGGACAGGGGCTCGGCCTTGGCCAGGGTGGCAATGGCCATCCAGCTGGCCTGGCTCAGGCCCAGGTCTTTCAGGCGGCGGTCGATTTCCTGCCGCCAGGCGCGTGCCGTGTTGTGCAGGGCGTACGAGAAGCGTTCTTCGAGATCCATGAGATAGCAAATGGTTAGATGTCTAACCATTAGTATAGCAATGTTTTAGGAATCGTGTTGCCAGCTACCAACTCTGTGCGTTGGCGCACATACCATTTGCCTGTTGCCTAGTTACAATGTAATCGGTTCATCCACCTGCAACTCTTATAATGACGCTATGAAAACGAAGATCCTCGCCGCCGCCGCTTTGCTGGCACTCTCCACCTCCGCCTTCGCCACTGACGTGGGTGTTTCCGTCACCGTCGGCCAGCCGGGTTTCTACGGCCGGATCGACTTGGGCAATATGGCCCCGCCACCGGTGGTGTACACCCAGCCGGTCATCGTGCAGCGTCCGGTGCGCTATATCGCTGAACCGATTTACCTGCGTGTGCCGCCTGGCCACCAGAAGCACTGGTCCAAGCACTGCGCCGCTTATAACGCCTGCGGCCGTAATGTGTATTTCGTGCGTGAAGACTGGTACGTGAACGACTACTCGCCGCGCTACCGCCATGAGCATGAGCGCGAGTACGAGCGCCGCGAATACCGCGACCATGACCGCGATGACCACGACCACGATCGCGATCATGACCGCGGTCACGGCAAAGGCCACGGCAAGGGCCACGGCAAGCACGACGACTAAACTGCGGCGCAGGCCGCCGCCAACCATCCGGGAGAACCGTTTGCAAAGCAAATTCGTGATCGTAGGAGGAGGGGCGGGCGGCCTGGAGCTGGCCTGCAAACTGGGACGCAAGCTGGGTCCCGATCAGGTGATGCTGGTCGACAGCCGCCTGTACCACATCTGGAAGCCCTCGCTGCATGAAGTGGCGGCGGGCACCCTGGACATCCACCAGGAAGGCTTGTCCTACCAGATGCTGGCCCACGACAATGGCTTCACCTATGTCTACGGCGGCCTGACCTCGCTGGACAAGGCGGCCAACACCATTCACGTCGGCGCCATCACCACCCAGGCCGGCGAAACCGTGCTGCCTGAGCGCAGCATCCAGTTTGAATCGCTGGTGCTGGCCATTGGCAGTACCTCCAATTACTTCGGCGTGCCGGGCGCGCAGGAGTACACCATTTCCCTTAACGGCACCGAAGACGCCGAACGCTTCCGCCTGACGCTTTTGAAGCTGCTGACCAAGGCTGCGCTGGAGAAGGGCGGTCAAGGTACGCAAGGCGTGGACGTGGTCATCATCGGCGGGGGCGCCACCGGCGTGGAGCTGGCGGCCGAGCTGCGCGAAGCGAGCGGCGTGTATGCCGCTTATGGCTTCGGCCACCTGGAACCGATGAAGGATGTCCGCATCACCCTGCTGGAAGGCGCGCCGCGCATCCTGGCGCCGCTGCCCGAGCGCGTTTCCTCGGCGGCGCTCAAGCTGCTGGATGAACGCGGTATCAAGGTCGTAACGGATTGCCGCGTGACGGCGATTGCGCCGGATAAGGTCAGCGTGGGTGAGCAAAGCTATCCCGCCGATATCACGGTGTGGGCCGCCGGCATCAAGGCGCCTGACTTGCTGAAATCACTCGGCCTGCCGACCGCCAAGAGCGGCGCGCTTGAAGTGACGGGCGAATTGCAGGTCAGGGAACACCCGAACATTTACGCACTGGGCGATTGCGCCTATTGCATCGGCGCCGACGGCAAGCCGGTGCCGCCCCGTGCACAGGCCGCGCACCAGCAGGCCGATTATCTGCTGGATGCTTTCCTGCGCCAGGCGAAAGGCCGGGCGCCAAGCGGCAAGCCTTATGAATACAGGGACTATGGCTCGCTGGTGTCCTTCGGCCAGTCCACCTCAGTGGGCAGCTTGATGGGCTCTCTGCGCGGCTTTAACTGGTTCGTGGAAGGCTTTTTTGCGCGGCTGATGTATGTCAGCCTGCACCTGATGCATCACAAGGCCGTGCTGGGCACGATACGCACCGGCGTGCTGGCATTGGCGCGTTTCCTCATCAAGCGCACCACGCCGCTGGTCAAACTGCATTAGCGGCGCATGCATGGCGGATCGATGATCCGCCCTACGCCGCATCGTGCGGCCGCACCACGTTACGTCGGGCGGGACATTGAGCCGCCGTTACGGCTTTGGCAGCACCAGGGTCATGACGGTGCCGTGCGGTGCGTTGGCCGACATGGCCAGGGTACCGCCCAGCCAGGCGGCGCGTTCGCGCACATTGCGCAGGCCGTGTCTGGCGTAGCAGTCGTAGCCGCCTTCCGGCAGGCCGGCGCCATCGTCTTTCACGGTCAGCATGATGGATTCGTCGTTGTCGTCCACCACCACCTCCACCTGGCTCGCCTTGGCGTGGCGCGCTACATTGCGCAAGGCTTCTTCCAGCGCCGCCAGCACCACCATGGCGTGGCCGCGCGGGCAGACCGGTTCCTCGTCCGGCAGGCTGCACTGCGCGGCCAGCTGCTCTGCCTCGCCGAATTCCTTGACCACTTCGCTGAGGGCCGCACGGATGCCGAGGAATTCCAGCTTGTCGTTCCACAGCTTGTGCTGCATGGCGCGGTTGGTTTCGATGATGGTGTGCAGCAGCTTCTTCATCTGCGCGGCGCGGTCCTGCAGGGCAGGGTCGGGCGGCAGTTTGGAGGTGAGCAGGCCGAGATGCATGGTCAGCGCCGTCAGCGAAGAGCCAAGGCTATCGTGCATCTGGCGCGACAGGGTGCGCCGTTGTTCGTCCCAGTTGGCCTGCACGTAGGCCAGCAGCTCTTCCAGTTCAGCGGCGCGTAGCATTGGAGATTGTGGATCGGTTCCCGAAACAGACATAGTTTTGGAGCGTGTTTTTTATTGCTCCGATCATACATGAGGTTCGGGTGAAATGCCGCACATACATGCAAGCGGACGCAGGGCAAGCTGAAGCTTTATCACCCTGACAATGAGGAGTAAAGCCATGGACGCCATCGCACTGCTGAAGCAGGATCACGCCAATGTGAAAGCCATGTTCAAGGAATATGAGGGATTGGGCGACCGCGCCTTTGCCAGCAAGAAGAAGCTGGCCGACAAGATCTGCCTGGAGCTGACCAAGCATGCGACTGCCGAGGAGGAGATCCTTTATCCCGCCGTGCGTGAAGCCTCCAAGGAAGCGGAAGACCAGGTGGATGAAGCCACCGTGGAGCATGCTTCCGCCAAGGCCCTGATCTCCCAGCTAAGCCAGATGGACCCGCACGATGAACTGTACGACGCCAAGGTCAAGGTGCTGGGCGAGTACATCAACCACCACGTGAAGGAAGAAGAGGGCGAGATGTTCCCGATGGCGAAGAAAGCGGGCCTCGATTTACAGGCGATGGGTGAGCAGATCGCTGCGCGCAAGGATGAAATCGACTACGTGATGCCGGAGCCGGCCGCCATGCAGCGCGGCGGCGCCGGCCGCCGTCCTACTGCTTGACGCAGGCGGGCGCGCTGGCCGTGCAGTCGCCGATGGCCTGCAGCAGATGCTCGACGTCCACCGGCTTCACCAGATGCAGGTCGAAGCCGGCATCCATCACGCGGCGCTGGTCTTCGGCCAGACCGTAGCCTGTCAGGGCGATCAGTTTGATGTGGTGGGTGTCCGGGTTGGCCCGCATGCGGCGCGCCACTTCGTAGCCGTCGATGCCGGGCAGGCCGATATCGACCAGGGCGATATCGGGATGCTCATTGCTGGCGGTCTGCAAGCCCTGCAAGCCGTCGGCCGCATGATGCACCTCGTAGCCATAGCAGTTGAGCATCATGGCCATCATTTCGCGGCCATCGTCGTTATCTTCGATCAGCAGCACGCTGGGCTTGGCTTGTTCGCTGTGTTCCATTTTCGGTACCTTGGGTTCGGTCCTGTGTTCCGTTCGCGGCAGGCGCAGCGTGAAGGTACTGCCTTCGCCGGGGCCTGCGCTTTCAGCATAGACGCTTCCGCCATGCAGTTCCACCAGGCGGCGCACCAGTGCGAGGCCTATCCCCAAGCCTCCCTGCGCGCGGTCCAGCGTGCTGGTGCCCTGTACGAACACATCGAATACATGGGGCAGCAGTTCGGGCGCGATACCCACGCCGTTGTCGTGCACCGCGATCACAACGTCATCCTCGTCCACCTCGGTTTCGACGGTGATGCGGCCACCGGGCGGCGTGTATTTCAATGCGTTGTCGAGCACATTATTGAAGATCTGTTCCAGCCGCGTGGTATCGCCGTTGACCCAGCCGCCAGGCTCGGCGTGCAGGGCGACCTGGTATTCCGCCGTGCGTCCCGTGGTGCGGTAAGTCTCCAGGCAAGTGGAGAGCAGGGTCGCGGTATCCAGCGGCACACGGTTCAGCAGGATCTTGCCGGACATGGCGCGGCTCAGATCGAGCAGGTCGTCCACGATGCGGCCCAGGTGATGGCTCTGGCGCTGAATGATCTGCTTGGCGCGCGCCACTGCTTCGGTCGATGCACCGGCCAGTCCGATCAACGAGGCGGCGCTACTGATAGCGCTAAGCGGATTGCGCAATTCATGGCCCAGCATGGCGAGAAACTCATCCTTCGCATGGCTCTGGCGCTCGGCCAATTTGCGTTCTTCAATCTCGCGCATCAGGCGCTGGTTGCTGGCGATCAGGTCGGTGGTGCGCTGGCTGAGCTGGCGGGTTTGCTTGCGCAGCTCTTCGCTCTTGTTGGCCAGTGCGACAAAGACCGAGATCTTTGCGTACAATACTTGCGGTATCACAGGCGTGAACAAAAAGTCGACGGCGCCTTTCTGGTAAGCCTTCAGGCGATCCAGTTCATCGGCCACGAATGCCGTGATGAAGATGATGGGGATGTCGGCCGAGCGCGGACGCTGGTGAATCGCTTCCGCCGTCTCAAAGCCGTCCATGCCCGGCATATTCACGTCGAGCAGGATGACCGCGAAATCGTGCGTGAGCACTTCGCGCAGGGCTTCCTCGCCGGAGCGCGCAGAGATGACTTCGTAACGGTCCTGCGCCGCCCACTGCGTCAGCAGGCTGGTCAGCGCAAACAGGCTGTTGGCATCGTCGTTGACGACAAGTATCTTAGGCTTGTCCACTTTCAGTTTGTTCCGCTGGTTATTGTTCTATCGCGCAAGAAGTTCTTCAGGACAAAGGCCCAATCGATCATAGCGCCGCCCCCGGACGCTGTCAAAAAGGCCGCGCGCAACCGTACGCGGCCTAGTGTTCGCCAACGAACAGTCAGCGCCGGACTCCGCATGCCATAGTGAAATCCTGTTCATTGGGAGCCGATCATGAATATCGATACCGTCGTAGATAAATCATATGTGGGCAAATGCTTCAAACACCTGGCCGATGCGCCCGTCAGCGCCCTGCGCGGCGTGAGCGAGAAAGACGCCGCGGCATTGCAGAAGGCCTTCGGTGTGTCGACCATCCGCGACCTGGCCAACCTGAACTTCGTGCGCTGGGCGCAGGCCATCTGCACTCTGGCAGACGAAGAGCAAATGGCGCCGGAAGAGCAGGCCAAGGAAACCTTGCTGGACGAAGCGGTCGAAATGACCTTCCCGGCCAGCGATCCGATCTCGGTCGATGCGGGCGTCACGCGCATTGAAGTGGCGCCGGAAAAAGTGGACGCGCAAGCCGACCACCAGCACGCCGGCAAGGTCGAGGAATCGACCGAGGCAGGCAAGGAGGCCGAAGCCGCCGCGCACTGACGCCGCATCAGGCAGCTGTCGCCTGCACGGCGGGCGATGGCGAAGGCGCAGGGGCCGCCGCGGCGGCTTTTTCCGCCAGCGTGCGCGCGGCACAGAAGCGGTTCTTGCCGGCGCGCTTGGCTTCGTACAAGGCGTTGTCGGCCACGTGCATCAGATTGTCCACGGTGTCTGCATCATCCGGGTACAGACCGATGCCGATCGAAGTCGACAGCTGCAAAGTCAGGCCGTTGATGCGGTAAGGCTCCGCCACCACTTCGATCAGTTTGGACGCCGGCTCCTGCGCGTCCGCCAGTTCTCCCACATCACCCAGCACGATCACGAATTCATCGCCGCCCACGCGGGCGACGGTGTCGTCCTTGCGCGAAGAGCCGACCAGGCGCTGCGCCACCTGCTTCAGAATCTCGTCGCCGTACGCATGGCCGTGGGTATCGTTGATGGCCTTGAAGCCGTCCAGGTCGAGGTACATCACGGCCGCCTTGCGCTGGTGGCGCGCGGCGTGCTGCAAGGTGGTGGCGATGCGGTCTTCCAGCAGACGGCGGTTGGGCAGGCCGGTGAGCGGATCGTGCAGGGCCAGCTCCTGCTGCTTTTTGCTGTACTGGGCGAGTTCCTTGTACAGCAGGCGCACCTCCAGCATATTGTGGATGCGCTTGTGTACTTCCAGCAGGTCGAAAGGCTTGCTGATGAAATCGCGCGCGCCCGCTTCCAGGGCGGCGATCTTGAAGCTGGGCTGGGCCGTCAGGGCCAGCACGGGGAGGTAGCCGTCCTGTTCGATTTCCTTCAGGCCCTTCATGACCTGGAAACCGTTCAGCTCAGGCATCTGCAAGTCCAGCAAGATCAGGTCATAGGTATGCTGGCGGTGCAGGGGACATACCTGCTCCGGCAGCATGGTGGCCGTGACATTGGTGTAACCGGCATCGCGCAGAATTTCCAGCATCAAATCGATGTTGTCCGCGCAATCGTCCACGACCAGGATCTTGGCGTTCAGGATCTCGTCTGGGCTTGGCATATTGTTTCTCGTAAGGCGAATTCTCAGTGTAACGTGGCCAGGTTTGCCATGGCGCACGTGTCACAAACCAGTGTAGCAAAGCCACGCCAAGTTTCTTGTAGGACATTGCCTTGTGTTGCGGTAGGAGCGGCCAGGAAATTATATCCAAGGCAATATTCCGTTGCTTTTTCATGACTGACCGACACTTGCTACGCGCGCCACAGTGGCTATCAGTTCAGAAGGTTCGACCGGTTTAGGGACATGATCGAGGAAGCCCGCCTCCAGCGCGCGCAGGCGGTCTTCCGAGCGGGCAAAGGCGGTGAGGGCAATGGCGGGGACCGTGCCGCCGCGCCTGGCGCCCAGTGCACGCACCCTGGATAGCAGCTGGAAACCATCCGTCACTGGCATGCCGATATCGCTGACCAGCAGATCGATCTGGCCCTGGCGCGCAATGTCGACCGCTTCTTCGGCCGTGGCGGCGGTCAGCACGTGCGCATTGCAATCGGTGAGGATGCGCTGCACCAGCTCGCGGGCATCGGCTTCATCGTCCACCACCAGCACACGCAAGCCTTTCAGATCGCGCAGCCCCAATTCCGGTAGCGATCCGGAGTTGCTGCGCAGGGGCGCATTGGGCGGACGGCTGCGCACCATGCCGGTCGCCAGGGGCAGGCGCACGGTAAAGCTGGAACCCAGGGCTTCACCTTCGCTATGGGCGTACACCGTGCCGCCATGCTGTTCGACCAGGTGTTTGACGATGGACAGGCCCAGCCCCAGCCCGCCATGGCGGCGCGTGGTGGAGGCATCGGCCTGGCGGAAGCGCTCGAACACGTGGGCCAGGAATTCGGGGCGGATACCGATGCCGGTGTCGGCGATCGTGATGCCGACATGGCCGTCCTCTTCGCGGATCTGGACCTGCACCGTGCCACCCTTGGGCGTGAATTTCAGCGCATTCGACAGCAGATTCCACACCACTTGCTGCAGGCGGCTGGCATCGCCCGCGACGTGGCCAGCAGGCTGGTAGTCGCGCTCGATGCGTATGCCTTTCGCATCGGCCGCCGGACGCACCGTCTCGATGGCCGCGTCGACCACCGTGGACGGCGCCAGCTGCTTCATGTCCAGCAGCACCTTGCCGGAAGTGATGCGGCTCATGTCCAGCAAGTCCTCGATGAGCTGGGCCTGCGAGCGCGCATTGCGTTCGATGGTTTCCAGCCCGCGGTTCATATCGTCGCCACCGCGGCTGCCGCGCCGCAGGACCTGTGCCCAGCCGAGGATGGCCGTCAGCGGGGTGCGCAGTTCGTGCGACAGGGTCGACAGGAATTCATCCTTCATCTGGCTGGTGCGCTCGGCTTCGGCGCGTGCGCGGCGTTCGCTGTCCAGCAGTACCTTGCGTTCTTCGGCAGCCTGCTGCGCCGCTTCGTACATCAGGGCATTGTCGATCGCAACCGCCGCTTGCGCCGCAATGCCGGCCACGATGCGTTCCGTGCGTTCGCTGAACATGCCCGCTTCGGGATGGCCGAAGAACAGTGTGCCGATCACTTCGCCGGCGCGCGACAGCACCGGCACCGCGAGATAGCTGCGCACCGGCGGATGGCCTTGCAGGTCGTCGCTGCGCACGATGTCGGTGCCGCGCAGCGAAGGCATGTCGGCGAAATGTTCCGGCGGCGTGCCGGACAGGGTGTACAGCGACTGGCCGCCGCCCTTGTACTGGAATGTGCCGAAGCGTGCGCCGCTAATACGGGTGGCGGCATCTGTCACTTCCTGCAGCAGCGGCTTGAGGTCGCGCTGGCGGGCGATGGCGTTACCGGTATTGTTGAGCAATTCCAGAATATTGGATTCATCGCGCAGCGCTTCCTGCACCCGCTTGACCTGGTCCACGTCGGTGCTGGTGCCGAACCAGCGCACCAGATGGCCGCTGGCATCGCGCACGGGATTGGCGCGTGTCAGGAACCAGCGGAACTGGCCATCCGCGCCGCGAATCGGGAATTCCATTTCGAAGGGCAGGCCGCTGCGCACCGAGGTCGCCCAGTGCGCCATCATGGCGGGCAGGCAGTCCGGATCGTACACATGCTGCCAGCCGTCGCCCAGCACCTGATAGGGACTGGTGCCGGTGTAGTCATACCAGCGCTCGTTGTACCACACCATGGCGCCGTCGAAATTGGCGATCCAGGCCAGCTGGGGAATGGTATTGGCCAGCGCGCGCAATTCCTCTTCGCTATTGCGCAGGGTGTCTTCGGCGGCCTTGCGCGTGCTAATGTCCTGCACCATGCCCGTCATGCCTTGCAGTTCGCGCTCGTCGTTGTAATTACCGTGACCGACCACCGACACCCAATATCGCTCGCCATTGCGGCGCACCACGCGGCATTCGATATTGAAATCGCTGCGCTGGACATAGGCGTCGAGGAAGGCGCGCCGCACCGGCTCGAAATCTTCCGCCAGGATGCGTTCACGCAGCACCGGCCAGGTGATGGGGATTTCGGCCGGCAGCTCGAAGATCTCCGCCGCGCGGCGCCCCAGTTTGACGCGGTCGGTGCCCGCATCCCATTCCCAGTCACCCAGCTTGCCCGCAGCGAGCGCCACCTGCAGGCGGTTGGCGCTTTCGCGCAGGCTGCGCTCTTCGACCTTGCGCTGCTGGATATCCTGCAGATACACGGCCAGTCCCTCTGCGGACGGATAGGCGCGCACTTCCAGCCAGCGCTGGCGCGGCAGGTAGTACAGCTCGAAGGAGGCGGTTTGCTGCTCTTCCATGGCACGGCGGAATTGCACCTCCAGCACGGTGCCGCGCAATTCGGGGAAGGCTTGCCATAGATTGGTGCCGGTCGGGTCTTCCAGCGAGCGGTTCAGCGGACGCAGGATTTCGTTGGCACGCGTATTCAGCCAGGTGACGTTCCATTCGCGACCGATGACGGCAAAGCCGTCGGTAATGCTTTCCAGCACGGTGCGCATGAGCTCATTGGAATGGCGTAAATCGTCCTGCGCTCCCAAAACGGAGCGCATCAAGTCATTCGGCGGAAGGGGGCCGGAACCGGGCATGGCAGCAGAACTCATGACTTCTCAGCGATCGTTGATACGGCCGGCACAGCCACGCCGCATCTTCATTGTAGCGCCCCGGCCGTTCCCGCCGATGCACGGTTGGTGGACGGCTCAGCCAGCCACGCCAGCCAGCGCCTGCTGCAGCTGTTCGATATCGTAGGGCTTCTGAATGGAAATAGCCGGGAAATCGAGCTGGCTGGTCAGGTTCTGGCTGTAGCCGGAGGCGAACACAATGCGCAAGCCGGGCTGCTCTTTCAGGGCCTGGCGCGCCAGATCGACGCCGGACATGCCGGGCAGGCTGACGTCCGAGAACAGCACATCGAAGCGATCCTGGCGCAGGGCGGTGAGGGCGTCCTCGCCGCGGGCCACGGCCTGCACCGTGTGGCCAAAAGTGCGCAGCATTTCACAGACCAGGTATTGGGCGTCCACATTGTCCTCGACCACCAGGATGTTCAGCGGCTCGATTTCCTGCGCGGCAGCCGGCGCGCTTGGCGGCGCCATCGTGCACAGGATGCCGCTGACGGCGCCGTGCTCGTCCCGCAGCGGCGTGTAAGCCAGATCGAAGCTGCGCTCGACCGGCGTGCCGTCGTGCCATAGCTTCAGTAGTTGCGCTGGAAAGTGCATGGCCTGGCCAGCCCAGGCGCGGGCGATCACGGACGGATTCCAGCTCCATGCGGCGGGCGGCATGGGCGGCACGCTGCCGCCAGGAACGCGGCTGGGGTCGATGCCCATCATGGTGGCGTACGCGGAATTGATGAATAACGCCTGGGCGGGACCCCACATGATGAGGGCGGGCAGGGGGAGGTCAAGCAGGATATCGACCGACAGGCGCAGGGCAGGCGGCCAGCGCTCCGGCGGCCCGGGCTCGCAGCGGGACCAGTCCCGCTTCACGGACGCTTGCTCGCTGCCATTGGCGATTCGCTCCATGCCTGTTATCCCACCCATCAAGATCAACGATGAGCAATCCTACACTATTGCCGGCTGTGGCAAACTCGGCGGCAAAAAAAAAGCCCGCTAAGCTAGCGGGCCGAGTTCTATTTTCTTGGAGGAGAATAGAGGAGACAGGTGTAATGATGCTGCGGCGCGGCAATTAAATCCAATTTTCATTCATGATGAGGGTCATTAGTTTCATGAATGAAGAAAACATGTCTTTACTATAAGAAATTTTCTTAAAAATTGCTCTGGACAAGCGCCGGAGTTCTACCTATAATTCTGCCTCCTTTGACAGCTCAGGCTGAGAAGGAAAGCAGGGCAAGGTTCTGTTTGGTAGGAAAAGCAAGTTTGCTGTTGAAAAAAACAAGCTTTCCAATGCGAAATGAACCCTGTATAATACTGCTTCTTAAGCGGCTGTAGCTCAGCTGGATAGAGTACTTGGCTACGAACCAAGGGGTCGTGGGTTCGATTCCTGCCAGCCGCACCAGAATTTAGTAGTATGCAGTAAATAACGGGGTCGCCCGTTATACAATGAAGTTTTTAGCGGCTGTAGCTCAGCTGGATAGAGTACTTGGCTACGAACCAAGGGGTCGTGGGTTCGATTCCTGCCAGCCGCACCAGAATTTGTAGTGTGTAGTAATAACGGGGTCGCCCGTTATACAAAGAAGTTTTGCGGCTGTAGCTCAGCTGGATAGAGTACTTGGCTACGAACCAAGGGGTCGTGGGTTCGATTCCTGCCAGCCGCACCAAATAAGAAGGGTTCAGATCGGAAGATCTGAACCCTTTTTTCTTTCCGCGTCCACAAATCAGCTCTGTGAGTTTTTCGCCGCCTGGCGGCCAGCGGTGGGCTGTCATTGCGTTATCTCAGGTAATATTGATGTATGACTATCATTACCTGCATAGAAGACCTGCGCGTGCTGGCCAAGAAGCGTGTGCCGCGCATGTTTTACGATTACGCCGATTCTGGTTCCTGGACTGAGTCCACTTACCGTGCCAACCAGACCGATTTCCAGAAAATCAAATTCCGCCAGCGTGTGGCGGTGGATCTGAATGACCGCCAGCTGCAGTCGAGTATGGCCGGACAGCAGGTGTCGATGCCGGTGGCAATCGCACCGACCGGCTTGACCGGCATGCAGCATGCCGACGGCGAGATCCTGGCAGCCAAGGCAGCCGAAAAATTCGGCATACCGTTTACGCTTTCTACGATGAGCATCTGCTCGATCGAAGATGTGGCGGCGAATACGAGCAAGCCTTTCTGGTTCCAGCTGTATGTGATGAAGGACCGCGAGTTCATCAATCGCCTGATCGACCGCGCCAAAGCCGCCAAGTGCTCGGCGCTGGTGCTGACGCTGGATTTGCAGGTGCTGGGCCAGCGCCACAAGGATTTGCGCAACGGCTTGTCGGCGCCGCCGAAGCTGACCATCCCGAATATGCTGAACATGGCGACCAAGCCACGCTGGTGCCTGGGCATGCTGGGCACCAGGCGCCGCCAGTTCGGCAATATCGTGGGGCACGCGACGTCGGTGTCGGACATGTCGTCCCTGTCGGCGTGGACCAGCCAGCAGTTCGATCTGAGCCTGTCGTGGAAAGATGTGGAGTGGATCAAGCAGCGCTGGGGCGGCAAGCTGATCATCAAGGGCATCATGGATGCGGAAGATGCGCGGCTGGCGGTCGACAGTGGCGCTGATGCGCTGATCGTCTCCAACCACGGCGGCCGCCAGCTCGATGGCGCGCAGTCCTCGATTGAAGCGCTGCCTGCCATTGCTGATGTCGTGGGCAAGCAGATCGAAGTGCATCTCGACGGCGGCATCCGCAGCGGCCAGGACGTGATCCGCGCGATTGCGCTCGGCGCACGCGGCGTGTATATCGGACGGCCTTTCCTCTACGGGCTCGGCGCCATGGGCGAGCAGGGCGTGACGCGCTGCCTCGAAATCATCCGCAACGAACTTGATTTGACCATGGCTTTTTGCGGCTTGCGCGATATCCAGAACGTCGACAAGTCGATTCTGCTCCCCGGCACTTATTGATCCGCCTCAAAAGGCATGCTCCCGCTGCGCGCGCAATCGCAGCTGGGCTTGCTTGACGGGGAGGGGATCATGGCGAATGATGGCGTGAATGAATACAGGATCGCTATGCTTGAGCAGCAAATGGCTGAAGTCCTCGTCAAATTGGACGAGATGCGCACCGAGTACGCTACCAAAGCAGAACTTGCAGCGCTGACCGTGCGCGTCGAAAGGCTGGAGCAGGAAGTCAAGGAAATGCGCATCGAGTACGCCGCTCGCTTCGCCGCAATCGAAAAACGGCTGGATACGATCGAAGCGACTTTGGCGACACTGGCGACGAAGGACGAGCTCAAGGCCGCAATCAGCCAGGCGCTCAACCGCGGCATGGCGGTAATGATCACCACACAGCTCGCGCTGAACAGCGGGCTGTATCTCCTGCTGCGGCACGCGAATTAGCCGCCGCCGATGCCTTCGATGATGCGGCCAGTGCCGCCGCAGTTAGGGCATTCTTTCCCATCGGGTGTTTTGCCGCTGCCGCTGCAGACGGGGCAGATGCCTTCGCCGCTGCCTGGTGTGCCGGGCGTCGCTTCATCGCCGGGGTTCAGTTCTGGGTCCATGCGCCATCCTCCCTAAAGGCCCAATGTAGCGCAGCACAAAAAAAGACGGCGTCCCGCAGGACGCCGTTGAGGGGCAAGCTACTTACCGGTAAACCGTTGCTTGTCGCAGCCGCGTAAGCGGCGGATCAATGATCCGCCCTACGTCAGTTGCGGGCCTGGGCGTCGCTGGCCGGGGCATCCCAGCCGCCGCCCAGGGAGCGGATCAGCGCGACCGTGGTTACCGCGCGATTGCCGCGCAGCTGCACTGCCGTGCGCTCAACCGCTGCCAGGTTGCGCTGCGCGTCGAGCAGGTCGAGATAGCTCGAACGGCCCGCTTCGTACAATTTCTTCGCCAGGTCAGCCGAACGGCGCGCCGACACCAGCGCGTCGTCGATCTGCGCGGTCTGGCCGCTCAGGATGCGCAGGCCGGCCAGGTTGTCTTCCACTTCCGAGAAGGCCACCAGCACCGACTGGCGATACGACGCGACCGACTCTTCCAGCGCGGCTTCGCTGCGGCGGATGTTGGCGCTGTTGCGGCCACCGTCGATGATCGGCGCGGAGAGCAGGGCGCCCAGCATCCACGAACGGCTGGTCAGCTTGAACACATCGCCGAAGGTGCCGGCCACGCCGCCACCGTTGCCGCTGATGGTCAGCGCCGGGAACATGGCGGCGCGGGCCACGCCGATACGGGCGTTGGACGCTTCCATGGTCTTTTGCGCAGCCGCGATATCGGGACGGCGCTCCAGCAGCGAAGAAGGCATGCCGGCCGGGATCGAAGGCAGCAGGGTCGAGTCCAGCAGCGGGCTCGGACCAGCCGAATACGCCGCGGCCGGCTTGCCCAGCAGGACCGCCAGTGCATGCTCGGTCGTCACACGCTGGCGCTGCAGGCCAATGGCATCAGCGCGCGTGGTGGACAGCTCGGTCTTGGCGCGGGTCAGATCGAACTCGCCGATATCGCCCAGGTCGAAGCGGCGCTGGTTGACCTTCACATTTTCTTCGCGCAGACGCACAGTCTCCTGCACCGTTTCCAGCTCGGCATCGGTTTCGCGCAGCTTGAAGTAAGTCTGCGCCACGTCAGCCTGCAGGGCCAGCAGCACGGAGCGGTAGCTCGCTTCCACGGTCGCCGCATCGTTGCGGGCTGCCGCAACGTTGGACGACACGCGGCCGAACAGGTCCACTTCATAGCTGGCGGTCAGGCGTGCCGAGTAGGCGGTCGACGGCGACACATTGGTGCCGGCCGGCAGACCCAGTTCGGTTGGCGATTGCTGGCCGCGCTGGGCGCCGACGCCGACGCCGATCTGCGGAATGCGGTCCGCTTCAGCGATGCCCGCGATGGCGCGGGCCTGCTTGACGCGGGCCGCAGCCACGGCCAGGTTGGCGTTGGCCTTGGTGGCTTCAGCGATCAGCTCATTCAGGGCCGGATCGTTGAATGCCAGCCACCACTCGCCGCGCGGCTGCTGCTCGGCAGGCTGCGCCTGCTTCCAGCGGCTTCCGTCCGCAGCCGTCACCACGCCCACAGGTGCGGTGGCCGACTGCGATTCCTTGAACGCAGCCGGGGTCTCAATCGCCGGCTGCTTGAAGGCTGGGGCGCCGCAGGCCGTCAGCAGCAATGCTGCCAGCAGCGGGGCCACGCCTTTTGCAATCATGTTTTTCATTAGTGGGTCCCTTCCAGTTGGGCGGTCGAATCGGCCGCCGGGGATTTCTTCTCAAGACGCACAGCCAGGGTACGCAGCAGCACGTAGAACACCGGGGTCAGGAACAGACCGAAGAAGGTCACGCCCAACATACCTGCGAACACGGCCACACCCATCGCATGACGCATTTCCGAACCTGCACTGACGCATTTCCGAACCTGCACC
>NZ_JBFREF010000013.1:0-182064 GCF_052114165.1 Pseudoduganella sp. RAF19 | reverse complement strand
ATCAGGTCCTTGATTTCTTTCGCTGCCGCCGCCGAACGCTGCGCCAGATTGCGCACCTCGGTCGCCACCACGGCAAAGCCTCGGCCCTGCTCACCGGCGCGTGCCGCTTCCACCGCCGCATTCAGCGCCAGGATATTGGTCTGGAAGGCGATGCCGTCGATGACGGAAATGATGTCCACAATGCGGCGTGCGGAAGCATCGATATGGCCCATGGTGTCGACCACCTTGCCCACGACATCACCGCCACGCGCAGCCACATCGGAAGCTGCCAGCGCCAGCTTGTTGGCCTGCAGCGCGTTGTCGGCGTTCTGCTTCACGGTCGACGTCAGTTCGTCCATCGACGATGCGGTTTCCTCCAGCGCCGCAGCCTGCTGCTCGGTGCGCGAGGACAGGTCCAGGTTGCCCGCCGCGATTTCGCCGGATGCGCTGGCGATATTCGTTGCGCTCAGGCGCACGTCGTTGACCACGCCGGCCAGGCCTTCGTTCATGGTCTTCAGTGCTGCCAGAAGGCGGCCGGTTTCGTCGTTCGAATCGACGCGAATTTCGCTGCGCAGGTCATTGCCTGCCACGGCCACCGCCACCTCCACAGCGCGCTGCAGCGGCACGGTGATGCCACGGGTCAGCCACGCGGAGCACAGCGCGCCCAGCACCACCACCAGCACGCCAAAGCCGATCTGGAAATTGCGGTTGCGGACATGGATGGCGTCGATATCTTTCGCCATCTTGTCGATATGCTGACGCTGCAGTTCCAGCAACTGGCTCAGTGCGCCCAGGTAGTCGGTCGTCGCGGCTTTGAAAGGCCCTTGCAGCACCTGCTCCGCTTCGTCGAATTTGTCTTCTTTTTTCAGCGCCATGATCTTGTCGCGCGCGGACACGTAGCGCTTGCGCGCATCGCCCGCGTCGGCAAAGATCTTTTTCTCATCGTCGGATTGCAGCAGGTCCTCAACCTGTTTCTGCAGCACCGACACTTCCTTGGTGCCTGCCGCCGTGTCTTCCGCAAAGTAGGCGGTCAGGGAAGCGTCGCTGCTTTTGGCAATGGCGGAAGTGCGGCGCACGCCAGTGTGAATCACGCGATACCAGTCGCTGACCATACGTTCCTTGGCCAGCGGTTGCTGCATCATGTTGCTGGTCGCCTCTGCGACGGTCTGCATCTGGCTGATGCCGAGCACCGTCATCAGGATGGTCAAAATCAAAACAAGTGCAAAGCCTGCGGCCAGGCGGGCGCCGATCTTCAGATTTTTCATGGGAGGGAAATTTCCGGCCGAGCACAAGCCCGGCCAGAATTGTCATTGGGAAACTATAATGTTACCACGGCAAATATTTTATTTATGTATAACTAGTTGAATTTAAGCTGCCAGGCGCAGCGCGGTACGCTTGGTGCTGGTCACGGCGGGAGCGGCAAGCGCCGGACCGGCCAGCTTGAACACGCTGACGGCAGTCGTCAACGCGTCGGCTTGCTGCTGCAGCGAGACGGCGGCGGCGCTGGCTTCTTCCACCAGCGCTGCATTCTGCTGCGTGACGCCGTCCATCTCGGAGATGGCGCGGTTGACCTGCTCGATACCGTCGCTCTGCTCCGCACTGGCGGTGCTGATCTCGCTCATGATGTCGGTCACGCGCTGGATGCTGTCCACCACTTCGCTCATGGTGAAGCCGGCCTGCTCCACCAGCTTGCTGCCCGCTTCCACCTGGGCCACGGAATCGCCRATCAGGTCCTTGATTTCTTTCGCTGCCGCCGCCGAACGCTGCGCCAGATTGCGCACCTCGGTCGCCACCACGGCAAAGCCGCGGCCCTGCTCACCGGCGCGTGCCGCTTCCACCGCCGCATTCAGCGCCAGGATATTGGTCTGGAAGGCGATGCCATCGATGACGGAAATGATGTCCACAATGCGGCGCGCGGAAGCATCGATATGGCCCATGGTGTCGACTACCTTGCCCACGACATCACCGCCACGCGCGGCTACATCGGAGGCTGCCAGCGCCAGCTTATTGGCCTGCAGCGCGTTGTCGGCGTTCTGCTTCACGGTCGACGTCAGTTCGTCCATCGACGATGCGGTTTCCTCCAGCGCCGCCGCCTGCTGCTCGGTGCGCGAGGACAGGTCCAGATTACCCGCTGCGATTTCGCCGGATGCGCTGGCGATATTCGTTGCGCTCAGGCGCACGTCGTTGACCACGCCGGCCAGGCCTTCGTTCATGGTCTTCAGCGCGGCCAGCAGGCGGCCGGTTTCGTCGTTCGAATCGACGCGAATTTCACTGCGCAGGTCATTGCCCGCCACGGCCACCGCCACGTCCACTGCGCGCTGCAGCGGCACGGTGATGCCGCGCGTCAGCCGCCATGCGCACACGGCGCCCAGCAGAACGACCAGTACACCCAGGCCGATCTGGAAACTGCGGCTGCGCGCGTGGGTGGCTTCAATGTCCTGTGCCATCTTGTCGATGTGCTGGCGTTGCAGTTCCAGCAGCTTGCTCAGCGCGCCCAGGTATTCCGCCGAACCGGCCTTGAAGGCGCCTTGCAGCACCTGCTCGGCTTCCTCGACCTTGCCTTCCTTCTTCAGCGCCACGATGGAATCGCGGGCCGCGATGTAGTGCTTGCGCGCTTCGCCCAGTTCCGCAAAGGCCTGCTTCTCGTCGTCCGACTGGATCAGGGGTTCGACTTGCTTCTGCAGCGAGTTCACTTCCTTGGTCGAATTTGCGGTGTCCTCCGCAAAGAAGGCGCCCAGCGAAGGGTCGCTGCTCTTGGAAATCGCGGACGTACGGCGCACGCTGGTGTGGATCAGGCGATACCAGTCGCTGACCATGCGCTCCTTGGCGAGCGGCTGCTGCATCATGTTGCGGGTGGCGTCCGCGACGGTCTGCATCTGGTTGATGCCCAGGACGGTCATCAGGATGGTCAAAGCCAGAACGAGTGCAAAGCCTGCGGCCAGGCGAGTGCCGATAGTCAGATTTTTCATGGTGTGGAGAACTTAGCGAAGCTAAACTGGACGAACGATTGTTGCCCTTAGGAAACTCGAAGTTTACCACAGAAAATTTTTTACTGCTGAACTATTAGGCAGCGAGAGTATGTGCCAAATGGTGTTGCCACTCCGCGGCGTGGCTCTGATTCCACACCATTGCCACATGTTCTACGCATTCGTACGCACAATCAGTCACC
This sequence comes from Pseudoduganella sp. RAF19, assembly GCF_052114165.1. Taxonomy (NCBI): domain Bacteria; kingdom Pseudomonadati; phylum Pseudomonadota; class Betaproteobacteria; order Burkholderiales; family Oxalobacteraceae; genus Pseudoduganella; species Pseudoduganella sp. RAF19. The sequence continues at coordinate 178,916 of NZ_JBFREF010000013.1, read as the reverse complement.
TGAATTCGCACCAGCCCCGGTTCGCCCAACGCAAAGTCCGGCAGGTAAGCCAGGGCCTGGCCCGACTTGACCAGGCTTAATTGCAACTGGAGGTCGTCGGTCCAGTAGCGGATCTTGCGTGGCAGCTGATCGTCGCGCCAGCCATCCGAGCGGCCGCCGCGCTGAACGCCGCAGAACATGGAGCGTGTGGGGCAGGCAAAATCGTGGGCCAGCACTTGCGCAGTGGTTGCGCGCAGGGGCGCATCGCCCGACAGCTGTTGCACCAGCGGGTGCGACGCGCCTGCGACCAGATGCTGTGTCACACTGCCCAGTTCCGTCACCTGCCATTCCTCCGACCAGTGCTCTCCCCTGCCTTCGATGGCTTCATGCGTCACCAGCGCCGCGCTGGCATCGCCGCGCGCCAGGGCCGCCAGCGCTTCGTCCTCGAACATGGCCTGCATGCGCAGGCTCGCCTCCGGCCATTCACGCAGCGCGGCCGAGACGGCTTGCCCGTGGCGCCACAGCAGCACGGCCGGTCCAGCAAGACGGCATTCGATGGCCGCGCGTCCACCCAGCAGATCGGAGCGTGCCTGATCGGCCAGCGCCAGCAAGGTCTGCGCACGCGCCAGCAGGAAGGTGCCGCTCTCGTTCAGCACCAGCTGTTTGGCGCTGCGGTCGAACAGCGGCATGCCCAGGTTCTCCTCCAGCCGGCGCAGCGCTTTGGAGACGGCGGATGGCGTGAGATGCATTTCCTGGGCGGTCGCTCCCAGCGAAGGCGAGCGCGCGGCATGCACGAAGATGCGCAGGTCTGAAAGATTCATTCGTTTCCAGATTGGATACAACAGTTGAATTTAAGTTGCTGTACAGGACAGGACGCGAAGCATACCATGTCAGGATGACTACCATTTCCAATCGCCAGTGGATCTATCGCAAACAGCCGACAGGTCCCATCACTCCCGAACACTATGAACTGGTTGAGCAGCAGCTCTCCACCGCGCTCGCCGATGGCGAAGTGCTGATCGCCGCACGCTGGTTCAGCGTCGATCCCTATATGCGCATCGGCCAGTCCAGCAAACCGACTTACGACCCCGACCCGCATCCACTCAACACCGTGCAGCAAGGCGGTGTGGTGGCGCAGGTGCTGGCCTCGAACGCGCCCGGCTTCGCGAAGGACGACTGGGTGCTCGGCTACACAGGCTGGCAGACCCACGTCCGCGTGCACGGCAGCGTCCTGAAACGCATCGATCCGAACGTCGCGCCGGTGACCACCGCCCTCGGCGTGCTGGGCATGCCGGGCCGTACAGCGTGGTTTGGCCTGACCGAGTCCGGCAAGCCGCATGCGGGCGAAGTGGTGGTGGTGTCCGGCGCGGCAGGCGCAGTGGGTTCGCTGGTCGTGCAGTTCGCCAAGCGCCACGGCGCGCGCGTGCTCGGCATCGCGGGCGGCGCAGCAAAGTGCGCCTGGCTGAAGGACACGCTGGGCGCCGACTGGGCCATCGACTACAAGGCGCACAGCAGCGCCGATTCGCTGGGCGCGGAAATCAGGACGCTGACCGGTGGCGTGGACGTCTACTTCGACAATGTGGGCGGCATGATCACCGACGCCATCATCCCGCTGATCAACCGCCGCGCACGCATCGTCATCTGCGGCCAGATCAGCCAGTACAGCGGCGGCCTCGAAACGCCGGAAATGGGTCCGCGCCTGCTGCAGCACATGCTCTACCAGCGCGCCACCATCCAGGGCATGCTGGCCCGCGACTACCTGCACCGCATGGACGAGATGATCCGCATCGTCGGGCCGTGGGTGAAGTCGGGCGAGATCGTGTTTGAAGAAACAGTGATCGACGGCTTTGAGCAACTGCCGTCCGCACTCAACTCGCTCTTCTTCGGCGACCATCGCGGCAAGCTGCTGGTGAAAGCATGATCAGGCGCCGCCGCATCCTGACCGCCGCCGCGCTGACTGCCGCCGCCCCCCTTCTCGCAACGCACGCGTTCGCAAGCGCACCTGCCGCCGCGGCCCACGCACCGGCCGCAGCACCTGCAACCGCAAGCGCGGGCGCCGCTACGCCAGCGGCGCCGTTGGCGCCAGCGGCCACCCCCAACGCCACTTACGGCGAGCACGGCATGGCCCTCTTCGGCGGCAAGGACGCGCTGTACGCATCGCACTTGCCGATGTTCCACGCGCCGCACGACTACCAGGTACTGCTGCAAGTTCACGTCGCCGATCCGCAGTTGGACGCAAAACTGCGCCAGCGCCTCGAGGGCCGCGCCGCGCTGTGGACCATCGCCCCTGAAAAATTCGAGCTGGATCGCTTGGCGCCGAACGCCGCGCAGCCGCTGGCGCAATTCAAGGCCGACCTTGTGCTAGGCCACTTCGAGCAAGGCGGCAAAACACGATACGCCAACGCCACGCTGGTGATCGAAAAAGTCCTGATGTTCCGCCAGCTCGACGCAACACCACGCGCGCAAGCCAGCGCGCGTTACGTCCAGCTAGGTAGCGGCACGCAGCGCTTCCTGGTGAAAGAAATCGACAGCCGCCCCGACTTCGACCACATCCTCGCCTACCGCGCCGCTCCAGGCGCATCGAACGCGCCCGTGAGCGTGGACAAGCGTGCGCTGGAAAAGACGCCTGCTGCTACACTGGTCAAAGCGCTGGGCGCTGCACCGCGCGCTGTCGGCGACACCATCTACTTCTACACGGAGGACCTGCAATGAGCGTTCCGTCCCAATTGGAAGGACTGTGGCGCCGCAAAGGCATCTGGCGCAAGAACGGTGAAGTGGATCTGGTGACGCCGGTCTGGTGGTTCCAGGCCGAGCGCTATCACATCGACCTGCGCATCCCCGCCAATCACTGCCAGATGACCGGATTCGCCGGCACCACAGTCGTCGAAGGACAGCGCTGTGAATGGCAACCTGAAATCGCCTATCCTTTCGTCAGCCCCGAAGCCGACGCCGGCTGGCTGCGCATGGACAGCCACGACGCCATGCACGAAACCGGCATTGACGAAAGCTATGAGGAAGACTGGTATCGCGTGCCGACCGGCCCGATGCAAAGCCGCCGCAGCGTGGACCGCGCGACCGGAAAAATCACCTATGTCATCAGCTGCGAGGAATGGCACGCCATGGCTTGCGGACATCCCGACCAGCCGGCCGAAATCACCATCACGCACCGCACGCCATCCGGGGCCTGGCGCATCGTTGCGTCCACCATTCCGGCGCGTGAAAACGTGATCGTGCCCGCGCCTTAAAGACTGAGCAGGCTGCCGGTGCGGAAGGCTTTGGCGCCGGCGATCTTGGCCACGTTCATGCCGCGGATCACATAGCGGTGCGACAGGCGCGTGAACAGCACGCCGTCTATGCTGGCGTTCAGCTGCGTGGTATCGCCTGTGACCGGATCAATCAGGTCCGCAATCAGGTCGCCAGCTTTCACTTGCTGGCCCAGCTCCCGGCGATACACCAGCATGCCCGAATGGGGCGCATCCAGCCGCTCAGCGCCTTCCAGCGGCGTCGGTGCGCAGCTTGGCGCAGGCAGCACGATTGCGCCCATATCGACGATGTCCTGCACCGCCAGGTAGCGCAGGATCGCTTCCGCGTCGCGCTCCGCCAGCTCGTGGCTGACCGACACCTCGCCGCGCAGCTCCACCGTCACGGCGATACTGGCGGGCGGAATCGGATAGCGTGCGCCGAAATGAGCGGCCAGATCCCACCACGACCGGCTGCACGCCTCATCAAACGGCTCTCCGCCCGCGCCCAGCGTGTACAGCAAAGCGGACGCCTGCATCAGATCCGCCAGCGGCTGCACCGCATCGCACAGCGGCGTGCCCGCGTAGAGATGCAGCGCGCCTTCGTTTTCGCAATGCAGATCGAGCACAACGTCGGCGTCGATCGCCATCTGGAACAGGGCTTTCTTCAGCGTGGCGGTATCCGAATGCGGCTGCCACTCCGCCACGTATTCGCGCAGCAGCTGGCGGATGGTGCGCACATTGGCATCCGCGTTGTCGCTTAGCTGGCCTTCCAGCGCCCTTTTCAGGCGTTCGAAGTAATGCGGATAGCCGCGGTTGAAATTGATGCCGGTGCTGAAGTCAAAGCGGCCAAAGGGACGCTCATTCATCACCTGCGCCAAGCCAATCGGATTCGCAGCCGGAACCAGGATTACCTCACCCGTCACCTTGCCCTGCGCATCCAGCTCCTGCAGGCGCGAACGCAGCTTCTGGGCCGTCATCATGGCCGGCACCTCGTCCGCATGCAGCGCGGCCTGGATATAGGCCTTCCTCCCGCCCGGCTTGCCGAAGCGGTAACTGGTGAGTTCCACATGAATGCTGCCGTGGGCGGCTGAGATCGGGTGCTTGTCAGTTTGCATACGGCTGATTATGCGGTGGCCGAGTTTAATTGGCAAACGCTATCAGATCAGTTAAAACAATCAATTTCATCTATAAAATGAGAATCAATATCATTCACCTCAGAACCTCAACGCACATCGATACATCGATACATCGATACATCAACACATCGAACCAGGGAGCAGGAAAATGGTCACAGCAGCGAAAACAGTAAGCCAGGTCGCCACCCACATGGGCATCGGCTTTTCGCTGATGTATTTCCTGACCGGCTCCACGGCGCTCGGCGGCCTGGCCGCCGTGCTGGAGCCCATCGTGAATGTCGTGCTGCTGCCGCTCCATGAACGCTTCTGGCACGGTCTGCACAGGCGCTTTGCGCACAAACGCATGGCGTCGCTCGCGGCGGAGAAACTGAGCCAGACCATCATGCACATTGCGGTGGCCTTCGGCACGATGTACGCGGTTTCCGGTTCGCTGGCTTTCGGCGGAGTGGCCGCGATTCTTGAGCCAATCATGAACGTGGTGGTGATGCCGCTTCATGACAGCTGGTGGGAGCGCCTGAAGGAGCGTCTGGCGCGCGGCACTCCCGTCGCCGCCACTGCCTGATCAGGGCGCGAACAGGTAGCCGCAGCCTGCGCCCGCGGGGTCGCGTTGCTGGATGCGGTCATACAGTCCGACATTCTCTTTCATCGTGCGGTCCAGATCTTCCTGCAGCAGCAGGCCTGCTGCGACCTGGCGTTCTGCGGCAGCCTGGACGGCCTTCACAAAATCTTCACGCGTTGGATAGCGCGCTTCCAGGCTGGGGCGCGGGTCGTTGGCGGCGCTGCGCTCGGCCTCGGTGCGCGCGAATGGCAAGAAGCTCCCGTCAAAGCGCGAGGTGGCCCAGGCGAAGCCGGTTTCGGGCGCGCGCAGATTCCATCCGGTGTGCGTACCGAGCGGCGCCTGCAATTCAACGAGACGTACACCGCCACGGTCGTTGCCGTCCGCGTCAGGCGCAGGCACGCGCGTTTCGTAGGCTGCCAGCTGCAGCGGCGGCACGCGGTCGGCGATGCCTTGCGCCGCAAAGCGCGGCCCCTGGTCGAGACGCGGTTCGCGCAGGTTTTGCTGCGGCGGCGTGAGGCCGGCATTGACCGGGAAGGCCGTGCGGTAAGCGTCCACTGTCGTCAGCGTGCCGTCCTCCAGACGCGGGTAAGCGCTTGCTGGCGGCTCGGCGCTGCGTGCGGTCCAGTTATCCAGCGCGAGGATCAGCGCGCGCATCGGCAGGTAGTGGTCGCTGGTCGATACGCAGGCGGTGAACGGCGCCCTGGTGCGCGAGCGGCCGACGTAATGCTGGGCGCCCATGAAGCCGTACACGCGCACGTTTGGCGCGGGCGCAGCGTCGCTCATGCCATCAGGCGTGGTGTGGACCAGCGATGCGCCGCGGTTCCAATACTCCGTGGACGTATTGGAGATAACGACCTTCGGCAGCTTGCCGGATTTGTCGCGGGCGCGGTCCATGGTTGACGCAGTCGCACCGGTGACCGGGTCGCGCGTCGGCATGCTGGTGAAGGGGAAGCTGTCCGCCGGATAGTCATGCTCCTCCATCATCGACGGATGGCGCGTCGGCTGCACGAAGCGGCTGTTGAAGCCTGCCGATGCACCAGCTCCTGGCACTTCCATGTAAGCGCCATCGAAGGCCAGGCGGCCTTTCTCGTCCACGTTCAATCCATCATGCATCATGCGTCCGATCAAGCGGCCGGACTGGCTGATGCCGAAGATGAGCACATTCTTCGGGGCGGCTGCCCCTTCAAAGGGATTGTCGCGGAAGTAGGCCAGCAGGTCGCGGATGCCCGCCAGGCCAGCACCCGTGACACGCGGGTCTTTCACGGCATAGCGCACTTCGTAAATCGTATTGGGCTGGAAGCCGCCTTCCAGCTCGATGCGCCCCGGACCGCCCGGCTGTTCCGGCGCGACGAAGTGCCAGCGTGCGCGCGGCACCGGCTTGCGCGGCGCCTCCGGGCGATCGCGCTCCGTCAGTTCAGCCTTCGGGTCGTTGGGCGTTGCAGGTTCGTAGGTCAGACCGCGCATGCCTGCGTAAGTCGCGATTGGCACAGCGGCGTTGACGGTGAATTCATTCGCCACTGTGCCCCGCAAGCCTTTCGCCACGGGCGGCTTGAACACCAGCGGACGCGCGCCTGGCGCTTGTGGCGCTACGTCCCAGGTCCAGGCCGAGAACAGCAGCGTGAAACCGTGGCGCATCAGGAAGCCGTCGCCTGCATCGGCGGGAGTAGTGGGATCGTTGTTGACGGGACTTTTGCCATTCACCTGTCCCATGATGGCGATGCCGCCGCGATTGTTCACGTCGTACAGCAGCGTGCCTGCGGGCGCGCTGACGGGACGCAGCATCACAAATTCGCTGGAAAAGGTGACGCGGCCACGCTTGTCGCGCGGTGCGTATTTGAGATCAACGATTGAAGTATTGGCGGCGGCTTTGGGATCTAGCGCGAAGTGCGCAATGCCGCGGATTTTTTCGTAGGCGCCCATTTCTCCGAACGTTACGCCCGGCGCGAAAGGCACGCGCTCGATCACTTCAACGCGCTCGACGGCCGCTTTGGCGGACATCGAGCACACGAGCGCCGCGGCGGCCACGCCCAAACCCAGGGCGGAAACCTGGTGGCAGGCACGTCGTGCCTGCCACCGGCTTTGCGCTTGCGGTTTCGGCGATGGCGCGCCGGCGTTCATTAGGCCGCAGCCGTCTTTTTAGCGGCGGCCTTTTTGGCCGGAGCTTTTTTGGCAGCGGTCTTGGTTGCAGCCTTCTTGGCGGCCGGTTTCTTCGCTGCCGGTGCTGCTTCCTCGGTTGCCGGTGCCGCATCGGCGCCGTCGCCCTTGGCCGTTGCTGCCTTACCTTTGGCGGCCGGCTTGGCCTTGCGTTCTTCGAACTCGAAGCTGATCTTGCCGTCCTTGCCCCTCACGAGGAAGGCCTTGAACGGACGGCGCGTACGCTGCGAAATAAAGCCCGGCAGCAGATCGGTCTTGCCTTCGTTGAGCAGCTTGGCCATCTGCTCCGGCAGGATTTCCTGCTGCAGGATGATGCGGCCACTGCGGAAGTCGCAAGTCTTCGGCTTGGCAACCTGGTTTTCGCACACATAGGCCAGGCCCATTTCGTACACGCCAGCATTGCATTTCGGGCACGGGCCAAGCGGGGTCTGGCCGGTGAAGTCAACGCCTTCGCCGTCTTCGCCTTCCTCGTCGTTCTGGCCGAAGTCGAACTCCAGCTTGAAGTTCTTGATCTCTTCGTCACGCACGATGCGCAGGATCGCCGCGAACGGACGGCCCATCTTGGAGCGGAAGCCTTGCAGCGGGCCGATGGTGCGCTCGCGCAGCAGCTCTTCCACTTCCTCGATTTCGAACTGGCGGCCGCCCGGTGTCTTGGACATCGAGAACTCGCACTTGGTGCAAGCGAAACGGCGATAGTTTTCCTTCACCACGCTACCGCAGTTCGGGCACGGCTCCTTCATCGTGGCGTAATCGCCAGGGATGGTGTCGTTGTCGTATTCCTTGGCGCGCTTGACGATGATCTGGGTCATCTGCGCGATTTCGCGCATGAATTCTTCACGCGAGATGCGGCCGCGTTCCATCTGCGACAGCTTGTACTCCCACTCGCCGGTGAGTTCCGGTGCGGTCAGTTCATTCACGCCCAGGCCGCGCAGCAGCGTCATGAGCTGGAAGGCTTTCGCCGTCGGCATCAGTTCGCGGCCTTCGCGCAGCAGGTATTTCTCGGTCAGCAGGCCTTCGATGATGGCCGCGCGGGTTGCCGGCGTGCCGAGGCCCTTGCCGGCCATGGCGTCGCGCAGTTCGTCGGAGTCCACCAGCTTGCCGGCCGTTTCCATCGCGGACAGCAGCGTCGCTTCCGTGTAGCGTGCAGGCGGTTTGGTGACCAGGCCATTCGGCGTGACCTTCTCGGTCGCGACTTTCTCGCCTTTCGCCACCGGTACCAGGTTGCCGCTTTCCTTGTCGTCTTCGCTTGCCGCGTCCTTGCCGTAGATGGCCAGCCAGCCCGGGTTGGTCATCACCTTGCCTTCGGTCTTGAACTGGTGACCCGCGACTTCGGTGAAGCGCGTGGTCACCTGGAATTCAGCCGCCGGGAAGAACACCGCCATGAAGCGGCGCGTGACCAGGTCGTACAGCTTCTGCTCCGGCTCGGACAGGTTTTTCGGCGCGATGCCGGTCGGGATGATCGCAAAGTGGTCGCTGATCTTCGTATTGTCGAAGATGCGCTTGTTCGGCTTGACCCAGCCCTTGTCCAGAATCTGCTTGGCGAACTGGTTGTAATTGTGGCTTTCCTTGATGACCTCCAGCGTCTGCTTCACGGTCGGCAGATAGTCTTCCGGCAGATGGCGGGAATCGGTACGAGGGTAAGTCAGCACCTTGTGCTTCTCGTACAGCGCCTGCGCCAGGCCCAGGGTGTTCTTGGCCGAGAAACCGAAACGCGAGTTGGCTTCGCGCTGCAGCGAGGTCAGGTCGAACAGGCCCGGCGACATGGAAGTCGTCGGCTTCGACTCCTCGGTGACGCTGCCCGGCTTGCCCTTGCAGGCCAGCGCGATCGAATCAGCGGCAGCCTTGCTCCACAGGCGTTCGGCGCGCTTCTCGGGATCGTTCTCGTCCTTCTTGAAGCTGGTATCCAGCCAGCGGCCTTCGTAGATACCGGCAGCGCACACGAATTCCGCGCGCACTTCCCAGTAATCGCGGGAGACGAACTTCTTGATCTTCTCTTCACGCTCGACCACGATCGACAGGGTCGGCGTCTGCACGCGGCCCACGGTGGTCAGGTAGAAGCCGCCCTCTTTCGAATTGAAGGCCGTCATGGCGCGGGTGCCGTTGATGCCGATCAGCCAGTCCGCTTCGGAGCGGCAGCGCGCGGCATCGGCCAGCGGCAGCATTTCGTCGTCGCTGCGCAGATGGGTGAAGCCTTCGCGGATCGCGTTCGGCGTCATGGACTGCAACCACAGGCGCTTGATCGGCTGCTTGGCCTTGGCGTTCTGGGCGATCAGGCGGAAGATCAGTTCACCTTCGCGGCCCGCGTCACATGCGTTAATCAGGCCGGTGACGTCTTTACGTTTGATGAGTTTGTTCAGTACCTTGAGACGCGACTCTGTTTTGGCGATCGGATTCAGCGCGAAGTAAGGGGGAATCATCGGCAGATGGGTGAACGTCCACTTCCCGCGCTTGACGTCGTGCTCTTCCGGCACGGCGATTTCCAACAGGTGACCGACCGCCGAGGACAGGACGTACTCGTCGGATTCGAAATACTCATCGTGCTTGCTGAAGCCGCCAAGGGCCTTCGCGATATCGTTCGCGACGGAGGGTTTCTCGGCGATGATGAGGGTTTTGCTCATATTTATAGTTCTCGAAAATGCTTTAGGTTGTATGCGACAGGGCGCATGATACAACATTCGAAGTTGAACGCTGCCAGGGCGGCTACGTTGCCGTCAGCACAACACTGTAAATATAGTATGGAAACGGCGTGCGAGGGGGTATTCGCCGCCAAAAGATGCAATTAATGCAACAGACGCGGAGCCTGGTCTTCGTCCGAGCCGAACAGGTCGTCGAACATCAGCGCGTCCGGCTCTTTTCCCTGGCTCCACAACAGCATCAATACAATAATTTTAAGCTTGCCCAGCGACACAGGCGCTTCTTCCAGCGCCAGGGCACGTTCCACCACAATTTCGCGCTGCAAAGGAGTCAGCACGCCGGCACTCTCCAGGAACTGGATGAAACCGATGGCCTGGGAGCCGAGCATATCCTGTTCCTGCCGCACGTAGAAACGCATGCCGGTCGAGGACGACGACAGCGCGTGCTCCACGCCTGCCATTTCAGTCAGGTCGTTCAGCCAGACCAGCGCCTCGGAAATTTCTACGTCATCGAAACCGACAGCGGAGAGCTTCTTTGCCAATGCTGCGGGTTCAGGGCAGGCATCGGGGCGGTAATAGGTCTCGTACAGATAAACTAGGATGTCAAACATGGCGCTACTCTAGCAGGAGAATTCGGACGGGCACAAGTCCTACACCGGATCGTTACACTTTACAGCGCTGAAAAGCCCCACCTGGCAGCCTTTCCACCACACCTGCGAGTTCTAAAGCAAGCAAGCTTGCCTGCGTGTCACTTGGGTTTAGTTGCAACCTTGCTGCGAGTTCATCGGCACTCACCGGGTCATAACTTAACTGCTCCAACAGCTCGCTTGCTGTGCCTGTCAGCATGAAAGGAATGCTCTCCGGTGCACGCAGTCCGAGGTCTTCCAGCACGTGCTGCGCATTGGCCGCAAGCCTTGCGCCTTCACGGATTAGTGCATGGCAGCCTTGACTGAATGGCGACTGTGCGGAGCCTGGCATCACCAGCACTTCGCGTCCGAAATTCATGGCTTGATGCGCGGTGATGCGCGAGCCCGATCGCGCTGTTGCCTCGACCACCAGCGTAGCGCGCGCCATGCCGGCGATGATGCGATTGCGGATCGGGAAGTTCTGCGGTTGCGGTGATGCTCCCAGTGCAAACTCGCTGATAAGACAACCTTCTTTCGCAATGCGCCGCGCGAGGTCCGCATTGCGGCTTGGGTAGATGCGGTCGATGCCCGTGCCCACGATTGCTATCGTGCTGCCTGGTGCTTGCAGGCCGCCTACATGCGCGGCGGCGTCGATGCCTAGCGCCAGTCCCGACACGATCGCCAGGCCCTCACCGGCGACGGCTCGCGCGATTTCCTGCGCTTGCAGTTTGCCGCTGTGCGTGGCATTGCGGCTGCCAACGATTGCCAGCGCGTCCTTCTGCAGTAATTCGTAGCGGCCCTTTACGTATAGGACAAGCGGCGGATCAGGGATGTGGCGCAACGTTGGCGGATAGGCAGCGTCTTCCAGTGTGATGATGTTGTTCGCGTCGTCAGCGTTCTGCCATACCAGCGCGGCTTCGATCTCTTCGCGCACCTTGTCCGCCAGCGGCGCGTTCAACAGCCGCGCCGCCGCAGCCGTCATCACCGCCCGATCGCCATCTCTCACCACCACCCGCGGCGGCCTGTTCTTCCGCTTGCTACGCCGCGCCTCACCGCCCACGCCTGCCTCTGCCTCTGCCTCTGCGCCTGCGTTTGCGCTTGCGTATGCGTATGGCTCCGCGTCTTCGTCCGTGTCCGCGCCTTCACCACTATCGCCCGCCACGAGCTCCCAATCTTCCTCGCCTTCCTCCACCTTGCCATCTTCAGATTGCCCGCCTTCGCATGCGGCCGCGCCGTGGCTAGTGCTGCGGTCGGGCGCATTGCCGACGTCGTGCGCCGCCGTGGCGTCGCTGGAGGAAGACGCGCCCGCAGCGGGGGAATCGAAAGCGCGCGCGGCGGCCAGCACCGCTTGCGGGCTGCCGTATTCAGCGAGTAGGAGATTGGCGGTAAGCCGGGAGATGCCCAGCGTGCGTGCCAGGCGAAACCAAACCGCCAGGCTATCGAAGTCCTGGCGGTTGGGAGAGGGGGAAACCGTGTCCTGCACGGCCATCGGAATTACTCCGCTGATTTGGCGACGTCGCCCACCTCGACTGGTTCCGTCACCTGCATGATCAGGCCGTAGGAAATATGCTTGAACACGCGGAAGATAAACAAGCTGCCCACTTCCTCATCCGGCAGCTTGACCTTGGGGTCTTTCATGCCGAACCAGCCCTTGTCGGCGCTCGGATCGGAGACCTCCTTACCGCGATGGTACAGCTGCAGCACAGATCCGATATCGAGTCCGTCAAGCTTTCCGCGATTAATGCTCACAACCTGGTTCTGGCCGGCGTGGGTGACGCCGCCATAGATTGCCAGCACGTGTGCCTGGACATCAGCCTCCGGCGGATGCGGCACATAGTTCTGCATCGGCATCGGCGGCATTGCCATCAGCAAGTCGCCCTTGCCCATTTCTTCCTTGGCGCTGGCCACGGTGAAGGTATGCACATCGGAGCCGGCATCGGCGGCTTTGCTCAGTTTGAGCGTGCCGAGATAGAAAGCTTCAATGCCAACCACCTGTTGGGTAAGCGGGTCCTTCAGCGGCTTACCTGGACGGAACACCTGGAAGGACGTGCCGCCCTTCAGATCGCCACGCACATAGGCCTTGTCATCCTTACCGAGGAAGACGCGGTTCTCGCGGGTCGAGATGATGACGGGCGCACCTTTCAGCTCGTCATCTTCAATGATGAGCGGCTGGCTCAGGAATGGCTCGATCAGGCCGGAAGGAATGGATTGCACCGCATCCTTGCCGAGGCCCTGCATGCGCAGCTGAGGGGAAAGCTTGTAGTCGCTGACGCCACCATTGGCGTCGATCTTATTGCCGAGGCGCAGGCGGCCTGCAGCGCGGTCGAACCAGATGATCTGGCCTGGATAAATCCAGTGCGGATTGGCGATCTCTTCTTTGTTCATGCCCCATACCTGCGGCCAGCACCAGGGCTTCTCGAGGAAAGTCCCGGAAATGTCCCACAAGGTATCGCCCTTCACGACGGTATGGCTGTCGGGCGCATTGGGTTTGAAATCACATTGAATTGTCTTTGCCTGAGCCGAAACGGCCGTCACTCCGCAAAACAGTGCTGCGACCAACAGGCGAACGCGGTCTGTGCTAAAATTTTTCATGAATATGTCCGTTAAGTCGGCATGACGGACGGCCTGGGAAGGCTTGCCGAACTGCATCAAATTCTGCCCATATTACCCTGAACTAGCAAGAGAAACCACATTGCACAAACAGATGTGCGTGTTGCTTTTTGCCCCGTTCTCTCAGCCATTTATTATCGAGCCGTCAAGTCTAATGTCGAAATTGAACATCCTCCGCTACCCTGATCCACGCCTGCACAAGGTGGCCAAACCCGTTGCCGTGTTTGACGAGCGCATCGCCAAACTGGCTGAAGATATGGCCGAAACCATGTACGACGCGCCTGGTATCGGCCTGGCTGCGACCCAGGTGGATGTGCACGAGCGTGTCATCGTCATCGACGTCAGCGAAGACAAATCGGGCTTAACTGTTTTCATCAATCCCGAAATCCTGTGGTCGAGCGAAGAAAAGCAGGTGTATGACGAAGGCTGCCTGTCCGTTCCCGGCATTTACGACGGCGTGGAGCGCCCGGCCAAGGTCAAGGTGCGCGCGTACAACGTCAAAGGCGAAGCTTTCGAAGTGGACGCCGATGGCCTGCTGGCCGTCTGCATCCAGCACGAGATGGATCACCTGATGGGTAAAGTCTTCGTGGAATACCTGTCGCCCTTGAAACGTAACCGTATCAAGACCAAACTGCAGAAGGAAGAACGCGAGATCTCGCGCGAGCGCGCCGGCGGCCGCCGTTAATTCCTTCTGGGGGCACATATGAAAGTCATCTTTGCGGGTACGCCTGAATTTGCAGCCGTTGCGCTGCAGGCGCTGCATGAGGCAGGTTTCGAGATTCCCCTGGTGCTGACTCAGCCGGACCGCCCGGCCGGACGCGGCCTGCAGTTGCAGCCTTCCGCCGTCAAGCAGTACGCGCTGAAGCACGGCCTGCCGGTCGCGCAACCGCTGTCGCTGCGCATGGATGCGAAAGATCCGCAGCGCGCTGCCGAAGCCAGGGAAGCGCATGAGCGCCTGCTGGCCACTGATTACGATGTGATGGTGGTCGCGGCCTATGGCCTGATCCTGCCGCGCAGCACGCTCGACATCAAGCCCTGCATCAATATCCACGGTTCCGTGCTGCCGCGCTGGCGCGGCGCGGCGCCGATCCACCGCGCGATCGAAGCCGGTGATGCAGAAACCGGCGTGACCATCATGCAGATGGAAGAAGGCCTGGACACCGGCCCGATGCTGCTGATCGAGCGCACGCCGATCGGCCCCCAGGACACCACCGCCATCCTGCACGACCGCCTGGCCGCAATGGGTGCGCGCATGTGCGTGAAGGTGCTGCACAAGATGGAACAAGGTGTGTTCGAAGCAGTGCCGCAGCCGGAAAACGGCGTCACGTACGCGGCCAAGATTGCGAAGGAAGAAGCCGTGCTGGACTTCACCCAGTCCGCACGCGAAATCAGCCGCAAGATCCGCGCTTTCAATCCCTTCCCCGGCGCGCATGCGGACGTGAATGGCACCATCGTCAAGCTGTGGGGTGCCGAGATCCTGGACGGCGCCAGCAGCGCCGATCCGGGCCAGGTGCTGGCGGCCGATGCGCATCACGGCATCGTGGTCGCTTGCGGCGGTGGCTCGCTGCGTCTGACGGAACTGCAAAAACCGGGCGGCAAACGCCTGCCCGCATCGGAGTTCATCAAAGGCTTCCCTCTGGACGGGCAGCGCTTCAAATAACAGCATCAACTGGCGGCGGTGCGCGCCTTGCGCCGTGTGGTGGAGCCGGGCAGCTTCACCGCAGCCTCCGATGCGATGGACATCTCGCACACCATCGCCTCCCGCCAGCAATCATCAATCCCGGCCTACCGGCACCCTGTGCATCAACGCAGCGCTGGCCGGCGCGGCATTGCGACGGCGCAGGTCTATGCTCAGCGCGACTGGGCTTAGTGCGCAACGCGGCCAAACTTGCCGCGGTTGAAGTCTTCGACAGCCTGGGCTATTTCTTCATGGCTGTTCATTACAAACGGGCCATGTGCCACGACGGGTTCGTCGATGGGTTCACCGCTTAACAGCAGCACTGTCGCGTCCTGCGATGCTTCGATTGCGATTTGCTGGCCGGCGGTGTCGAGCACCACCAGTTGGCCTTCGCGCGCTGCGGCTTCGCCGTTCACCACTACGCTGCCGCGCAGGATGACCAGCGATGTGTTCCAGCCTTCGCGCAAGGTCAGTTGCGTTGTGCTGCCCTGCTTCAGGCGCAGGTCCCACACATTCATAGGCGTGAATGTGTGAGCAGGACCGGCGTTGCCGTCGTAGTCGCCAGCAATCACGCGCACACTGCCGGTGCCGCCGGGCAGATCCACCTGTGGGATGCTGGCGTCGGTAATGGCCTGATACGCAGGCGCCGTCATCTTGTCGCGCGCGGGCAGGTTGACCCACAGCTGCACCATCTCCAGCTGGCCGCCGCTGCGGGTGAATTCAGGCGAATGGAATTCTTCGTGCAGGATGCCGGCGCCCGCCGTCATCCATTGCACATCGCCGGGACCGATCACGCCGCCCTGCCCCGTCGAATCACGGTGCGCGACTTCACCTTTGTAGACGATGGTCACGGTTTCGAATCCACGGTGCGGATGGGCGCCTACGCCGCGCGGCCTATCCGTCGGCGTAAAGCTGGCCGGGCCTGCATAGTCGAGCAGCAGGAAGGGGCTGAGCTGCTTGCCGTGGCTGTGATGGGAGAACAGAGAGCGCACGGGGAAACCGTCGCCCACCCAATGCGGCTGCTGTGCGCTGTAGATGCCTTGGACTCGTTTCATTGCTATCTCCTTGTCTGATAAAGACAGGATAGATGCGGAACGATTGGAGCGGTAGTGTGCTAAATTGGCCAGCACAGTCCTAGCGGTAGAACGATGAAACGATGGAAGACCTCAACGATCTTTATTACTTCGCACAGGCCGTAGAACACGGCGGTTTCGCCCAGGCCGGCCGCGCGATCGGCATGCCCAAATCAAAGCTGAGTCGCCGCATCGCAGCGCTTGAAGACCGGCTGGGCGTGCGGCTGATTCATCGCACTACACGGCAGTTCACGGTCACCGAAGTCGGACAGACCTACTACGAACACTGCAAGGCGATGCTGGTGGAAGCGGAATCCGCACAGGAAGCAATTGCCACGGTCCGCGCGGAACCTAGCGGCGTGGTGCGCATTACCTGTCCGATCACGCTGCTGCACGTGCACGTTGGCGCCATGCTGGCCGAGTTCATGGCCACGCACCCGAACGTGCAGGTGCATCTTGAAGCCACCAATCGCCGCGTCGATCTGGTGGCGGAAGGCGTTGACATTGCACTGCGCGCACGCCCGCTGCCGCTTGAGGACAGCGACCTGATTATCCGCACGCTGGCCGACCGCGGCATCTGCCTCACCGCCAGCCCCGCGTTGATCGAGAAGATGGGTATGCCCACGGCGCCGTCGGAGCTGTCCGCGTGGCCCAGCCTGACGATCGGTTCGCCGCAGCAGACACACAGCTGGAATCTATTTGGTCCCAACGGCGCGCATGCGACCGTGATGCACCGGCCGCGCTTCATCACCACCGACATGATCGCGCTGCGCAATGCGGCGATGGCGGGCGTGGGCGTGGTGCAGCTGCCGATCCTGATGGTGCGCGACCAGTTAGCCGATGGCTCACTGGTGCGCCTGCTGCCGGAATGGGAGCCGCGCCGGGAAGTGATCCATGCCGTCTATCCTTCGCGACGCGGCTTGCTGCCCTCGGTGCGGGCACTGATCGACTTTCTGGCCGCGCGCTATGCGGCATTGCTGGAGGACTGAGTCGCCGGCAAGTCCAAAATCGCCGCCGTAGCGGTTTTCCGAACAAATCGTGGCAAAACGGGCCTGTTCCGAGGAGAAAATGCTGCTTTGCCGTATAATTTCAGACCCGCCCGTTGTTCCCTTTTGATAGGTTCAAAATGACTAAGTCGACTCGTCCCGCCTCCAAGACCGAAGCACAGCTGCGCGAAATGCTCGCGCGCCGCATCATGTTCCTTGATGGCGCGATGGGTACGATCATTCAGCAATACAAACTGGATGAGAAAGCCTACCGCGGCGAGCGTTTCGCCGACTTCGCGCCGCCCGCTGAAGCCGGCGCGCGCGAGCTGTTCGTGAAGGGCAATAACGAGCTGCTGACGCTGACCCAGCCGCACGTGATCCAGGAAATCCACGAGCGCTATCTGGCCGCCGGTGCGGATCTGATCGAAACCAACACCTTCGGCGCTACCACTGTCGCGCAGGACGATTACTTCATGGGCCACCTGGCCTACGAAATGAACGTGGAAGCGGCCAAGCTGGCCAAAGCTGCCACCGCCAAATACAGCACCCCGGACAAGCCGCGCTTCGTCTGCGGCGCGCTGGGTCCGACCCCGAAGACCGCGTCCATTTCGCCGGACGTGAACGACCCTGCCGCGCGTAACGTCACCTTCGACCAGCTGGTCACCGCCTACCATGAGCAGGTACGCGGCCTGGTTGACGGCGGCGCCGACGTGCTGCTGGTCGAAACCATCTTCGACACCCTGAACTGCAAGGCCGCCCTGTTCGCGATCGACCAGTATTTCGACGAGCATCCGGAAAAAGAACGCCTGCCGCTGATGATCTCCGGCACCGTGACCGACGCTTCCGGCCGTATTCTGTCCGGCCAGACCGTGCCGGCCTTCTGGAACTCGGTGCGCCACGCCAGGCCGCTGACCATTGGGCTGAACTGCGCACTGGGCGCCGCCCTGATGCGCCCATATGCCGAAGAGCTGTCGCAGATCGCCGATACCTTCGTCTGTATTTACCCGAACGCCGGTCTGCCCAACCCGATGAGCGACACCGGTTTCGACGAACTGCCGGAAGACACCTCGCGCCTGCTGCGTGAATTTGCCGAAGCGGGCTTCATCAACGTGGCCGGCGGCTGCTGCGGCACCACGCCCGACCACATCGCCGCTATCGCCAAGGTGCTGGCCGAAGCCAAGCCGCGCGAGCTGCCACATGTGCCGGTGGCGCAGCGCCTGTCCGGCCTGGAGCCCTTTACCATCGACGACGACTCGCTGTTCGTCAACGTCGGCGAACGCACCAACGTGACCGGCTCCAAAGCCTTCGCGCGCATGATCCTGAACGAGCAGTACGACGAGGCACTGTCCGTCGCACGCCAGCAGGTGGAAAACGGCGCCCAGGTCATCGACATCAATATGGACGAAGCGATGCTGGACTCGCTCGCGGCGATGCAGCGCT
This sequence comes from Pseudoduganella sp. RAF19, assembly GCF_052114165.1. Classification (NCBI taxonomy): domain Bacteria; kingdom Pseudomonadati; phylum Pseudomonadota; class Betaproteobacteria; order Burkholderiales; family Oxalobacteraceae; genus Pseudoduganella; species Pseudoduganella sp. RAF19. The sequence goes on along the minus strand of NZ_JBFREF010000013.1, from coordinate 160,800 downwards.
TCCTGAACCTGATCGCGTCCGAGCCGGATATCTCGCGCGTGCCGATCATGATCGACTCGTCCAAGTGGTCGGTGATCGAAGCAGGCCTGAAGTGCGTGCAGGGCAAGTCCATCGTCAACTCGATCTCGATGAAGGAAGGCGAAGAAGAATTCATCCGCCAGGCCAAACTGTGCCGCCGCTACGGCGCCGCCGTGATCGTGATGGCCTTCGACGAGAAGGGCCAGGCCGACACCTTCGAGCGCAAGATCGAAATCTGCGAGCGCGCCTACAAGGTGCTGACCGAAGTGGTTGGCTTCCCGCCGGAAGACATCATCTTCGACCCGAACATCTTCGCCATCGCAACCGGTATCGAAGAACACAATAACTACGCGGTGGACTTCATCAACGCCACCCGCTGGATCAAGGACAATCTGCCGCACGCGAAGATTTCGGGCGGCGTGTCGAACGTGTCCTTCTCCTTCCGCGGCAATGACCCGGCGCGTGAAGCGATCCATACCGTGTTCCTCTACCACGCCATCAAGGCCGGCATGACCATGGGTATCGTCAACGCCGGCATGGTCGGCGTGTACGACGACCTGCCAGCCGAACTGCGTGAACGCGTGGAAGACGTGGTGCTGAACCGCCGCGAAGACGCCACCGAGCGCATGATCGAATTCGCCGCCACGCTGAAGGGCGGCGCCAAGCAGGAAGCCGCCAACCTCGAATGGCGTGCAGCGCCAGTCGAGAAGCGCCTGGCGCACGCGCTGGTGCACGGCATCACCCAATTCATCACCGACGACACCGAAGAGATGCGTGCGCAGGTGATGGGCTCCGGCGGCCGTCCGATCAACGTGATCGAAGGCCCGCTGATGGATGGCATGAACATCGTCGGCGACCTGTTCGGCCAGGGCAAGATGTTCCTGCCGCAGGTGGTGAAATCGGCCCGCGTGATGAAGCAGGCCGTGGCCCACCTGATTCCGTACATCGAAGAAGAAAAGAAGGCTGAGGAAGCGCGCACCGGTATCGTCGCCAAGCCGAAGGGCAAGATCGTGATCGCGACCGTGAAGGGCGACGTGCACGACATCGGCAAGAACATCGTGTCCGTGGTCCTGCAGTGTAATAACTTCGAAGTGGTGAACATGGGCGTCATGGTGCCGGCCTCCGAAATCCTGGCGCGCGCCAAGGTGGAGAATGCGGACATCATCGGCCTGTCCGGCCTGATCACGCCATCACTGGAAGAAATGGCCCACGTCGCGAAAGAAATGCAGCGTGATGAGCACTTCCGCATGATGAAGATCCCGCTACTGATCGGCGGCGCGACCACCAGCCGCGCCCACACCGCCGTGAAGATCGCCCACAACTACGAGGGTCCGGTGGTGTATGTGCCGGATGCTTCGCGTTCGGTGTCCGTGGCCCAGTCCCTGCTGACCGAAGAACAGCGCGACAAATTCATTGAAGACCTGGACCACGACTACGCCCGCATCCGCGAGCAGCACGCCAACAAGAAGGCGCTGCCGACCGTGTCGCTGGAAACTGCACGTGCCAACAAGATGAAGGTCGAGTTTAATCCGGTGAAGCCGAAGTTCATCGGCCGCCGCGTGTTCCGCAACGTCGATCTGGCCACCATCGCCGAGTACATCGACTGGGGTCCCTTCTTCCAGACCTGGGACCTGGCCGGCCCTTACCCTGCCATCCTGAAGGACGAAGTGGTGGGCGAGGCTGCGAGCAAGGTATTCGAAGAAGGCCAGGCGCTGCTGAAGAAAATCATCGATGGCCGCTGGCTGACTGCCAACGGCGTGATTGGCCTGCTGCCGGCCAACACGGTCAACGATGACGATATCGAGGTGTACACCGACGATACGCGCTCGGAAGTGGCCTTCACTTACTACGGCCTGCGCCAGCAGGGCTTGAAGCCGGTGATCGATGGCGTGCAGCGACCGAATCAGTGCCTGGCGGACTTCATCGCGCCGAAGTCGTCCGGCAAGCAGGATTACATCGGCATGTTCGCGGTGACGACGGGCCTGGGTATCGAGAAGTATGAGAAGCGCTTCGAGGATGCGCACGACGATTACTCGTCCATCATGCTGAAGTCGCTGGCGGACCGTCTGGCCGAAGCCTTCGCGGAATACATGCACGAGCGTGTGCGTAAAGACCTGTGGGGCTACGCGGCGGATGAGACGCTGTCGAATGAGGCGCTGATCAAGGAAGAGTACAAGGGCATTCGCCCGGCGCCAGGCTATCCGGCCTGCCCTGAGCATACCGTGAAGGCGGATGTGTTCCGTGTGCTGAATGCCGAGGAGATCGGCATGGAACTGACCGAGTCGTTTGCGATGTTCCCGGGTGCGGCCGTTTCGGGCTTTTACTTCGCGCACCCCGAGTCGAAGTATTTCACGGTCGGCAAGATCACCGAGGATCAGCTGAACGATATGGCGGCACGCCGTAACGTGCCGCGCGAGCAGCTGGAACGCTGGCTGGCACCAAACCTGTAAGCCCTAACTGCGGGTCAGACCCAAGGGTCTGACCCTGGGTTTAGGGTTTAAGCCTGCTGCGAACGGAACCGCCAGATCGCCAGCAGAATAAAGGCCGCAGCGAAACCAAGCTGCACGCCGCTGCTGGCGAAGGCTGCATCCATGCCCAGGCCGCGCCAGGTCATCGCATCCAGGCCATCGACCGCCCAGCGCGTCGGCACCACCACCGTCAATTTCTGCATCCACTCCGGGAAGATGAACGACGGCACCCACGCACCACCCAGCATCACCAGGATCAGCGTCGCAAACACCGCCATGCCGCGCGCGGCTTCCGGGGTTTTGCCGAAGGCTGCGATCAGCAGGCCGAAGCTGGCGGTCATCAGCGCAAAGCTCAGCGCCACCATCACGAAGCCGACCGGATTCGAAATCTGCACGTGGAAGATGATCACGCCGCAAGCAAAGATCGCAAGCACCAGGCCCAGCGCAATGATCGCTGCGGACAGCGCGCGCGACATCAGCACTTCCGTCATGGTCAGCGGCGCCGCCAGCAAGCGGTTCCAGATGCCCATACGGCGCGCCAGCAGGATGCCGATGCCCATGTCCACGCCCATGAACAGGATGAACTGCACGCCCATGCCAGCAAATGAGTGGGCGTAGCCGTTGTACTTGGGACCGGAGCTGAGCGCATTGTCCCTGGTATCGAAAGGCATGGACAGGCCGCCCTTGCCCGCTTTCGATTCTCCCGCCGGCGTGTCCGCCTTCGCATCCTCGGCTGCCTGGAATTTCTTCAAGCTGCCGAGGAAGTCGCGCAAGGATGCGTCGGAGTCATTCTGCTCCAGCTTCCTGATACTCTCATCGGTGAACTTGCGGCCAGCCTGGCCGTTGAACATTTCGGCGCTCACGTTCTGCATCACCTGCTGCGTCAGCAGGCCCTTCACCATGGCCAGCACGGTTGATTGCGACGGGTCATAGAAGATCGGCAGTTCAGGCTTTTCGGTGGCGCCGAACAGCGCGGTGCCGGCCTTGTCGCCAAAGCCTTCCGGAATCACGACAGCCACGGACAGCTTACCGGCGCGCACGCGTGCCTGCGCCTCGTCCAGGCTCAGTTCTGCTACGCGCAGATTGGCGTCGGCTTTCAGACCATCGGCAATCTTCTTGCCGACCACGGAGCTGTCCTGCTGCACCAGGCCGATGTCGATCTTGCCGGTCTTGCTGTCGCCGCTCCCGCCGAACAGGGAGCCGAAGAAGGCTGCCAGCACGATAGGCATCAGCAGGTTCAGCATCAGTGCGCGTTTATCGTTCAGGTACAGGATGATGTCCTTGCGGACCAGTGCGAATAATGCGGTCATTGTTGTCCTCTCAGTCGCGCAGGGAGCGACCGGTCAGGGTCAGGAAGATGTCTTCGAGGTTGGTGCGCGCGGTCGCGAAGTGGGCCAGCTTGTGGCCTTGCTCCTGCAGCCAGCAGACGACCGACGTTGCGTGCTCGGTGCCGGAGAGGCCGATATCGAGCACGCTGCCATGCGCTTTGGCGCTGGTCACGCCAGGCAGGCGCGCGATGGCATCGGCGACGGCAGGTGCTGACGCGGCATCGGCTTCGGTCAGCTCGGCGCGCAGCGCAGCTTGCGCGGGCAGGCGCTGATACAGAGCGGTCGGGCTTTCGTCGGCCAGTACCTTGCCGTGGTCAATGATCACGATGTGGTCGGCAAGGCGCTCGACTTCTTCCATATAGTGGCTGGTGTAGATCAGCGAACGGCCCTGGGCCTTCAGCGCTTCCAGCGTGTCGAAGATGGCATTGCGGCTTTGCGGATCGACGCCGACAGTCGGCTCGTCCAGAATCAGCAGCTGCGGATCGTGCAGCAGCGCCGCCGCGATATTCAGGCGCCGCTTCATGCCGCCGGAGAAGGTGGCCGGCTTGTCGTTGGCGCGGTCGGACAGGCGCACCAGTTCCAGCACTTCGGCGCAGCGCTTCTTCAGCGGCTCGCCCTTCAGGCCATACAAGGCGCCGAACAATTTCAGGTTTTCGAGAGCGGAGAGATCGTCGTACAGCGCGAGGTCCTGCGGCACCAGACCGATCTTGCGCTTGGCAGCATTATTGCCCTGCCCTACCGGTTCGCCGTCCAGCGTGACGGAACCGCTGTCGCTGCGCACCAGGCCGCAGATCATGCCCACGGTGGTGGACTTGCCGGCGCCGTTCGGACCAAGCAGACCGACCGTCTGGCCGCGCTGTACGTTGAAGGAGACACCATCCACGGCGCGCCGGTCGCCGTAGGTCTTGCAGAGATTACTGACACTGAGCAAAGCAAACCCCTTCACGAATAAAAACGGCGCCGCGAAGAAGGCGGCGCCGCGTTAACAAAATCGGATTTACAGCGCGTAGCGGACCACGTTATCACTCCATTCGAAGGCCGCCATTTCCAGTTCCACCAGTTCGTCGGTGGACATGGCCAGGTCGCGCAGGGTTGGTACGATGTAGTTCTCCATATCTTCGATGCGCTCGATGCACTCGGCCAGCTTGAGCAGATCGCCGAAGAAGCCGCCGCGCCACATCAGGGCTTCCGACACTTCATCCGCCACAGCGATCTGCTGCAGGATCTCGGTCATCGGAATGCCGAACAAGGTATCCATCAGGGACATGATGCCGACGGTGAAGGCAATGTCGGCGATGTGATGCTGATTCGGGCGCAGTTTGTGCGCCAGCAGTTCCAGCAGGCGGCCGCGCGTGGTGGCCAGCATCAGCAGCGGCGTCATGGAGTGGCCGCGCTTCGAAGGCTCGGCGTACAGCATGATCTGCAGCCAGCGCTGCAGCTGGCGGCGGCCGAGAATGGTCACTGCCTGGCTCAGCGAATCGATGCGCTGGCGCGCGCCGACAGCAGGCGTGTTCACCAGGCGCAGCAGATTCAGCGCCAGCGACACATCCTTCTTGATGGCGCGCTCGATGTCGATATTGTCCTTACCCTCGTCGGTCACGAGGGCCATCAGCTCCATCACCGCCAGCTGGGACGGCGACAGCTTTTTGCCGCTCATGATCACCGGCTTGGCGAAGTAGTAGCCCTGGAAGTAATCGAAGCCCAGGTCCAGGCAGTTCTTGAATTCTTCGCGGTTCTCGACCTTCTCCGCCACCAGCTTCTTGCCTTCCTGCTTGAAGCGGGGCGCCAGGCGCACCAGGCGGTCGATCGGCATGTCGCGCATGCTCAGCTTCACGTATTCGACCATGGGCAGCATGGCTTCCACGTGCGGCGAATCGAGCTTCACATCGTCCAGCGAAAAGCGGAAGCCGTGGCTCACCAGTTCGGACATGCGGGCCAGCACTTCAGGTGTTGGCTCCATGGTTTCCACCACTTCCAGCACCAGCTTTTCGCGCGGCAGGAAGCCGAAGATATCGCTCATGATGGCTTCGGCGTCGACGTTGACGAAGCCGATGGCGTCACCCACGGTGCGCTCCATGCCCAGCTGCGCGGCGTGCGCCAGCACGGCTGCGGTGGCGTTCAGCCCCGAAGTTTCGATGACCGCCGGCCCAACAGGAGCGTTGCGAAATAACAACTCGTAACCGAAGAGGGCCTGGTTGCGGTCCAAAATCGGCTGCCGGCCGAGGTAGAACTCGCGTACCCGCAGGTTCTTGGCGGCATCGTTCGTGGAGAGGTCAATCATGAGATATTTCCTGAAATGTCCTGCTATTTTGGCATCAAACCCTGCCTATGTCTCCTGAATTTGCTCGAAATCACGCTTTTGAGGCAGGCCATCCACAAAGCACTTTACCTCACCTGGCTGGAAGGCTGTCCATTGTTCGTTGCTGGTTAATGGCTGAGTGACGATCAGGGCGACACGGTCATTTGGCGTAGTGACCTGGGAGAAGTCTACGCTCAAATCCTCATCCTGCAGCCGGGCCGTATCGAAGGGATATTGGCGCACGATGTAATGCAGATTGGTCGAACAGTGCGCGAACAAGCAGGTGCCGTCCGACAGCATCATATTGAACGTGCCGTGGCCCGCGATCTTGCGCACCACTTTTTCCAGGCAGGCGCGCAGCAGCGACAGTGGCGGCCGCGTGTCGCCAAAGCGCTCGCGCAATTCCTGCATGATGAGGCAGAAGGCCTGTTCGCTGTCGGTGGTGCCGACCGGACGGAAGGCGCCATCCAGCACCGGATGAAATTCTTTCAGGTCGCCGTTATGGGCGAACACCCAGTAACGGCCCCACAGCTCGCGCACAAAGGGATGGCAGTTCTCCAGCATCACCTGGCCTTGCGTGGCCTTGCGGATGTGGGCGATCACGTTTTTCGATTTGATCGGATAGCGCTTGATCAGCTCCGCGATCGGCGAATGGACGGCTGCCTGATGGTCGACGAAATGGCGCACGCCGGCGCCTTCGAAAAAGGCGATCCCCCAGCCGTCATGGTGAGTATCGGTGTGGCCGCCGCGCATGGCGAAGCCGGTGAAGCTGAACACAATGTCCGTCGGGACGTTGCAGTTCATTCCGAGAAGTTGGCACATGGCGAAACTTTACCATGTGCCCTTCCGCGGCGGGATGGCAAATCAGTGGAGTAATACGGGCTGGCTCATCAGCACGTCGTAGCTGCCGAGGAATTCGTCGATTTCCTCCATGGTAGGTTCATTGGCAATCAGCTGGTTGACGTCGCGCCTGAAGTTCTGCGCCATCACCCCCGCAATGAAGATTTCCCGCTTGCCGCCCTTGTCGACGATTTCATAGCCCCCGAAACGCAACGCTTCCAGTTCGCGGTCCGGGCCGAATTCGACGACGCTGTACTGCTCGCTGTTGTAGATGAGATTCATCATGCTTCCTTCACTCCGGGGCGGAACCATAGGGATGGGGTTCCGCGTTCCATCTCGAGATGGGGCTGTTCTGGCCCGATTTCAAGCGGCCAGGTCGGGACCCAGGCGCAGCAGCGCGTCGTAGGGTACCGCTGTCAGCATGGCGCGCAGGCTGTCCACGTGAGTGGCATCAGCCAGGCTGATAAAGAGCTGCGCCGGGGGACGGCGCAAGAGACGATTCAATGTAACACGCAAAACCAGATTACCGGCGCAGCATAGGCAGCCCGGCGCGATGCGATGCACGTCCGGACGCCAGACGGCGCCTTCACTTTCATCATACACCAGAGGGGAATTTCCGTCGGCCAATCCTTCCAGGATCACCGCGGTGGACTGGCCGGGGACAAGAGCAGCCGCGATCGCGCTCTCGCGATCGGATGCCCTGGTCCCCGTGACCAGGGTGGTAAGGATCAAACCTGGCCTTTTTTCGACAGCTTGCCCGGCTCCACGCCCAGTTGCTTCAGCTTGCGGTACAGGTGGGTGCGTTCCAGGCCAGTCTTCTCGGCCACGCGGGTCATGCTGCCGCCTTCGCGGCCCAGGTGATGCTCGAAGTACATGCGCTCGAAAGCGTCACGCGCTTCGCGCAGCGGCAGGTCGAACGACAGATTGAACATATGGTTCTCACCGTTCGGACGCGCCACGGCCACGCCATGCGCCGAAGCCGGCGCCACAGGCTGCGCGCCAAAGCTGCCGACGCTCGGGCTGTGGTCCTCCGCCGGCGCCGCTACCGCAGGACGCGGCGCCAGCACCGGCGCTCGTACCTGCTCTTGCGCGCGCGACAGGCCCGCCTGCACTGCCTTCAGCAGCTTTTGCATCGCAATCGGCTTTTCCAGGAAATTCAATGCGCCGATGCGGGTCGCTTCCACCGCGGTATCGATGGTGGCGTGACCGGACATCATGATGACCGGCATGGTGAGCAGGCCATCGCGCTGCCACTCCTTCAGCAGCGTGACGCCGTCAGTGTCCGGCATCCAGATGTCGAGCAGGACCAGGTCGGGCGCTCCGGCCGCGCGGGCCAGGCGTGCCTGCTGCGCGTTTTCCGCCAGCGTGACTGCGTGTCCCTCGTCGCCCAAGATTTCCGAGAGCAACTCCCGGATGCCCATTTCATCATCAACTACGAGAATGTTTGCCATCTATCCCTGCCCCTTCCCATTCATTTTCGTCGTCATCACGCAGGCATTCTATACCTGTCGGCGCGACAATGATTTTATTTGTCAAACAATATTATGCCAACTGCACCGGCGCCAACTTTAGCAGCAAAATCAGCACGGATGCTCCACTACTATCGGCATGGTTCTGGATATCGATCCGGCCACCATGATCTTCGATAATTTTTTTCACCATCGGCAGCCCCAGGCCCGTTCCCTTCGCCTTGGAAGTCACATAAGGCTCGAAGGCGCGCGCCATGATCTTGGGCGCGAAGCCGGGGCCATTGTCCGAGATCGACAGGCGCACCGCAATACGGGTACCGCCGTCCGCGCTCTCGTAATGGATCGCTTCGGTCACCACGTCGACGCGCGGCACGCGGTCGGCGGATGGATGGTCTGCCAATGCGTCCTGCGCATTTTGCAGCAAATTGTGGATCACCTGTCGCAGCTGTGTCTCGTCGCCCATGATCATGGGCAGGAAGGGCGCCAGGTGCGCATGAATAATGTCTTCGCCCTCGCTATCGACGTACAGGTGCAGGATCTCTTCGACCAGGGCGTTGAGGTCCAGCGGCTGCAGTACGGCGGGCGGGGTGCGGGCGTAATCGCGGAAGTCGTCCACCATGCGCTTCATGGCGGCGACCTGGTTGACGATGGTGGAAGCGCTCTTGTTCAACAGTTCCACATCGGCCGGCGCCAGCTTGGGTTCAAGCTTCATTTGCAGGCGTTCCGCCGACAGCTGGATAGGCGTCAGCGGGTTCTTGATTTCATGGGCCAGGCGGCGCGCCACTTCGCCCCAGGCGATCGAGCGCTGGGCCGAGATCACGTCGGTGATATCGTCGAACACCACGATATAGCCGCTGCCCGTTTCCAGCGGCAGGCGCGAGCCGCGCGCCAGCAGGGTCAGCTCGCCCTCTTCCGCGCTGGCCGCAGGATGCGGCAATTCGATCTGGCGCTGCCAGTGCAGGCGCTGCACATTGCGGCCAGCGGCCGATTGCGCGCTCTGCGCCGAGAAGGCGTTGATCACGGCTGCCGCGAATTCCTGCATGCCTTCCACTTCGCTCAGCGCGCGGTTGATCAGGGTTACACCCGCTTGCTGCAGGATGCGTTCGACGGAATCGTTGCAGGTGACGATGCGGAACTCGGCATCCAGCACCATCACGCCCGCCGACATATTGGCCAGCACCGATTCCAGGTGGGCCTTGGCGTTCTGCAGCGCGATGCGGTTGCGTTCAACAGCGGTACGCGCATCGGACAGCTGGCGCGTCATGGTGTTGAAGCTCTGCGTCAGCGTGCCCAGTTCATCGGAGCTGGCGACAATCGGACGCGGCGACAGGTCGCCTTCCGCCACCGCGCGCGTGCCTTCGGCCAGCAGCAGCAGAGGCTGGGCCAGGTCGTTCGCGATCAGGAACGCGGCGGCGATGGCGCCGAACACCGCCAGCAACAAGGTCAGCGTCAGCGTTTCGATATACATCTTGCGCAGGCCGACACGGGCCACGAAGCGCTCCTTGTATTCCGAGTAGGCGGTACGCAGCATGTCGCCGTTGGTCGCCAGGCGCTGCGGCACGGCCTGAATTACCTGCAGATAGCGCGGCGCCAGATGCGTGCCGTTCGGCTGCACCGGATCGGGGATGGCCATCAGCACGCGCAGGCGCAGTACATTGTTCGGGTCCGGCGCGGCGGGCGGCGGCGCGCCGACGCGGTCATCGCGCAATTCGCCGCCACCTTCGGCGGATGCGTAAGAAGGTTCGTCCTTGGCCTTGCCCAGCATGGCCGTCGTCGGCAAGTCCGCGCTCAGGTTGACGCGGCGCTCGCCCATGGCCGACACGATCAGGCCACCGTCCGAGTCGACGATGATGGCGCTCTGCGTGCCCGGATGGCGGCGCACGAAGCGCGACAGCGTGGCCGGCGCTGCGTAGAAAGGATCATCGGCCAGCTGGCGCACGGTGATGCGGGCCTGGCCTTCCAGTTCGGCGAGGGCATCGTCCAGCGCAGCACGGCCCAGGTCCAGGCCGGAGTTCAGCGCTTCTTCCACCCGCACATTGAACCAGGAATCGATGGAATGCGACACGAACTGCACGGATACCAGGAAGATCACCAGCCCTGGCAGCACGCCGATGGCGGCAAACAGCAGCACCAGCCGCGTCATCAGCTTGGAGCCGAACTTGCCGCTCTTGTAGCGCGAGTAGAGCCGGAACAGGGACACGCCCACCAGCACCAGCAGCGCCACCGCCACCGACGCGTTCAGGCCAAGCAGCCAAGAATAATAGCGGTCGAAGAAGCCGGAATTGTCCGATGCGGAAGCCAGCAGAAACAGCAAAATGCTGCACACTGCGCCAGCGACGACGAACAAGTACCGTAGCAGAGAAGTCACTTACTCAGCCCTGTACTGGAAGGTCTTCTTGTTCGAGGAGAGACGCCATTCGCTGTTATTAAAGGCATTCACCTGAATCGGCTTGGGCAGATAGTCGCGATCCATGCCCATGCGCAGCGTGACGTTATAGACCTCGCCCGCTTTCAATGCGCCGCGCGGCGCCACCACCCAGCGCGTTGGCCGGCGGATGAAGAACAGGGCATCTTCCAGCGTGGAGAAAGTCTGCTGCACGCTGCCGATGATGGTCACATGGTATTGCCGCAGAAAGACGTCATACCAAAGCTTGTAAGTGCGCTTGGCGGTGACGGCTTTTTCGTCGAACCAGTACCAGCGCGGACGCGTAAAGGAAATTTCGGTGGTGAAGTGCAGCGGGACGCCGGACTGGATGGCGTCTTCAAGACCGTGATTCAGCTCGAAGGAAAAACCGGCCGACAGGCGGTAGCCCTCTTCGGCCGCTTCGATATAGGCGCGTGTGATCTCCACCGTCTCTTCGGCGGCTCTTGCAGCCTGCGGCAAGACGCAGGCAAACGTCAGCAGCAACTGCCAGCAAAGGAGTCGAAAAAATCGTCGGATCACTTGCGAGGTGCTCTTCAAAGGGTCACGCATCACTCTTCTGGAACAATGCGTAAAACAAACCGTCGTGATCCTGCTCGGCGCCTCCTTCAGGCAGCAGCTGGCCGGGCGCTTCGAGTCGCGTGGCGCGATTGCGCACCGCGAAAGCGGCCGCCTGCGCCTCGGATTCCTGCGGCCACAACGAACATGTCACGAACAGCAATTTACCATTGGGGGCGAGCATTCGCCAAAGATTGTCGAGAATTTGCGAAGAAAGTGTTGCAAGTTGGCGGGCGTCCGCCTTGCGGCGCAGCCAGCGGATATCCGGGTGGCGGCGCACGATGCCGGAGGCCGTGCAAGGCACGTCCGCCAGGATGCGGTCGAAGGGCTGGCCGTCCCACCAGTCGGACGTTTGCGCCTCGGCGGGCTGCAAAGTGGCCTGGAATTGCAGACGGTCGAGGTTTTCCTGCACGCGCTGCAAGCGCTTGGCATCAGCGTCCAGCGCTGTCAAATTGACATCGGCCAATTCGAGGATGTGGCAGGTTTTGCCGCCAGGCGCGGCGCAGGCGTCCAGCACGCGCTGGCCTGCTTGCAGGTCAAGCAGCGGCGCGGCCAGCTGAGCGCCGGCGTCCTGCACCGAAACCAGACCTTCGGCAAAGCCGGGGATCAGGTGCACGCCAATCGGCCTGGCCAGGCGGACGGCCTGCGGGCCGATCCGGGTGGCTTCGATGCCTTCTTCACTCAGTCGCTGCAGGTAGTCTTCCACACTGTTGCGGCGGGTGTTGACGCGCAGGGTCAGCGGCGGCGCCTTATTGCCGGCGCTGAGCACATCCTGCCATTCTTTCGGGTAGGAGGTGATGACGTTGTCGATCCACCATTGCGGATAGTTCCATTGCGCGACCGGGTCACGCAGGGCTTCTTCCAGCAACTCGTCCTTCTCGCGCAGGAAACGGCGCAGCAGGGCGTTGACCATGCCTTTGGCGCGGGCGGTGTCCGGGTGCGAACCGGCGGCGGTGACGGCCTGGTCGACCACGGTGAAGGCTTCGTAAGGCGCCGGGCCTTCTTCCGTTGCCATCATCAGCGGCAGGGCTACCGACAGCAGGGCTTGCACCATCGGGTCTGGGGCTTTGGGCGCCATCAGGGTGATCAACGCTTCGCTGCGGCCAAGCTGTCGCATGGCGCGGTAGGCGATGTCCTGGATCGCACCGCGTGCTTGCGGGGTGGCGTTCGCGTTAGTAAAAATGCCATTCAGCGCTTGCGGCAGCGCCATGCCCCCCTTCACCTGCACAGCAGCCGTGGCGGCGCCCAGCATGGCAAAGGCCAGCGAATCCTGTTTCAGCTCGGCCTGGAATTCGGTTTGCACGCGCGGTTTGAAGTCGCGCTGGTGGCTCTCGCGCAGCTGCGGCTTCGCAGCAGCAGGACGCTCGTCACCCACCCGCGCGCGCGCCGGGCGTGCGCCAGCGCCGGCGCGTGCCGGCCAGACCGCGCCGCCTTGCGCAGGAGCCGGGCGCTCGCCTCCCGGGCGCGGCGAGTCGGCGCGTGGCGCAGCGGCGGGCCGCTGACCAGCCGGCCGCGGCGCGTCTGAACGCGCTGCCGTGTCGGGACGCTTGCCTGCCGGGCGCTGGCCATCGGCACGCTGCTCATCCGGGCGATTGCCGGCCGGGCGCGGGGMRKCGGCTGGGCGGGGGCCCGAAGCGCGTGGCGCGTCCGAGCGTGCCGGCGCGTCCGGGCGCTTGCCTGCCGGGCGCGGGGCGTCGGCTGGGCGGGGGCCAGGCTTGCGGGCCGCGGGGGCAGCGGCGGGTGCTGGCTTCGCCTTGGGTTTGAGGGACAGAGTTGGGCGTTCTTTCTTAGTCATTGCAATCCTGATATCACGCCCGCCATCCGCACGCGTAAATACTATAAAAGCAGGATTGTACCCCGGCAGCCGTCCGGCTATTGCAATTGAGCCCTTCTTGCAAACAAGTATAATGTCCGTCTTTTCAGACGTTTACATCATGCGGCCCGTGCCGCTTTCACGACATGCTCGCCCAACAAAAGCAAGAGATCATTTCCCTGTTCCAGACCGCGCTGGCGCCGATTCTGGAAGGCACCGAAGTTAAGGCCAACGTAGTGCTGGAGCGTCCGCGCGACGCGTCGCACGGCGATGTCGCCTGCAATATCGCCATGCAGCTGGCCAAACAGCTGAAAATGAACCCGCGCGAGCTGGCGCAGAAAATCGTCACCGCCCTGCTCGACAACCCGGCAGGCAAGCAGCTGGTGGCCGCCGCCGAAATCGCCGGCCCAGGCTTCATCAACCTGCGCGTGACCGAAGCATCCAAGCAAGCCGTCGTGAAAACCGTGCTGGCGCAAGGCGCCGCCTACGGCAGCAGCGATGCGCTGGCCGGCAAGAACGTCATCATCGAATTCGTCTCCGCCAACCCGACCGGCCCGCTGCACGTGGGTCACGGCCGCCAGGCGGCACTGGGCGACGCGCTGTCCTCGCTGTTCGAGGCGCAAGGTGCCAAGGTCACCCGTGAGTTCTATTACAACGACGCCGGTGTGCAGATCCAGAATCTGGCCCTGTCCGTGCAAGCGCGCGCCAAAGGCCACAAGCCGGGTGACCAGGCATGGCCTGAATCGGCCTACAACGGCGACTACATTGCCGACATCGCCACCGACTTCCTGGCCAAAAAGACCGTGTCTGCATCCGACGGCCTGCCGGCAACCGGCAATGGCGACGTGGAAGACCTGGAAAATATCCGTCACTTCGCCGTGACCTACCTGCGCAATGAGCAGGACATCGACCTGCAGGCCTTCGGCGTGAAGTTCGATAACTACTACCTCGAATCCTCGCTGTACTCCGACGGCAAAGTAGAGAAGGCAGTGGAACAGCTGATCGCCAGCGGCCACACCTACGAAGACGGCGGCGCCCTGTGGCTGCGCACTACCGACTTCGGCGACGACAAGGACCGCGTGATGCGCAAGACCGAAGGCGGCTACACCTACTTCGTGCCGGACGTCGCCTACCACATCGTCAAATTCCAGCGCGGCTTCACGCAAGCGATCAACGTGCAGGGTTCCGACCACCACGGCACCATCGCCCGCGTGCGCGCCGGCCTGCAAGCCGTGAACCTGGGCGTGCCGCAAGGCTTCCCTGACTACGTGCTGCACAAGATGGTCACCGTGATGAAGGACGGCGCCGAGGTGAAAATCTCCAAGCGTGCCGGTTCCTACGTGACCGTGCGCGACCTGATCGAATGGTCCGGTGGCGGCGAAATCACCAAGGGCCGCGATGCCGTGCGCTTCTTCCTGATCTCCCGCAAAGCCGACACCGAATTCGTATTCGACGTCGACGTCGCCCTGAAGAATTCCGACGAAAACCCGGTCTACTACGTGCAATACGCCCACGCGCGTATCTGCCGCATGCTGGAAAACTGGGGCGGCGACGAGAAGACCATCACCGATGTCGATCTGTCCCCGCTGACCGCGCCAAGCGAAGCCACCCTGCTGGCCACCCTGGCCCAGTATCCGGAAATGCTGGCCCGCGCCCAGTCCGAACTGGGCCCGCACCAGGTAGCCTTCTACCTGCGTGACCTGGCAGCCGCCCTGCACTCCTTCTACTTCGCCGAAAAGGTGCTGGTGGAAGACGAAGCGACCAAGCTGGCCCGTGTGGCGCTGATGGTCGCCACGCGCCAGGTGCTGCGCAATGGCCTGGCTCTGATCGGCGTCTCCGCACCAAATCAAATGTAACCCCGGCAAATGTAATCCCAAGGACCCACCGCACGATGACTTTTCGCACTCCCCCTTCGTTGCGCCAGCAAGGCAACACGCTGGTAGGTATTGTTATCGGCCTCGTAATCGGCCTGGTCATCGCAGTTGTGGTGGCCCTGATGATCACCAAAGGACAGAGCCCCTTCACCGACCGCGCGCCCAAAGCCGGCAAGACGGACCAGGCCGACGGCCAGATCTCCGATCCGAACAAGCCGATGTACGGCAACAAGGAAGCGGCACGCAAGGCGAACAACGAGTTCGAAAAAGAGAACAAGGCGCCGCCTGCCGACGAGCTGCAGCGCGTGGTGGACAATATCCAGGCGCAGGGCGAAGCCAAACCGGCGGCACCGAAACCGGCGCCGGCGCCGGCTCCTGCGGCGGATAAGCCGGCAATGCCGGCGCCAGTCAACAGCGCTGCACCGCCGACCCAGGCGGCTGCTCCTGCGCCGTCGACTACCGAAGACAAATACATCTACTATCTGCAGGCTGGCGCCTTCCGCGAAATCAGCGATGCGGAAGCAACCCGCGCCAAACTGGCCCTGCTGGGCTTTGAGGCCAGCGTTTCCGACCGCACCAACGACAACGTGGTGCTGCATCGCGTGCGCATGGGTCCTTTCTCGCAGGTGGAAGCAATGAACAAGGTTCGCAGCAAACTGTCCGAAAACGGCATTGATGCCGCCGTGGTACGCACCCAAAAATAAGGAGCTGATACGCGATGCAAATCCTGAAGAAATTCCTGGTCCTGACTACCCTGTCCTTCGCTGCGCTGGGCGCGCTGGCTTCTCCGGCTGATCCGAAGCCGGGCGCCGAATACACCGTGCTGAAAGCGCCGCAGTCGACCGACACCGGCAAGAAGGTCGAGGTCATCGAGTTCTTCGCGTACTACTGCCCTCACTGCTACGCACTGGAGCCGAAACTGGCCGAGTGGGTGAAGAAGCAGGGCGACACCATCGTCTTCAAGCGCGTGCACGTGTCGCGCGGCCAGGAAGTGCTGCCGCAGCAGAAGCTGTTCTTCACGCTGGAAGCGCTGGGCCTGGTCGAGCAGTATCACAACAAGGTCTTCAACGCGATGCACGTTGAGCACAATCGACTGAACCGCGATGAGCAAGTGTTCGAGTGGATCGAGAAGAACGGCATCGACAAGAACAAATTCATCGACACTTACCGCGGCTTCGGCATCGCAGCCCGCGTGCGACACACCGATCCGATGATGGAGGCTTATGAAGTGGATTCCTGGCCGATGATCGCGATCGACGGCAAGTACCTGACTTCGCCTTACATCGCCAACCATACCGCTACCGCGCCAATGTCCGAAGCCCAGCAACAGCAGAACGCACTGCAGGTGATGGACTTCCTGGTGGCCAAGGCCAAGGCGGAAAAGAAGTAACACTGCCTTGAAGCGCGTCTTCATCACTGGCGCATCGAGCGGATTGGGCGCCGCAATGGCCGCGGAATACGCGCGGCAAGGCGCCACGCTCGGCCTGCTGGCGCGCCGCGGCGAGGCGCTGCAGGCGCTGATCGCATCCCTCCCCTCTCCCGAACGTCACCGCGCTTATGTCGCGGATGTGACCGACCACGCGGCCGTGCGCCGCGCTGCCGAAGAATTCCTGGCTTACGCAGGCGGCTGCGACGTGGTGATTGCCAATGCCGGCATTTCGCATGGCACGATCACCGAGCTGCCGGAGGATTTACCGGTGTTCGAATCCATCATTGCGACCAATGTCACGGCGACTGTCGCGACGTTCTCGCCGTTTGTAGCGCCAATGCGCGCGCAAGGTACGCCGGCGCGGCTGGTCGGCATTTCCAGCGTGGCTGGCGTACGCGGACTGCCGGGTGGCGGTGGCTACAGCGCATCCAAGGCGGCGGTGAAGATTTATTGCGAGTCGCTGCGCGTTGAGCTGCGCAGTTCGAACATTCGCGTGGTGACGATTGCGCCCGGCTATGTCGACACGCCGATGACGCAAGGGAATGCCTACGCCATGCCTTTCCTGATGGCGCCAGAGGCTTTCGCCGCCGCTGCGGCGCGCACTATCGAACGTGGGGCGAGCTATCGCGTGATCCCGTGGCAAGCGGGCATGATCGCCAGAGTGCTGCGCATGCTGCCCAATTTCCTGTATGACCTGGCATTTGCCAAGGCGCCGCACAAGGCGCGCAAGATATGAACGCTACTCCTGTTTCCGCTGACGCTATCGCGCAGCATCTGGCGACCAGCGCCAGCCATGTGGTCATTGAAGCCGTCGCGACGACCGGTTCCACCAATGCCGACTTGCTCGCGCGCGTGCCCGGTGCCGGGCCCAACGGCGGCCCATCCGGCGCGCCGTTGCGCGCTCCGGTCCTGCGTATCGCCGAGGAGCAAACCGCCGGTCGTGGCCGCGCGGGACGTCCGTGGCTATCCGCCGCCGGCGCCTCGCTGACCTTTTCGCTGGCCTGGCCATTCCGCTCACCTTTGCAACGCCTGGTCGGCCTGCCATTGGCGGTCGGCGTCGCCATCGCTGAAACGCTGGCGCAGCTCGGCGTGCCTGTGCAATTGAAATGGCCGAACGATGTGCTGAAGGATGGCGCCAAGCTGGCCGGTATTCTCGTTGAAACCCAATCCGCACCGGATGGCACGGTATGGGCGGTGATCGGCTGCGGCATGAACCTGTTGATGCCGGACGAATTGGAAGCGGCCATCGGCCGCAACGACATCTCGTCCGCGCCCTGGCTGGCGCGCATGGACCGCAACCCCTTAATGGCGCAGCTGCTCAGCCGCCTCGCCGCCGTGCTGTCCGAATTCGACGACGTCGGCTTCGCGGCTTTTGCCGAGCGCTGGAATGCACTGCAAGCCTGGCGCGGGCAGACCGTGAATATCCTCGACCAGGGCGCCATACAACAGCAAGGCCTGGCCGCCGGTGTGGACGAACATGGCCGCCTGCTGCTCGATACGCCGGCCGGCCGCGTGGCCGTGCTGTCCGGTGATGTATCGCTGAGGCTCGCATCATGAGCGCATTGCTGATCGACGCTGGCAATACCCGCATCAAATGGGCGCTCGCCGCCGACGATGCGGCCGCGTCCAGCGCGCCTCTCGGCACCTGGCTCGCCTTCGGCGCCGAATTCCACACCGACCTCCGCACCACCGCCGACACCGCCGCGCCCCGTCTCGCCACAAGCATTGCAGCATCCATCGCCGCGTCGGCTGGTGCGCGCATCGCGCGTGTGCTGATCGCGAACGTGGCAGGACAAGCCGTGCGCGACTTGCTGACTGCCGCGCTGGCCGATCCGTCGCTGGCCATCGCGCCGGACGCCATCGAATGGTTCGCTTCCGTGCCAAGCCGCGCCGGCGTGCGCAATGCCTACCGCAATCCGCTGCAACTGGGCTGCGACCGCTTCGCCGCAGCGATCGCCGCGCATGCGCTGTGTCCCGGCAAAGCCATCGTGGTCGCCAACTGCGGTACCGCCACGACCATCGATGCGATCACGCCAGACGGCACCTTCCTGGGCGGCATGATCCTGCCCGGCCTGGGACTGATGGCCAGTTCGCTGGCAAAGAACACCGCTCAGCTGCCGCAAATCGCACCAGGCGCCAGGCTGCCTGAAGGCTTTGCCGACAACACCGGCGACGCCATCCTGACCGGCTGCCTGGCTGCGCAGGCAGGCGCCATCGAACGTGCATATGAGCTGCACCAGGCCGTAGAATGTATTATTTCCGGCGGCGCTGCACCTTATGTGTCGCCAGCGGTACCGGTGCCGCATCGCCATGTGGAGAATATTGTGCTGATCGGCCTGCAGGCCGTGCTGAACAAGGAAAGACCGTGCTGAAACTGATCTTCTTCCTGCTGCTCGCTGCGAACGCCGCCCTTTTCGCTTACGGCAGGGGCTATCTCGGCCATTTCAGCGGCAACGAGCACGAACCGGCACGCCTGAAGAATCAACTGAACTCGGACAAGCTGCACGTCATCAGCGCCGACGAAGCCAATGCCGCGGTGGCAGCCGCCGCGCCGCCTCCACCAGTGCCGCGCGACGAACCGGCAGCAACCGGCTGCCTGGAAGTCGGCAATTTCCAGCTCGCCGATGCGCGCCGCTTTGAAGAGCGTGTGGGTCCGCTGGAACTGGGCGACCGCCAGGTGCGCAAGAATCTGCCGGGCCAGGAAATCAGCAGCTACATCGTCCACATTCCGCCGCAAGGCAGCAAGGAAGCCGCCGACAAGAAAGCCGCTGAACTGCGCGGCCTGGGGGTGACCAATTACTTCATCCTGAACGAAAGCTCGCCGCTGCGCTGGGGTATTTCGCTGGGTGTGTTCCGCACTGAAGCGGCCGCAGAAGCGCAGCTCGCAGCGCTGGTGAAGCAAGGCGTGCACAGCGCCAAAGTCGCGCCGCGCTACACGGGCAGCAAGCAGCTGTTCTATCAATTCCGCGATATCAGCGCCGACACCAAGTCGCGCCTGGAAAAGATCGCCGCCAAGTTCCCCGATCAGGAAACCCGCGCCTGCAGCAAGTAACCGGCTAGCCGGCTAGCCGGCTAGCGCTGGATGATGATCGGCTTCAGTCGCAACGCCGATGGGATGCGCTTGACCGCATCCTGAGCGTCCTTGCGCGTGGCATGCGGGCCGCCATACAGCCGGTACACCGAGCCTGCCTGCACGACCGTGAAATTGTCTTCCGCGTCTGCCGCAGACAGCTTGTCGCGCATTGCGTCCGCGGCTTCAGCGCGCGTGTAGGCACCCAGCTGGAGATAGAAACCGCTGTCCAAGGCCGCCGCCGCCGTGCCACCGGTGCGCTGCACGTTGGCGCTGTCCGGCGCGACGCCATTGCCGCCGCCGAGCATCATTGCCTCCACATCGGCAGGAGCGCCGCCGGAAGCCAGCATGGGCGCAGCCTTCGGCAATGGCACGGCACGCGACGATGCCGATGTCGTGGCCGGGGCCGAGTCGGCAGGCGCCGCGGCGCCGGTGCTCGTGACGGGCGATGCGCTGCCGCTCTTGCGCGCCGCAATGATCTGTTCAATATCCGACGGCAGCAAGTGCACTACTTCCAGCTCGCTGCTGCCATTCGCCAGCAGGCCCAGTTTCAGCGCAGCGGTGAAAGACACGTCGATCACGCGCGTGGAATGGAAAGGCCCGCGGTCATTGATGCGCACCACAACGGTCTTGCCGTTGCTCATATTCGTCACGCGTGCATAGGACGGAATCGGCAGCGTGGGGTGCGCCGCCGTCATCTTGTA
The DNA here is from genome assembly GCF_052114165.1 of Pseudoduganella sp. RAF19. Classification (NCBI taxonomy): domain Bacteria; kingdom Pseudomonadati; phylum Pseudomonadota; class Betaproteobacteria; order Burkholderiales; family Oxalobacteraceae; genus Pseudoduganella; species Pseudoduganella sp. RAF19. The sequence continues at coordinate 140,508 of NZ_JBFREF010000013.1, read as the reverse complement.
CATATCGTAGATTTCGCCGGACGAGGTGCGCTGTCCGTGGAACTTCTTGCCATACCAGGTGCCCAGACCGCGCACGGTGTAAGGCTGATCCATCGGCGTTGGGGTGTACGTCTTGCCGAACACGGTGTAAGGTTTGTTCGATCGCGGCAGCAGCGGATCGAGGCGCACTTCGGCGTCCGGTACATCCATCAGGCCAGGAGGAGGATTCTCGCCGGGACCATCATCGAGGTAGTAGCCGCCACGGCCCGAATTGGCAGGCGGCAGCACCGGCATGCCCGGTTCGCGGATGGAAGACTTGGCTGGCGGCGGAATGCGCGGCGTCGTGGTCGTTGTCGGCGTGGTGCCACACGCCGCCAGCAGCAGCGCTAGCAACAGCGGCGAACAAGCGTAAATGCGCTTCATGTCTGCACCAGCTTACGGTGGCGCTGAATGCTCATCAGGATGCCGGAACCCAGCCCCAGCGTCAGCAGCGCGGTGCCGCCGTAGCTCATGAACGGCAGCGGCACACCCACCACCGGCAAAATGCCGCTCACCATGCCCATGTTCACAAAGGCGTAGGTGAAGAAGATCATGGTGATGGCGCCGGCCAGGAGACGCGTGAAGAAATTCGGTGCGCCATTGGCGATCATCAGCCCGCGGCCAATCAGCAGCAGATAGAGGAACATCAGGAACATATTGCCGACCAGGCCGAATTCTTCGGAATAGACGGCGAAGATGAAGTCCGTGGTGCGTTCGGGGATGAATTCCAGGTGGGCTTGCGTGCCGTTGGTCCAGCCCTTGCCGAAGATGCCGCCGGAACCAACCGCAATGGTGGACTGGATGATGTGGAAGCCCTTGCCCAGCGGGTCGGAAGTCGGATCGATCAACGTCATGATGCGCTCGCGCTGGTAGTCGTGCATCATCGACCAGGCTACCGGCAGGCTGGCCGCGCCCATGACGAACAGCGCCAGCAGCGCCTTCCATGCCAGACCCGCGAGGAAGATCACGGCGAAACCGGAGCCCACCACCAGCAGTGCAGTACCGAGGTCCGGCTGTTTGGCGATCAGCGCAACGGGAATCAGCAGCAGCGCCGCCGCAACGGCATAGGCGTGCCAGCGCAGATGTCCCTGGCGTTGCTGGAAGAACCAGGCCAGCATCAGCGGCACGGCAATCTTGGCGAATTCGGAGGGCTGGATCTGCATCGGCCCGAGCACCAGCCAGCGCCGCGCGCCCAGCTTCACCGTGCCCGCCACGGCAACCGCCAGCAGCAGCAACAGGGTAAACAAGTAGGCCGGCAAGGCAATGCGCATCATGTTCTGCGGCGAGATGTTCGCCACGAACCACATCACCAGGAAGGCCATGAAGATATTGCGCAGATGGTCTTCGATCTTGCCAGGAATACCGATGGAGGCGGAATACAGCGTCACCAGGCTGGTCCCGAGCAGGAACGCCAGAATGAGGGTCAGAGGACCATCGAACACGGTCAGGTAGGGACGCATGCGGCGCCACAGCGAGCGTCTTTCATTGATCGGCATGGCGCCTCCTTATTCCTTCTTGCGCGGCGGCGGGGCCGTCGTTGGTTTCTGCTGGTCCTTGCTCTCCGGCGCAGGCGATGGCGATTGCGGCGCCGGGATCTGGCCTGCCGGATTCTGGCGCTTTTCAGCGGCAGCAGCGGCGGCTTCCACGTCTTCGGCCGGCAGCGATTCGACCGGCACGGTAACTGCGTCTTCCTTCGGCACCGGCGTGGTGTCTTTCTCGGTCGAGCGTTTGCCCAGCAGCCAGTAGTCCAGCACTTTGCGTGCGATCGGCGCAGCGACCTGGCCGCCGAAGCCCGCGTTTTCCACGATCATGGCCAGCACGATCTTGGGCTTATCGGCCGGAGCAAAGGCCGTGAACCAGGCATTATCGCGCAGACGCTCATCCAGGCGCGCCGCGTTGTACTTCTCATTGGCCTTGATCGCCACCACCTGCGCCGTACCGGTCTTGCCGCCTACCGTGTAGCCCGCGTTGGTGAAGGCGCGGAAGGCGGTGCCGCCCGGCTCGCTGGTCACGCCGACCATGGCGTCTTTCACGAAGTCGATGTTCTGCTGCTTCAGCGGGATGCGGTAGCTTTCTTTCGGCACGGTGAGCTTGCGCGCACGGGTGACCGGATCTTCGACGATTTTCACCAGGTGCGGCTTCATCACCACACCGTTATTGGCCAGGTTCGCAACCGCGTGTGCAATCTGCAGCGGGGTATACGCGTTGTAGCCGGAGCCGTTGGACACCGAGATCGTATCGCCGCCCACCCACTTGCCTGCCGCCGGATTTTTCTTGAAGCGCTGACGCTTCCACTCCTGCGAAGGCAGCACGCCGGCCTTCTCGTTTTCCAGGTCGATGCCGGTTGGCCGGCCGAAGCCGAAAGGCGCCATGAAATCGTGGATCGCGTCGATCCCCATGTCGCGGCCCAGGATGTAGTAGTAGGTGTTGCAGGACACAACGATGGACTTGCGCAGATCCACCGTGCCGTGGCCACCCACCACGTCGTCGCGGAACTTGTGGGCTCCGAGATAGAAGAAGCCCGGATCGGCAATCGCCGAACTCGGCGTACGCTTGCCCAGCTCCAGCGCGGCCAGCGCCATGAAAGGCTTGAAGGTCGAACCTGGCGCGTAGGTACCGGACAGCGGACGGTTCACCATCGGCTTGTCCAGCGAGTTATTCAGGTCCGCCCAGCTTTGCGCATCGATGCCGTCCACGAAGAGATTCGGGTCGTAGCCGGGGCGGGACACATACGCCAGCACGTCGCCGGTTTCAGGTTCGATGGCAACCAGCGCACCGCGCCATTCGCCGAAGGCCTCTTCCGCCACCTTCTGCAACTCAATATCGACCGACAGGATCAGGTTATTGCCCGGCACCGCCGGCGTGCGCGAAAGCGTGCGGATAGCGCGGCCCCAGGCCGTCACTTCCACTTCTTCGTAGCCGGTCTGGCCATGCAGCTCTTTTTCGTAGCTCTTTTCCAGGCCTTCCTTGCCGATATGCTCGGTGCCGTTGTAATTCGCTGCGTCTTCCGTGCCTTCCAGCGCCTTGGCTTCGGCCTGGTTGATACGGCCGATGTAGCCGATCACGTGCGAGGCGGTTTCACCCAGCGGGTATTGTCGGAACAGGCGCGCCTGGACCTCCACGCCGGGATAGCGGAAGCGGTTGGCGGTAAAGCGCGCCACTTCTTCATCCGTCAGGCGGGTACGCAGCGGCACGCTGGTGAAGTGCTTCGATTCCTCCATCAGCTTCTTGAAGCGGCGGCGGTCCTTGTGCGTGACTTCCACCACTTTCGCCAGCTCGTCGATCATGTCTTCCAGCGGAATGCGCAGCTTGGATGGCGTGATCTCCAGCGTGAAGGCGGAGTAGTTGCGGGCCAGGACCACCCCTTTGCGGTCCAGGATCAGGCCGCGGTTCGGCACGATGGGCACCACGGCGATACGGTTGTCTTCCGCCTGCGCGGCGTAGTCGCTGTGCTTGATCACCTGCAGCCAGATGAAGCGCGCCAGCAGCGCCATGAAGCAAAGGAACACCAGCCCGCCGATCGCCGACAGGCGAACGCGGAAGCGATGAAGGTCGCGTTCTGTGTTTTTAAACTCGGTCATGCTCAGATCGGACGGGTGTGGTCTTTATCCACGGCGCGGCGTTGCGGCGCCAGCAGGAACATCGTCACCACGGGCCACAGCAGCGCAGCCACAATACTCTCCAGGAAGAAGAACCAGCCCGGGAATTTGCTCGACACGATGAAGCGCACCAGCAGCTGCACGCCTTGCGCCAGAATCAGCAGGGGCAGCACATGCATGGCCTGGGTCCAGACGCGGAACCACAGCACACGGCGGTGCATCATGATGGCGAAGTAGGACAGCAGCGTGTAGGCCAGCGCGTTCTCGCCCAGCAGGGTGGCGTCGTGCACGTCCATCAGCAGGCCGAGGAAGAAGGCAGTGCCGATGCCGACCTTGCGCGGCTGATGGATACCCCAGAACACCAGCACCAGCGCTACGAAATCCGGTACGCCAACCATACGGCCCCAGGGCAGCATATTCAACAAGACCGCGCAGAGCAGGCTGAATGCGATGAACAGCGGGCTGACGGGCAGCAGGATGTATTGTGGACGGTTCATCGTGCAGGTTCCTTTTTCGCAGGAGCCGGAGCAGTAGCAGCAGGCGCCGGTGCGGCAGCGCGCGGCGCAGCGGCAGGCGGTGTGCTCAGGGTCGGCGTCATGCCAGCGGTGGCGGCACGCGGCGCCTGTGCAGCGGGGGCTCCGGCGCCTGGCACTACGCCAGGTGCAGCGGCAGCCGCAGCGCCGGCGGTTGGCGCCGCGCCCGATGTAGCGGCAGCAGGAGCGCCGCCGGCCGGAGCCGCCGCGGGAGCTGCCGGCGTTGCCGCCGGCTGCGCCGCATCCTTAGCGTCTTTCTTCTTCTTGGATGGCTTGACCACTTCCTCTTCCGGGGGACGTGGCGGAATCTCCGGCACGGACGTCAGAATCAACAGCTGCGTATTGCGCTCGATGCCTGCCAGCGGCTGGCACACGACGCGGCCAAAGGCGCCGGAGGAATTCTCCACCTGTGTCACACGTGCCACAGCCAGGCCGGCCGGATACACGCCGTCGATGCCGGAGGTGATCAGGATATCGCCCACCTGCACATCCGCATTGGGCGCCATGAAGCGCAGGTCCAGCGTGCCGGACTGGCCACGGCCATAGGCCACTGAGCGCAGGCCGCTACGCAGCACCTGCACAGGAATCGCCTGCTCCTTATCGGTCAGCAGCGTGACTTCGGAGGTGAAGGGGAACACGCGCGTCACCTGCCCTACCACGCCCTGGTTATCGATGACGGGCAGGCCAAGCTGCACGCCTTGCTGCGTGCCGCGGTTCAGGATGACTTTGCGGGTAAAGACGTCGCGCGCGTCGTACAGGATCTCGGCCAGCATGCTCTTGCCGGGAACGCGCTCTTTGGCGTCCAGCAGCTTGCGCAGCTGGTTGTTCTCGGCCTGGTAGAGCTGCGCCTGCTGCATCTGCATCGAGGACGCAATCTGCTGCTGCTTGAGGTCATTCACCTGTTTCTGCAGCGACGACAGCGTGGAGAAGTAGCTTCCCACGCCATTCACGGCGTCGCGCGGCAACAGGGCGGCCTGCTGTAGCGGATACAGCACGAAACCGACTCCCTTGCGAACAGCCGACAAAGCATCCATGCGCGAATCTGCAAAGAGCAGCGCAATCGAGATGGCGGCGAACACCATCATTTTGAAACGGGCGGACGCGCCTTGTTTGAACAGTGGCGGTGGGCTGTATTCCATGTCTTCCAATTAAGAAGGGCGGCTAGTGCCGCCCTTTCGGTCCTTACTCGTAGGAGAAGATGGACCCCAGCTGGTCCATGCGCTCCAGCGCCATGCCGGACCCTCGCACCACGCAGGTCAGCGGATCTTCCGCCACCAGCACCGGCAGGCCCGTCTCTTCCATCAGCAGGCGGTCCAGATCGCGCAGCAGCGCGCCGCCGCCGGTCAGCATCATGCCTTTTTCGGCGATGTCGGCGCCCAGTTCAGGCGGGGTCTGTTCCAGCGCGTTCTTCACGGCGGAGACGATGTTGTTCAGCGGGTCGGTCAGCGCTTCCAGGATCTCGTTGGACGAGATGGTGAAGGAACGCGGAATACCTTCGGACAGGTTGCGGCCCTTGACTTCCATTTCCTTGACTTCGGAACCCGGGAAGGCGGAGCCGATGGCTTTCTTGATGGCTTCGGCGGTCTGCTCGCCGATCAGCATGCCGTAGTTACGGCGGATGTAGTTGACGATGGCTTCATCGAACTTGTCGCCGCCCACGCGCACCGAGCCTTTGTAGACCATGCCGCCCAGGGAAATGATGCCCACTTCGGTGGTACCGCCACCGATGTCGACCACCATCGAGCCGGTTGCGTCGGACACCGGCAAGCCGGCGCCGATTGCCGCTGCCATCGGTTCTTCGATCAGGTAGACCTGGGAAGCACCGGCGCCCAGTGCGGATTCACGAATCGCACGGCGCTCAACCTGGGTGGAGCCGCAAGGTACGCAAATGATGATGCGTGGCGATGGGCGGAAGAATTTGGAGTCGTGCACCATGCGGATGAACTGCTTCAGCATCTGCTCGGTGACGGTGAAGTCGGCGATCACGCCGTCTTTCATCGGACGGATGGCTTCGATATTGCCGGGCACCTTGCCCAGCATCTGCTTTGCTTCCTTACCAACCGCCTGGATGGTTTTCTTGCCGTTCGGGCCGCCTTCCTGGCGGATCGCAACGACGGACGGTTCATCCAGCACAATGCCGGAACCGCGTACATAAATCAGGGTGTTCGCCGTACCCAGGTCAATGGCCAGGTCAGACGAGATATAGCGACGTAAAAAACCAAACATGAGTGTCCTGTGGCGCGAGGTCGCGCATTAATTCGTTATTTAAAGTATCCGGTACGAATGCGGCCGGGCGAGTATTCAGCTCCAGCAGCGCATTAACCCGCGATTGTACCTTATAATTTGCAGGATATTTGCCCTAAATCCACTCTATTGTGCGTGCCTGCAACCGTTGAAATAAACGGTGTTGGCAGCTAAATACGAGTTGATCGGCGAATGAATAAGTAAATTATCAATACGACAATCAAATACGCGGGTTCGCCCGCCGCACAGCCATGTCCCTGACACTATCCGACGTAAAACGAATTGCCAATCTGGCACAGCTGGAAATGGGCGAGGAACAGTCCGCTGCGATGCTGGACAAGCTGAACGGCATTTTCGCCCTGGCTGAAGAAATGCAAGCCGTGGACACCGACGGCGTCGCGCCGCTGAGCCATCCGCTGGCCGCTCACATGCAGGTTGCCCTGCGCCTGCGCGAAGACGCGCCGACCGAGCCAAATCGCCGCGACGATTACCAGAAAGTGGCGCCGAAGACCGAAGACGGCCTGTACCTGGTGCCGAAAGTGATCGACTAACAGAACCAGAGGCGTAAAACAGGTGGCTGCCACGGCGTGGCAGCCACCAGCTCCCCGCCTCGGGTTTTCCAGAAGAACGAACCATGCATACCAAGACTATTAAAGAGCTGTCCGATCTGCTGCAGAAGAAGGAAGTCACCGCAGTCCAGCTGGCGAACCACTTCCTCGACCGCATCGAGAAAAGCGACCTGAATGCCTTCCTGCACGTCGACCGCGCGCTGACCATCGCGCAAGCGGAAGAAGCCGACCGCCGCATCGCTGCCGGCACCGCCACGCCGCTGACCGGCGTGCCGATCGCGCACAAGGATATTTTCGTGACCCAGGACTGGCGTTCCACCGCCGGCTCCAAAATGCTGGCCAACTATGTGAGCCCGTTCAACGCGACGGTCGTTGAAAAGATGAAGGCTGCCGGCATGGTCACCCTGGGCAAGCTGAATTGCGATGAATTCGCGATGGGCTCGTCCAATGAGAACTCGGCCTTCGGCGCCGTGAAGAATCCGTGGGACAAGGCAGCCATTCCAGGCGGTTCGTCCGGCGGTTCGGCGGCGGCCGTGGCTGCGCGCCTGGCGCCCGGCGTGACCGGCACCGACACCGGCGGCTCGATCCGCCAGCCGGCCTCGTTCTGCGGCATCACCGGCATCAAGCCAACCTATGGCCGCGCATCGCGCTTCGGCATGATCGCTTTCGCCTCCTCGCTGGACCAGGCAGGCCCGATGGCGCAGACCGCGGAAGACTGCGCGCTGCTGCTGTCCGCCATGACCGGCTTCGACGAGCGCGACGCCACCAGCCTGACGCCTGAACAAGGCAACGTGGCGGAAGACTACACGCGCGATCTGAACAAGCCGCTGACCGGCCTGCGCATCGGCGTGCCGAAGGAGTATTTCGGCGAGGGCCTGGCGGCTGACGTGGAGAAGGCCGTGCGCGCCGCGCTGGCCAAATTCGTCGAACTGGGCGCGACCCTGGTCGATATCTCGCTGCCGAATACCGCGCTGTCGATTCCTGCTTATTACATGGTGGCTCCGGCGGAAGCATCGTCCAACCTGTCCCGTTTCGACGGCGTGCGCTACGGCTTCCGCGCCGAAGGCTACAAAGACCTGCAGGACATGTACCGCAAGACCCGCGCGCAAGGCTTCGGTCCTGAAGTGCAGCGCCGCATCATGGTCGGCACCTACATCCTGTGCCACGGCTATTACGACGCGTACTACCTGAAGGCACAAAAGATCCGCCGCAAGATCACCGAAGACTTCGCGAAGGCGCTGGGCGAGCAATGTGACGTGATCATGGGGCCTGTGGCGCCGACCGTGGCCTGGGACCTGGGCTCGAAAGCGGATGATCCGGTCGCCAACTACATGGCCGACATCTTTACGCTGTCGACCAGCCTGGCCGGTCTGCCTGGCATGTCCATCCCTGCCGGTTTCGGCGAAGGCGAGAAGAACGCCAAGCGCCCAGTGGGCTTGCAGATCATCGGCAACTACTTCGCCGAAGCGAAGCTGCTGAATATCGCCCACCAGTTCCAACTGGCGACCGACTGGCACAAGCGCGCTCCGGCGGGCATCTAAGACAAGAGAGAAGAATATGGAATGGGAAGTCGTTATCGGTCTTGAGAACCACGTTCAGCTCACGACCGTTTCCAAAATTTTCAGCGGCTCGCCGACCCAGTTCGGCGCCGAGCCGAACACGCAAGCCAGCCCGGTTGACCTGGCGCTGCCTGGCGTGCTGCCGGTCATGAACAAGGCCGCCGTCGAGCGCGCTATCCGCTTCGGCCTGGCCGTGGACGCGAAAATCGCGCCGCAGTCGCAGTTCGCCCGCAAGAACTACTTCTATCCGGATCTGCCGAAGGGCTACCAGATTTCGCAGTTCGAAGATCCGGTGGTACAAGGCGGCCAGCTGACTTTCGGCTACGAGAAGGATGGCCAGTTCGTCACCAAAACCGTGAACCTGACCCGTGCTCACCTGGAAGAGGACGCAGGCAAATCGCTGCACGAGGACTACCACGGCATGTCCGGCATTGACCTGAACCGCGCCGGTACGCCGCTGCTGGAGATCGTGTCCGAGCCGGAAATGCGCTCCGCTGCTGAAGCCGTGGCTTACTGCAAAGCCCTGCACGGCCTGGTGGTATGGCTGGGCATCTGCGACGGCAATATGCAGGAAGGCTCCTTCCGCTGCGACGTGAACGTGTCCGTGCGTCCGAAAGGCCAGAAGGAATTCGGCACCCGCTGCGAGATCAAGAACCTGAACTCCTTCCGCTTCATCGAGGAAGCGGTGCACGTCGAAGTGCGCCGCCAGATCGAGCTGCTCGAAGACGGCGGCAAGGTCGTACAAGCCACCCGCCTGTACGATCCGGACCGCAAGGAAACCCGCGCCATGCGCACCAAGGAAGACGCGCAGGATTACCGCTACTTCCCCGACCCGGATCTGCCGCCGCTGATGATTTCCGAAGACTGGATTCAGCGCGTGAAGGCCGATATGCCGGAACTGCCGGCCGTGATGCGTACCCGCTTCATCGAAGAGTACAAGCTGCCTGAGTACGACGCCCTGGTGCTGACCGCGTCCAAAGGCATGGCCAACTACTTCGAAGGCGTGGTTGCCGCTGCGGGCAAGGAGAACGCGAAGGCTGCTGCGAACTGGCTGATGGGCGACGTATCGTCCACCCTGAACCGCGAAGGCGTTGAGATCGTGGACGCGCCGGTGCTGCCTGCGCAGCTGGCCGGCATGCTGAAGCGCATCGCTGACGGCACGATCTCCAACAAGATCGCGAAGGAAGTGTTCGGCGCGATGTGGGAAGCCAAGTCGCAAGACCCGAACCTGGTCGATGTAATCATCGACCAGAAAGGCCTGAAGCAGATTTCCGACACTGGCGCGCTGGAAGCCATCGTCAACGAAGTCATCGCCAACAACGAGAAGTCCGTTGAGCAGTACCGCGCCGGCAAGGAAGCGGCCATCAATGCGCTGATCGGCCAGGCGATGAAGGCCTCCAAAGGCAAGGCCAACCCGGCCCAGCTGACCGAGCTGCTGAAGAAGAAGCTGGCTGAAGGTTAAGCCCGCGCCTCCATCCACTTGAGGATGTCTGCGAAGATCTCTTCGCGGTTCACCTCATTGAAGTTCTCGTGATAATTCGAAGCCTGGTGGTTGATTTCCACCAGCTTCGGATTCACCGTCGCCAGCATGGCCATCGTGGCCTTCGCATCGGCCAGCTTGTCATCCCCCGCAACAACGGCATACATCTGCCAGCGCCACGCCGGCATCTTCTCCGCCAGTCCCTTCTGCGCCTGCTGCAAAGCATGGCCGAAGCGCACCGTGCATTCGGACGCGCGAATATCGTCCGCTTCATCGCGGTGATGACGCTCCGTGATGGCTTTGTCATGCGTGAGCACATCGGTCAGTGAAGCCAGCGGCACCTTCATGCTCGGCATGTAGCGTGCCAGCACGCTGGACATCCCCTGCAGCACCGCCGGCACCTTGATCGCATTCACGTAATACGGCGATGACAGTACAAAGCCCTTCACCTGCTCATCGCGCGCCATGCGCTCCAGGCCGAAGCGCGTGGCAATCAGCGCGCCCATCGAATGGCCCATGATGAAGATGGGCAGGCCGGGATAGTGCTGCTTGGTCCAGTGCAGGAACAGCTCTACCTCGTCGAGAAAAATATCAAAGTCCGGAATATCGACGCGGCGCGCCTTTTCGTGGCCGCACAGGTCGAATGCGACCGTGGCGATGCCGTACCGCTTGAACCACAAGGCAGGCGTCACGTAATCGCCCGCATGCGCCATGCCTCCGTGTATCGCCAGCAGCACGGCGCGCGGCTGCGCCGGTTCCCAGATGTGGATGGTGCGCTCTGCGCCCTGACGCCCTTTGAACTGGGCGAATCGGTCTTCTTCGTATCGATTTGTCATCAGGGCAGTATAGCTCAAGGCCGCAGCAGCAAGGCTCCTGTCGTGGTACCGCTTTCCAGCTTGCGTTGTGCTTCCGCCGCAGCGCGCAGCGGCAGCACCTCGCCAATCGGCAGCTTCAGGCCGCGCTCAAGATGCGCCAGCGTCGTCAGCGCACCGGCGCGATACCACGCCGGGTCGCGCATGTAATTGAACACGCTGGGGCGGCTGAGCGAGATCGGATGCTTCGGCCCGAGGTCGGAGACGGCAATACCGCCCGGCGCCCCTGCCACTTCGCCTACGCTGGCCACCATGCCGAAAGTCCGCACCGTTTGCAGCGTGCGTTTCAGCGTGTCGCCACCGATGCCATCGACGGCGAAATGCACGCCCTGCCCGTCCGTCAGCGCCAGTGTGGCCGCCACGAAGTCTTCCTCGTGATACAGGATGGCGTGATCCAGGCCGTGGGCCAGCGCCAGCTCGGCCTTTTCCCTGCTGCCTACCGTGCCGATCACGCGCACGCCGAGCGCCTTGGCCCACTGCGTCAGCAACAGGCCAAGTCCACCTGCGGCAGCGTGCACCAGCAGGGTTTCGCCGGCGCGCAGAGGATGGTTGTGGGCGAACAGCATGTGGGCCGTAATCCCTTTCAGCATCGACACTGCGGCGATATCGTCCGGCACCTTATCCGGTAGCGGCACCAGGAATGGTGCAGGCACATTGGCCGCGCTGGCATAGCTGCCTGCAAACGGACGCGAATAGGCCACGCGCTGGCCGGGCACAAATTCCGTCACGCCGTCGCCGAGCGCTTCCACCACGCCAGCCGCTTCCGCGCCGGGAATGAACGGCAGCGCGGGCGCGCCGTACTTGCCGCTGCGCTGGTAAATGTCGACGTAATTCACGCCGATGGCCGTGTGCCGCACGCGCACCTCGCCCGGCGCCGGCGCGGGCAGATTCAGGGCTTCGGCTTCGAGCACTTCGGGGCCGCCGGTAGTGTGCATACGGATCGCGATGTCTTGCATGGTCTTCTCCCGTTGATTGATCAGCGAGACCAGTCTATTCCGTGCATAATCACTCGAACATTCCCTAAATATCGTCACAATCTGTGCAAAAATTGGCAGACATTCCCTTCCAGTGGGACGACATCCGCTACTTCCTTGCGCTGGCGCAGGAAGGCAGCCTGTCCGGTGCGGCGCGCAAACTGAAGGTCGAGCACTCGACCGTGGCAAGGCGCGTGGAGATGCTGGAGCAAGCGCTGACCGTGCGTCTGTTCGACCGCGTGCCGCGCGGCTGGACATTGACGCCGGAAGGCGAAACGCTGGCCGCCCAGGCCCTGCGCATCGACGAGGAAGCACAGGCCTTTGCGCGCGCCGCCAGCGGCGTTTCGGCCCTGAGCGGCGTCGTGCGCATTTCGGCGCCGCCCACGCTGGCAACCTACTTCTTCGCGCCACGCCTGCTGCCGCTGCGCCAGCGCTGGCCGGGCATTACGCTGGAGCTGGTGGGCGAAGTGCGGCAGGTGAACCTGAGCCGCCGTGAAGCCGACCTGGCGATCCGCCTGATGCGTCCTACCGCGCCAGGCCTGTCGGCGCGGGCATTGGGCGATATGCATTTCGGCCTTTACGCACGGCCGGAATGGCTGGCGCGTCCCGAAGAGGAATGGGAATTCGTTGGCTACGACGACAGCCTGCGCGACTCGCCCCAGCAGCAATGGCTGGAGCAGTTCACCGGCAGGCGCAATACCGTCGTTCGCTCGAATGATCTGGGCATTCTGCTGGAAGCGGCGGTGGCCGGCGTTGGCGTGGTGCTGCTGCCCCACTTCATCGGCCGCTGCGATCCGCGCCTGCAGCCGGTACCGCAGCACATCTGCCCTGCCACACGCAAACTGTGGCTGGTGATGCACCCCGACCTGCGCCGCTCACCGCGCGTACGCACGGTGGCCGATGCCATCGTTGAAATCGTCGAGCGCGAAAAACCGCTGCTCGCAGGCGCTTAGTCCGCTGCGATCGGAATCGTGCGCGCCGTCGTGCGCTGCGCGAACTGGCCGGCGATGCTGCCACGGATTGCCTGAAGGCGGCGGTCATCGCGGTATAGCAGATTGAAGCTTTCGAACGGTACCAGGCGCCCATCCGGCTGGGCGAAATGGATGCAGGATTTTTTCAGCGCCCGCACATCCAGCGAGTAAGCATCCATGAACTGTACAATCAGCACCCGGAACACATTGTCGTAGCGTAGCTCGGACGGCGCACTGACCAGCGGCAGACAGCACATCAACTCGGACAGACAATTCGCCTGCGACTCCGGCGAGTGATTGGTGGAGAACAGCTTGAACACCTGATCCTTGACCGTGCTGCGCAACGATTCGTCGCGCTCAAACACGATGGTGTTGCCGCTGCCTTCCACCAGCGTTTGCGGATCGAGATAGCGCGTCAGCGGCACCGTGCGTTCCGGCGTCTTGATCGCGTAGGCCATGGCCAGCGTGTCCGGATTGCAGGGCACCGGCACCACGTCCTGCAAGCAGAACAGATTGCTCTGCTCGGCGATCTTGCGGCGGATTTCTGAGACGGTCAGCCGATGCAGGCGCGGATCATAGTTCTCCACGCGGCCCGCATCCTGGATCGGCTGCAACGTTACACCGCGCACGCAAGGCTGCTTCAGCGCGAAGTCGATGATGTCGCCGATCTCGTCGTCGTTCAGGCCCTTTTTCAGGGTGACCACCAGCGTCGTCGACAGCCCTGCTTCATTCAGGTTTTCCAGCGCCTGCTGGCGGATGCGGCGCAAGTCGGCGCCACGCAGCTCCTTGTGCACGTCCGCGCGCAGCGAGTCGAACTGCAGATAGACTTCCACGCCCGGCGCGTACGTGGCCAGGCGGCGCACGAAGTCCTTGTCCTGCGCCAGCACGATGCCGTTGGTGTTGACCATGACATGGCGGATCGGCCGCGCCATGGCCGCGTCCATGATTTCCCAGAACTGAGGATGCAGCGTCGGTTCGCCACCCGATAGCTGCATCACATCGGCGTCGCCTTCGTTTGCCACCACGGCGTCCAGCATGCGGATCACCTCCTCCAGCGGCTTATGGCGCTCGCGATGCGTGCCGCTTTCGGCATAGCACACCGGGCAATTCAGGTTGCAGTTGTCGGTGATCTCGACCACGGACAGGCAGGAATGCTGCATATGGTCCGGGCACAGTCCACAGTCGTACGGACAGCCATACGCCATCTTCGTATTGAACTGCTGCGGCATCTCGGGATGCTTGACGAAGACTTCGCGGCACAGGCGGTAATATTCGACATCGTCGCTGACCAGCACGCGCTCGGTGCCGTGCGCGCCGCACCACTTGTCCATATAGACCTTGTCATCCTTGAAGATGATCTTGGCTTCGGCGGGATGCAGACATTGCGAACACACTGAGGTCGTGGTGTCGTAAAACAGATAGGGACGGGTCTTGCGGCTCATTTCCACTCCTTCAGTGTGGGCGCAGAGTAGCGCGCCAGCGATTCGTCAACCATACGGCGCAACGCCGTCGAGCGCAGGCGCGCCGCCTCCAGCATGTCGGCACTGGCCAGCGACTGCGCTTTCGCCAGCTCGCTGGAACGCGGCGGCAGCAACATCAGCAGCGCCAGCTCTTCGGTTTGCGCTGCCGGATTTTTTGATTCCGACGTGAAGCGCCAGTACATGGCGTCCGGCGAGGGAAAGCCACAATGCAGCACGCCACGTGCGCGCCACAGTGCCGTCTCTTCCGGCGCGGGTTTGATCATGACCCGGTCGTCGGAGAACAGTCCGGCAAAGACGTCGGTCGAACTTTCCGTGCGATGTCCGATCGAATAGCGGCAGGACTGGCTGGCCGCACGCCGCAGCAGCTCCCAGCCGCGCTCCACATCACGAAAAGGTTTGCTCGTCTCTGCATAGCCGCCAATGCCCGCGCCGCGCACCATGATCCGGCCGAGTATGAATTCTGCCCAGGGATTATTTTCCTGTACCGCTTCCTTGAGCAAAGCCACGCCGCGCGGAAACTGGCTGGTTCCTGCATAGTTGCTGGTCAGCTGCAACGCCAATCCAACGCGCGCATTCATATCGCCTCGCGCGCTTTTCGCCTCAAGTGCTGCCACCTTCTCATCCCAGCTTGTGCGATATGCCGCGGCACCGCGCTGGTTCTGGATCATGGTCGAAATGCAGCCGGTGCCGCCGATGAGCGCGAGTGCCACGACGACCATCGTAGCGCGGCCGGATGTTCTAAGCTGTTTCTGCATATCCTGGTTTGGACAAGGCCTGTCTGAACAGCAGCGGCAGATAGCAGGCCAGCGCAATCACGCACACCAGCTGGATGCCACTGAGTCCACCGGCATATTGATAAGGCACGGGCTTGATGGCATCCACCAGCAGGCGCCATGCCAGGTAGCCCGCCAGATAGAACTTGAATGCAAGACCGCTCTTTTGCTGCAGCCACGGACGCGCATACAGCAAACCACCGCCCCAGATCAGGGCGAACAGCATGTCGTAGATTTGCGTTGGATGGCGCGGGATGCCGTCACCGAAGTCGATGGCCCAAGGCAGGCCGCTGGCGACACCATAAGTGCCATCGTTCAGGCCCGCGAGAAAGCAGCCGATGCGGCCGATGATCGTGCCGGCGACCAGCGGCAGCACAAATTGATCGCCCGTCGAATGCTGGATGCCGGACAGCTTCTTGGCCAGCTCCACGCCGATCAAGCCGCCCAGCAGACCGCCGACAATGGACTGTCCGCTGGCCCATGCCTGCAGGCTGGCGCCATGTTCGGCCCACAGCTGCGGCCATTCGATCCAGAACACGAGTTTATTGCCGATGGCCGCGCCAAGTATGCAGCCGATCACCACCGCAAACGATCCGGGCTGCAGCATACCGCCCTGCCCTGCGCGGCGGCGCTGCCAGCGATAAACCTGCACGCCGGCTGCCAGCGCAGCCCACTCGAACAGCAAGTGGACCATGTGCGCCGTATCAGGCGTCAGGACCGGCGCTTTCATCAAGCTGTTTTTTGGCCCAGATCTTGTAGATGGCGTAGCCACAAGCGCCCGCAATTGCGAGGCCGATCAGCGCCAGGATCATGATTCCCGGTTCGGCGTCCCCCGCCGAGGCGGCAAAGCCAAGCAGTCCGCACATGCCGAACCCGATCAGGCAGAAGGCCAGAAAGAGCGTCAGCACAACGCGCAGGACGATGTTCATCAACTGGTGATGCTGAGTGTGACGCCCATCTGGAGCAGCAGCTCAAGATCGGCCAGAGAAAAGTCGAGGGCTTCGCCGCCGGCGTATGCCACGCGCAGTTCGGCGGCGATATTGGCGGCGTCAAAGGTGATGCCGCGCGCCTGGCACTCGGCCAGGTAGGCGCGGATCTGTTGCAGCACGACCGCCGGGCTGGGGTCCGTGCCGATGGTGACGAAAAAGCCCGCATCGATGTGCGTGCGCCCGCTAGGGCCGGGTTCGCCCTTCTGCCAGGCGTTCTCCGGCTCGCTGGGCAAGCCGTCGCGCACATCGGCCAACGCAGTCTCGTCGCCGTATACTTTCAACGTGGCAATATTCATGCGGCCTAGTCTAGCACACGGCTGAGCGATGGTTTACTCGACGCCGTATTTACTGCGGTATGCAGCAACAGCGTCCTTGTGTTGTGCAAGCGACGGGTCGGCGGACAGGTAGGTGAACAGGTCGGCCAGGCTGCCGATCGACACCACCGGAATGCCATAGTTCTTGCTCACCTCCTGCACGGCGGACAGTTCGGACATCACGCCATCCTTGGCGCCGCGTTCCATACGGTCCAGCGCGATCAGCACGGCGCATGGCTCGGCGCCCGCAGCGCGGATCATGTTCACGGATTCGCGCACCGAGGTGCCGGCCGAGATCACGTCGTCGATGATGACGACCTTGCCGGTCAGCTTGGCGCCCACCAGGGTGCCGCCTTCGCCGTGGTCCTTGGCTTCCTTGCGGTTGTAGGCGAACGAGGTGTTGCGGCCCTTATTGGCCAGCGCCATGGCGGTGGCGGAGGCCAGCGTAATGCCCTTGTAGGCCGGGCCGAACAGCATGTCGAATTCGATGCCGGAGTCCAGCAAGGTCTGGGCGTAGAAGTCCGCCAGCTTCACCAGCGTGGCGCCGTCATGGAACAGACCTGCGTTGAAGAAATAGGGCGATTGGCGCCCTGCTTTGGTCGTAAACTCGCCGAATTTCAGCACTCCCGCCTGTACGGAAAACGCGATAAACTCTTGCCTCAAATTACTCATAGTGCACCCATCTCTGTTCAAAGTGCCCGTATTTTAACCGGAACCTCTATGCCAAAAATCATTTCCGCCAACCTGAACGGTATCCGCTCCGCCGCCAAGAAGGGCTTTTTCAACTGGATGGGAACGGTGGACGCCGACATCATCTGCGTGCAGGAATTGAAGGCGCAGGCAGGCGACATGACGGAAGAATTCCTGAATCCGCACGGCTACCACGGCCACTTCCACTACGCGGAGAAGAAGGGTTACTCCGGCACTGGCATTTACAGCAAGATTGCACCGGATACCGTGAAAATCGGCTTCGGCGCCCCGGAATTCGATGCCGAAGGCCGCTACGTACGCGCCGACTTCGGCAACCTGACCGTGATTTCCGTGTACTGCCCATCCGGTTCCTCGTCCGAAGAGCGCCAGCTAGCCAAATTCCGCTTCATGGACCTGTTCCTGCCGCACCTGCAGGAACTGATCGCAGAGGGCCGCGAATTCGTGATTTGCGGCGACTGGAATATCGCGCACAAAGAGATCGACCTGAAGAACTGGAAAGGTAATCTGAAGAACTCCGGCTTCCTGCCGGAAGAGCGGGCCTGGATGACCAAGCTGTTCGATGAAGTCGGCTACGTGGACGTGCACCGCGGCCTCGATCCGCGCCCGGAGCAATACACCTGGTGGAGCAACCGCGGCCAGGCCTACGCGAAGAACGTTGGCTGGCGCATCGATTACCACGTCGCAACTCCAGGCATCGCTTCCAAGGCGCACACGGTTTCCGTCTACAAGGAAGTGAAGTTCTCCGATCACGCACCGTTGATCATTGAATATCATCCGTAACTGTCGGCATTTTTTACATCCGGGCGGCAAGATTGAATCAGCGCTTGCCGCCGTCGCGTCACTTCCCCCATGAAATCAGAAGCTTGCAGGTGCCGCCAGCCCGGCAGGAACAAAGCTTGCTCCCTGGCAGTTTAAGCTGCCCTACGTGACAGCCTTTTGCTGGAGGGAACCATGAAACTTGCTCAATTCCTGACGGCCGCCGCATTGCTTGCGACCACCGCCACCATCCCCGCCCACGCCGGACTGCTGACCTTCGACGACCTGACCTACAGCGACGTCGGCAGCATGCCAGGCACCTATGAGGGCTTTACCTTCAATCATTGGTACTTCATCAACAGCCCGCCCTACAGTTTTCATCCGGCGTCAGGTATCACCATCATCTACAACGCCGAGTCGCCCTACAGCAATGCTCCCGAAATCCTGTTCGGTGGCAGCTATGATGTTCTGAGTGTCTACCTGGAAGATTACAGCGCCAGTTCAGTGACCCTGCGCGGCTATTCGGGGGCGACCGAGCTATACAACGTCACGATTGCCGTGACCGGCGCGATGGTCAAGCACACGCTCAATTTCATGGGCATCGACCGCTTCGTAATGGAAGTACCGGACACCAGGTACAGCTTCCTGGACAACCTCGAGTTCGAACCCAGCAGTGACGGCACCGACGGTGGCGGCGGTGCTGCGGCGGAAGTGGCCGAGCCGGGAGCGCTGGCACTGCTGGGACTTGGCCTGGCCGGTGTAAGCGCCATGCGCCGACGGCAGCGTTATGCCATCTGATTAGCAACACACTGTTGTATGCCGAATTACCCGCAGGCGGGACAAAATGGTTATAGTTACTCCTATGAAAACCACACTTGTCCTATTCCTGCTCGGTATTAAGAGCAGCTATATCAACGACGAAGAGTCGGAAGCCACCGAAGAGCAGTTCGATACGATCCAGTTCGTCCAGAACGAGAAAGGCGCCTGGCGCGTGAAGACGTTTGCGGAAGACGAAGATGTGCATCTGTGGTCGATCGCTGCGGAGGGCGACCTCGTCGAACTCGCGGTCGAAAGCACCAATAAACACTACGGCGACGTGATCGACCGCGCCTTTGTCATCGAAAGCCAAGATGGCGTTGAAGGCCTGCGCCGAGAGCTGAAGAAGCAGGGCCTGAGCGATCACCTGGAAATCTCGCCGAAAGGCCCGATGTTCTGGGCGCCGCCGGACAGCGACTACAGCCCGAAGTCCGCGCCTACTGAATAGGACTGAAGTTTGAAGCGACTCCTGTTTTTCATGGCCGCTCTGGCGGCCGGTCCCGTTTGGGCCGAAGAAGCGCCACAGCCAATTCAAGGTACATGGACCGGACGAATCGGCAACAGCCCGGTCAACGCCTGCTTCACGCAAAGCGACGCCCACTATTTCTACCTGAAGCACCTGAACGGCATTCAGCTGGCTGCCGCTGAAGGGAATCTTTGGGCCGAGACAAATGGCAAATGGAAGATCGACCAGGTCACCGAGGTTGAAGTGCAAGGCGTCTGGCTTGGCGATGGCAAGCGCCTGACCATCCATCTGAACCGCCTCGCGCCCTTGCAGGAAGATGGCGGCTGTGGCGCGGCTTATTACGCGCCCGTCCTGAAAGCCATCAAATACGAATATCGCAATGCCAAAGTGGCCGGCCTGCCGCTGCGGATCGCCAAGTCTCCGCTGGGAGAAGCCTTCGAACTGACAGCTAACTCCAGCGCCGCCCACAAGATCAATGCATACACCAGACACTGGCTCAATGAGCAGGCAATCAGCGCCTTCAGCTGCCAGCTGAATGGCGGTGGCGGATGGGAAAGCGACCTGACGGCAGACCGGGTGATGGGCGATTACCTGCTGGTTGGCGACAACGAACAGGATAACTACTGCGGCGGCCCGCACGGCAATTCCGCGCACTCCGTGCACACTTTCGACTTGCGCACGGGTGACCAGGTCAATACCCTTGCCTGGCTAAAGGATGGCGAGGCAAGCCTCAGCAGCGGCAGCGACGAGCATCCAAAGCACCCGCTGCGCAAGCTGATCGAAAAGCTGAACCCGCGCACGGACTGCAAGGAATTCAATAGCGACTTCGGACTTGAGGCGCCCTACCCTACAGATACCGGCCTCGCTTTCTACAGCGACTATCCGCACGCAGGCCGCGCCTGCAACGAAGCGATTGTCGTCAGCTACGGCAAGCTGGGGCCTTTCCTGTCCAATGAAGGCAAGGCATTTGTGCGCAGCATGCAGGTCAAGCGCTGATTAAAGCTGCTGCTTGCTTTCGAAGTAGCGCCATTCGCCCGTCAGCGGATCAGGGAAACCGATGGCGCGCGCCAGCAGCTTTAACGGCGCGGACACGTCGTCCTGCTTGCACGGCAGCGCCACCGGATAGAACACGTCGTTGACGATGGGGATGCCCAGTGCTGACAGGTGCACCCGCAGCTGGTGCTGGCGTCCCGTGTGCGGCCACAGGCGGTACAGTACATGCTCTCCGCGCGGCTCCACCACATCAATCATGGTTTCGGAATTCGGTTCGCCCGGCTCTTCCTTCATCGTGAAAAATTTATCGCCTTCCACCATGCGGCTGCGATAAACGAAGGGGAATTCGCGGCCCGGCAGCGGGCCGGCCAGCGCTTCGTACTCCTTCTGCACCAGGCGTTTCTGGAACAGCGACTGATAGGCGCCGCGGCTGTTCAGGTTTGCCGAGAAGATCACCACGCCCGCCGTTTCGCGGTCCAGGCGGTGAATCGGCACCAGCTCCTCGATGCCCAGCTTCTGGCGCAGGCGCACCAGCAAGGTCTCTTTCAGGAAGCGGCCGGTTGGAATCGTCGGCAGGAAATGCGGCTTGTCGGCGACGATGATGTGTTCGTCCTGATACAGGATCTCTTCGTGGAAGGGGATCGGCGTTTCCGCCTCCAGCTCACGGTAGTACCAGATGCGCATGCCCTGCTTGTAGCGTGCGTTTGGCATCAGCGGTGCGCCCTGCCCGTCCACCACATCGCCGCGCTCCATACGCTCGCGCCACTGCGCTTCCGTCACCGCGGGATAGTTGGATGCCATGAAAGTCAGCATATCCGGCCATTGGCCTTCAGGCAGCCAGAGAAAACTTGGCGTGACACCGTCGCGCATAGGCAGCGGCGGCTTGCCGTGGAACTTCACGGTGGAGGACATCGATCAGGCTTTAGGCGGCAGTGGCGTGGTCTTGTAGGGCGGCAGCGCTTCCACCGACAGGCCGCGTGTGCGGGCATAGACCGGCAGGACCAGCGGCAGATTCTTGTTCATCTCGTTGATGCGCGTCTCGCCGCTCGGGTGCGTGGACAGGAACTCCATCGGCTGGCGCGCGCTCGCGGCGCTCATCTTCTGCCACAGCGCGACGCCTGCACGCGGATCGAAGCCGGCGCGGGATGCCAGGTCCAGGCCGACAATATCGGCCTCCGTTTCCTCGCCGCGCGAGAAATGCAGGTTGACCATTTGCGCGCCGATGCCGGCCACCGTGTCCGTCACGCGCGGATCGAGGCCGAAGTAAGCCGCGGCGCCGGCCCCCAGCAGCTTGCCGATGCCTGAGGTAACCGACGACTCAGCCATCCGCTTGCGCGCGTGCTCGCGCAGCGCGTGCGAGATTTCGTGGCCCATCACCATGGCCACTTCGTCGTCAGTCAGATTCAGTTTTTCAAGGATGCCGGTGTAGAAGGCGATACGTCCGCCGGGCATGCAGAAGGCATTGACCTGGTCGGAATCGAGCAGGTTCACTTCCCACTTCCAGTTGGCGGCCGAAGGATTCCAGCGCGCCGTGTAAGGAATGATGCGTTTTGCAATAGCGCGCAAGCGCTGCACACGCGGATCGGTGGCCGGGATGAGCGAGCGCTCTTTCTGCGCTTCCTGCAGCAGCTGGGTGTATTGCAGCTTGGATTGTTGATCGACCGTCTCTTCATCCGCGAGGATGCGCACCGGCGACAGCTTGCTGACGGGGATACCATCCTGCTGTGTTTCCGGCTGGCGCGCAGGCGCCACACTGGCGAAGCCCGCCAGCGCCAGCAACGCGACAGTATGCTTGAGCGTCCTTTTCATGCGAAATAAGATAGCACAGGTCAGTGCGCTGCCCGCTTGCGCAAGCGGAATACGGCGAGGTCGCCGCGCAGGTTAGGCATCACGTTGACGATCTTGCCTTCGGCCAGGGCCACGCATTCGATCACTTCCAGGCCCACTTCTTCCGCGAGCTCCTGGAAATCCTTGATGGTGGCACAGCGCACGTTTGGCGTGTCGTACCACTGATAAGGCAGCGACTTGGACACCGGCATGCGGCCGCGCGCCAGCGCAATGCGGTGCGGCCAGTAGGCGAAGTTTGGGAAGGACACGATGGCTTCGCGGCCCACCCGCACGATGTCGCGCAGCAGATCTTCCACATGCTTCATCATCTGCAGCGAGGACAGGCACAGCACCGTATCGAAGCTGTTGTCGCCAAAGATGCCCAGGCCGCGCTCGAAGTCTTGCTGGACCACGCGCACGCCGCGTTTGGTGGATTGCAGCACCTGCTCGTCCGCCAGCTCCAGGCCGTAGCCGGTGCAGGATTTGTCGGTCTGCAGATAATTCATCATCACGCCATCGCCGCAGCCGACGTCCAGCACGTGGGCGCCAGTCTTTACCCAGTGGGCGATGAAGGCGAGGTCGGGACGGGCTTTGCTCAGCTCATCGAAAGTCATGCTGCGGATTCCTTGTTCGTTTCGTTCCAGACCTGCTCGTAGTAAGCGCCGACCATATTCATGTAGCGCGAGTCTTCCAGCAGGAAGGCATCGTGGCCGTGCGGCGCATCGATTTCGGCGTAAGTCACTTCGCGGCGGTTCGCCAGCAGGGCCTGCACGATTTCACGGCTGCGCTCCGGCGAGAAGCGCCAGTCGGTAGTGAAGGACGCCAGGAAGAACTTGGCCTTGGTGCCCGCCAGCGTCCTGGTCAGATCGCCATCGTATTTGCGCGCGGGGTCGAAATAATCGAGCGCCTTGGTGATCAGCAGATAGGTGTTGGCGTCGAAGTATTCGGCAAACTTGTCGCCCTGGTAGCGCAGGTAGGACTCGATCTCGAAGTCGATGCCAAAGCCGAATTTGTAGTCGCCGCCATTGGTGGCAATGTCGCGCAGCTTGCGGCCGAACTTCTCCGCCATATCGTCGTCGGACAGATAGGTGATGTGCCCCACCATGCGCGCCACTTTCAGGCCGTTCTTCGGCACCACGCCGTGTTCGTAGAAATTGCCTTCGCGGTAGTCCGGGTCGGACAGAATCGCCTGGCGCGCCACGTCGTTGAAGGCGATGTTCTGCGCCGACAGTTTCGGCGTCGATGCGATCACCAGGCAGTGGCGCAAACGATCCGGATACATGATGGACCAGGYCAGCGCCTGCATGCCGCCCAGCGAGCCGCCCATCACGGCGGCAAACTGCCGGATGCCCAGCTGGTCGGCCAGGCGCGCCTGCGCAGCGACCCAGTCTTCCACCGTCACGACAGGGAAGCCTGCGCCATAAGGCTTACCGGTTTCCGGGTTGTTGTGCATCGGACCGGTGGAACCGAAGCAGGAGCCCAGGTTATTCACGCCGATGACAAAGAACTTGTCCGTATCCAGCGGCTTGCCGGGACCGACCATATTGTCCCACCAGCCCACGCTTTTCGGATTGTCCGCGTAATAGCCCGCGACGTGGTGCGAAGCGTTCAGCGCATGGCACACCAGCACGGCGTTGGATTTGTCGGCGTTCAGCGTGCCATAGGTCTCGTACATCAGCATGTAATCGCGCAGCGACGCTCCGCTTTGTAGCTGAAGGGGTTCCGCAAAATGCATGGTCTGCGGCGAGACGATTCCGATCGAAGGCATGTGAGTCCGAATTGTTTGGATTTGGTGTTACAGGGCTTGCAGGGCGATGACCGCGTCCGCGATCGCATCCGGGTCCATCGAGCGCATGATGCGGCGCGTGTACGGTGCGATCTGCTCCAGGTCCGTGTTCAGGATTTCCTGCTTCACGGACAGCAGCTGTGCCGGATGCATCGAGAATTCGCGCAGGCCCATGCCCAGCAGCAGACGGGTCAACTTGGCATCGCCCGCCATTTCGCCGCACACGGCCACGTCGATACCGGCCTTGTGGCCAGCGGCGATGGTCATGGAAATCAGCTGAAGTACGGCGGGATGCAATGGATTGTAAAGGTGGGCCACCTCATAATCAACCCGGTCGATCGCCAGCGTGTACTGGATCAGGTCATTGGTGCCGATGGACAGGAAGTCCATTTTCTTCACGAACATCGGCAGCGCCAGCGCAGCCGCCGGAATCTCGATCATGGCGCCGACCTGCACTTCCGGATCGAACTTCTCGCCCGCTTCGCGCAGCTGCGCCTTGGCCTGTTCGATCATGGCCAGCGACTGTTCGATTTCGAAGGCGTGCGCCAGCATCGGGATCAGGATGCGCACCTTGCCATGCGCAGAGGCGCGCAGGATCGCACGCAGCTGGCACAGGAAGACCTGCGGCTCGGACAGGCAGTAGCGGATGGCGCGCAAGCCCAGCGCCGGATTCAGCGCCGTGTGTTCGGTTTGATCAAGCGGCTTGTCGGCGCCGATATCCAGGGTACGGATGGTGACTACCCGCCCCTTCATGGCCAGCACGGCTTTCTTGTATTGCTCGAACTGCTCGTCCTCGGATGGCATATCGCCTTCGCGGCCCATGAACAGGAATTCGGAACGGAACAGGCCCACGCCAACCGCGCCGGCTTCCAGCGCCGGCGGGCAATCGTCGGGCAGCTCGATATTGGCCAGCAGGGTAATCGGCGTGCCGTCCTTGGTGATGGCGGGCGTCTTTTTCAACTTGCCCAGTTTTTTGCGGGCGCGCATGGCGGCCATCTGCCGCTCGCGGTATTGCTCCAGCACCTGCGCACTTGGCGTGACGATCACCACGCCCGCATCGCCGTCGATGATGACCCAGTCATCCTGTTCGATCAGCTGCGATGCGGTGGACATGCCGACGGCCGCCGGAATATCCAGCGAGCGCGCCACAATCGCCGTGTGCGAGTTCTGGCCGCCGACATCGGTCACGAAGCCGATGAAGGAGCGGTCGCGGAACTTCAGCATATCGGCCGGGGAAATATCGTGGGCCACCACGATCATCTGGGCCAGGAATTCGTCGCCTTCGAGCTCGCCCTGCTTCGGCATGAGCTGCTCGGAACCCATCAGCACCTTGAGCACACGCTCGGCAACTTGCTGGATATCGGCTTTGCGCTCGCGCAGGTAAGCGTCTTCGATTTCGTCGAACTGGGCGGACAGCTCGTCGATCTGGGTCAGCAGCGCCCACTCGGCGTTGTAATGGCGGCTGCGGATGATGTCCAGCGGCGCCTCGGAAATCATGGGGTCCGACAGGATCAGGGCATGCACGTCGATGAAGGCGCCCAGCTCAGTCGGCGCGTCCTTCGGCAGCTCGTTCCATAAGGTTTGCAGCTCGCGGTGCACGGCGGCCAGCGCCTGCTGCAGGCGCTGCACTTCCGCTTCCACATGCTCCTCGGCGATCAGGTAGTGCTTGACGTCCAGCGCGGCGGGCGCCAGCAGGTGCGCGCGGCCAATTGCGATGCCACGCGATACCGGAATGCCGTGGAGGGAGAATGAGGCCATCGGGCTGCCGTCCCGCATTACTCGCCTTCGCCGAATTTATCGTTGACGAGGGCGACCAGCGCGTTGATGCATTCCTGCTCGTCTCCACCGTCCGCCTCCAGCAGGACTTTGGCGCCCTTCCCCGCGGCCAACATCATCACGCCCATGATGGACTTGGCGTTGATGCGGCGACCGTTGCGGGTCAGCCAGACGTCGCTCTGGAACTTCGCGGCCAGCTGGGTGAATTTGGCGGAGGCACGGGCATGCAATCCAAGTTTGTTGATAATTTCGAGTTCTTGCTGAATCATTGTTTTAGTTTTCTCAAATCAGGATTGCACAATATCCGGTCAGGTAA
Source organism: Pseudoduganella sp. RAF19 (assembly GCF_052114165.1). Lineage (NCBI taxonomy): Bacteria > Pseudomonadati > Pseudomonadota > Betaproteobacteria > Burkholderiales > Oxalobacteraceae > Pseudoduganella > Pseudoduganella sp. RAF19. Next base: position 114,685 of record NZ_JBFREF010000013.1, on the reverse strand, counting down.
CCCGGATACGGTTATCGACCCTCACCGCGCCGCTCTGCGCGCCAGCCAGGGCCATTTCAACAACGACATCCAGCGTATCGGTCCGGTAGGTGATCGCCCGCAGCAGCATCGGCAAACTGATGCCCGCAATGACTTCCACCTGGCCCGCATCGGCCAGCTTGTTACAGCAATTGGCGGGAGTGCCGCCCTTCACATCAGTGATCACAAGCACCCCCGAGCCATCGTTCAGGCGCTTGATCGCTTCACCCGCCAGTTTTTGCACTTCATTCAAGTCCTGGTCAGCCAGCACATCAATTGCTTCGAGCCTTTCGACCGGGCCGCGAAAAACGTGTGCGACGGCGGCCAGAAAAGCCTGCCCCAAAGGGGCATGAGTCATAAGCAAGATCCCTACCATATCTTTCCTTGTTATCCCGCCGTCTGGACCTGGGCTTCCACCGCATCGATAAACATCGACGCGACCTGGAAGCCGGTCTGCTGGGTGATCTCCTGGAAGCAGGTCGGGCTGGTGACGTTGACCTCGGTGAGGTAATCGCCGATCACATCTAATCCTACCAGCAACAAACCGCGGGCAGCCACTTCCGGGGCGATTGCCTCTGCAATTTCACGGTCGCGGTCGGACAGCGGCTGGGCCACGCCCGTGCCGCCGGCGGCCAGATTGCCGCGCACTTCGCCGGCCTGCGGGATGCGCGCCAGCGAGAACGGCACCGGTTTGCCGCCGATCAGCAGAATGCGCTTGTCGCCTTTGACGATTTCCGGGATGTAGCGCTGCACCATGATGGTGCGCGCACCATGCTGGGTCAGGGTTTCGATGATGGAGCCCAGGTTCAGGCCGTCCGCTTTCACGCGGAAGATGCCGGCGCCACCCATGCCGTCCAGCGGCTTGAGAATGATGTCGCCATGTTCGGCCTGGAAGTCGCGGATGCGCATTTCGTCGGAAGTGACCAGCGTCGGCGCGGTGAACTGGCTGAACTGGGCAATCGCCAGCTTCTCATTGTGGTCGCGGATGGCCGATGGCTTGTTGAAGACCTTGACGCCCTGCTTTTCCGCCAGCTCCAGCAGATAGGTGCCATAGACATATTCCATGTCGAAGGGCGGGTCCTTGCGCTGGATGACGGCGTCGAACAGGCCGAGATTGGTGTCTTCCGATGGCTGGGCCTTGTACCAGTCGTTCTGGCCGCCGCCCGTCAATTCCAGGCGCGACACGTGGGCTGTGACGACGCCCTCTTTCAGCGCCATGTGACGCTGCTGGAAGGCATACACCTCATGACCACGGCGCGCTGCCTCGGTCATCATGGCGTAGGTCGAGTCCTTGTAAATCTTGAACGTTGACAGCGGGTCGGCGAGGAAAGCGATTTTCATGGGCACTTCCGGATTGAGTAATGGTTAATTGTAGCCGAGTGCCAGCGGGCCCGTGATGTATGCCTGAAACCCGGTACGGAAGCGAGTGGCTGCCACGATGTGGCAGCCACTTGGGTCACCCGGTTTGGCCTTAATACACTTCCGGATTCGGGTCTGTGCGTTCCATTTCCAGCGACGCGGCCAGCAATCCGAGGCGCGCCACCACGCCATAAACGTAGAAGCGGTTCGGCGCCGCCGTGCCCGGTTTAGCCTTCACATCCGGCACCGCGTGCTGCTGGGCGAAGGCCAGCGGCACGTACTGCTGGCCCGGTGCGTTCAGGTTCTGGTCCACGCCGCGCTCGGAGTGGATGCGGTAGAAGCCGCCCACCACATAGCGGTCGATCATATAGACCACCGGTTCGGCCACGGATTCCTTGATGTGTTCGAAAGTTGGCACGCCTTCCTGGATATTCAGATCGGTCACCGCCTTGCCATCCTTGATCACAAACATCTTCTCGCGCTGGGCCGGCGACAGATCCTTCAGCTCGGACGCATCGCGAATGCTAATGATGCCCTTGCCGTAGGTGCCGGCATCCGGCTTGATGATGACGAATGGCTTTTCCTTGATGCCGTATTCCTTGTACTTCTTGCGGATCTTGGCCAGCACCGCGTCCACATTGGCCGCCAGGCATTCCTGGCCTTCGCCGGTGGCCATGTCCACCTGACCGCACTTGGCGTGGAAGGGATTCACCATCCACGGATCGACACCGATCAGCTTGCCAAACTTCTTGGCCACCTCGTCATAAGCCGTGAAGTGGTTGGATTTGCGGCGCACCGCCCAGCCCGCATGCAGCGGCGGCAGCAGGCTCTGCTCGTGAATATTCTCCAAAATGGATGGAATACCCGCCGAAAGGTCGTTATTTAGCAGGATCGTGCAGGGATCGAAATCTTTCAGGCCCAGGCGGCGGCCGTTTGGCGAGCGCACCAGGGGCTCGACCACCAGCATATTGCCGTCCGGCAGAGCCAGCGGGGTTGGCTGGGTGATGGCCGGGTCCAGCGAGCCAAAGCGCACGTGCAGGCCGGTCTGGCGGAATATCTGCATCAGGCGCGCCACGTTTTCCATATAGGTCGGGTGGCGCTGGTGGATTTCGGGAATCACCAGCAGGTTGCGCGCGTCCGGACAGTATTTGTCGATGGCCGCCATAGCGGCCTGCACCGCCAGCGGCAACATTTCCGTCGCCAGGTGATTGAAGCCGCCCGGGAAGAGATTGGTATCCACCGGCGCCAGCTTGTAGCCTGCGTTGCGCAGGTCGACCGAGCAATAGAACGGCGGCGTATGCTCCTGCCATTCCAGACGGAACCAGCGCTCGATAGCCGGCGTGGCGGCGATGATTTTCTCTTCGAGGTCGAGCAGCGGTCCGGTCAGGGCCGTCACGAGGTGGGGAACCATGTTACTTCCTTGTTAATAGGGACGGGCGAACTCACCAGATTGGGGCATAGCTGGTAAATAAAAGTCCGGAAAGCAAAAAAAACCAAAACCGGTACGCCAAGTGGCAGGCACGGCGTGCCTGCCACCAGCCTTTGCCGCGGGGGTAAAAAAAAACGCCCCCGCGGGGGCGTTTTTGGCCGGCCGAGAGCTGAAATCAGGCGTGGTATGCCTGCTCGCCGTGGCTGGTGATGTCCAGACCTTCGCGCTCTTCCTCTTCGGAGACGCGCAGGCCGATGACGACGTCCACCAGCTTGTAGGCAATCAGGGAAACGATGCCCGACCACAGAATGGTAATGCCCACCGCGGACGCCTGGGTGAGGACCTGGCCGCTGATCGAATAGTCAGCCGATACCTTGTTGGCAACGTAGTCGAATACGCCCTGGCCGCCCAACGACGGTGCTGCAAACACACCGGTCAGGATGGCGCCCAGGATACCGCCCACGCCGTGCACGCCGAACACGTCCAGCGAGTCGTCGGCGCCGATCATGCGCTTCAGGCCGTTCACGCCCCACAGGCAGATGATACCAGCCAGCAGGCCGATAACCAACGCGCCCATCGGACCAACAAAGCCGCAGGCCGGGGTAATTGCCACCAGGCCAGCCACTGCGCCGGACGCACCGCCCAGCATGGAAGGCTTGCTCTTCAGGACCCATTCACCGAACACCCACGCCACGGTTGCAGCAGCGGTAGCCAGCAGGGTGTTGATGAAGGCCAGGGCTGCGATATCGCCGGCTTCCAGAGCGGAACCGGCGTTGAAGCCGAACCAGCCCACCCACAGCAGGGAAGCGCCGATCATGGTCATGGTCAGCGAGTGCGGAGCCATGGAATCGCGGCCGTAGCCAACGCGCTTGCCCATCAGGATCGCGCCCACCAGGCCGGCGATAGCGGCGTTGATGTGCACCACGGTACCGCCTGCGAAGTCCAGCGCGCCTTTCTGGAAGATGAAGCCGGCTTTAGCGGTTTCGCTGGCCAGGGTGTCGGCATTGGTGATCGCATCCGGACCGGTCCAGAACCAGACCATGTGAGCGATCGGCAGGTAGGAGAAGGTGAACCACAGCACAATGAACAGCAGCACGGCGCTGAATTTGGCGCGTTCGGCGAAGGCGCCAATGATCAGGCCGCAGGTGATCGCCGCGAAGGTGCCCTGGAAGCCCACGTAGATGAACTCAGGAATTACCACACCCTTGCTGAAGGTTGCCGCAGTCGAGAAGGCGGCCTTGGCCGGATCGTAGATGCCGCTCAGCAGGGCGCGGCTGAAGCCACCGTAGAAGGCATTGCCCTCGGTGAAGGCCAGCGAGTAGCCGTACAGGCACCACAGCACGATCACGACCGCAAAGATCATGAAGACTTGCAGCAGAACCGACAGCATATTCTTCGAACGCACCAGGCCGCCGTAGAACAGGGCCAGGCCTGGGATGGTCATCAGGATCACCAGCAGGGTCGCGACGAACATCCAGGCGGTGTCGCCCTTCTGCGGCACCGGCGCGGCAGCGGGCGCCGCGGCTGGAGCCGGGGCCGCAGCGGCAGCGGGCGCCGCAGCAGGCGCGGCGGCCACTGGCGCCGGCGTCGCAGCAGCCGGAGCAGCTGCGGTCGCGGCCGCGGCCGGCGCCTCAGCCGGCTTGGCATCCTGCGCCCAGGCAGGAACGGCGGCCGCCAGCACCAGCGACATCCCGGCCAGCCATTTTGTCATCGTTTTTTTCATTCCAGTTCCCCTTAAAGAGCGTCGTTGCCGGTTTCGCCGGTACGGATACGGATAACCTGTTCCAGATCGGTGACGAAGATCTTGCCGTCGCCGATCTTGCCGGTGCGCGCTGCGCCTTCGATCGCTTCGATCGCCTGCTCGACGATAGCGTCATCCACGGCCGCTTCGATCTTGGTTTTTGGCAGGAAGTCGACCACATATTCCGCGCCGCGATACAGCTCGGTGTGGCCCTTCTGGCGGCCGAAGCCTTTCACTTCGGTGACCGTAATACCTTGCACGTTGATGGCCGACAGCGCTTCACGCACTTCGTCCAGCTTGAACGGCTTGATAATGGCGGTAATCATTTTCATACTGGCCTCGCTTAGAAAGTCTTGGAAATCATCAGCACGGCAGCTGCCTTGCCCAGATCTTTGTTGTAGGGCCCGATGTAGGCCTTAGTATTGGTATCCACGTAGGCCAGGGACACGGTGGCAATGCCGAAGTCCTTGGTTACGCCCAGTTTCCAGTCGGTGTAGCTGACCGCGCTGTTGTGGTGGACCTTCTGATGGCCAACGTGCGCATTCACCGTCCAACCGTCATAGACGTCGTAATTGAACATGCCATCGATGTAGCCGCTGTTCTTCGAGTCAGCGAAACCGAACAGATTGCTGATCGAGTGCGAATACTTCAGGGCGAAGGGACCGTAGCCGATCTGGGCGTACAGTTCCTTCGTGGTCGGTGCGGGCGTCAGTCCGTGGTCGGGGTAGATATAGGCCAGGAAGCCAACGTCATAGGAAATATCCGGCATAATTTCGCCGCGTTTTCCGAAGTAAATATCCCATTCGACTTTGTCGTCGCCACCGGCGTCGTCGATCCACTTGATAGTGGACGCCCAGGTACCCACATACAGACCAGTCGGGTTGTTGACGTAGTCCGCGCCACCCTGCAGGGCTGGCTTCAGGCGGGTTTGCGAAATACCACGGTAGCGGTAATCGCTGGTTACGGCGGCGTTGAAGGAGATCTCATGATCCGGCTTTGCTTCCGGTGCTGCAGCGGCTTGTTCTTCCGCTTGGGCCAGGCCCGCCCCCATAGTTGCCATTGCCAGGGCAATGGCGGCTGCGAGAGTCAGGTTCTTGCTCAGGTGATTCATGGCGATTTCCTTTTGAGTGAATTTTTATTGCGGTTTAAAATTCAGGCTTAATCGGCAAGCTTTACCTGTCAGTAGCAGAATACGTGCCAGCGCATTGTGGGCGTGTTATAACTGCATAAGCCGATGCTATGACAAGCGGCCGCACCAAATAAAGCCGCAGTTGCACCAGCGTGGTGCGCACACATCACACACACGGGAAACCATATGGATATGAACAATTTTTTTAATGATCTTCAGGGCAAGATCAATCAGGCCATCGAAAATTCGCCCGCCAAGGACATCGAAAAGAACGTCAAGGCAATGATGACCCAGGGTTTCGCCAAACTGGATCTGGTGACCCGCGAAGAATTCGATATCCAGCGTCAGATGCTGGAAAAAACCCGCGCCAAGCTGGAGCTGGTCGAGCAGCGCCTGGCCGAACTGGAAGCCAAGCTGGCCGACGACAACAAATAAGCCCGCCTTTGTGACGCCTCAATTCCTTTGAGGCGAAAAGCTCTACGATTCCTCCACACAGGAGGGTCTATGAGCATCGCTGTCCTCAAGAGCCGGGCGCTGGCCGGAATGCAGGCGCTGGAAGTCTCAGTGGAAGTGCATCTGGCCAACGGCTTACCTGCGTTCCACATCGTCGGCCTCGCCGACACCGAGGTCAAAGAATCCCGTGACCGGGTGCGCGCAGCGATCCTCAACACGGGCTATGACATGCCCGCTCAACGCATCACGGTAAGCCTGGCTCCTGCCGACCTGCCGAAGGAATCCGGGCGCTTCGATTTGCCGATAGCACTCGGCATTCTGGCCGCCTCTGGTCAACTATCTGCCCAATCCCTCGACCGCTACGAGTTTGCAGGCGAACTTTCACTCACGGGTGAGCTGCGCCCTATCCGCGGCGCACTGGCCATGACCTACGCCATGCACAAGGATTCCGCGCGCAGCGGCCGTGCCTTCATCCTGCCGCTCGCCAACGCCGAGGAAGCAGCCCTGGTACGCGACGCTGCAATCTATCCGGCAGCCACCCTGCTTCAGATCTGCGCTCACTTTGGCGGAACGCCGACCGCCACCGATCCCGAGTCCATTAGCCGAGGCTGGAGCGATGAGGCGAGCGCAGCAAATGACGAAAGCGGCAAAGGCGCCGAAGGAGGCGAAGCTGATGCAAACCCGCCCCGGCCAAATAAGCGCCGCCGGCGCGAACCACCGCCCGTATTCCCACTGGAGCGCTATATCGGCTCTCCATTGCCGCTGCCCTCACCCTATCTCGACTTTGCTGATGTAAAGGGCCAGAAGCATGCCAAGCGGGCCCTCGAAGTCGCCGCTGCCGGCCAGCACTCGATCCTGCTGATCGGACCGCCAGGTGCGGGCAAAACCATGCTGGCTTCACGCTTCGCCGGGGTGCTGCCTGAAATGACGGATGATGAAGCACTCGAATCCGCCGCTGTCCAATCGCTGATCGGCAACTTCTCCCTGAGCAGCTGGAAGACTCGTCCCTTTCGCGCGCCGCACCATACCGCGTCCGGCGCGGCGCTGGTTGGCGGCGGCACTGTGCCCAGGCCGGGCGAAATATCGCTCGCGCACTGTGGCGTTTTATTCCTGGATGAATTACCCGAGTTCGACAGAAAGGTACTTGAGGTGCTCAGAGAGCCACTGGAATCCGGACACGTCACCATCGCGCGGGCCCTGCGGCATGCTGAATTCCCTGCGCGCTTTCAGCTGATCGCCGCGATGAATCCTTGTCCCTGCGGTTTTCTTGGGCACCCCAGTGGGCAATGCCGTTGTACGCCGGACGCCATCCTGCGCTACCTGCGCAAATTCATAATTAAACGCACAAAACGTCGTAAATAAACGCACAAAATAGTTACAGAACATTTACGGCCCGTACCTTGAGCCGAGCCGCCTCTTATATTTAATGAAGGACTTGTAGCGAATACTCTTAGAGGCGGTTTCAAAAAGACAGCTCGGTGCGCTTAAGATGCTCCAGCAGACCAGTGCGCAGCCGAGTTTGAGGAATGCTTCATGAATGTCGGCACGACGTTCGAAGCGAGTTGCTATGACATTCTTTGCTGGGTTCCGGCTGGTCAATTCTCAATCGGCCTCAACAACCCAAAGTTTGACATGAGTGCCCATCGTGAAAGTTAAGCTCACATTTCATTAAAATTTCACTGAAACTTCCACGATATTTTCCCCTGTGAAATTTATTCTGAGCTATGCTTGCTATAAAGGCCCACTTCCACAGCAGGAGACGCGGGCGACTATGAACTTCAACGGCTCCTGGTCACGGATTGACAACGAGCATCACCTCTTTACTCCGATTGCATCGCGTTCGGTTAGCAAAATGAAGATGTCTCCACATCGTACTGACGCGTGACCCAGCGGCGCTATGCATTGCGGACGAATTGTGGAGCGACTACACGACTACAGCGGCATGCCGTGCTCGGTCACCATCACTACCGCACCCGGTGCACCGGGTTTAAGATAGCGCGACAGCATGGCGTCGATGACACGCGCGCGTTCGGCTGCGGCGTCATCCTGCGCCTGGAGAGGCAATGCATCGGCAGTTGCCTGTGACGTAGCACAGGCGCCGAGCAGTGTGATGCCGATGATCAGAGCGCAGCGCGCGGACGCCATGCGGAGCGGCCGGGACAACTTAGAAGCGATGGCGAATCCCCAACTGCACGCCCTTACTATCTTGCCCTGGCTTGCCAGTAAACCCACCTGGCGCGGCTGCGGCGCCGATCGCGTACTGGCCATCATTCTCGTTCCGGATATACGCAGCCACCACATAAATGTCCGTACGCTTGGAAAGGTTATGGTCATAACCGATACCGTACTGAGTGGCATCGGAGCCATCGGCACGACGGTCATGCTGCCGTGACACATTGGCCATGATGCGACCAGAGCCGACATAATAGTGCATACCGACTTGGTAGCTGATTGCATCCAGCTGGAAGTTTCGGCGGAGCACAGTGTTGGCCTGAGACATCAACACCGGGCCCAATTGCGGTCCAAACTGATTGAAGGTTGGCGTAAGTAAATCCAAGGCGTAGCGGATAATAACCGAGTTGTCGTTCTTCTGTTTGTGCACACCAGCGAAGAATTTCCAATCCCCAGTCATGTAGGAGCCAGCGATCGTAGATGTAACAAGGCCGCGGGCGCCAACTTGATCCAAGCCCTCATTGTAGGCGGCGCCCACGTTCCAGCCATTCGCCTTGTAACGGATGTTGGCAGCGCGGAACCGTTTATCCATACCGATATAACCGGAATTCTTGAAGCCGTACATCAAAGACGCTCCGATGCCGTTCGGCAATTCAATTCGGTATTGCGCCGCTCTATCGGTACGGACCGCCATGCCGGCCGTTAGCAGGCCGCCGGTGCCCATAAGGACACCTTGCCAGCTGCCGCCAGTGCCGGATTCGAAAGCGTCGCCAGTGTTAATTACCTCATAAGCAGGGGTGTACATTCGTCCCAGAAGTACGGCACCCACTGGCGTGACCAAGCCCACCACAGCCGTACGATCAAATAGTGCGTTGTTGATATTGACAGTCACCGCAGGATTCAGCGCGTTCTTCACGCCTGCCGCAAGAGCCGCCGCAGTCGTCGCGCCACCTGCCGACGCCGGCACGGTAAAGTTAAGACCTTCTACCAGCGCCACCCCTTGGTTAGACGACAAATTTCCCACCTGCTGTTTGCCGTTATCCATTTCGATACGCGCCTCCAGATTGAACACTGCCTTGTAACCCCCGCCCAAGTCCTCTGTGCCCTTGAAGCCGAGGCGGGAGCCATCAGCGATGCCGCTCACTAACTTCGCTTTGGAATCAGTACCGCCATTATTTACATACATCACACCGGCGTCGGCAATGCCATACATCGTAATTGAGGATTCAGCAAATGCTGGAACTGCAAAACAAGCCGCAATAGCAGCCGACAACAGCTTAAATTTCATTGTTTGTCTCCGGATATATCGGACCCTATAAGGCCATATTTAATGTAGGGAAATGCAACCATCTACAATTGACAGTTGAAGTTAGATGCCTTAGTCAGTCAGACTGAAGCATCTAGATGTTATCCCCATGCAACTTTGACTACGGCCAAAATGGTAAAATTCACTGCCAATCATTGAGCAGTCTAATATTTTTGTCATTGCAATCTGACTATAGTCCAGCAGCTTGGCTTAGAATTAATTATCGAAAAGATAATGAACCAATGAGAAGCCCGCTAAGATAAGTCCTGCGGCAACTACAGTCTAGATAAATCCGGAACTCAGATTTATTGATCGATACCAAAATTGATTCTTGATATTGATATTCGGGAGCTCAGCAAGAAATACCACGCTCGCAATATAACAACGCTTTCCGGCAAGGCAGTCGAGAGTTAAAGAATTGAAATAACGACTGAAGTACGTGCCTATATTTCTGATTGCTGGCTGTGTTTTCCGCTTTACTCTTCTAATCAGACGTCAGTCTGCTGAAAGACTGACGCAATGGATAAACGGCCGCGCGCGTAAATGAGCATAAAATACCTTTTAAGGTGATTAGAGGCCAATTCATCGATTAAAGGCCCAACCTACGCAGCTTCATGCACTCCACTTGAAGCTCTTGGTAGCCGACCCCGATAGCTAAACCTACTTAGCCACTAGAATTGGAAGGCGTCGCCCAATGCGCTTGCGCGAGAAAGGGGCGATGACGCCCCTTTCGACTGACAGCCTTTCCCGAACTTATTGCATCTTCAGCTTGGTGGTGGCGTATGCCGGATCGCTCTTGATTTGCTGGTCCGTGAACGGATAGCTGATCCAGTCTTTACGCGAGTAGCGTTCCGTTTGATCCGACACATGTGGCGAACTGGGGTCGGTCGATTGCGAGAAAGCCAGGAATCCTTGTGCCTTCGGTGCGTCCCCCTCAAACGATACGGTCAGCACAATGGATGCTCCCCAGAAAGGTGCGAGTGTGCCATCGCTGCGCAGCTTCGATTGGTTGATGTTATAGATTTGATCTACATAAAGGGTGCCGGGTACTGCCCAGTTCATGCCTCCGCTTCCTCCATGCAAGGCAATCCGCTTACCACCCAGATCGCTCTGCAACAGATTCCCCCATGGCTTGCTGTAGTCCACGCCGACTTTGTCGAGTTGCTGCGTCGCTGTCGCAAGCGCTTGGCGAGCCGCTTGCCGCACAGCGGGGTCCGTGACCTTTAAACCACTTGGAGTATGAATTGGATCGTTCGGATCTGCTTTCAACTTGTCGTAGTCCAACCCGCTAAGCTGCATCACCGCCAGCCATTGCTGGAACAACGGCCAGCCGACGCTTTCCTTGTTGGCTTTGCCGTCCCATCCTGCAAGGATTGTGCAAGCCTTGACGATGTCGGCTGAAGGCGCTGTACAGGCTTCCCGTAAATCAGCGAGCAGTAGGCGCGCAAAATACGGCTCGTTGGACAAGCCAATTTTCTGCAGATTTTCTGCGGTGAATTTACGGCCAGATAATCCATCTTTTCCGGACAAGCGATCTTCGATCTGTGTCACACCGAGCCGCGTTCTTGCACCTTGTGGGCCCGAATTTGGCGCGATAATTTCGGCGACGGAGCGCAAGGGTTGCGACGGATTAGTCATCCATGGGCCATCATTGCTATTCTGAACATAATCGTTTCTAAGCAAGGTGGGAAGATTCTTCCCGGCGAAAATCCCCTTTTGTGGCGCACCAGGATCATCGTCGAGCAGGCACGCGGAAGTAGTGCCGGCCAGAACCCAGAACCCCATTGCTTTCATTGGCACGAAGGGAGGCGGGATGCAAGCTGTCGCTTTGGCATCGGTTACATTCGGAACGGGCGTGACTGCACCAAAAAATGTGGCACCGTCGCGGTCGGTGGCAATAGTATTAACCCAGGGCACGCCGACTGTCTTTTCCAACGACGCCTTAATGTCCGAGGAGGAGGTTGCACGCGCGAATTCCCACCATTGTTGCAGCATACGAGTGTTATTGAAATTCACGTCAGCTAACGCTACCGCATTCTGCCGGCTCCATAGTGCACCAAGATCAGAATTAACAACGATCGGGCCATGCTCACTGAAATAAAACACGCGTTTGACCATAGAGGAAACGCCGTTAACTGTCGTCTCAACGGAAATCTCCTTCCTCACCATGGATTTGGACTGATTGTCCATATAGTACTTAGTCGGGTCGGAAGGATCGAGTGCGAGCGCGTAGAAGACGAAGCGAGGCGCTCCATTAACAGTATGACTCCAAGCCACGTTATTATTGAAACCAATATTAACCACCGGTAAGCCACCGAGTGAGGCCCCCATCACATCCATTTTCCCAGGAATAGTCAAATGCATCTGGTAGAAGCGCGCAATTGACCCCCATGGGAAATGGGGATTGGCGAAAAGGAGCCCACGTCCGCTTTCTGTCGCTTCCTTGCCCACTGCCACTGCATTGCTTCCAAAATTGGATTCAGGCCAATCCGATCTGCGCACAGTAGATCGAGATAGTTCTGCCAAACCGGACCACGCAACATTTGGTGATTTTTTCGAATGGAAACTGACCATCGCGTTACCGGTGGGCGGGGCAGCGTCCACAAATGCCTGCATGAGCGTTATATCCCCCCCACTCATCATAACGGTGTAGTGACGCACCAGACGGATCAGATCCTCTGCCGTTATTGGATGCACCCATGGTTTATCCCTGCAGGCAATTGGAAGGCGGTTGCTTCCAACGGATGCTAAGTATTGGTTATATCCGCGGGCATACCCTGATAGCAGCGACTGCAGCTCTGCCGGCTGACTGTCAAGTGTCGCCTTAACAGACTCAGGTTCGTTCAAATATTTGTGGTAAAAGTCACTGGTAATATTGACTACTGCATCGTTCCCTACCCCGCCGAACAGCCTGTATGTCTCATTCGGACCGAAATACTTTGATCGTTCGCCAGCCATTGTGACCAAAGCGTCCGCCATGAGACAAATATTGTCTTGCGCGTACGCATAACCTAACCCATAGCCTAGACCGGCTTCGGTTGTCGCCTTAACGTGCGGCACCCCAAATGACGTGCGAGTTACCTCGACCTCATCTTTGCTCATTGGCGTCACGTCCGGTTCCCCAGCTTTTTTCCCGCCGCAGCCACTCAAGGCCGCTATGCACATAGCGGCCAAGCAGAGCTTACTCCGCTTCTTCCAATTCATTGCTGTCTCCAGTTGGTGAAAATGCTTCGCTTCAGTTGTTTTTCGATAGATTTCTATAACAAAATTCTCACCAAAAACCACATTCTTGGACCGCCATATAACCTCGCAAGACTGCCAAAGTTGGCTCGCACAGCGTTGCAATGCTGCTTCAAGCAACGAATGGGAACTCACTGAAGTGGCCTTGGAGCTTATGTTGCCTGGGGTTGACACTGCATTGATCGCCTTGCGGCGCTTGGTTACCCGGCCGTGATACTGCCAAATCGGAAGGTACGAATACGGACAAGCAAGGACGTCTGAAAGCCAAGAACGTGAAGTTGAAGTGCTTCGCAACGCCAGCGATTTCCAAACCAGCGAGCGCATACTTAGATAAGCGATGCTCGACCGCCGACTCAAGCCCTAATGGCCTTCATCGACAAACGTCACGCGGATGGGTTCACATTCATCGTTAGGCAAGCCAACGGGTACTGACAACTTCAGGCGCAAGGTGTGTCGCTGCGACGAACCAGTGGCGCCGGGATTTGAAAGGCACGAAGGGCCGGAGTCGGTTGGTCTACCCGCGAAGGGCGCCCCTGAGATTGCATCCGATGATGCGCTTCTTCCCACGAAGGCAGAGAGAGAGTCGCCTGAGTCCATTGCGCGACGAATGTTTCGTCGCACCATTTCGCCAGGCTCCGCATGACTTTTCGATGCACTCCTGGGGACATATACGCGCTCATGGCTTGTTCGTCAGCCCAGGCGGTGCGAGTCCAGAACGTTCTATTGGCTTCACTCAGGACTGACACTACAAGATTGCCGTTCGCGGCCTTCGCCTGAATGGTGGAACGGAATGCTTGCAAGAAGAATATTGGCAGATACCGCCAGGATCGCACTCGAAGTCGAGTGATTGCCATGAGTGGCATGTGTTCCTCGTTACGGGTGCTGACTTTGTGTTGGCTCTAGCGCGAGTGTAACTTGGGGAATTGACACAATGGCTTGACTTGAGGCTGCCTGTTCGATGGAGGGGCGAGCTCTCTGCCTCACAGCAAGACTAACCCCGCATAGATAAGCGCCAGCGTTGCTACGAGCGCCGCCCATGCACCCAGCATGTTGCCGGCGAAAACGACCTTGGCTTCAAGGGGCCCTTGCGACGACAGACCGCGCTGGCCTACCAGGGCTGCCAGTGGCAGTGAAAAGCAGAACGCGTAGGACGAAACAATGAGCGCAACCGCGATAGCCCATTTAATGGAAACCGCCACTGCGAACGATGAGAGTAGGGCAGCCACAGTGAACATGAGCAATGCGCCCATGGGCAGGCTTGCATGAGCCACGCGCCACGAGTGAACGACATGCGGCGCGGCGTTGCGGTTCACGGCGCGGCCGTAGGGGCCGCCGCAAAGCAAGCCGACCAACAGGACAATGGCTCCGTGAAGCGCTAGATGACGTGCTGATGGTTCCATAGAAGGGAGCTAAGGTGCGCAATAACCGGCGGCTGAAGCGTGCAGCGCGTAAGCCGTCCGGTAGATTAATTTGTCAGGTTATAGTGCTAACGGGATCGCCATTGGCATCGACGAGGAGGGGATGCTTGGAACCGGGTCGCGCGCGATCGGTGGGGTTCGGTCCTGTTTTTGGCCCGCCCCTACCGCGCCCACCGACGATGAATCGACGGCATCGCGTGAAAAATCGAGTTGTCCTGACCAAGGTTAACAGCCTATGGCTAAAGTTAACAGCTGCCGCGGACTCTTCTTGAAACGACCTCTTAGCGAGTGTCTAGTCGACGCGGGATTTAAATTGGGGGGCGGCAAGGCGCTCGATGCGGGTTTTTCCCGATTCCCAATTATTCAGAACAGCGTTGTCAGCCAAAGCCAACGTCAGCTTCCACTTACCCTTGCTGTTGCCCAGCGCCACAGTTTCATGAATCAAGACTTGACCAGCTGGGTCAGTGGCTGTGTAGGTGATCATCCAATATTTTCCATACTTGATCTTGTTGCTGAGAACCACCTTGCTGTTTCCGAACAAGCGCTTCCACTGTTGGAGCCATTGAGAGGGTTGCTTACCTAGGGCCTTGTCTCTTTCGCTTATCTGACGTTGCGATTCGACGTCCCAACAGCTCATGGCAAGATCATACTGGCCTGCGCGCATGGCCCCAATCCAAGCGTTCAAAGCAGACTCAGGCTCCTCTTCGCGAAGTACGGTCACAGAACGAGCATCGAGCACGAACTGCGGTTGATATGGATAAACGGTATAAGAATGACGTATTTCCTCGGTCATCACATGCGGCTCGGCCTGACCTATATGTGGTTCCTGAGACCAAGCCGGTGCTGCCAAGGCCAGAAACAACGAGAGCATGCCTTGGCGAGGCAGTTTGCGAAGATGTCCGGAAGAATTGACTTCTTGGCGAGTGCAGCCGCCTTTGCATTTCTTAAATAATGCTTGCATACAAGTTTCCCTAGTCTAGGTTGCTGGACAACGCCATTCAAGGGGGCCAAATTGCGCGAGTCCGCATAGGCTCAACCGAAGCTCACGGCTTGCCACACTTAACTTTAGGAAATTTACATCTTGGGGGACGCGTCGAACTGCCAGATATGTTTTGTTCAAGGTCAAAGACAGCCGCTCGCCGCTCCCTTCAAATAGCTATGCTTTTCTCCGGACTTGGTCTCTAAGCGCGTGGGAGACTTTCTGCAATACAGTCGATGCTTCTATCTTCGCAAATACAGGAATAGTGGCCTAACCGATTTGGAATTTATTTGGTATTAATATTTAACGAAGTGCAACAAACACCTTACGGAACACATCGGCGCTATTCCACAGTTCGGCGGGTAAGATTCTGCGCATATCTCTCGCGACGCGCGCTCTAACAGTGTGGCCAGCAAGCACTTCTCCATATCGGCCAACGAACTGTTTGCACGCATCTGACCAGGCACTCCTCTCTGCACGAGCGGATAACTCATCATCCTGTGCTAAATCTTCGGCTCGTCTGAGGAACCTCCTGAACTCAGAGGATTTTCCGTCAGCTTCCGCGTTTAGGATCGCCAACAAGTGGGTAAGGTCGACCTTCGACAATGCGCAAATCTGCTCTATTTTCTGTCCAGCCAACGCGCTCAACAAAAGTATTGCGTAGTCCCTGTGTATCGAAGCTCTTTGATCCCTCGCTGTAGAGGCAGACATAAGCTGCCTCTCATACTCTTGGCAAATCAGAGAGAATTCATCAATGTTCGCTCTTCTACGATGTATTACCACCGCGTCAATTGCGACAGCATCACGGACTCCCAACGCTCGACGCAGGCTGGATTTGGAAACCGCGACGCCGTCGTGCTCCAGCCTTTGCTTCGCTGTTATCACCTTTTCAGTAGTAATGCCCATCGTCCTTTTTGACAGTTCGGTCTCGACAATCTCCGATAACCAGGCGGGCTGTTGATTCCAAGTAGCCGCGAAATGATACCTGCTAAGATTTGCCACTTTAGATGCAGAAATGAAGTTTCGGGGCCAATCCAACAACATCCAGAAAGACCTTGCAATCAAACTTTCTCTAGTTGTAATTGGTAGCGATTCCAGCTTGTTTACAACGTTGCCGTCCATAATCGCCGACGATGAGCACACCTTTGAAAGTGCCTCTGACAAATGTCGCGAACTCTTTCGAAGTTGAAGCTGACACAGACACCACAGCGCACCAAAGAATTCCTGCGTCGTAGCGCCTGGATACACGCACTGCGGCATAACCCTCTCTTCGGCGCATTTCAACAAAGTCTGAACTAATGCATGACCGCCACACCCTACTGAGTCCGGCAATGCAAAGTGAGCTCCGCAAATTTGACAGGCGCCGAAGTCACCAGGCGGCCTTGTTAATAGCAGAGGCAAATTCCCCGGCCAGACGGGGCTCCGACAGACCGGGCACCGCTCGAGCATCCTACAACCGTGAACAGGACAGCGCGTCAAAAATGCGAAGCGCCAACTCAGTCGAAAATACGGCGATTCATCGCTTTGCAGACAAAGCGGGCAACAAACACCGCCAGTTGTTACGGTTCGAGTTGTAGAATATGGAAGCACCCAGGGGCGCTTGGGAATGGAAGCAAAGTTACTTTGCAGGTTCGCACCTATCGAATCAAGACTTATCGCATGAATAGCCGCTGTCCCGACGAGGAAGTGGTCACTCAGCCATTGCAGCTCGTCCGACTTCACTAACAGGTCGGACTCGCCATAATTGCGATAGCCAGAAAGTCTCGGATAGATTCGAAACCCATTCGCCAATCCGCCGCGCTGCCTCCATGAAGAGAGCGACTCATCAGGATTTGGGAGTGGGCGAATAAGAAACATGGTGACCACTGGACACTTAGACAATCGGGGATAAGTATTGCGGCACCCTATACGTCCTTAAATCCTTTTCCAAAATGTAGACTTCAGTTAAATTGACGTTACGACGCCTCAAAAAAGTTGGAACTTTGCCGTCAAAAACCGCTTTAAAAAACCGGTCCCATGCACGTGCTATCGGTTGCCATTCACTTTCATCACGTACTGGCACTATCGCCGACAAGGCAACCATTGGCCCATCAGCAACACGCATGTCTTGGGATTGCTTGACTACCCTAGAAATCAAGTTATGCAACTCTTCTTTGCTTACTCTCCGAGTATTTTTCATACTAGGCAACAACTTATAGCCCTTTAAAATTTTGAGCCGTATAAACGAACGAATTTGTGATATGCTCGCTCCCGATATGCACTTTGCCTCTTCAAGCGAAACCGTTGAATCAATAAGCTCAAGAAATGGTACAGCCAGTTCGACTTTGATCCATCTTTTACGGGAAAAATATATAATGTCCTTTTCAAATTCGCTCACAAATTGGTTGATGAAATATCCTCTGCCGCCTCCTAGCATTTTAAAAGTAGCCTGAAGTGGAATCATATTTTGAGGTAAAACCTCCACCATGCCACGCTCGCTTCGCAATAGCCTATTCGGAGGAATCTTAGATTTTGTAGAGGTACGGCTAAACGCATTGTAAAGCAAAGGGGCCTTTATGTGCTTAAGCACATTCTTCCAATAGGCTCTACCTCTTGGACCCATATGATGTTGATGATATGCGGCTCGATCTTTTATCCTATCAACCCAATTGATCATAAATGAACTTACTCGGTGAAATTCCTTCTGTGACAACCATGCAGTAGAGACATGTCTTCCTCCAAAGGTATCTGGCTCATAATTGGTCAAATATGCAGCGAAGTGTGCCAGATAAACAAAACTTTTTGCCAGCTCGTCGTAAGATCTTCCTTCAGCTACCTGTGGAGAGAAGACCTCTTGGAACTCTGTAAACCAACCGGCAGGAACTATTCTGGCACTGTCGCCAAAGAAAAACCCACAACTACAGCGATGAATGGAACTCGCTAAGTAGTCAATCGGCTTATCACATGCCTGACATACGTCGTGTGGCACTATATTATGGCGAGGGCAAATTATTGGAAGGGCGAAGTTTAAACAAGCTGCGTGCGGTAAGTCCTCCAAAACACAGGCAGGACATATCCTTCGTTTACGCCCCCGTGCTCTTTGAAGAAGCGACAGTCCTTTCTGGGAGCCAAGCCCTTTCAACTCAGGATAGCCCCGAAGATAGTTATTAATTCCTTCATTAGATGCGGTCACCATCTTCGCGAATCCCACGCCGAGTACCCTACAAAGCGCATTGATGCCATCAAAGCAATTACTGTCAGCCAAACGCAGCAAATAATCCTGTCTGTTAGGATAGAAGTTAGCATCTAGCCTGATTAACAGCCGTGGCCGAACTGAAATTGCCAAATAATCATCAGTCATTTAATCGAACCCCGTGAAACTCGGTGCTTAATTGTTTTCGGCTCATAAGCTATCGGATTAGCTGAATCGAAGAACGCGTAAAACGGTTCGCCAAATTGATCAAGGCGTCGCTTCGGTCCACCGATGAGGAAAGGATTTACGTTAGCGTGATGTCTACCGTGCCGTTTTTCAAAAGCAAGAGCTAAGTCATCTCGGCTAATTCGTTCACTTTCCCTCGCCCTTGCCGCCAGCATGGCTTCTGTCACTAATTCGATAATATAATCAAGGATCCCATGAGTGGCATAGCATATAAGATCAGGTAATTCTGGATCATCTACAAAGGACATATCAGCCACAGGCAATAACTCATCCAGCTTTTTTATAAAAATTCGAAAGAGCTGCTTTCCGGCAGGGGTTTCGACTTCAAACATTCGTAAGGGGAGTTCAGTTATAACCCGCCTTTGCAATTGTGAATTGACCCTGACAATCTCTTTGGCTGCTGGGGTGCCCAATAGAACCACTAGACACTGAGACTGTTCAATGAGGTCACGTATCCAGTTACCAATACCCATCACCACGTTCGTACCGCGTCTGTCCGGCACATCCTGAACGTTGTCAATGAAAATTATCTTTGTTTCAATCTTCTTTATTAATTTAATTGCTCGACGAAAAAGTTCCTCGGCATCACTTTTCTTTGGCACAGGGTCACCCAATGCCGCTAGTAAAGCGATCCCTAGCTGTTTGCGACTGGGATCTACTGGTGAACTAAACACTACCACTGGAACTCTGCTGACAGTGCCGGAATGGTCTGCTTCATTCCGTTGCAGAAAAAGTTTTGCCAGGCGAGACTTTCCCATCCCGCTATTAGCGATAATAAGCATTCCTTTTCCTTTGCCTTCTATTACACATCGCCTATTTAAATGCGAGATTTTTGAGTAAACGATGCGCAAATCTGGATGCACGATAAAAAGCTCATGTGCGATGTGTGCGAGGCGTTCGGTTGTTAAGCGATGTCGCCAATTCGCTTTGCCGGTGTCATCAAACATTTTCGTCCAAGCTCCACATGTGTTCGTCCAAATCCAGCGCAAGCTCAAGATCGTGCTCATCCATCTCCGGTGCGACCTCCAGCTCCCTATCATGCAGGACCGCCTCAAGCTCGCCCATTTGAACAGGGTTCGACAACATAATTGGATGAGAGGATTCATCAAACGTTAGAATCTGTGCTTCTACCCGCTCGACCATCTTCGGGGACCATCGCAACTTCATTACCTCTTTCTTCAACTCTGCTTTGAACTGGACATATTGCTTACGGCTTGGGTTATTCACCTTGTTGCGGTAGGCCAATATCCTCACCGCGCGGTGTTGGTACATTGTCAGGCCGCTTGTGTATTCTGGGTTGACGCTATCAGCGCGGTACCACTGGACGTCCTTGCCAAGAGGATCTTTGAACCAAATGCATCCCAGATCGTTTGGATCGTATTTCAAGAAAATGTCGTGCCCTAGCCATCCTTGCTTAATCATTTGCTGTAGACCGGGATGCTGATAGATCAGGCCGTGGAAAACGATATGCTCGGGGCGTAGCTTCCGCGTTTTAATCGGCATTGCTGCCAGCCTCATCCTAAAGACATCACCCGGGAACCTTGGCTGACGGCCTATCATCCCCTCAGACCACAGCTGCAAAGGCGTATACCCGTCGACACCAGGTTTGTTGGCATAAACGTTGTATACCCAAGCAAAGTAGAGTTTGGCGAACTCCTCAACTGTCGCTGTCGCTTTCTCCTTGGCCTCCTTACGGAAGTCCAGCGACAACTTTGGTCCTACAAATCCTGGCAAATCTGCGAGGAATTCCTTCACCGCTCTTCCGTTGTAGTTCTCAATGTTGGGTTTGTGACGCGGAGAATATGGCTTCGCATAGGCGGTTCCAATTCCGCACAACTCAACGAGCGCGGCATCAATTACCCTTGCGTGATTTTGCAATGCGTTGTCAAAAATCACTCGCGACGGTAAGCCACAGTACGGCACTTCGCTTTTTACTCGGCACATCAATGGGGACGACATGTCCTTCGGCATGATTGCATTTATCAGAGCGTTTAGCGCCGTCCACTGGTTGGGCGCTCTGCCAGAGACCACATGCCCGACAGGCATTCTTGAATATTGGTCCAGGACCACGGTCAGCCATATCTTCCCTAATGGAAGGCCGCTACGTTCGCAGACACCGAAGACACCGGTATTTTTGTCGTCACATTCATAGCGCTGGAGCGGAGCTATTGCCCTGTTTCTGCGGCTCCATTCATCGAACTCCCGCGCTGCTTGCTTATCCCCCTTATTGCGCTTTGTCATTTCCAACGCGCTCACTACCGCCTTCGTATGACGCCTGACTGTGGAGTAGGCGGGTCTATATTTTGGTGCGTCATCGTCAACCCGGGCGATAAGTTTCAGCTCGACTTCGTCGTATACGTCAGAGAACAAAATGCGGCCTTTGCTGCTCCTTACCTTCTGCAATGTCTCACTGAGCGCGTCCCAAGTTATCGCATCCATCCGGCGCTTTCCTGGTCCGCCGCGATCCGCGTAGTTTGGAAATGCCACGGCAACATTTCCACCTGCCTCTTTAATTGCCAAGTCACATCTATAGATGGTCCACTTTGACGGAGCTCGCGCGTCACCGCGCCGTATCCGTATCTCCTCAATTGCATTCTCAATGGCTTCAGTAGGCCGTAGATTGTCGAATTCCTTGAGCAGGTCTTCCCGATAAGCCAATTTCTTGAACCCTTGCTCCTGCTCAGCTTTGCTCTTGTCAGCAATCAGACCTGATACTGCCGGGAGTTCGTCTTTCGCTCCTGGCGGCCGTTTTGCTATCACGCTACGGTGAGCCTCTTCCGGGGCAAGGGGATAAATTTCGCCTTTGCTAAATAACTGAAGAAAGACGTCTCTAGGTATTTGATGCAGGTCGCCACTGAGTAGCTCTCTGACCGCGACCTGCTGAGGCGCGACGTAGTCAATGACCACAGTCTCATTGGCCAAAGTGCTGTGACGGAAATGCACCCCAGGGCGCATTGTGAATTCCCATTGCAATTGATTAGTCATGGCGTACTCCCGTCCTGTGCTTGGTAGCAAGCTTGCTCCACCAGCTTCTCTGCGCCACTTGAAGCTCGAAGTAGGAGCCCATCAAGTCATCTTGCGGCTCGGGAGTCAGCAGCATGTCGTAACGTGTCGCCTCATTCAGCGGCATAAACGCTTTCCACCGCCACGCAGCCGCCTCAATCACATCCAGGGTAAAGCCAGCCCGGACGGCATCTCCGATGGTTGTCGCTTCGAATCGCCGCAGCCAAGCCGAGAAGGTGTCGGTTTCTGCGTTAGGAACATTGGCGCCATTCACGCGCCACATGTCCAAATTCAGGGTCATCACGTTTCCGAGGTGTTCTTGGTCAGTCCATACGAGGTATGGCAAACCGAACTCAGCAAATTTCCTCCTGTTGTCATCAAGCTTTTGCCGAACGTTATCGTCGAGGTATCCCTCCGTCTTGATTTCAACGATGAATACGGCTTTGGTCGGCACCAAGACTTCCACCAGGAAGTCTGGGCAGATTTCAGCTCCAAACTCTGCTTTGACGGTAACGAAAGGTTGAGCTTTGAAGCGCCCCACGAGGCCTCGATTTCTGAAGTAGTCAAACAGAAGCGCGGCGGCGGTCTCGGTATAGCCTTGTGTATCGACAACGCCCTCAAGATCCGATGTTGTTGGCGTCCTGAAAGCTTGGGTATATTTGGCCGGTCCCTTCAAGTCGCGGGCAGGCGGCGCGTTGAAGACCTGGTCAACCCAGGCCAAGCTCGTCATAGGGTGGCTTGCTAAGGACATATCTTCCCCTTTCTCTGCGCCGTAGCGCTTAGAAATGCAGCTTTTTAGAAAGCAGTGGCTTGACCTGCAGGCCTAGGAAAGATACCCTTTGGATTGATCGGTCTTTGGGGGTATATTTCTCCGAGCCAGCAGGGCGACGGACTGCAGTGATGTGGTTCGTCGTTTTGTCTTTATGCGCTAGGCACCTCCTCCAAAATCTCGGCGATTCGTCGAATCTGGTTCGTCGAAAGGCCATCGGCCTTGAAGGCCAGGTCTTTGAGGATAGCCTCGAGCGCTTCCGACATCAGCGGGGCAAAATAATTCTCCCGTTCAATCAACGCTAAACAGGCCAGTCGACAGCGCTGCGACCGCGTGAGCGCTAGCGCGTCAGAAATTCGTTCAACCGTCCTGCTCGGGGGCGGCAATTTCTTTGAGTTTTCCAACTGGCCGTAATAACCCCTTGTCAAACCGGATTTCTTTGCGAGTGCTGATTGCTGCAATCCGGCAATTTGGCGCAATCGAAAAAGCTCGCCCCCGAATTGCGGCGTGAAAGTTTCGGGGTGATCCGTATGGAGTGCGCAAGCTTCAGGCGTGGGAGAGCGCAGCGAAGAAACTTCGCTGACGACCACTTCGATTGAATCACGCAACTGCTTTTTCACGGCCGCCTCTAATCGGGTAATGGCGGCAGTGTAGTCACATTTGCACAGTTCTGCAATATGAAAATATGTTTGTAAGCTATTGATTTAAAAAGCTTATTTTATGTTATACGCTGTGAATCCGTACAGTGTATAACGCGAAATAGCTCATTCAAAAGCTTTGTTGAGCAGTTAATTCCCTACGGTAATCCAATATTTTTCAGACAACTATATTGTGCGTATCGGTGCAATAGAGCCTATTTCCGGCAGCGCCCACTAGGGCCAACTCTAATGAGTCACGGCCGCGTACGCACGCCACTCATATCCGCGATAGACCGAACACCTAGAAGATGCCTGCCATTGTTGTTGCGATAGGAACATTTCGCCCCTACACTGCGATATCCCTACTCATTATTCAAGCCTATGCAGGTGTTCATCGAGAATAACTGGCTATCGATTCTGTCTATCGTTATCGGTATTGTTGTGTCCTATGTGTTTTATCGGCTGCAAAAGAAAGACAGCGCGTCCGCTTCCGCGGAACGGAAAAAACATGCCGCCACCGAACTGCTAGACGTTATAGAGAGCTACATCATTAACAAACAGCAACTTTCCGAACACGTCATTGACAACCTTATTCACGCATCTGAACGCGGCCACTTGGTCGCGCTCCGTCCAGAATTCACTGCGATTTCGTTGCTGCAAGATGTAGCGCTGCGCCTTCAACGGAGTCGACATTTAGATATTCCACAGAAGTCCGAGTACTCGGTAAAGATTGACCACCTGATTCGTGAGATCCGAGAACGCCGTGAGCCTTTCCGGTTGGAAGACTTAGACGAAGAGCTTTCAGCCAAGCTCCAGGAACTGCAGCAGTTTTTGCCAGCCGAAAAAACAGCCGAGGCCCAAGCGGTGCTTTTGACTGTCGCATCCCTGATTCAGAAACTGCGGGAAACGACGATTCGGACGGAGGAATCGAAGGAACGCTTGTTGGCCGTAACAACACCCCTCTTAGGTGTCGCTGCCGCCTTGGCGACGTCTCTGATCGGCAGCAGAGTGTTCGACTCTGTCAGCGATTCTTCTGCTTCATCAATGGCGATGAAGATGTTTCCCATTTTAGGGATAGCGCTTGCAGCGGTCGTTACTATGACAGCAGTCAGCACTGCAATTCGCATAAAACGCCGGTCTCGCAATCACAGATCACGTGTGAGTAAAGCTGAAATTTAATTCTTCACTCATCGGCGGGACCAATTCGCCGGAGCCACTTACCTGAAGCGCTGATGCTCCGGCTCTCTTTTTTTCACTCCCTAAAATACAACGCGCTCTGTCTCAAGGCTGGGGGGCGTTCTTCGTCTACCGGTTGCAGGCCATCTCCGCTTGGCTTCGCCAGAAACTCGGAGAATTGGATGACCGCCAAGCTTCTACCCATTCGTTCTCCTTCCCTGGAGGCGCGCGTCGGCGAACCTCCTTTTCTTGTGCTTGACGCTCATCGTCACCTCGCCGCATAGCCTCAGAGATGCATTGAGCCTTGGCCAGCTGCCGGGCGCGCTGCTTTTCGATGGCGCCTTTTAGATCAGATGCTTGGTCGACAGGCTGGAACTTGATTGTGTAGCTGCTTTGAGAATACCCGAATGCGTCGTCAAGGTTATGCGTCAGGACGGATTTTGCAAGAGCCTCTGGAAGTCCATCTTTGTGAGCAGCAACCTCGATGGCGGGGAAGGTCGCAACGGACAACAAAGCAGGGAAGGTTGGGAACGATAAATGCCGAACTGCTGAAGGCGCACGAACAAGATATTCGCAGACTTTGGCCGCAGTGCAAGCCACCCACTCGACTTCATATCCCCAGTCTGGAACATCGGCAGCCAGGACTTCGCCAGCCTTCAGCGTAACTGTAATTTTCAAAGGCGCGCGTGATTGTTTGGTCTCTGTCACAGTAACTGAGTCTAAGTCCTTCGCATTGATTAGTCGGCCCTTGATTCGCAGGGCCAAAATTTGATTGTCATTTGACCATACCCGAGTCCCTGTGACTTCTCGCCCGTTGGACAAAATATAGCCGACACGGTTGTCCGCATACCCAGTCAACGAAGCCGACGAGTCTTTCAACGAGGACGTACTAGCGCACCCGTAGATAAATATCGAGATCGCTCCGGTCAGAATTACACGCTTCAAATATTCCTCCATTGTGAAAGTGCTACACGGGCGAAGGCATTGCATCTCGCTTGGCGATTTAGGGAAAGTGCCTTACTACGGGGAAATACTACGTATTTCGTAGAGAATTCTCAAGCAAATTCTACGATATTCGTGCAATGACAAAACAGCAGTTGGCATCATTAATCGGACATCGCCTGCGGGAAGCTCGCAAGAACGCTGGTATTCCCCAAGACAAATTGGGGGTCGCGATTGGCCTCGACGAGCATGTCGCCAGTGCCCGGATAAGCAGGTACGAGACTGGCGCGCATGAGCCGGCATTTGAAGTTGCGGCAAAGCTAGCGAAAGTGTTGAACGTGCCGGCTGCTTACTTTTACTGTGACGGTGATGATTTAGCCGAATGGGTGCTTTTTTGGCACGGTCTGACTAAGTCGGACCGTAAGCACGTTGTTCGATTGATGAAAGATTGGCTTGCAGCCTCAAACAGTTAGTTTGTCCAGGAAGCTGGCGCCGGGCACCGCCTTTTGGTTGCCATCGACAGTCATGCCGTTGATAAAAGTGCGCAAGTCTCGAATGATCATGTTCCGTCGATTCATTGAAGCGAATAGGTCATTGTCGAGTTCCTTGGTTTCCTCTTTGCGTATAGAAGTAGCGATAGGTGCGTGCTGTTTCTGTTCGACTACCGCGATGCTGCTAGTTCAGCGCTCAGCTGAAGGTATGCGGTCAAAGACGGGCGGAATTTAGTTTCGATTTGCGCTGATGTGTTCGCGATGTCGCGTCTCGCCGCGAGCAGCGCTTCACCCTTAAGGCAGCCAGGTATGCCAGAACAGCTGCCTCTGTAGGCATCTGAGCGCGAGTTCCTAAATCCACAAGGTAGATTGGTCCAGACCACACCTTTGAGGTTCTGGCGCGCGGCCCTGTCCACAATGGTATAGGCATGAAGACCGTAATGCTTGCCGTCGACTGAATTCCAGCGTCCGATACTATGCGCCATAGCGTTCGTGATGCCTTCGCGCGCGGCGAAAGCAACTATCGCGTCGGACACGTCTTCTAGATCCAGAAGCGACCAGCACGTCCGCACAGGCTTTGCGTCTGCACAAAGTACGAGAGTGATACGCCCATCTCAGAATTCCCTAGCAAATTCGATGGGCAAAATTGGCCCATCGTTCATCCAATTTCCCTGCACTGGAAGTTCTCGTTGATCCATATTAACGAACCCCAGCCCAAGCAGACTATTTTTGCATCCGTGCCCATATGCTTTATTCGATGTCTTTCATATGTGCTGCATCAAGGTCGCTGCTTCGTTGCCCGACCTCTAGCAAAAGTCGCTGAGCGTTGGCGGGAATCAGTTGCTCGTTGTCGATGCTGAACAGCATGCAGTCCAATATTTGTGCCAGGTCCGCAACCAAAGACAGAAATTGTGGGGCTTCGCTACGGACGTCACAACGCACAAAGATGCTGGCGTAGTGCTCCTCATCAAATTGGATATCAATGCGGTTGCCATTCTCTGGCCCGAACACAAGCCAGTCGTCTAGCATGAACCAAGGTGGGCCGAAGTAATACGCTAACCGCTCCTGCGCCTGACGTACTTGCTCTGGCGGTAGAGTGGGAGCGTCCCAGTCTTCACCGCTCGTGTCTGGTGGAGGAGCGCCAATATGAATGAAATACAGATCAAACTGCCAGACAGCCATAGCGCGCCTCAGCGGATCGGTTAAGTAGACAAGACGTAGTCTACCATTGGTCTTACATGTTCTTTCACCAAAGAGCATGCTGTGGGGAGACATAGCATCTTTTGTCGCGATGCTTGCGAATCCCGAACCTCTTCCGCGGGGACTCTTCCACCTCATTGTCCGGCTCCTTTTCCTCCACGTCAACTAAGCTTGAGTTGACTTCTACGTTTTTCGTAATAACATGATCAGATGTAATCCGGAGGGTGAGCTCGGTTGAGGTGTGTCGGGCGCATAGCGAATTGGGATGACTGGCAGCTAAGCAATAGGAGGTTCGATGTCAGGCGATGTGACTGTTCCGGAAGACTTCCCGCGAGGACCAATCGCATCCCTTAGCGGAGCTCAACCCAAATTGGCCGTTCGCTTTAATAGTGAGGACGGTAAGTACTACTCTGGATATTTACCAAAAGAGCTGGCAAAACGGTTCGAAATATGCGAGGACATAGCCAACCAGCTGGTAGAGAAGTGTCAGCGAAATCGAGCAACCAAGTACGCTGCAATGACCGAAGAGGGAATACTTTCGGGACTGCTGAAAAAGCTTTTGCTCACGCGCTGGGGAAGCGACGAAGAGATGCGCTGGGTTATTCGAAGAACCGCGACTACACTGGGCTGGCCCATACCCGACGCGGCGAGTTGAAACGCTGTCTCGATGAGCGGACTCTCAAAATGAGGTGCCTCGACGTTTTTATTGACCATGATTGCATTGGACAACTCCAAGAAGAAGGCAGATGGAGCTTTACCTATGAGCACGAATGGGCGAGGAGCGCAATCAGTTTTGACCTCTCACCTGCACTTACCCGCACACGGCACGTGCATGTGGATGACGAGCGTAACAGGCACGTGCAATGGTACTTCGAGAATCTACTTCCAGAGGAAGCACTTCAACATTCTATTTTCAAAGAGGCCGGGATTCCCGGAGGAGATACCTTCGCGTTGCTGAAGTATCTGGGAGAGGAATCGACCGGTGCACTTAATTTCCGCGAACCTGGGCAAGAGTTGGCGTGTGACTCAGGCTTAAGAGAGTTGAGTCGCGAGCAGTTAAGCGAACGCATTACGGCACTTGGAACTCGCACAATGGCAGCGTACTCACCCAAGCGAGTCGCCGTCGCTGGCGCTCAACACAAGCTCCTCGTCGTCGTGATGAATGACGGACGACTCTTCGAGCCTGTAGGTACAACAGCTTCCACGCACATACTCAAGCCGGACCATCCGGAGAGTCTTCGATATCCCGCGTCGGCCATCAATGAATACATAGTGATGCGCCTTGCTCGTGCAGCCGGTCTGGAAGTACCTGGAGTTTATCTCACGTACGTGCCTGAGCCAGTTTACATCGTTGAGAGATTTGACCGAGTCGCGCGCCCTCCCCTCAATTTGTCGGTTTCTGAGCAAAGCGCAGACAGCGTTCATGTCGTCGATGCGTGTCAGCTTCTAAACATCGCCCGAACAAACAAGTATCTCGTCGCTACTCTGACAGCACTGCAGCGTCTCATTTCACTGACCACAGATCAGGAACAGACGCGCCAAGCGTTGTACCGTTGGCTCGTCTTCAATGTGCTAATCGGGAACGACGATGCCCATCTAAAAAATCTGTCCTTCTTTGTGTCTAACGAAGGAATAAAACTCACACCGCATTACGACCTGCTTTCGACTGGCCCCTATGCGACTAGGGCCATCACGAATGGTGATGGATGGCCTTGGATTGACATGACAATTGGTTTGCCAGAAGCCCGCTTCTTCGGTCAAGTACGGCGGGCGAATATGCTACGCGCAGGTTGCGAGCTTGGTCTTTCGAGTAGCGCTGCCAGCCAGATCTTGGACGATGTTTTGTTTCGCGTCACCTCTGCTCTTGATGCAGAACTCGACGCCGTCGCGCAGCGGCACGCAGCACTTGAAGGAGCGGCACGAGCTTACATTGCTGGAGAAGCGCACCTGATGCGGATCGTAAGAAGCACAATTTGGAAAGAGATGGCCTGGCGTTTGTCTAGTTAAGCGCACGACCCAAGGTATTAGCAGGCATTTGACTCAATGTCTTGAACAGCTATAAGATGCCAAACATGATTTCGTCGATTTTTTCTATCGCTAGCTATTACGCCTACCGCTTCCGGCGGTAGGAGCTTGCGCATGCAACCCGGTCCGCCATCAGGGGACGGGTTGCGACATCGAGATCTCCTGAGCGGCTAACCACCACTTAAGGAGTTCGTAATGTCTGATGTCTCAAATGACCTGCTTCACCTGCTTGGCGAGCGCGGATTTATCCATCAGTGCACAGATGACCAAGGCTTACGGCAAGCCTTCATGGCTGGCCAGGTCACTGCGTACATCGGCTTTGATGCAACTGCAGATAGCCTGCATGTCGGCCACATCCAAGGTTTAATGCTGATGCGCTGGCTGCAGCGTGCCGGCCACAAGCCATTGCTTCTAATCGGCGGGGCGACAACTCGAATCGGAGATCCAAGCTTCCGAGATACGTCTCGGCCTGTATTGTCTTCCGATGTCATTGCTGCGAACATTCGCGGCATCAAAGATGCATTCCACCGCTTCCTGGGGAGCGACGCCCAGATCGTCGATAACTCAGACTGGCTTGATGGACTAGGCTATCTCGAGTTTCTATCCAACGTAGGCCGCCATTTCAGTGTAAATCGTATGCTTACTTTCGATGCGATCCGCACGAAACTCGAGCACTCGCTCTCGTTCCTTGAGTTCGGCTACACCCTACTCCAAGCGTATGACTTCGTGGAACTGGCAAAAAGGTATGGATGTACACTGCAGGTAGGTGGTGCAGACCAGTGGGCCAACATTATCAACGGCGTTGATTTGGGACGTCGCAACCAGGTCAAGACTCTGTATGGGCTAACGATGCCGCTGCTGACGACGAGCGATGGGCGAAAGATGGGTAAGTCCGCCAATGGTGCGGTGTGGTTGAACGCTGACCGATTGAAGCCATTCGACTACTGGCAGTTTTGGCGCAACGTAGATGATCGCGATATCGGACGGTTTCTCGCTTTGTTCACGGAGTTGCCAATGGACGAAGTCCATCGCCTGGCTGCACTAGAGGGGGCTGAACTAAACAACGCTAAGGTCGTCCTAGCGTCGGAAGCGACTCGTTTAGCTCATGGAGATGACGCAGCTAATTACGCTGCTCGCGGAGCCAACGCGGCATTCAACAATGAAATTGATAGTGCAGACCTACCGACTGTGACGTTAGGTCGCGCACAACACGCGGCCGGCATCACGCTGGGCGAACTCGCGGTCCTAGCTGGACTCTGTACCTCGAAGAGCGACGCACGTCGTCTAGCTGCTGGTGGCGGTCTGCGCCTCAATGGAGTAGCGGTTTTGGACGCAGACAAGAGCGTGAATGCCGAGGTAGGCCAGGTACACCTTTCCGCTGGTCGAAAGCGACATGTACGAATTGAACTCGGCGACTAACCCCCAAGCTACGCCTCTCCGAATTTACTGTCTTTAATACCGACAATGCTTGCCTTGGCACCACATGTCGCTGCGGCGCTAGGCAATCATCACTCTTCGGATAATGCGATGGCAGCGGTACTCCCTTGTACGCGTTCAGGATTTGGCTCCTGGATACACATGGCGCGCAAGCAAAGTCTTCGAGGCTACACCGCATGGCTGACTGTGATCCTGTTCAGATCAAAGTGGCAACTTAAACGCCGTGGCCGAAATTAGCAATAATTGTCAGTCCAGCGTTCAGCGGAATTGCATAATGGCAGCACCTTGCGCGTTAAGAGTTGACGTCGCATGTCAACATAAGCGAATTTATGCAAGACGACGATAGCGGGAGTAAACGATATGCCGGCGGCATCACTCTGTGCGAGCTTGTAGTCCTAGCTGGACTCTGCGCCTCAACGGGCGATGCACGTCGTTTAGCTGCTGCTGGAGGTTTGCGGCTCAATGGGATCGTGGTCGCTCATGCGGACAACGGCTTGAATGCCGAGGTACGCCAGATACGCCTTTCGGCTGGCAGAATGCGACATGTACGAATTGAACTTGTCGACTGAGCTTCGGCTTAGTCGCTTGAATTTTGCGGTTCTCAATATCGACAAGCTTGCCCGTTACCGCATGTCGCGCTGGCTGGAATAGTTTGCATTCTTCGTGCGAGAATACTAGAAAGTTAGATCTTTAATGCTGATGGAAGAATTATTTCTAATTGTCGGCTGCGTCATTGGATTAGGGTTTGTTACGCTTTCAACCCGTGCACTGAGGGCCGGATCCGCGTCCAAACGTTGGCGCCAAGTGGGCGGTGTAGTGCGCCACGTGGTAATCGAGTCTCGCCGGGGCGACATCGATTCAAAACTCGATGTATTCACCGCGAGAGTCGACTTCGAGTATGTGTTCGAAGATGCGCGCTATCGCAATGGACAGTATGTCGGTGAAAGCAACGAAGATCGCGACATTGTCATGCATTGCGCGCGCGATTTTATCGCAGGCAAGTACATTGATGTTTACGTTGACCCGCAACAGCCGCAGCAGAGCACACTCTATCCTGGCATGAAGTCGGGACATGTTTGTTTGTTCTTATTCGGCATTGGCGTGCTAGGATTTTCGCTATGGCGCCTCTTGAAATGAGAAGATGAGGCGAACCGGCGGCTTGTCAAGGTTAGGGCCTCAGCA
Source organism: Pseudoduganella sp. RAF19 (assembly GCF_052114165.1). Taxonomy (NCBI): domain Bacteria; kingdom Pseudomonadati; phylum Pseudomonadota; class Betaproteobacteria; order Burkholderiales; family Oxalobacteraceae; genus Pseudoduganella; species Pseudoduganella sp. RAF19. Next base: position 83,160 of record NZ_JBFREF010000013.1, on the reverse strand, counting down.
GCTTAAGTCAGGACATTCGATCCGCAGCAAGCCTGGCTTCACTGCGACGCGAAATATTCGCAATCAAAGGTCTGACAACCAGAGTGAACCGCGCCAGCCCGGCGACAATGTGGCGCTGTGCGCGAATCCGACAAACTTGCGGAGGAGCGTTCACATCGGGCGAGCAGGAGCCGTACAGCAATTGGATATCGCGCGCTTGAAAACAGAGGTGCAAAATGCCGCAGCAGCTTGGCGACGGTGCAGACGAGTATACGGTGGTCGCAAGTAGCTGGCTCAAGCAAAGCGCCATTACATACAGCAGGGGGAACGCTTTTCTTTCAATCTCAAAAAAGCTCAACCGCTAGCTCAAGAACCGCCAGCATGAGAGCGACCACAAGCCAACTTGTTCCGCTTGACGCATAACGTAGATGATTGCGACGCGGGGCGGTTCATAGCTTTGTTCACGGAGTTACTGATGGACGAAGTCTATCGCCTGCCTGCCCTAGTGGGACCCGAACGGAGCGAAGCTCGGTTGTCCTGGCCTCGGGTTGCTCGTCGGCTAGTTGCTGGGCGTGAGCTGCGTTTCAATGGAGCAGCCATGTCGGGTGCAGACCAGAGCGTAAATGCTAAGGTAGGCCAGATACACCTTTTTGCTGGTTGAACGCGACATCCACGACTTGAACCGGTCGACTGAGCTCGTCCAAATACACTGACCGCGTCACAGCACCTTATCATTTCAAGGGCGCGCAGACGCAAAACTTTGATAAAGTTTAAGTACGATATTGCAGATGCCAGCTCTATAATCATAGATATGACTTATATCTCAATAAGGAACTATGGGAATCATTGATTTTCGCGAGATCGTCTCACCAAAAGCAGACCATGCGTCAGTTAAAGACACGCCGATTGGCAAATCATCTCTTCCAGACGATTTCGAGACATTTTGCCTTGACTTTTTCACATCGGTTCGTCCCACTGTCATTTTCGAGCAGATTTCAACCGGTGCAGATAATGGGATTGATTTAGGGGTGAAAGAAACCTTCAGCGATGGAAGCAAAATACGATGGCTTGTGAGCTGCAAACACAAAGCTCACTCAAAGGCAGCGGTCTCTGAAGACGAGGAAAAAAACATTCTTGAGAGAGTTTTCAAATGGGATTGTGACGGCTTCATTCCATTTTATACAACTTCACCTTCAACTAAAGTGAAGTCGCTAATAGAAGGTGTAGAGAAAGCTGGGAAACTAATCGACTGGTATCTGAAAGACCGGATCGAGCGTGATTTGCTTAGATCTGCGGAAGGAATTCAAATGGCAGCAAGATATTTCCCGAAATCAATGGTCAACCACTACACCACATTTATCAAGACGATGCCAAGGTACTCCACTAGTGATGTCAGTATTGAAGGTAACATGGCCAGCATTGCTGGCTTTCGTCACTATTTTTCCGACACCGCGGAGGAAGAGGTTTTGGCAATCAAGGAGCACTTAGTCGAGTCGGCCAACCTTTTCGCGACAATGGATGCTCACACACCCTATTTTGTAGCCGCCCTAAAAGACGCCATCCAGCTGGCGCCTGATTTCTTTGATGTTGAACGGACACCAGAGGGCTTAAAGGACTTCGCTTACGTGAGCCCGACATGGTGTTCTTATTCCCTCTGCCGCGCGAGTCTTGATAAGGAGAATGGTCGTGGCCTTTCGTTTGCGTATTTTGTTGCCGCAGTATGGATTTTTTGGGATTACTCTAGAGCGAATATAGTTTTTGCCGAAAGTATGGCGCTTCGAAGCCGGTCGTCATTTTCCGACGAACTAACTCCGAATAAAATTAATACTTTGCAAAAATACAAGAAATTTCAAGAATTAGTTATGCATCAAATGTCTAAAGGCCTGCTTTCGCCTGGACTGATAGGCCTCAAGCTTCAAGAAGAGATGAGAGATATCGTGACACGCCTTTTTGCCTACGCGAATCCAATTCCACATCCTCAAATACAAAAATAGGAATACGTTGCCTGAGCTTTGCTGATTGGCATGTATTTACCTTGGCTGCTCAGGCTAACCCGCTCTCTTTGGCGAGCAAGCTTAGCTAATTAGCTTTTCCACCTCGTCGGAAAAAGCCGGAAGCGGTCGGATGCGATGATCACCCCGAGTTCTCGACAATCGTCGGTACGTACCAAGCGAATGCCTTTGGCCTGTACGACATGCTAGGCAATGCAGGGGAACAGGTCGAAGACTGCCAGCATTTAAACTATGAAGGCGCGCCGACGATGAAAGCGCCTGGATCAACGGCTGCGCCCCATTCGATGGTGGAATAATGGTAATCCATCGTGGCGGAAGTTATAACAGCGGCGCAATCGGTGCCAGCCCGACCTATCGCGGGCATACCAGCACCGATAATCGCAACAGCGTGGCCGAGAGATTCCGTATTGCTGAGGATTTGACAGACAACACCGACAAAACCACAGGGACAACTGCGTTTGAAAGAGAACTGACCTCAGCGCAGGCCGCGGAGCTCGGCAAACATGCAAAGCCTCAAAGATAAAAGATCAATCCGGCCTTCGCTGACCGTTACCAATCATAAAAATGGGGCACTCAAATTCGAGACCCCACTTCGCGCAATACTACCCGGATCACGTTGACTCACCGGTGCACTTTCTCCTTCCGGACACATCAGCGAGACCCATTAGTGCTTCATTTCCTCGCCGCTGCTTGCCGTGATTAGTTCATGCGCTGAACCGCGAACGGTACTGATCACGAATTCATGCAGCCAGCCATAACGACCGTCCAGTAAACACAACATACCGTCTTCACACGCTTGGTGGTGCTCGACCCGTTGACTCGGACTGGCGATTAGTAGTCCGCATTGCAGCAGAGAGGCCTCATGTATGTCTTTTTCGAATTTCCAGCGATGCGTGGCAGTAATCCACATGCATTTGTCAGCAAACGCGACAGTTGCCGTGAGAACCTACTTCCATGCATAGCAGTATCGATATTTGCGTAATAGGTTACTGAAGTATGACTTCGTTGAACTAGCAAGAAGGCATGGCTGTGGTGCAGACCAGTGAACCAACATTATCAACGGCGTTCACCTGGGACGTCGCACCCAGGCCCAGACGCTGTATGGACTAACGATGCCTCTGCTGACCACGAGCGATGGGCGAAAGATGGGAAAGTCCACCAATGATGCGGTATGGCTGAACGCTGACGGACGGAACCCATTCGACTACTGGCAGTTTTGGCGCAACGTCCATGATCACGAAGTCGGACGATTTTTCGCCTTGTTCGCGAAGTTACCGATGGACGAAGTCCATCGTCTGGCTGAACTGAAGGGGGCTGAATTCGACGACGGTAAGGTTGTTCCGTCCCGCAAAGGTCGATGCGCCTAAGCGAAAGTAGTCGCGCAGATCGGCGTCTGTGAGCTGCTTAAAAATTTCGCGCTGCGAAGAATGCTCCTGGTTCCACGGCGCAAAAACGAAATATCGGTCGATTTTTCTGCTTGGCAGTCTTGATACAAGTAGAGAACTTTCCACAAGAACAGGAGAAGAAATGGGTTTAATCACTAGTTTTGGAACAGATCAGATTGCTGCGTTGAGCGCGGGCCAAGTTTCTGCTATTTCGGCAGCTGATTTGATGGCATTGACGTCGGACCAAATTGCGGCGCTTACCACTGTACAAATTCCAGCGTTATCAACGCAACAGATCGCACAAGCCTTTGGCAGCGATCAAACAAAAGCTTTGACGTCTGCTCAAACTAGTGTCTTAAATTCATCCCAGATCGCATCGTTTACTACAGCCGGGTTGGTTGCGATGGAAACGATGGATTTCGCGGCAATCAGTACCAGTGCAATCACAGGATTGAGTACTAACCAGCTCGTGGCGCTGAGCACCGACCAGATTGTGGCGCTGACTCAGGCGCAAGCCGCTGCCCTGTCGTCGAAACAGTTCCTTGCTCTGACCAGCGATGAGATCGCCGCATTGCAGACGCAAGACCTGAACGCGATCAAAATTTCGACACTGGCAGCAATGGGCTCAGCGCAGGTCGCAGCGCTGACGACCGACCAGGTAAAGGGATTGACAACCAATGCAATCGCCGCCCTGAGTACCGCAGGCATTAGCGGGCTCTCTACCGATGCGATGGTGGCGATGACGCAAACGCAGGTTGCCGCAATGTCCACCGCCCAGGTGGGGGCACTCTCCTCGGCAGCCCTTGGCGCGATCCAGGTATCAGACTTCAGCGGCCTGAGCACGGCGGCAATTGCGTCGTTGAAGACGGCACAGCTGGCAGGGCTGACTACAGACCAGGTGGCTGCAATGACCACTGCCCAGGTGACGGCATTTGGCACGGCAGCAATGGCTGGTGGACTGAACTCGAGCCAGATCGTAGCGCTGACGAGCGACCAGGCTGGAGCGCTGTCCAGCGCCCAAGTGGCGGTACTGAGCACTGCCAACATCGCCGCGATGGAAACAGCTGATTTCGCCAACTTGAAGACTGCCGCGATTGCCGCGCTGACCGCCAACCAGTCCAAAGCGTTGACGACCGACCAGATCGTTGCCCTGAGCACCCAACTGGCTGCGGTTCTGAACAGCAACCAAGTGGCAGCGCTGAGCACCGACGCGATTGCAGCCATCCAGACCACTGACTTGGTAGTCCTGAAGACGGCGGCGATCGCCGCGATGGGTACTGCGCAGGTTGCCGCCTTGACCACGGACCAGGTGAAGAACCTGACCACTGCCGATGTCGCTGTGCTGACCACCAACCAGATGACAAACGGTCTAAGCTCCGCCCAGATCGTGGCTCTGACCTCGACCCAGTTCAGCGTGATGAATTCGGCACAGGTAAGTGTTCTAAGCAGTAACTCAATCGCAGCAATCGAAACTGCTGACATCGGTGCGTTGAAGGTCACGGTTATGGCAGCGTTGAAGTCCGCGCAGATTGCGGCTCTCACCACTGACCAGATTGGCGCACTGGGCACCGTACAGTTCGCAGCAATGACCACGGCAGCTCTGGCTGGGCTGAGCACCGACCAGGTCGTCGCTATGAGCAGCGATCAGTTGGGCGCATTGACCACCACACAGTTGGGATCGCTGTCTACCAACGATATTCAGGCAATCGAGACCCGCGACATGTGTGGCTTGAAGACCTCGCAGATCGCTGCATTGAGCACACAACAGTTCAGTTCACTGACTACAGACCAGCTCGTTGCTCTGACCACAGCTCAGGCAAGCATGATCACGACCAAGCAGATCCAGTCATTGAGCTCCGCAGCCATCGGCGCTTTGGAAACTGTAGACGTTGCGGCCCTGAAGACCAGTACTATCGCGGCATTGAGCACGGCGCAGATGCAAGGCCTGACCTCTGATCAGATTGGGCATATGACTATCGCTCAGCTCAGTGCCTTCAGCATGGCTCAAGCTGGAACATTGACCTCAGCTCAGCTTAAAGGTTTGACCACTAACTCCCAGATTCAAGCACTCAAGGTTAGCCCGATTGTTCTAGACCTCAACGGCAACGGCATCGAAACGCTGGACGTCACTCAGGGAGTGCAGTTCGACCTGCTGGCCAACGGCCAGAAGCTGAACACCGGCTGGGTGAGCGGCGACGACGGCCTGCTCGCTCTGGATCGCAACGGTGATGGCATCATCAACGATGGTTCCGAGCTGTTCGGTAACGGCACCACTCTGGCGAACGGCCAGAAGGCATCCGACGGCTACCAAGCAATGGCTGAGCTGGATACCAACGGCGACGGCATGATCACCGCAGCCGACAAGGACTTCGGCAGTCTGAAGGTGTGGGTGGATGGCAACGCTGACGGCATCAGCCAGGCTAACGAGCTGAAGTCGCTGGCTGACCTGAACGTCACCAAGCTGAATCTGGATGTTCAGAAAGCCAACGTCGATACCAACGGCAATACTGTTGGCCTGACCTCGACCTTCGAGACCAGCGACGGCAAGTCTCACGAAGCCGCCGACGTCTGGTTCCAAGTCAGCGAGCCAGCCAGCGCCTCCAGCCTGGCCGCAGCGATCTCGTCCTTCGACAGCAGCGCTACCCCGGCTGCTCCGGCAGGCAACCTGAGCTTCAACAGCAACAACGTTGCAGCCAATGTGGCTCAGATGGCTGACGTGATGAGGGGCTACGATGCGAACGGCAAGCTGAACGTTGCAGCTGACGCGATGGCCAACAGCGACGACAGCAAGCTGCGTCTGAAAGCACTGCAACAGCAGGGCAACAGCGGCTTGTTGACCAGTCCTCAGAAGTAATACGACATTTCGTCTTAGCTCAATACGGCAAGGCTTCCGCCTTGCCGTATTTTTTGGCAGAGCAGATTGAATGCAACTCAGACTGCAGAGCGCATCACGCACGAGGGCAAACAGAAATGAGGCATCGACAGTTCATTGCTAGCTTTTATTTTCATTAATCATGGTAGTGACGACATACCTCCGAAATGGAGCGACCAGCGCCGTGGTGCTTTTTGGGATAGAAACGATTCAGCTCACGCACGCATTAGCTGACCGCGGGAACCGAACGTGAAGAACACTGCTACCGCGCCACAAATAGTCAATGGTCGCGACATTGGCGATCCGGCTTATCCTCCGTACGCACCGTAGCGTTCTGATGCATGCCGAACTTGGCAGCAGCCCAGTCTGTCCTCCCAATTTTTTGAGCGATGCTTGGCAGCAATCCACACGGATTTGTCAGCAAAGGCGCATATCACTGTGAGAACCTATATCCATCCTAGCAGCATCAATATTTTCGGAATAGGTTACTGAACACACCTCGTATGCTTCGACTCCAAGCCTTCAAATTCGAGCTTATGCCCAATGGCGAACAGACGCGCAAGATGCGACGGTTCGGTGGCGCCTGCCGATTTGTGTATAACAAAGGCCTTTCATTACAACTGGAGACACGAGCGACTGGAGGCAAGTTCATAGGTTATTTCGCTATGGCGAAACTACTTACTGCCTGGCGAAATGGTCCGGAAATACCTTGGCTCAAGGAGGCACCAATGCATCCACTTCAGCATGCGTTGAAGGACCTGGAGAAGGCGTACAGGAATTTTTTTGATGGTCGCGCTTCCGTTCCTTGCTTCAAGAGAAAAACTCAAGGCGACAGCTTTCGCTATCCCGACAGGAATCAGATCAAGCTGGACCAATTGAACGGACGCATTTTTCTGCCAAAGCTTGGTTGGCTGCGCTATAGAAAAAGCCGAGATGTCCTTGGCGATCTACGCAACGTTACCGTTAGCGAGTCGAACGGAAAATGGTTTGTGTCTATCCAAACGCAGAGAGAGGTGGAACTGCCTCCATTGCAGGAGAGCGCCGTCGGTATCGTTAAGGGTGCTGACTGCTTCGCAACACTGAGCGACGGGAACTCTGTACTGCAGCCTCACCAACCCGAAAAGCGTCTTCGTAGTCTCGCCCAGCTTCAGCGAAGCCTGGACCGTAAAGTTAAGTCGAGTAGCAATTGGAAGAAAGCCTATGCTCGACTTCAGCAAATGCTCACACGGATTTCAAACGCCCGCAAAGATTTTCTGCATAAGGCTTCAACATCAATTACGAAGAACCATTCGCTGGTGTGCTTCCAGAGTTCAGAGGCAAAGGCCCAACCAAACGGTCGTAAGAGTGTGCCCGAAGAAGCTGAGGCAAAAAGAGAATTAGACATTGGAGCTTTTCCGCGAGGATGGGGAGAGTTTCGACGCCTGTTGGAATATAAGCTCGCCTGGCGCGCCGGACACTTCTTAGCAATGACGCATGGACAAGAGGACCCGACATGTTCTTCTTGTGAGCAATCGATAAAACATCAACAGCATCGTACGCAATTCTTGTGCGTCACATGTGGCTGCAAAAAGAACGCTGATTTAGTTGGAGCGATCAGCATATTAGCGCGAGGACATCGCGTTTTAGCCTGTGGAGAGCGGAGTAGTTAGGCCTCTCGGCGAAGCAGGAACCCACCGAAGCGATTACGCGACATTGTTATCGCCGTAGGATTCCCTTTGGGAAGGATGTCAACGTTACGGTTCACCAAATGAACCGCGATATTTTAATTTGCGCGCGTACTGGAAGAGCGACAAGATGAACACGGGAAAAACCGGGATTGGAACCGTATATCGAGTCGAAGAACTGTTGCGCGCGGTAGGCTCGGCCAAAGACGGCATGGGCGTTTTACAGCTTGCACAATCGGTAGGCATCGACGTGGGACTAGCGCATCGCTATGCAAAGTCACTGTTGAGTACCGGCTTTTTACTCAAGGATGAGAGACGCCGCTACTTCTTAGGCCCACTGTTTGAAGAGCTCGCGGAGTCAAGCGGTCATTTCCAGAACCAACATCTGTCGCCATTCGTTCAGTCCATCATCAATCTTCAACTAGAGATGAACCAAACAGTTTCGCTCTCACGATGGACTCGCGAAGGCCCTCAAGTGGTATTGGTTCTCGACGGTAAATCCAATTTGCCGATAACCCTCCGATTGGGTGCAGTGTTACCCATTCTATCAACCGCCGGAGGATTGGTGGGGCTGGGATTTGCCAATCGATTGGAGACCGAGCCCTTAGTGCAACGAGAGCTTAGATTTCATAAGGAATCGGGGCTAAGAACCCAGCTGACCTCCTTCGACCTGGACGATATGAGAGCAGATATCGTCAAACGGCAGGCAGCGCGGAGCCGAGAATATCTGCAAGGTCTGTCAGCTATGTCCTCACCTGTATTCAATGAGTCAGGGATTTTTTGGGGGGCAGTATCTGTAGTTGGTCCTTCAAGCACATTTGATTGGGGATGGCGTGGAAGAACTGCGAACGCCCTTAGGGCATTCTGCAAACGAGTCAAAGTGCCACTCGAATGCGCAACATCACTTCGAAATTACTCATCTCCCAATGTTGAGCTCCTGGCGCCGCCGGCACGAAATGCGTCAGTGTAATGCCGTACAAAAGAACCTTTTGCCGTCTATTTTCATCACCTTGGCCGCCGCGCCGTTAACCAGCTCGGCGTTGACTACTGGAGCAGCTCCTGCATGCAGCAGCCTCTTATGCCTAAACAGCTGTTTTCCATGAAGAGGTTACTTCCTACTGGCGGAGAATAGATAAGCTATCCGGCGCAGAAGCCGCTGAGTGGCTTTGATGACCTCATACCCGGCCCGCTACCGCAGCGTTCCACACTCGTCGCGTGAGATAGACGCAACAATGGCCTTCGGTCCAACGGCGTTTCCTTCCGCCCATCGCGAGCTTAGCGCGGCTAAACTTCCCAAAAAAACGGACAACTTCATTTGCTGGAGAGAATTCGGTACCCATTCCAGGCATCTGGAAACTTCGAGTCAATTCGTGCGCAAACACGATTACTTCGTCGATCGGCCAAAATGCAGTTTGAGATGTCGCTTCCTTCTACCTGCTTGAGCCAAGCTATGCGTTTTTCCAAGGCATCCCTTTCGGCACGGCGCGCTTGTAGCTCAGCTAAGTCCGGCATGAATAGCCAAGCCACAGCGATGATGGTCATTGCAGCAATAGTGGTGATACCTAGCGCCCAAATCACAATGCGGGAAACCGCAAACTGAGCTGCCCTTTCATATGCCGCGGAAGCCCGTTCCGCATTGGCGTCGGCTTCATTTAGATTTTTCAATAACGCTTTTGCGGCCTTATCGAGAACCTTCTCTAGCGATGCGTCAACACTCGACGCAACTGCACCAGGCAATTGACTCGCTACCGCGTCAAGTGTTCTCTTTGAGCTTGCAAGCCCTTCAGCGGCTTTATGGACTGCATCCTGATCTCGGATGGCGGCCTCTAAAAGCGCCCCGATTGTCGCATTAACATTTAGTTGTTTGTCGGTGGTCAAAGCGTGTACTCCCGACCTGCCGGACGAGAGGTCCGCTCATGCTGAGGCATTATTTCACGTTGCTGTTGCGCTTGTCTTTGCAGGAATTTAGTATGCAGTTGAGAAAGTTCAAAGCCCAGTTCTCGCAAATCTTCAACTACAAAATAGTTCACCTTGCCTTCGTTGGTCACTGAAACGATCACTCCGCCTGAAGATCCCTTAGCCGAACCTTGGCACATCGCGACAAGTTGCAAGTAGCGGTTGTAGAGATTCGAATTATCACTTCCCGACTTTGTCGCTTCACTTACCAGATCATCTATAAACACTTGGAACTTGCGACCGTCCCCCTGGCTTTCCTGAAAGTCCAAGTAAGGGACAATGCGCAAATTCAGCTCACCATCACGCATCATTGAACTTATGTACCAGTGTACTGACCGTGAGATCGAATTGAGGTCCTCATTTCCCGTTGCAGAAAGTGCCCGAGTTAAATGCAGCAACTTTGCCTTCTCTTTTGAATTGTCATTTTTCGCGCGCTTGAATTCAAGAATGCGCATCGCGCGGGAGCCCCGGATGAGGACATCACCGCAGCCCTGATCCAGTGGCGTTTGCTGTAGTAGATTTGCGGATATGGGGAGTCCCTCCGCATCTTGACGCCGCCCCATAGCCACGCCCAAGGAAAAAAGAAAATTACCAATGACGATATTTTCGTAGATATCCATCGTTGCTAAGGTTCCTTCATGATTTGCCCAGCGCGGCATGCTAGCAATGGTGGACACCACCAGAGTCCCCGCACAACCTGGCGTCTCAGACTTATGAGGCGCATACCTGCTACAGTGAATCTCAATATTGACACGTGCCGTTGGCCAGCATACAGATAGCCGGGATCAGCGCGCACCATTGTCATCACATGATCACCACATAGAATGGCTGGGACTGTCCAACAAGACGGCTGTCGCCCCTCCTGATGAGGAATGCTTCCACAAAGTGAACACCGCGGTACGACAGATGTTCCATCCGGCTACCTCCCTTATCCGAGTCGTAAAAGTCGCCGCGCAACTGTTGAGCGTCGTAGGCTGCCTTATCAGTATTGGTAATGCGCCATTTGACGATGTAATCCGGCGGGAATGGGACGCCAGTCACGTTCATCGCGGTAAACTTGACCCAGTAGCCGCTTTTCAAAGGATCCAACGACTGCACCGCGCAAATCGGCTGACCGTACTCGCTCGGATAGAGAGCTGCAATGATATTCACGGTAAGCTGTGATTGCTGCGCTGCACGTCTCCACTTTGGCCGGTTGATGTATGGCAGTTTGGTAAGACGCGCGGGCAAAGCCCTGCCGCCGATCGCTATAACCTTTTGCACCAAGTCCTGATACTGGCCGGCGACCACAATAGCCCCGTCCTCCCTTGCGACTGCTTCGCTAATACGTGCAGATTCCTTGGCCTCACCCGCCGCGAAGTTATCGCCGAAGACACGCTGCCACTTGCCGATGCTTTCGTCGCGATCGGTCTCATCATAGGCGTCATCAATCCATCCTCGATACAGATTGATCTTGTCGCGGAAGTTCGAATATGTGGATTCGTTCCACCCACGGCTTTGATTTTCCGTTGCAAGCACTGGGTTGGAGACATGAGGAACGTTGGGGCGTGCCTGGAGCCAGTCGTCCAAGCGGCCGACCAAAGTCTTCAGGGAGGTCGGTAAGTCCGCAAATGCGCTGGAATCCTTATCGCTTGAATATATCTGCATCCCCAGCAGGGTAGTAAACAAGAACGAAGGGCAGGTGAAGTTTGTCTTGATATCACGAAGGTATTTCAAGAGCCTCGTCACCTTTTTGAGATCGTTGCCTCCCGCGATACTGTTTTTCTGAATAACCCAGTCGGTGTACGCCTTGGGTGCGGACTGTTCAAACATGTCGGTGCCGCGGTTGCAAACTTCGTACTGTCCCCTGTACGTTCTATCGACGACGCATGGAGCAATATCGATGCGACGATCGCATGCATACTCAATGGTTACGCAGTGCGAGTAGCGTCGAATTTTGTCTGCATATGTTGCGTTAGCCTCCAATGCATTTGCCAGCTTATTGACGTATTCTTTAGCGGTCCAATCCTCTTTTGCTTCCACGAAGACCAAAAGATCGGCATCGAACTCCTTGTCTGGCAAAGGCTTGATGATCGTCTTGTGCGCCCAAGACCCTTGGGGCGCGAAGTCTATGATCTTAGCCTCCCAGGAACTGGCCTTCACAGCTGTCTTAACGGCTTCGATGCTGTTTTCCAATAAGTCCAGTCGAGTGGCATTGAGGTTAACAAAGTCTTCAAGAAAGGTGCGGAAATGATCGTGTAGCTTCATACTTTCATCTCCTTCATTTGCATCTCTTTGACTTGCCCTACAAGCTTCTCGGCGGCGTGGCGAGCGGCATCTTCGTTCTTTGTCCTGAGGCGGCGATAAATCCAGTCAAACACCAACGGACTGCTGGCCCTGTGCTGGTATATGGCGTCCTGTAGTTCGCGAGAGCCCTTAACCAAATCTTGCTCGCTGGCGCCGGCCAGGGCTTTATCCCACAATTTCTCGCACTCAGTCTTAAGCGTTACCAAAGTGTTCGCGGTGTCGATCTGCTTGCGGTGCTCACGAATCGCCCAGTTGAATATCGGCATAACGGGCGTAATCACGGACAGCAGGAGTTCAGGCAATTTCAGCTTCAACGCGATCCCTGAGGCTACCAAACCAACAGCCAAGATGACGGCAAGCGCAAGAAGCCAGCCTCCGTAGCGCTTACGAATACGGGCGTCGTATGAGAGATTAGTGCGCTGACAGATTAATCGCGCGAAGCGTAGCGGGACATCACTGACGCAGGTCTCATACCAATCCAAGAATCCCGCTTCACGCTCTTTCGACAGAACTTTTCCGGACGCCTCACGTATGTCTTCCGGATCCACAGGGGCACCAACCACAAATCGGTTCCACGRCATACCCAAAATCTTGGTATCGAATTCTTCTTGCAGTTTCGCACTCCGCTTTGTGCGGTCCTTTTGAATTCGCTCCACTACCGCAGTATCCAAGAGCAAAACCGTTAGCGCGGCCAACGCAAAGTACGGTTTCAAATCTGGATAGTGTGGTGCCAGCAGGAGACTTAGTACCGGTAATGCAACCGTAAGGACAATGAACCAACCTTGCGTACTTTTCGCTCTGCTGGAAATGACAAATCTGGCGCGCAGCAAGGCGATGAACTCCGATTTACGCTGCTTTTCCGCAATCTCATTATTGATAAGTGTAGTCATTGTCATTGAATGAAATCTTCCCAGTCACCGATAAATGGTAACAGACATTTCAATCAATTGCCTCAAATCCAACACTAGTTGCTGTTACGAAATCTTCATGCAGTGCTGTGCACAGCACCGAACAACCAGAAGCCATGTTCAAAAACATCAGGCACTTCGAGAACTGAAACGTGTTCACCAAAGACTAAATCTAGGTCCATAGATCACTGCTGAATATGACTCCAAGAGTTACATCCGCAGGGGAACTACGGCCGCTATGACCGAAACTTCGCTTCATCTCAACGCAGTTCGTTGATGAGTACCGTAGCGGCAAGGATATGGGTTTAATGACAGTAACGAGCGGTCATGACGACGAAAGCGAACCCGTGTGGGTCCCAAATTGCTGTCACGTCAGGTCTATATATCGCCCGCTGCGTTACCGTTTGAAAGAATACTGCCAGGTGCTCGCCGCAAGCTTCCTAGATAAAGCTAACGAATTGTTGAAGTTGAACAGATTGTCGTGACTAGTCACCGATGACACTTTTGATAAAGGCGGGGCGTGACGGCATCAAGTGGCAAGAAGGAGTTTTAGGACAACTACAAATATTCGTTTGAACCCTAAAGTTCCAGCAGAACTTGTCGCGTGAGACGGTAGCAATGGCACCTCTTTGACTATAGAGCCAAAACTAGCAGTTTGGACTCGTCACTGCACTTCAAGGTTTCCGACGGTTCCCCGTAATCAGACACAACAGCGGCTTCATTGTCACAAGTAAGTGGCAGGCCAAAGTGAATGAGCAATTTGCCCAACTTACAGTACCGGAGACCTAGATCATGGCTCAGAGCATCAACACCAACGTTGCATCCTTGAACGCACAGCGTAACCTGAATGCGTCTCAAGCTTCCCTGTCGACCTCGCTGCAGCGCCTGTCCTCCGGGCTGCGAATCAATAGCGCTAAAGACGACGCGGCCGGATTAGCAATCTCCGAGCGCTTCACCTCGCAGATTCGTGGCAACAACCAGGCGGCTCGTAACGCGAACGATGGTATCTCGCTGGCGCAGACGGCTGAAGGTGGTCTCAGCACCGCCGGCGACTTGCTGCAGCGCATCCGAGAACTCTCCGTGCAGTCTGCTAATGGCACAAACTCTGATTCCGACCGCAAATCGATCCAGAACGAGGTGTCGTCGCTGGCAAAGGAGCTCGACCGCGTGGCCAATACCACTCAGTTCAACGGTCAGAACGTGCTGGACGGTTCCCTCACCTCCGCACAATTCCAGGTTGGCGCGAACTCTGGTCAGACCATCAATATCGGCGTGCAGTCGGCCCGTGCGACCGATATCGGCAACAACACCATGAAGTCCGGCTTCGATAGCACCGCTGCCAAATTCGTGTCCGACGCGTACGCCACTGAATCGAACGGCGTTATCACTGACGAGACGCTGACCTTCACTTCCGGCAACGGCGTGTCGACCACGGTCGACGTCAAGGGCACCAACATCATCACTGACGGCGCCAATACCGCCCACACTCTCGGCGACAGCGCGAAAAAGATTGCGGCGAACGTCAACGCGAAATCCGGTACTTCCGGAGTAACTGCGACCGCAACCACTGAAGCCAATCTCTCTGACCTGGCGGATGGCTCCTACCAGTTCGAACTGCGCGGCGACAACTCGCTGGAAGCTGATCCTAACTCAAAGGCCGTGACCATTTCGGCCAAGGTCAAAAGCGGCGATTTGTCAGCTCTGGCTCAGGCAATTAATGCTCAGAGCGGCACGACCGGTATCTCGGCCTCGATCAAGTCTGGTGCAAGCGGTAAGGAAATCCAGCTGACCAACTCGTCCGGCTCCGATATCCAGATCAAAAACACCAACGCCGACGCGACTGACAAGCTGGCAACGGCCAATATCCGCGGTGCAGATCAGCCCGCCTCCGGTAACAGTCCAGCTATGGCCGCAGCAAAGATTGCTGTCGGCGCGGTGAACACATTCGCTACGATTGGCGGCAAGCTTGACTTCTCGTCCGACAGCGGCTTTACCCTGTCAAGTAGCGTCGGTGCCGGCAAGATTGTTGGCGCTGCTACCGGTTCCGACCTGCAGTCCGTAGCCAAAATTGACGTGTCGACCGTGGACGGTGCCAACGCCGCCTTGAAGACCATCGACTCGGCACTGAACTCAATTAACAGCAACCGTGCATCCTTGGGTGCGATCCAGAACCGTTTCGCTTCCACGATCTCAAATCTGCAAACGACTTCTGAAAATCTGTCCGCGTCTCGTAGCCGAATCCAAGATACTGATTTCGCGTCTGAAACCGCCAACATGACCCGCGGTCAGATTCTGCAACAAGCTGGTACTGCAATGCTGGCACAAGCCAACTCGTTGCCTAACGGTGTCCTGTCCCTGCTACGCGGCTAATCCAGTATCGCCGGTTTATGTGATGGGATCACATATCTCGTAATTATCACCCCGGTATGCCGTTAGGCAGGCCGGGGCTTATGCACACGGGAAGCATCATGAGCGTCGATTCGATAACAAGTAAGTCCAACCAGATTGTAGAACGTCCAAACTCGAACGAAGTCAGTCTCCGACAAGGTTGGGAGCCTGCTTCGAGTGGAAGTCCCTCACCTGGAATTGATAACGCCGTCAATGACGGTACTCCCACACCGGCTTCGACTGAGATCACGAAGGCCGTATCCAAGCTGAACAAGGCTGCGCACGAGAAGGCGTTAGACCTGGAGTTCTCCATCGACAGCGACACAAAAATCTTAGTCGTTAAAGTCGTTGATTTGAACTCCAAGGAAGTGCTTCGCCAGATACCAACTGAAGAAGTTTTGGAGATTGCAAAATCAATCGACTGCAAGCTCAGTCTCATCAGGGATACTGCTTGAGATGACGAAATGAAGAGCAATCTTCATCGTGTTTCGGACGACTTTCTTGTCACCCTCTAATTGCTGTATCCGTATCGTCAAAAGCTGCCGCGTTACTTTTTTCAACGATTTCTATAGGAGATTTCAATGTCTTGGTATCTTGACCAATCTAGTCTGACGAAAAGCAGTGGCGGTGAATGGTGGAACCAAAAACACAACCCCGGGAGTACCGTTCCGATGTCCGGAATTTACAAATGCGTCGGATGTAAGAAGGAGGTCACCTGCAACAAGGGAGACCCGTTCCCGCCACAAAACCACCATCAACACCCAACCGGCCAGGGGCCAGTTCAGTGGAAACTGAACGTTCGCACGAATACTGAAGGCGAATAATCTGCAATGACAAACGCTGCCCTCCGGCCAGGCACCTCACTCGACCAATGACTTGCTCAAGTTACGGCGTAGTTCGAACTACTAATACTCTGCGCAGCAATGCTACTTTTGAGAGGAGAGCGATGTTTAAAAAAATTATGGCGGGGGCAGCAATTTTGTGCGGCATCGCGTTATCGATTTCGCAGATCTTGCAGCAACATTGGGTTAGCGCGGTCGAGTATCTTGTAGCTGGCATGCTGACCGGTACTCTTTTTTTGCTTGGGGACTTTTCTTCAATCAAGAGGCCCGCTTTTATTGGTGGCTTTGCAGTCGTCAGCGGCCTGAGCCTGCTTGCAGTATTTACTGAACACCGCGCGTTTGAAGCAGGACGGGCTGAAGTTTTGGCCGAAGGCGTGGATATCTTCCTTACGCTCGATCCGCTACAGTGCCCACTACCGCCTTCCCGGGTGCACTACCTTCAAGGAGCAGGAGTGAAGACTTGCGCGATGCAGGGCCTTAGCGATCAACTGGACGCCGCACAAGCATTGCAGCGCGCGCATCTAGTTTCACCTGAGATGACTCTAGCCGATGGCGTGTTACAAGCGCCTGGGAAGAAATCTCCTGATTTGTGCGTGAACTTCCTTCGGGAGATCCAACTAGCTTGTCCGAATGTGCTGCCTCATGATCTCGCCGCAAAGTTGACGAAGTTGAGCAATTAGATCGTCCGGAGGTTATCACCACGTATCAATGCGCTGGCATTGCTGTTTCAATTTGTCGCAAAATTTCAGCCAAAGCTTCGCTTGCCGTTTGTAGAAGTTTTGCTGCCTCTTGATCTTCATTAGTCCCTCGGATATCGCCGCCGCGCTTGGCGATCCTGAACATTACGTCTAAGTGAGATTTGGCGCTACTGACAGTGCCAAACGTACGCTTAAGTCGCCATGGAAGGTTGGAATCGATGACGATAAGAGATAACAACTGTTCATCACTCCATCTCGGGAACTCCTCAATGCTTTCGAGATGATGTTTATATCTGGATGGGTCGTAATTCCAATGCAACCTAATGGTGGGAAGCATAGCCGCAATATATCGGCACCTGTCACCACAAAACTTAATTTCATCTCGCATGCCTTCGACAAGCAACGTCATTCGGGCATACTCAAGATCCTCACGACGCTTAGCTTCTGAACGAGCTAAGTAAATTGTCCCGGCAAAAGCTAAAAGAGTGCCGATAGCACTAGCCCAAGCAGCCCAATCCTGCCGCGACCAACGCTGCCAATCAACGTACATGTTGAATAGGACGGCAGAGACTGTTAAAAGTGAGAGAAGTGCGCACCAGGTTAGGCCGTGACCAAGAATGTCAGTTCGTTTCATCGAGGAATGTTACAAGCTTATGCATCATTGAATCAAGCAACTAAGATCATCGACAATTACGTTGCTGACCCAGCATACGCAGCATTGTTCTTAACAGTGTTGGGAATGGCGCATGCAGCACGAATCCCCCTAGCGGCGCCATGGCTAGCAATATCACTATTACGGTATTTTGCTGTAGCCGCATTAGGTTTATTTGCCTACACCCGATCTTGCGTCAGCAAATTCAAATACTCAATACGCAGAACTCTGACTCAAAGCGATATCGTTCGAAGGCCCGCTAAGGCCACCGATTGGGTGTTGTAATTGGTGTCTTACTGTTGATAATAAGTATCATGAAGGTAGCTAAGCCACAATTTTGATGACAGCACCATGTATCGCTGACGTCCTGCATTCGCTACCTGTGTTGAGGCGAACCTATTACACTCTTATCGAGCAAAAGGCTATCTAAGCGGCGGCAATATTTGAGTTAGACTCGATTCGACCATCAAGGCGAGGCAAATCTCACTCTAGTGTCTAAGGAAGTGTGACGAAGCCAAAATCCCATCAAATACTGACAATGTTCTGCGCTGGTCGATTTAGAGATTATCTCGACGACCTTTGCTGACGAATGAAGATACACCAGAGAACAGCCGAAATTCGCAAACGACCCGATGTCGCGTCTCGACAGTCAATAACATACGATATCAACCGCCTCTATCTGCTTGAGCCCTGTTAGTTCTACGAACATGGTTAGTTCTGATGCGGTGACTTGAGCATTTGAATCGGACGAAGTAAACACGTAGACCGCGGTAGAAGTTCCGTCCCCCACGACAAACAATCTGCGGTCCCCAACGGCATAGGATTCGGAGGCGCTACCGATTGCTTCCGCCGCATCCTCGACAGATAATGATTTGGCCTGTTGCTGGAAAATAGCCACCTCATAAGTTGGGGCCAGAAGTACTTCTGCATCGATGTTTAGGACCGTGTTAGGGACGCAATTACCGTTACCAAAACCCATTTGTGCCCGATAGAACATCAGACAGTCGAGCTTCGCGACAAAATCCGTCACCGTGTTGGCGCCCTCGAAGAAAATGAACGCAAACGTATCGGCGCCGTTTCCACCAGTTAGAACATTGTTTCCGCCACCGCCCACGATCCCATCCTGCCCATCTCCGCCTTCAAGCGTATCGTCTCCACTTCCGCCGTACAGTCCGTTATCAAGTTCATTGCCGATTCCTCTAACGCCAACGTTTGTTGTGAAGGACAAGTTCTCAACATTGGCAGGCAGCTGGTAACTCATCAGCGACGTATAAATTTCATCTAGACCCTCGTGAACTTTTTCGACTACGACATCTCCATCCGAATCAACTACGTATGAATCGTCCCCCGCAAATCCAGTCATCGTGTCACTTCCTGCAAGACCGTCTAACCAGTCGTTATCAGTCGTACCAGACAAATCGTCGTCGCCCTTGCTGGCATTCAGGAAGAGAGATTTCCATGGCACAACCTGTTCGCCAAACTGGACAACCTCAACGTTGCTTACGGTCACGTCAACGCCGATCGCGTTGTTGACAAGTCTCACCTCGTTATCACCAATAATGGTCACGACATATGAATCACGACTCTCGAGTAGCCATAAGACGTCACCATCGCCTTCACCACCGTCTACGAGGACTTTACCTGCTTGAGTGACCGCGAAGAAATCATCGCCATTGCCACCGAAAAGGGAGTCATCGCCGCCGTTACCAGTTAGGCCATCGTCTCCATCACCACCATCCAACATGTCAGCATTGGCATCCCCAAACAAGTTGTCAGTTCCACCCAATCCATACAGGATATTTTTGCCCGTGCCGCCTACGATCACGTTGTCGCGATCATTACCTGTGCCATTGAAGGCAGCAGAGCAGGTACTCCAAAGGTCTTCTACATTCGCGCCCAGCGTATAACTGACGAGGCCCGTCGCGACACGGTCTGTGCCAGCCGACACATTTTCCACCACCACATCGCCTGGCTGATCGACAAAGTAGACATCGTCACCGTCCCCGCCAGCCATTGTGTCAGCGCCACTAAAACCATCAAGCGTATCGTCGCCCGCGCCGCCACTCATCTGGTTGTTGGCGTCATTACCAAACAAACGGTTGTCGAGCGCATTACCCACTAAGTTGATACGTGATGCGCCAAAAATCTCTGCGTCTTCGACCTGACTTGGCAATGCATAAGTGATGTCATCGCCGACAATCTGGAGTGAAACTATATCGTGCCCCGATTCGGCTTGCTCAACCACCGTGTCACCCAGGTTATTGACTACGTAAGTGTCATCACCGGCTAGCCCTTCCATCATATCGGCGCCGCTGCCTCCATCCAGAAGGTCGTGTGCCGCAGTCCCGATAAGGTGGACACCACTACTAATGGTTTTAGCAATGTCTGCCGTTGACCATAACCCATCTTGGAACCTGACTGACTCGATATTCTGCACAGTCAAACTTTCACCTGTGATGGAACTCATCAGATGCAGATTCGAATTCGTGGAAAGTGAGTACGTGTAATCCTTGAATCGCCCTGATACTTCTAGAATGTCGTTTCCGGCCCCGCCATCAATTACATCTTTACCGCCTCCGCCACATAGCAAATCGCTGCCGTCACCACCAGCCAACGTATCATTTCCAACGCCCCCCACCAATGTGTTGTCCAGCGCATTTCCAGCTCCGACAAAAGAATTAACTCCGCCATACTGCAAGCGCTCTATGTTTGCGCCTAAGGTGTATGCCTCGAGTGAGGTTAAGACTTTATCTGTACCTGCGGACGACTGTTCCAGAACTACATCTGCAAGTGAATCGACGTAATAAACATCGTCGCCATCACCGCCATCCATTGTGTCCTTACCACCGCGTCCGTCTAATACGTCGTTACCGCCGCCACCAAATAAAGTATCATCCGCTGTGCCTCCGGTCAGATGATTGTCCAGTAAATTCCCTATTCCTTTAAATGGAGCCGCCCCAATGCTTGTTAGGTTTTCAATGCCGTTAGGCAGAGCGAAAGAGGTTGCGCTCGAAATCACGGAATCAATTCCCTCCTCGGCAACCTCCATTACGACGTCGCCCGTGCTATCCACGTAGTACGTATCATCCCCGGCCCCTCCAGACATCTTGTCTAGGCCACTACCGCCGTTTAGCGTATCGTTTCCCGAGCCGCCGTCCATTGTGTCATTGCCTGTACGGCCGTCCAGGTAGTCGTTTCCAGCACCGCCTAGCAAGCTATTGTTGGCAGCATTGCCAACCAGGCTGTTATCCGCGCCGTTGCCCGTTAGGTTAACGGCCGCGTTGCTATACACCTGCGCGCCTTCGACGTTGGCAGGCAGTTGGTAAGTGATTCCATTGGCCACAATATTGACCATGACTAAGTCGTCGCCACCAGCGGACTGCTCAATTACCACATCACTTTTGTTGTCCACCCAATACACGTCGTTGCCACCGAGGCCCGCCATGGTGTCGGCACCAGCCCCACCATCGAGCTGATCATCGCCCGCCGTGCCGACTAAGTTGTCATTGAAATTGCTGCTGACGTTCATTGCCAGCTGTGCCGTGGTGAGGTCGCCATCGTTAAAGTGGACCGATTCAACGTTGTGCAGAGTGACGCTGTCGCCCGTTTGAGTGTTGGTCAGCATCAGGTCCGTATTGTTCACACGGGTGGTCGCATAGCCGATAATATTACCGGTCAGTTCCACTACGTCGTTACCCGCACCGCCGTCGACAATGTCATGGCCAGCTCCAAAGCGCAGCACGTCGTTGCCGTCACCACCGAGCAAGGTGTCATTGCCACTGCCGCCGGTAATGGTGTTGTCCAGCGTGTTGCCCGTGCCTGCGAAACCTGCAGTGCCGGAGTACACCAGTTCTTCGACATTGGCTGCCAGCGTGTATTTTGTCAGTGTCGTGATCACGCGATCTACGCCTTCATTAGCCAGTTCAGTGACACTATCGGCCGCGTTGTCCACGTAATAGACATCATCGCCCTGGCCACCCGCCAACTTGTCGGCACCAACACCGCCATCGAGAGTATCGTTCCCGAGACCACCTGTCAGCGCGTTGACACCCGCATTGCCGACCAGTCGGTTGTCAAGCGCATTACCCGTAATGCCGACGGCCAGCGAACTTGCTGCCGTCACTACACTGTCTTCCACATTGACGCCCAGGGTGTAGATGCCCGCTTTGGTGAAAGCAACTTGCACGGTGTCGTGGCCATTTGCCGGCGCTTCGTCGGCCATGTCGCCTGCCTGGTCGACGATATAGGTATCGTCGCCGCTGCCACCTTGCAAGGTGTCCGCACCTAGGCCACCGTCCATGGTGTCTGCTAGGTTGGAGCCGGTCAACACATCATTCAGTGGGCTCTTCACATTGAGCTGGATATCAGCCAGAGTTTTCGCACCGTCAGCAAACAATACTTTTTCAACGCCGCGCAGGGTGACGCTCTCGCCAGTGGATGGGTTGACCAGCAGTGTGTCCGTCAGCGAGGTGCGGCTGCGCGTGTAATCAGCGAAATTTCCAAGGACTGCCACCGTATCGTCGCCAGCACCACCATCGGCGATATCGATGCCAGCGCCCACGTTCAGGATGTCATTGCCATCGCCCCCCATCAGGGTGTCATTGCCAGCACCACCAAACAGCTTGTCGCTCCCCGCCATGCCGCTCAGAGAATCGTTGCCAGTACTGCCGGTCAGGATGTTTTCCAGCGCATTGCCGGTACCTTTGAACGCCAGGCTGCCGGTGTAAGTCAGGTTTTCGACGTTGGCCGACAGAGTGTAGGATGTGGCGGAGGACAGCACAGTGTCGGTACCTTCGCCTGGTAGCTCGGTGACCGTGTCGCTGGCTACGTCGACATTGTAGGTATCATCGCCGAAGCCGCCCGCCATTTTGTCCGCGCCGCCTTTGCCGTCGATGATGTCATTGCCAGCGCCGCCATTCAGCACGTTTGTCGCGCTATTGCCGGTCAGTGTGTTGCCCAGATCATTGCCTATAATGCCTGCAGCGCCTGTGCCGGTGACGATACCAGCTTCGATGTTGGCGCCTAGAATATACAAGCCCGACGACATCGCGGCTTTCACCAGGTCATTGCCAGCGTTCGCGGCTTCGACGACGACATCGCCGGCGCTGTCGACCACATAGGTGTCATCGCCGTCCATGCCGGCCATGGTGTCATTGCCCTTCAGACCATCCAGAGTATCAGCGCCGGAGCCACCCACCAGGTTATCGCCGTATGCGCTGACTACGTTGGTCAACACCGCACTCATCGCCAGCGTGCCGACATCCGCAAACTTCATGGACTCGATGCCGGTCAGTGTTACCGTCTCGTAGGTGATGACGTTGGCCAGTTGCGTGTCCGTTGCGCTCACGCGCACAATCTTGTAGTCCGCGAGGTTGCCAAGCACCACGGCGGTATCGTCGCCTGCGCCGCCGTCGAGACGGTCTGTGCCGCCGTTGCCAGCTAGTGTGTCGTTGCCCGCCATTCCGCTCAGCTTGTCATTGCCAGCACCACCTTTAAGGACGTTATCCAGAGAGTTGCCGGTGCCGGTAAATGCCCCGGTACCTGTATATTCCAGACCTTCGAGATTATCTTTGAGGATATAGCTGGCCAAAGCCGCCCTGACTGTATCGAAGCCTTCGTTGGCAATCTCAGTGACGACATCGCCGCTCTGTTCCACGATATAGATATCGTTACCAGCGCCACCAAGCATGGTGTCGTTTCCCAGTCCACCAGCCAAGGTATCGGCATCATCAGTACCAAGAATGCGATCATTACCGCTACTGAACAGGCCGAACTGGACTTCCGCCAGCGAATACATGCGGTCGTCAAAGCTGAAACTCTCCACGTTCCGTGCGGTGAGCGTAATGCCAAGCGCCTCACTCACAAGCTGGGTGTCTGCCGGATTCAGACGAGCGATATGGTAGTCCGAAATATTACCGGCGAGCTGAACGACGTCGTTGCCGTTCCCGCCATCTACCGTGTCGTTGCCGGTGCCAGCGGCCAAGCTGTCGTTGCCATCGCCGCCAAGCAGGTTGTCGTTAGCGCTGCCGCCAATCAAAGTGTCATTGCCAGCTCCGCCATCAAGCTTATTGGCAGCAGTTGCGACTCCCTCAATACGATTGTCGAGGAGATTGCCTTTGCCAGAAAATGTAGCGCTGCCGATCGCCACCAGGTTCGCCACATTATTCCCAAGGATATAGCTCGCGAGACTCGTACTGACGGTACTCCCATCAGGGAGCGTCCCCATCAATCTTTCTGGCGTACGCATCTCATACAGGGCATTAGTTACGGCGTCATTATCAATCGCGCTAAGGAGTGCATCGAGATTAGTAAGATTTGTGACAGCCCGTCGTGAGCTCATTTGCACTCCAGATTGTAAAGTGATGTACGGGATTACTCAGGGTAAGCAAGTCAGAAGCAAAGCAAATCTAGAAACAATTAGGTTGTGCCAGAAAGTGGTACAACCTATTCCACCGATAATGCCGTTAGCTCGAAAAAAATCCGAGCTTTTGCAAATCACTTTCCAACCACTGTTTTCGTGTTGTCGTCGTAAGACTCATCCTAAACCTCGAAGAATCCAAACTCCGCCAAAATTCCATCAGATACTGACAACGCTCAGCACGAAATGGATCGTTTGCTTGCCAGATCTACTCGCTTAGTCCGCCCCTCGCTTCACTCCCCCATATCCTCCTCAAGACTCTTCTTTTGTAGCTGTTCGTGAATTCGTTTTGGGTGCGAGTCATCACTTTTACGATCTGTGACGTCCGTTGCCCAACTAACTGCATGCGCCTGCGTGCAAGGTCTCGGAACGCGCGATCGGCTTTGGGTATGATGTGGCTTTCGGCAGCAGACCAAGCCGAAGAACGTGCGCAAGATGACGCGCATCGGATTCGTCGCCATGAAGCTTGAGACCATCGTACTGCTTGATCGCCGTGGTATCGGCCAAGTGGAGCGAATGCCCAGCTGCTACAAGCCATCAACCAGCCAGTACCAGTTATACGTGGACTCCACGACCACGCCAAATAGCTCTTGCCGATACGGACTCCGCGCCACACAAATGGTCGCCAGATCGTTGAGCAACCGCTTCGAATACACGACCGTGTCGGCATCGTCGGAGACGACGATAAAGCAGTTGTTGGAATGAAGATCAATGCCACAAAACAACATGACGTCCTCCTCGATAAAGTTCGGATTCGTACCGTGACTTTATCCGTCGGCTCGGCCGAAGGGGGACGGCTAGATGATTATCAGTTTTCGATGCAACCGACTTTAATTTCCGCACCTGGCTGCTTTCCATAGTGTGATGTAGCTGCTATCTCCCACTGTCGCACGCGATGGTCCAGGCGAATAGCCGGTTATTTCCACACCTCAGATACTCCACTGGCCTAGCCATAAGGCTAAGCCAGCGCTTGGTAGGGTAGTTGAGTTGAGTCCGACGCCTCTCTATTCACGCGCTCAACTTAAACCGCTCCTGAAATCATAATTGAGGGACGACGACTCAACTTCAGAGTGCTGTTGAAAGAAGAAGGAGAAACACTTACATCACGCTCATCCAGCTGAAAGACGCTGATTGCATTAACAAGCAATTGCGCCTGCTCCTTAAGGCTCTCAGAAGCAGCGGCTGTTTGCTCAACCAAAGCTGCATTCTGTTGAGTCGTTTCGTCCATCTGGCTCACTGCAAGGTTCACCTGCTCGATGCCCATTCCTTGTTCCCGAGACGCCATGGCGATTTCGGACATAATCCCCGTAATCCCGTCGACACTTTTTAGGATGTCTTCCATCGCCGCACCAGCCAAGCTCGCGAGCTTATTGCCAGATTCGACTCGCTCAACACTGTGTGCAATCAAATTCTTGATTTCCTTAGCAGCCAAAGCCGACCGATGCGCTAGATTGCGCACTTCACTGGCGACGACCGCGAAGCCACGTCCTTGCGCCCCCGCACGTGCCGCTTCCACTGCGGCGTTGAGCGCCAATATATTGGTCTGGAACGCAATGCCATCGATGACGGCAATGATCTCTACGATCTTGCGCGAACTATCGTCGATTTCACCCATCGTGTGAATTACCCGCGAGACTACTTCTCCTCCGCGGGCTGCGACACCGGAAGCGCTCTGCACGAGTTCGTTGGCCCGGCCGGCATTGTCAGCGTTGCGCTTTACTGTGGAGGTGAGCTCATCCATAGCGGATGCTGTTTCCTCCAAGCTCGAAGCCTGGGCTTCAATACGTGCAGACACGTCAGCATTTCCGCTGGCTATATCACTGCTGACTGCGTTAATGCTGTCAATGCTAGTACTTACATCGGACACAATGGCTCTCAAGCTGTTGCTCATCGCATCTAGGGCTCGCAGCAGTTGCCCTACTTCGTTCGGAGGGCCAACATCGATATTTCCAATCAGCTTGCCCTGTGCAACCTGTTCTGCCACAACGATTGCTTTGGATAGTGGCGTTGTGACAGATCTTGCGATGAGGAGGCTAATCCAACCCGTGATTGCCAATAGACCCGCCAAAGACGAGGCCATGATCCAACGCTGTCTGTGAAAATGACGAATTTTTTCATCAAGTAGCTCCGTCAGTTCTTTAGCCGACGACTCATTAATGGCAAACTGTTGATCGATAGCGGCAGTGGCAATTGCTACATATTGCTCACTCGAATAGCTCAGCGTTTCGGTTTTGATGATTCGATCCTGCGCCATTTCTATCACCTGGTGTGCAGCTTCCGACATTGCATCCATGTTCTTACCAATTACTCTCTGAATATTATGATTTGCAGCGCCAGCTTTGTCGAAGAACGTGATAGTCTGGTTCAGGCGGTAGCTCAAATTGCTGATGACTGCGTTGAGGCGTAGTCGGTCTTCAGCGCTCGCCGCTTTACGGGCCAACATTCCCGCGCCGATCGCTCGCGCCTTACCTAGCTCCTCAGCAAGGTAAGGCAGCTGATAAAAGGCGGCCTGGATCAGGAGATAGCTATCATTGTCGGGATCGAGACTAAGTCTGTAAGCCTCTGCAATCAGGTCGTAAATCTTAAGAAACTTGGACACTAACTCCGTGTGCAAAGTGTAGCTTTGAGCTATGTCGAGCCTACCAGTTGCAACACCATTCCAAAGTTTTTCCCAGTCGCGCGTCGCTGAGATCAACAAGTCATTGATTGCTGGATTTGCCAAGGCGTCTGACAATTTGCTTAGCTGAGCTAAAGCCGCATCCACTTCCTTTTGTTTAACTCTGCGCGACTCTTGTGCGCCATGCTTTTCGCCTAGCACAAGCGCGGAAAGCGCTCGGTGTTGCTGAGTCAACTGTATCACTTTAAGGCCCGTCAGCACCGTTGGCAAACCCGTCCGCTCAATTTCGACTGCACGCAAATTTTTCCCGGCCTCTAGCATGTAAAGCGTTACTGGGACTAGTGCAGCCACGATAAAAAGCGAAGCTAGGACGGAAAATTTATGGGACAGTTTCAAGCGCCCAAGAAAAGATGCGAACACAATTATCTCCTTCCGCTTAATTGAAATCGGGGAACGCCAATTTGCGCACAACCTAGAGACAAGAATTTCACAAGGCGTCGTTGCCGTGGGCTATCTGAATCGTGGCGAGGCAACTCTACCCCCCCCCCCCCCGCGAATGCTGCCAATAATTGACGATACACAGCCAAGAAATTCAAGTCGGCGTTACCCGGAGAACTTCCTTTCTTGTGATTGCTTGCGAAATCATTGGATGAGCCGTCAGTGATAAGCGGCTGCAAACATGTTCGCGTTATTGTCGTCGGCCGTCTTCGTTGAACCAACCCTAGAACTCTTTTGTTGCGCACAGGCTCTTTCAACCGGCGGCAATATTTCAGTGACACCAGCCTCTACTCCGACGCGTTGTAGCCACGACTCTAGGTTCTCAGCTGCTGATCCAATTTTCTCGTGACTTACTGACCATCAAGGTGGCATCGCACGCAAGCAACGCTCTTCACACTTCGAAGTTATGAAAGCCGCATTGGGCACTGGCATGAGCGATCTGCACTAGGCGTTGCGGTGATGTCGCCCCACCACGGAGACCAACGCCAATTTCGCAACGCCCGACCGGCAGCCAGGGCCTCATCGTTATCGCCTGGTTGCCCGACCGCGTAGCGGGCGAATGCATATCCTCAATTGAGAATCGCCAGGTTATTCCAGATTGGTATCCGCGAGTTAGAACAGCGGGAATAACCAAATGCGTACCATCAAGCATTTGACATGCTCAAAGAAACTTACCTCCCATAGCATATGCTTAAGGGAGGATATCTTTACTAGAGGGTTGCAAGGAATAGCCGCTGGCCCCTGATTCGCAAATCAAGAAGCCTTTCATCATCAGAGCACTTCTGATAACTTCGACAGTCATTCGGACCACGCACTATCTTCGCCTGCGTGTCGGTCATCTCAGTCCTAGCCCCACAGAGACCGGTATCCCCTCGCCGCTGCCGTATCTACCCGACCAGCGAGGCGGTCACTTCGGCTCCATTCATTTGCGATGGGTTGGCCCAACCGTCGAGTGGCGACGTGCTCAATCGACGTGGTGACCTGTGAGTATAGAAAGATGGAAGCACCATGTTAGCGCCAGGTAGCAACCAAAACGATTATTGAGAGTCCGACATAATGCAGCGTTTCATTTCATGAACTCATTCAGCGGAAGCCCAATAACCAAGACCCCAGCGACAGATGACGAGCTAAACCACTGTGTACATGGGATGGTCAGTTCTGATAAATCAGCACCAACTCGAAATCAACCATGGATGAGCCTCTCCCCTTAACCGTCTTCTCTAAACTTTTCGCTCAACAAATGCTGAATCTCATCATCCACTTCATTGGCATCCATTACCACAACGTCGTGACCATCCCAATAGAAGTACTCATAAGCTAACTCTTGCATTCGCCTCGTCACTTCGTCAATCGTCAATGTCTTGTCGAAGACTTCGATACCATCGGAGCCGGACAGCCAGTCATCAGCCGAAATGCCTTGCGATTCGACTTGCAACGTCCACCAGCCCCGATAAGTCTCCGGCGTCCGGGTTAGACAGTCGGCTTGATACTCCAGCTCATCTTGGCTGCTCCAAGTCTGGTTTTTCAAGCATTCATTTCGATATTGATCTCTATCCTGGAACCAGCCTGCATGATCAGATGCCGCGGCTGTAGCCCAGTCATACCAAATACATTGAATTCCGATTTCGTCCCATCTTGTCACGGCTTTAATAAGTTCGGCTTTGGTTCGCGCGAAGATCCATTCGCTCCCATGCAAGAACGTTTGCCCATTAGTGAGCGCGATTCCTTTTGCCGCAAACGAGAAGCGTGATTTATGCAGTTCCCAAAAAGACCGCAGGTCTGTAGCCGTCGTAAGGCGAACGAACATTGCACCGGCAACTTCTAGGGTCTCAGGAAGAGAAATGTCGATTGGTAACAGGCGTCTGCGGTCTTCTTTTTGTTTCATGTAGGTCCTCTAAAATCGATAGTGTAGAAGCGTGTCAATCGCACCTTGATTGGCCAATACTTGGTCGTGCGGTACCAGTAGCGCGGACCGACGTAGAGAAGCGTTTGAAACTTTGAGCCCCTAAGACGTTTCATTACGCCGCTGAGAACCCGCAAACGCCTACTCAAGGATTGCGAATTGAGAAAACATTCCTCACAGAGGTCTGCAAGCTTGGCATTAAATCGAAATCGCACC
Source organism: Pseudoduganella sp. RAF19 (assembly GCF_052114165.1). NCBI lineage: Bacteria > Pseudomonadati > Pseudomonadota > Betaproteobacteria > Burkholderiales > Oxalobacteraceae > Pseudoduganella > Pseudoduganella sp. RAF19. The sequence goes on along the minus strand of NZ_JBFREF010000013.1, from coordinate 53,866 downwards.
AGTCGCAGTAACTCCAACGAGCCAAAGCGCACTGCTGGTCTCCGGTGCGAGACTTCGCTTTCAGGGGCGAGGTTGTTGAAGAGGGTTAGCCAATGGAGGCCTACCAGGCGGAGTCGTGTTACCACTACCGCTGCCGAACGGCATTAGTCCTGTCAAATCCATGACAAATGGGGCGTAGTCCCGAACAAACCTTCCGTCAGCGTTATTCAAAATGAAATGACCAGTCAATATTTCCTGCCCAGTAAAGTGAAATTGTGAATAATTTACTTTAGCACCGTCTATATCGTGCTGACCAGCGTAAAGAGATTGTGAGCCACTGTCGAGGTTCAACTTATATTGTCCACCAACCGGATTACGCCACCGGATTGCGAACCCATCCCTCACTAATTCAACCCAAGCTTGAATGCCAAAGCTTGTTGGCAATGCAGGTATGCTTTGTGGTTTCACAGTTACCTGTGATGAGACCAAACCATTTTTACCACCGCGTGTAGCAAATAAGGTGATTGAGTAAGACGTTCCATTTGTTAACGCTGGTATTAAAATCGAACTTGCGGTCCCGCTTACAGTCCTGCCGCCTGGATTGACCACGGCTGTATAACTCTCGGCGCCGTCGACAGGCGCGAAGTCGACGAATGCACGACGATCGGCCGCCCGGACTGCCACCACGCGAGGCGCCGGCAACTTCCCAACGGATAATAGGCTTAGATCAATTCGGAACGCTTCATGCTCTCGCACGAAATGTTGCTGGTCATCGTATTCCATAAACCGTCCCACCAACATCTCCGCGCCTGTCAGATGGAACGCGTCAAACAGCACCGGGGCATGGTCAATAAAGTGCCCTCCGTAATACAAAGACTGCGCTCCATTGTCGAGTTCGAGCGAGTACGAGCCGTGAACAGGATTAATCCAACGAATATTGATTCCTCCACTCACAACCTCGAACCAAGCTCCAATGCCAGACGCACCGGACTGAGAACTAGCCAACAGTGGCGCGGGAGCCGTTGGAGTTACGCTGTTGCTAGGCGAAGACGCTAGGCTGGCAAGGCCACTGCGAGTTGCCACGACAGAGAAGGTGTATGCAGTTCCATTTTCAAGCCCTTTTACTATTAGAGAGGTCCCAAGTCCACTCGCATTGGCTCCTCCCGGACTTGCCATAACGGTGTACATAGTCGTGACGTTCTGGCCGAAAGCGTCGAGCCCCGGTACAAAATTGATGGTCGCTGATTTATCCCCAGGAGTTGCAACAACTGAGTGAGGCGCTACCGGGATATCCTGAAACGGGACCCCTACTCCACGCACACCTACCTCACAGTAGTAGGGAATACTCGGTCCTACTACACTGAGATCGTAATTGCATACGAAGGTGCGCCAATTATTCAGCCCTGTCGCCACCGCAGCCTTGATGGCAGAGTCGACAGTCTTGTCAGCTAATTGCTTGTCGAGAGTACCAGTGCATCCAGCGCGAGCATCCATCGTCTGGAACGCCAGAACACAATTTACAGCGGGGAAAAATGTTCGCAGGCTGCTCTGTACCTCTTCTGGTGTACCTAACGCATAAGTCGCGGGATCAAACTGCTCACCATTTTGAAATTCAGGAACTGTACCGAATGCGGCCAGTTGCCTGTCGAGATATGAGTCATAGTCGCGCTGTACCAGGGGATCAGCCTTGAAAGTCCTTACGAGGTCATCAAAAGCTGCAATGTCTCCACTTCGAAGCGTACTGAAAAGTGCACGAAACTGAAGCGGACGTTGCTCATCCAGGAAAGCAAAGAAAACCGATGAGTAGTAATAAAAATTGAAGCCGCTGTCGTAGCTGGCACCAACGAACTGCGATACCGACATCCGTTCAGCATCGTTTCTTATTTTGTTAAGCGTCGCCCGCCGAAGCTTAATGCCACTCGCTTGGGTTGCGCCCGCAAAAAATTCTGCTGCCCCTTCGTCAAACCAAGTAAGGCGATTGCCATCATAAATGGTGTCGCCAAACGTCCCATGTTCAGTGTACCGGCCTTCCAGGTAGTGGGTATATTCGTGCCTTAGCAATTCCTCTAGCGTTAAAGTAGACTCGGCGGCTGTACGCTCATAGGTATAAAACGTAGCCCCGCGCTCAATGTATATTCCCCCGTTGTCGGTATCCAGGCCCTCGAGATACCACTGCCAATCTTCGTATGCTGCCCGTGTACCATAAATTCGCATAGTCAGTACATCATTGGTATCGTCGGCCAAAGGCGTAGCAAAGCCGGTCTTCCGAACGTACTGGGCTTTGACTTGTTTGATAGCGAGATAAAGCTGTCGCGCTTTAGGCAAGTCAACAGCAGTTTGCATCACCAATTTGCCATCATCAAACGTATATGTGTTTGGGAAAGCCAACGCTCGAAGTTCCGGCTCAAGTGCCTGGCGACAAAGCCCATACGGTGAGCAATCGACGCCAAGGAAATCCACTGTACTGGCCACAGCCATGAAGGGACCTGAGAACCGTTCGTAATGACCAAGAAGGTCTTGCAGATGCTCGCGCATCAAATCTCGTGTGCTTGGATACCTTAACAAGTTCGCGTACGCTAAGGCAGAGTTGTACGCTAATCGCTTGCTAGTACCAGTCATCTCAGTTATGGGTTCGCTCATGAAGGTCGCGGCGCGGAACAACAAGCCTTCATACTGAGTGGCATTCGCGCCTACAATCTGTATCCAATCAGCATCGCCGTTGTTGGCCCGGCGAGCGACCCATTCGAAGAAATTTGAAACGGCCTTGTATTGCTCTTCTGATCGGCTTGAATTGCTCATCACACCTTCCAAGTAACGAATACCCGTCGGAAGCAATGTCGCGTTTCGATCTGCTCCATCCGCTGCAACTAGGTAATCCCACATTACTAATGAGTGCTGTGGCGATGCATCCGTAAAGTATGCGTTTGCTGAGAAGGTCAACAGTGCATTCTCAACTGCTGAGCGCGTTTGCGAGTCAAAAACCAATGCGCCTTCGGAGAACCATGCAACATATTCTCCGGCCCGCAAATAGATCAACATCTGCCGTACCCCGCCCGGGTTGTCAGGAGTGTAGGCTGGAGCTTGCTGTCGAAGCGCTTCTGCCACAGACAGCATATTTTGATTGGAATAGAAGCCCAATGTGGCAGGATTAATCTCGAAAAACTGATGGCGGCTGTCCATACACGACGCATTCAATGAACTGATTCGTGTTACCAGCTCTGCACCGCTAAGCTTTAGAGTGGTATTCAGGTCAGCAGCGCAGTCTGGCACAGCCGCGGCCGCGCGCATTGCCCCCTGACGCGGAGTCGAGGATTTTGTAACAATAACGCTGCTTCCGACGGCGGAACGATGGCTGTGCGGCCTTCCAAAAAAAGGAGTGGCAATCTCTTCAGACCTCGGGATTAACTGAACGGCAGTATCACGGGCATACGCCCTTGACACAAGCAACACCAGCCCGATTGCAGCTGCCTGGCAAAGAATGGGAACGATTAGAAATCTTCTCTTCATAAATTGGTGGAATGCTGGTTGTAGATGCATAGTGGATGAGCCGTCACGGAGGGAAAGCTCCTCAGGACTCAGTTAAATTGCGAACCGATTAGTAGAGGGAGCGGCTCGTTGACTTAGGCAAAGACGCCGATATCAATTGGATTGATATTCGGGACCCCAACAAGCTCCGCTAGTCTTGTTAGCTCAGCTGGAGTCACCTGACTATCCTGGTCAGCTGACTTGAACAGAAATACCCCTGTCGAGTTACCGTCATTGACGAAAAACAGACGGCAATCGCCAACGGCATACGCTTGAGTTGAATTACCAATTACTTGTGCGGCATCTGTTACAGACAACGAAGTGGAGTGGGCTGTAAAAATGACATACTGGTATTTATTTTCGAAATTGACGCCACCCGGCATCACTGCAGCTAAGTCGATGGCACTACCGCCATTCCCCAGCGGAATGCCGCTGTGAGAAAACCATAGCTTGTCCGTTTTGGTCTCGAAGTCTGTGATCTTGGCCATTCCCTCGACAGAATAAAAGACGAAACCATCGCTTCCCGTACCGCCAGTCAGTATGTCATTCCCACCTTGGCCGGATAAGAAATCATTACCAGCGCCGCCGACGAGGGTATCGTTTCCGGCCCCACCCCACATGGAGTTATCCAGATCATTACCTATACCCAGAGATCCCCTTGAGCTGGTAATCACAAGGTCTTCCACGTTATTCGGCAGAGCGAAGCTTGGCATTGCGGTAAAAATCACATCCGTGCCGCCATTCGAAGCTTCCTTTACTACATCGCCGGAGGAGTCCACATAATATGAGTCGTTACCGGAACCACCGTCCACTGTGTCATTGCCTCCACGGCCGTCAAGATAATCGTTTCCAACGCCGCCAATAAGGACATTGTTCGCAGCGTTACCAATTAAGCTGTTATCTGCATCGTTGCCTGTGAGGTTAATAGCCGAGTTGCTCGCTACCTGGGCACATTCGACGTTGGCGGGCAACTGGTAAGTGTCCCCATTGCTCCCCAAATTGACCATCACGAAATCGTCGCCACCGCCGGGCTGCTCAACTACCACATCGCCTTTGTTGTCCGCCCAATACAAGTCATTGCCGCCGAGGCCAGCCATGGTGTCGGCTCCGACACCGCCATCGAGAAGGTCATCGCCTGCTGTGCCAATTAAGTTGTCGTTGTAATTGCTGCTGACGTTCACCGCCAGCTGTGCTGGGGTCAGGTCGCCATCACTGAAGTGGGCGGACTCGATGTTGTGCAGGGTAACGCTGTCGCCAGTATGGGTGTTGGTCAGCATCAGGTCAGTGTTGTTGACGCGGGTGGTCGCATAGTCGGCGATATTGCCGCTCAATTCGACTACGTCGTTGCCCGCGCCGCCGTCAGCAATATCATGGCCAGCGCCCGCACGCAGCACGTCGTTGCCGTCACCACCGAGCAGCGTATCGTTGCCGCTACCGCCAGTAATTGTGTTGTCCAACGTGTTGCCCATGGCTGCGAAACCTGCAGTGCCGGAGTACACCAGATCTTCGACGTTGGCGGTCAGCGTGTATTTGGTGAGCGCTGTGATTACGCGATCCACACCTTCATTGGCTAACTCGATGACCGAATCGCCGGCATTGTCCACGTAATAAACGTCATTGCCCGAGCCGCCGACCAATTTGTCAGCCCCTGCGCCGCCATCGAGCGTATCGTTGCCGAGACCACCTGTCAGCGCGTTGACACCCGTATTGCCGGTCAGGTGGTTATCGAGCTCATTCCCCGTAATACCGACAGCCAGCGCACTCGCTGCTGTTACTACGCCGTCTTCCACGTTGGCGCCTAGGGCGTAGATGCCTGCTTTCGTGAAGGCGACCTGCACGGTGTCGTGCCCACCGGATGGCGCTTCGACAGCGACATCGCCTGCCTGGTCGACGATAAAAATATCGTCGCCGAAGCCACCTTGCAGGGTGTCCGCTCCAAGGCCTCCATCCATGGTGTCTGCCAGGTCGGAGCCGGTCAGCACGTCATTGAGCGTGCTCTTAACGTTAAACTGAATGGCTGCCAGGGTCTTCTCGCCATCAGCAAACAGTACTTTTTCCACGCCGCGCAAGGTGATGTTCTCGCCAGTGGATGCGTTGACCAACAGCGTGTCTGACTGCGAGATGCGACTGCGCGTGTAATCGGCGAAATTGCCAAGGACCACCAAGGTGTCGTCTCCCGTACCGCCATCGGCGATATCGACGCCAGTACCGACGTTCAGGAAGTCGTTGCCGTCGCCACCCAGCAGGGTGTCATTGCCAGCACCGCCAAACAGTTTGTCGTTACCTGCCAGGCCGCTCAGAGAGTCGTTACCGCTGCTGCCGGTCAGAGTGTTATCCAGCGCATTGCCGATGCCCTTAAACGCCAAGGCGCCTGTGTATGTCAGATTTTCGACGTTAGCCGACAGCGTGTAAGAAGTAGCTGCGGATAGTACTGTGTCTAAGCCATCGCCGAGCAGCTCAGTAACCGTGTCGCTGGCCACGTCGACATAATAAGTATCGTCGCCGGTGCCGCCCGCCATTTTGTCCGCACCGCCCTTGCCGTCAATGGTGTCGTTGCCTGCGCCACCATTCAGCACGTTCGCTGCGCCGTTACCTGTCAGTGCGTTGTCCAGCTCATTGCCTGTAATCCCTGCTGTGCCGGTGCCAATAACGATTCCCGATTCGATATTGGCGCCAAGCGCGAACACACCTGACGACATCGCCACCTTAACCAAATCGTTGCCACCGTTTGCCGTTTCAACGATGACGTCGCCTGTGCTGTCGACCACATAGGTATCATCGCCGTCCTTGCCGGCCATAGTGTCATTGCCCTTCAGACCATCCAGCGTATCGGCGCCAGCGCCGCCAACCAAGTTATCGCCGTATATGCTGACCACATTGGTCAGCACGGCACTCACCGCCAGCGTGCCCATATCTGCGAACTTCACGGACTCGATGCCAGTCAGGGTCACCGTCTCATGCGTGACGTTGTTGACCAGCTGCGTATCGGTCGCGCTCAAGCGCACAATCTTGTAATCGGCGAAATTGCCGAGCACGACAGCGGTATCGTCCCCCGCGCCTCCATCTAGACGGTCTGCGCCGCCGTTGCCGCACAGCGTATCGTTACCCGCCATGCCGTTCAGCTTGTCGTTGCCCGCGCCACCTGTCAGAACGTTGTCCAGCGAGTTCCCAGTGCCGGTAAACGCTCCAGCGCCTCTATATTCCAGGCCTTCGAAATTATCTTTGAGGATGTAGCTGACTAAGGCCGTCCTAACAGTGTCAAAACCTTCGTTAACAGACTCAATGACGACGTCGCCGCTCTGTTCCACGATATAGATATCGTCGCCAGCGCCGCCAAGCATGGTGTCGTTGCCCAGGCCACCAGCCAAGATATCGGCATCTGCTGTGCCAACAATGCGGTCATTACCGCTGCTGAACAGACCCTTCTGTACTTCCGCCAGCGAATGTATGCCGTCGTCAAAGCTGAAGCTCTCAACGTTGCGTACCGTGAGCGAGATCCCCCGCGCCTCACTCACCAGCTGCGTGTCCGCAGGGTTCAGGCGAGCGATATGGTAATCAGACAGGCTGCCAGCCAACCGAACGACATCATTACCGCTCCCTCCATCTACCGTGTCGTTGCCGGTGCCAGCAGCCAGGCTATCGCTGCCATCGCCGCCAAGCAAGCTGTCGTTGCCACTGCCGCCTATCAAAGTGTCGTTGCCAGCTCCGCCTTCAAGCTTATTTCCAGCAGTTGCGACACCCTCAATGCAATTGTCAAGCGAGTTTCCTTTACCGGTAAATGAAACGCTTCCGGTAGCGACCAGATTCACCTCATTATTGCCAAGAGTGTAGCTCGCCAGGTTAGTGCTCACAGAAATAGCACTAAAGCTCGAAAGAGGCCCCATTAAAAAATCAGCGACACGCACTTGGTTAAACGGCATGGACACGTAGAAACGCACAGCGCTTTCGTCAACTGCACTATTGGATACTTCATCATTACCGATTAGCCCAACGGACACATCGAAGGTACTAACATTTCTGAAAGCTCGTCTTAAGCTCATTGGGGCTCCGGGTTGCAAGGCGATGGGGAGGGCTGCGCTCTCCAGCTCCTCAGATGCAAAGAGAATCTAGAGCCAATCGGCAAGCCGAGACTCTCACTCGAACTATGTATTTAACGCTCTTGCGTCAAGTCTTCCGCGTTGGCCCGTGAACCGAGCAGATACTTCAGGTCACTGATAGGGGCGCCAGACACTTCATTCATCCTGATAAGGGTCTCCGCGCTGATACCAATTCTTCCATGTCGTATCTTGCTCACAGTAGAGGCCTTGATTTTCAGAGTACGTGCTAACGCGGCATCATTTTTTAGCCTCAGAATCTCTTTCATCGCATCCAAAAGACGGCATGGATCGTAGTCCAAAGGCTCGGCCTTAACGATCTTTTCAGTGGCCACTTTGTCATAGCGCATTTCCTACTACCTTTCTCAAAGTTCGGAGGACCTAACAGTCCATGTACGTTAAGGGTTGAGACTGGCAGTTCGAGCTAAGCCAGCGGTTTGTTCAACGATGAAGAAAACAGCCGTTGCTCTGTCTTGCTCTACTTCATTCATCAATGGTGCCTGCAATCCAATTTATGCTTGCAACGCATACGCTCAGCTCATACCAGGAACACGAAGGCAATTCCGCCCTTGAAGGCTTTGAATCTCCTGCACATGTCTTGGTCTGCAATGATTGTGAATTTTATTTCCTCAGTGAAACAGACAATCTTCGCGCGGTTACTGCCATAACGCGCCGGCTTAGTGCTTCCTGTACATCGCTCGGATGTCAGCAATGGACAGCAACACATTTCACAGGCAATGGCGGTAATTCGGACAAATCTGTCTCGACGACAAATCTCACAGATCTATGCTGTTAGTCTTCTCTCTGAAGTGACAGAACTTTGAACACCAAGACCATCTTTATCAGCACACAAAAATTCGAAATTCATCGCGTATCTGGTGGTGATGTGGCGGCACTTTCTGCTTTATACGGATGTGCGCAAGCATCCATGTACGCTGACGAGAGCGTCTGGAAAACTCCCGACGAAGCAAGAGCTTACGTCGCCACCTCATTGGAAGAATATGAGAGAGGAACCGGACTACACTTAATTTTTACGCTTCAAGATCCAAGACGCGTCATCGGACACATCCGGCTGAAGTCGATAGATCAACGTCACCGCCGGTGCGATTTTGAGTTCTTCTTTGCCCCTCACCATCAAAACAATCGCTGGGTGTTCGAAGGCTTGGCAGAAGTCATGCACCACATCTTTGAAGAGTGGCGCTTCAATCGAATCAGCGCTGAGATTGACGCCGAGGATTCTTGGTCTGCGCGAATCCTAACCAACTTGGGATTTACTCGCGAGGGAGCTTTTCCTCGTAAGCGAATCTGCGGGGGACAGATGCGCAACTGCATCGGATATGGAATTCTTAGCGACGAGTGGCCCAGTCTGCAAGTATCGTTAGACTTATAAAGACTAATAATCAGCCGATGTTGCTCTAAAAAGATGCTTAATTCTTCGGCGCAAGCGAAAACAGCGCCGCGAGAGATGGCTGCCTCATCATTTCGCGCGCGCATGTATGGAGCAAATTACGTCTCTGTAGATACGATCTAAATCGCTCGCGAGATTTTCGCGGAAAGTCTACCTAACTTCGGAACATGTTTCGCCGACGAACTCGAGTATCCCTCCATATTTGCCTCAATCTGGAAAATGCTTATCGCCTTAACCAGTAATTGCGCCTGCTCCTTCAGGCTCTCAGAGGCAGAGGCGGTTTGTTCAACCAAAGCTGCATTCTGTTGAGTCGTATCGTCCATCTGGCTCACCGCAAGATTCACTTGCTCGATGCCCATGCCCTGCTCCCTAGACGCCATGGCGATTTCGGCCATGATATTGGTGATTCCCTCGACACTTTTCACTATGTCTTGCATCGCTGTGCCGGCCTGGCTCGCAAGCTTATTGCCAGACTCGACCCGCTCAACACTGAGCGTTATCAAATCTTTGATTTCCTTTGCGGCTGAAGCCGAACGCTGCGCAAGGTTGCGCACCTCAGCGGCCACTACGGCAAACCCTCGGCCTTGCTCTCCTGCACGCGCCGCTTCTACTGCGGCATTCAGTGCCAATATGTTCGTCTGGAATGCAATTCCATCGATAACTGCAATGATCTCTACGATTCGTCGTGAGCTATCATTGATTTCAGCCATGGTGCGAATTACCCTCGAGACTACTTCGCCTCCGCGAGCTGCTACACCAGACGCACTCTGCACAAGTTCGTTGGCCCTGCCGGCGTTGTCTGCGTTTTGCTTCACTGTGGACGTCAGTTCGTCCATGGCGGAGGCTGTTTCCTCTAAGCTGGAAGCCTGAGCCTCAATCCGTGCAGACACGTCAGCATTCCCACTAGCGATATCGCCGCTCGCCGCGTTAATGCTGTCTATGCTCACACTTACGTCAGATACGATTCCTCTCAAGCTATTGCTCATCGCATCTAATGCTCGAAGCAGTTGCCCTACTTCGTTCGGATGGCTAACATCAAAATTGCCAATCAGCTTACCCTCTGCAATCCGTTCTGCCACGATTACTGCGTTGGCTAACGGCGTTGTCACAGATTTCGAAATGAGAAGGCTAATCCAACCCGTAACTGCTAATAAGCCGGCCAGAGACACGACAATGATCCAGCGGCGTTTTTGAAAATGACGGATTTTTTCGTCAAGTAGCTCCGTGAGTTCTCTGGCAGCTGCCCCGCTCAGTTTGAACTGGCGGTCGATAGCCGAAGTGCTAATGGCGACATATTGCTCCCCCGAGTAAGTCAGGAATTCTGGCTTCACAATTTGCTCCTGAGCCAGCGAGCTCACCTTTCGCGCAGCCTCCGCCACTTCGCGCATCGCGTCGCCGAGCTCGCTCTCAATATGGGAATTGGCAGCCGCCGCCTTACCGAAAGTCGTCGTTGTCTGATCGAGTCGGCTGTCGACCAGGCCGATTATCGCGCTCAGTACTTGACGATCTTCTTCACTGGCCTCTTTCTTCGCTAGAAGGCCAGCACCTTTGGCGCGCATCTTGCCGACTTCTTCGGCCAGGTAAGGCAGCTGGTAAAACATCGCCTGTACCAGTAGGTAGCTGTCCTTGTCGGGATCGAGGCTGAGGCCGTAGGCGTCGCCGATCAGGTCGCTGGTCTTGAGCAGCTTGGGCACTAAGGCCGTGTGCGCGGCGTAGCTTTCCGGAACGCTAATGCGGCCACTGGTCACGCGATCTCTTAGGGTTTCCCAGTCGCGCTTAGCGGAGGCGAAGGATTCGCTGATGGCCGAGTCATGCAGGCCTGTGACCAGTTTTTCCAGCTCGGAGTACGCGGCATCCACCTCCTGCCGTTTGGCGCGGCACGGTTCCCGCACCGCTTGCACGCCGCCCAGTAAGAGGGATGACAGGCCGCGGTGCTGCTGCGTGAGCTGTACTACTTTTAATCCCATCAAAACTGATGACACTCCATCCCGCTCAATCTCAACCGAATGCATATATTTACCGGTTTCTTGCATGTAAAGCGTCACTGGTACGAGCGCAACAATAATCCAAAGCCCAGCCAAGACTAAAAACTTATACAGCAGTTTCAACCGGCCGAAAAAAGATAAAAATACCATTATTCCCCACGCGCATTATGAGATTACATTGATCAGTTATTGCATAACTTATGGGCAAGCCACTATTATTAATTTCGGAGGAAATAATGTATTTCACTAATATTATATTTTCCTCAAATTGCTTCAGCCCAAGTTTTTGAACCTAATTTTTACTTATTGGAACAGCTAAGCGTCGACTTTTTTAGGGCTGATACCAAGCGTCTAAGACTCAGGCAATCTCTCCTCAAACCTAATCTTGGAGAAGCAATTATCCCCCCCCCCCGGAAAAAAGCTGCCAATAATTGGTGATACGCCGCCAAAAACTCAAAAAAGTGATGTCCGGGGAACTAGACTTCAAACAGACGCGAACAGACTCTCATTTCGTTCAATAACTGTTACCTTTCGGCCCTAATGACGGTCCATGCTGGGACGGGCATACGCGATAAAAGTCCTACTCGTGCCCCGCCTCATCAAAACTACGGCTTTCACATTGGCCGAGTTGACGCAAAGATGGCGGAACGGCTACTAGGGAAGCGCTGATTTAATCGCGGCGCTGCGGCGCAACTGACCGGCAAGCTGTCACAATGGCTCCTCCATTCCAATGGAGTCCTGATGATGCAATCGAGTTTTCGGATGCCGAATACGCCAGCAAGAAAAAGCTGACGCGGCGCGACCGCTTCTTGGCTGAAATCGAGGCTGCCACGCCGTGGCCATCCTTGGTGGCGGTCATCCTGCCGTATTACCCGAAGGGCGATGGGCGTGGCCGTCCGCCGATTGGGCTGGAGCGCATGCTGCGCATGTACATCGCCCAGCAATGCTTTGGCTTGTCGGACGAAGGCGTTGAGGATGCGATCTACGATAGCCAGGCGATCCGTGGTTTTGTCGGCATCGACCTGACGCATGAGTCGGCGCCCGACTCGACCACGTTGCTGAAGTTCCGGCGCCTGCTGGAACAGCATGATCTGACCAAGCGCATCTTCAACGAGATCAATGCGCATCTGGCCAGCAAGGGTCTGACGATGCGCGAAGGGACCATCGTCGACGCGACCTTGATTGCGGCACCACCGTCGACCAAAAACCGTGATGGCGAGCGCGACCCAGAGATGCACCAATCGAAGAAAGGCAATGACTGGCACTTCGGGATGAAGGCGCACGTTGGTGTCGACATGGCCACGGGCCTGGTGCACAGCGTTGTTGGGACGGCTGGCAACGTCGCTGACGTCACACAGGCGCATGCGCTGCTGCACGGCGGGGAAGTGATTGCGATCGTTGACGCCGGCTATCAGGGTGTTGCCAAGCGCGCAGAAAACGCCGACTCGAAGGTGGTCTGGCATACTGCCCTGCGCCCTGGATTGCGCAAGGCACTCAAGAAGGACAAGTTGGGGCGCATTACCGAAAAGCTGGAGCAGACCAAAGCCAGCGTCCGCGCCAAGGTCGAGCATTGCTTTCATGTCGTCAAATGCCGGTTCCGCCATCGTAAGACGCGTTATCGTGGGCTGGCCAAGAATACGACGCAGCTGTATTCGCTGTTTGCCTTCGCCAACCTGATGCTGGCGCGCAGGTTCCTCGGCAGCTGGCACACCCAAGCTGCGTCCAGAGTTTGAAAAAGGGGGAAGCGGCAAGCAAAAAGCAGCCGTTTTTCGCTTCCAATCGGCTTGCAACACTCGATTATTTTTTTCCCAGCTCCGTCACATCGTCACGGCAGCTCGGTGGTGCAAAAACTGACTAAATCAGCGCTTCCCTAGCTAAAGTCTGTCTTCTTATTCAAATGGCGTCATCCAATCTTGAAAAGGGGCTGATTGACATTTTTAAGTGTCATACTAGAATTTTTCCGTCAAGCAGTTGAGCGGTAGCAAACACACAGTGGCGTTTCTTTCTAGCTCTAAAACCTCTAGAGATTCTTCCTGCAGGCCATCGGCTTCGCCTTTGCGCATCAGGCTAGGCGTTGGGTAGCGGTGCGAGTCGGCCACCGTGACGATGTCATTTACACCATCAACGATCAGACCAAAGCGCTCGTCACCACGTTCGATGACCAGCACTTTGCACAGGTCCGGCTGCGCCGAGGGCCGCATGCCGTACAGCACACGCAGGTCGACCAGGCTGACGAAATTGCCGCGCAAGTTGAGAACGCCCCTCAAGTAGTCCGGCACACCCGGCGCGCGGGTGATGTCGCCGCTGCAGTCGATGATCTCGCGCACCTGGCGCAGCTCGAGCGCAAACTTGTCGCCCACGGTAAAGGTGAGATAGACCTTGCGGCCGACGGCAGCACGCGCGGCCTTGTCCTTGCCGTCTTCGGGGAACAGGTTCTGGTGCCCCTGATGCAGCTCGCCAATCTCGCTGCGCGAGAAGATGCCATCGTGGTCGAGCAGGATCACATCGTCCTGCCCTGCCCTCGTCACGCAGCCGGCGAACATGCCACTGCGCGCTTTACTCAGCAGCGGAATCGGCATCACGTCCTCGGTATGGAAGTGGTCGATGCTTTCCACCGCATCGACCAGGAAGCCGATGGTGGCGTCGCCGATGCGGGCCACCAGCACGCGCTGGCCGGGATGGGGCTCGCTCGGCACGGCGCCGGCCAGGGTCGCGAAGTCCACCACCGCGATCTGCTTGCCGCGGAACAGCATGCGTCCCAAACACAATTGACTATTCAGGACTGAGGATTGCAGTTCGGGCACCTGCACGATTTCCTGGATGGCCTTCATCTCCAGCGCGAAATGGGCACCGGCGGCGCGGAAAGTGATGCTATGGCGCTTCTCGCCAACCGCGTGCAACTGGCGCTGGCGTCCCTGGCCACCCGCCGCGCGCAGGGCCAGTACCTGGGGCACATTCTCGATGCAGACCAGGCGCTCCACGTTCAGGACCTGCAGAAGGCGCCGTCCCTGGTCGAGCAGGATGGTACCCGCCACTACACCCGCCTCCCCCGCATATTGCAGGGTGCTGCGTTGCTCGGGACGCACGCGCAGCACCTCGCCGATGCCGTGCATCAGCAAACCGACCAGCACATCCTGGTGGTCGATGATGGCGATCTTGTGGCAAGGCTCGCCCTTCGGTGCCGACGGGTCGAACAGGCGGGCCAGGTTCACCACCGGGATTACGCTGCCGCGCAGCGTGAACATCCCCTCCAGATAATGGGGCGCCAGGGGCACCGTCGTCATGCGTTCCGGGAAATTGACCACCTCCCGAATGCACATGGCGGGCAAGGCAAATTCGTCGCTGCCCAGCAAAAAGGAGCCGAACAACTTCAGCGCAGGCGTCACTGTTCCGGCGGCGGGCGCCGCCACCACGCGCAGGACTTCCATGCTTACACCACGAAGCCGGCGACGATCTTGTTCAGGTCCCCCGCACGCTGATTCAGGTTCGCGGTGGAGGCGGCGATGCTGTCGCAGCTGCCAGCCGACTGCTCGGCCGCTTCCGCGATGTGCTGGATCGCCGAACTTACCTCGCGCGCCGTCAGCAGCTGTTCGTGGGCTTCACTGGAAATCACGCCGATGGCCTGGCTGGTCTTGCCCACGCCCTGCACGATCTTGTCGAAGGCCTCGCTGGCCTGGCGGGAGATCTCGCTGCCGGTGTTCACGCGCTTGACCGACTCGTTGATGAGCTTAGAGATTTCCTTGGTCGCCTGCGAGGAACGCTCGGCCAGCTTGCGCACCTCGTCCGCCACCACCGAGAAGCCCAGGCCGTGCTCGCCCGCGCGCGCCGCTTCGATGGCCGCGTTGAAGGCCAGCATATTGGTCTGGTTGGCGATGTCGCTGATAACTTTGACGATCTCGCCGATGTCTTCGGAGGAACGGTTGATCAGATCCATGGCCTCGATCGAGCGCGCCACGGCCTTGGCGCCGGCTTCCGCTTCATCCTGGGTGCTCTTGGCCAGATCGTTGGCGGCGGAGGTGTTGTTGGCGATGGCGTCGATGGAGCGGGTCAGACCGTCCACGGCAGCATTCATTTCTTCCACCGTTGCGCCCAGGGCCTGGGTGCCGCTGGCCACCACGCTGGAACGGCTGGCGATGGATTCGGCATCGTCGGACAACGCCGTGGCGGACATCACCACCTGGCCGATCACGCCGCGCAAGTCGTTCATCATCTTGTCGATACCGGCGCCGAGGTGGTCGAGCGGCTCATTGCCTTCCGTATTCAACTTGGCGGTCAGGTCGCCTTTCGCGGCGCGCGCCACGGCGTCCAGCAGCGCTTCGATCTTGCGCGCGTCGGATTCGGCCTGGGCCTTGATGCTTTGCTCCAGCTTCACCTGCTCGGTGATGTCGATGGCGTACTTCACAATCTTGCAGGGCTTGCCGTTCAGGTCGACGATGGGGTTATAGGTGGCCTGGATCCAGATCTCTTTGCCGTCGTTGCCGATGCGCTTATAGCGGCCGCTGTCGAATTCGCCGCGGTTAAGTTTTTGCCAAAAGCGTTTGTAGTCGATACTGTTGGCGTATTCCGCTTCGCAGAACATGCGGTGATGTTCGCCTTTGATGTCTTCCATCGAGTAGCCCATGGCGTCGAGGAAGTTGCTGTTGGCGGTCAGCACATGGCCATTCATGTCGAACTCGATCACGGCCTGGGCCTTGTCTATAGCGCTAACCTTGCCTTCATATTCGGCGTTGCGCAGCTTACTTGCGGTGATATCGGTAGCGAACTTGATGACCTTGTAAGGACGGCCTTCGGCATCGAACACGGGATTGTAGGAAGCGTTGATCCAGATCTCGCGGCCGCCTTTGCCGACACGCTTGTAATCGCCCTGGTCGAAGTGGCCGCCGCGCAATCGCTCCCAGAATTGGCCATAGGCTTCGCTCGCGGCCAGCGAGGGTTCGCAGAACATGGAGTGATGTTTGCCCTGCACTTCTTCCAGCGTGTAGCCCACCGCGTTCAGGAAGTTTTCGTTGGCATGCAGGATGGTCCCATCCAGCTGGAATTCAATGAGTGCCTGTACTCGACTCAAGGCCACATGAATGGCCTGCAATTCAATATCTGGCACTTCCGCAAATTCTGCTGCGCCACGGTCAAACCGCGACGTCTTGCCCCCTTCGGTGAGCAGCTCGTTCTTCATATCATTTATCCTCCATTTAGCACAACTGCCAAGCTAGCGGGAGTGGCATTCAATTCGACAATTGTGTTAGCAGAAACACCCCTACATTAACCACCTGCGGGAATCATATTCACAGTTAATGTCCCACCTGAACTACCAACATAGTGCCTTTCCCGGCCAAACGGTCATAGCAGCTTTTTAAGCAAAGTCTATTCGGCGCCAACGAAACTCCGAAGCGCGAACTCACGGAATGCCTGCAGTTGACTGAATCCCGATCAAATTCACGACCATGACTGTTGAACTCAGCGCTTTACGAAGCAGAATACCGCGCAATCCACTCATGCAACACCGACGTCGGCATGCCGACGTACACTAACTGACGAACCAACGCACTTGCAGGCAGAGAATCAATGGCAAAAAAACCGCCATCGAAGATGGCGGTGAAGGAACACATGATGAAGTTAGTTCGTGTATATCTGTCTTAGAATTTGTAGTTGCCCACAACATAAAACTGGCGTCCCAATGGATCTGTATATCGGCCATCGTAACCCGCTTGGTTGCCACCACCCGCGATCTTTTGCGAGAACGGTGGCTCGGTATTGAACAGGTTCTTTACTCCGCCCGTAATGGTCAGATTCTTATTGAAGCGGTATTTGGTCTGCCAATCCCACACGGTGTAAGAACGTACTTCACGCTGCATATCGACATAGTCTCCCAACGTGCCATCTGCATTGACAGGACGTACAGCTTGATCATCTGCGGTCAAAGGCATGTCTTGGTAACCGGAGTGATACACAGCGGTAAGAGAATGAGTGAACGCGTCGGATTGCTTCAGTGATGCAGTCAGCTTACTAATCACACGGAAGGTGACGTCATTATATGAATTAAAGCGACCGACGCTATGCTCCGCCTCGTCACCAGGCAAGGCCTGCAGGTCGGCTTTAAGCATATAAGTGCCCGTCCAGTTGACGGTCACTTTCCCGACAGGAGTACCGGTGCTAAGCGTACTATCCCAGTCTAAGCCACGGTAGTGCGAGCTAGACAGGTTCATCGGCGACAGCGATGCTGCAAGCACCTTTGCCTTCACGATCGGATCGTAGTAAGCAGAGAACAAGTTCATGTACCTGGCCGGATTACCAAATACTTCACTTTCCGGCAGCGTCTTGATCTGGTCTTTCAGCTTTACGTCCCAAAGATCGAGACCAATAGACAGACTCTTGACTGGCTCAACTCGGAATCCAACAGTTGCCTGCTTCGATGTTTCGGGCCGCAGTCCTTGAGCTCCGCTCGCGGCATTCCCCCCTTGGAGCAGGGTGTATTCCGCCGTGCCATTGCAAAGCGGGAGCAATGGTCCAGATGTAATCGGGCACGGATGGAAGTTCGAAGATCCGAAATTGGCAAGAGGTGCCGTGATATCACTCAAGCTAGGTGCTTTGAAACCTGTGCCGTAAGACGCGCGCAGCAGGGTATTGTCGATAGGACGCCATGCTGCAGCAACTTTATAGGTAGACTTACTAGCTTTGTTGCCTTGAGTCGCAGGGGCCGCAAGCTGACCAGTGGCTGAATCAAAGTTCATCGCATTCTTCACCGCATCGTAGCTGTCATAACGAACATCGCCTGTCAGCTCCAAGTCTTTCATGACAGGCACGACAAGCTCCGCAAAGGCGCCCCAGTTGTTGCGCTTGGCATCAACTGGCAATGCCCCAGTGCCGCCGCCTACGTTAGTATCCGTCCAATTTGGTTGCAGGCTATTCGGCCCCATTGCAATTGGGCTTGGCTGGTCAACGTATTTCTGACGTGTATAGTCACTCCCAACGGCAAGCATGACGGCACCACCAGGAGCGCCGAACACTTCGCGGGAGCCACGAATGCTGAGCACGTCAATCTTCGAAATGGTTTCGTCGAGGAGCTGATGAAGCACGGCAGGGGCCAGCGCTACTTTGGTGTCAGCATTCGGCACAATAAATGGATTGTAGGTACCTGCGCGCATCAATGCATCAAGCTTGTCGCCAGAAGTGTAGCCCGCAGCCGCATGGTCAAGCGAATCGTTTTGCGAATGCGTATAGCCGGTATTAAAGTCCCATCCGAAAGCGTTACCTTCAAGACCGAACACGACATGCTTGGCCTTGGTTTCCCAATCATCGGTACGACCACCAGCGTCTACCAAACGAAGATTCATAGTAGCGCTAGCCACTTTGGAAGGGTCGACACCCAACTTTACGAGAGCCGGCATGACGTTAGACTGGAACATCGGTGTACTGATGTCGAGACTTAGGGGTTGTGCAGGCGCAGCGAAGCGCGCCGTGCTCGTGAATTTCGAATACAACCCCTCTGCGAAGAATTTTAGACTGCTATTGATTTTCACACTGGCGGAGGCGAAGAAGCCGTCACGTTTCAACTCTGGCAGCAACTCTACCGTGGTTGCATAATTGAAGAGGCATCGGTTGCCCACCTTGAAGGTATTTGCAGCGCCGCAGGTTCCGGTATTGATCAAGCCAGGATTAAAGCTCGTTTTGCTCCCGTCGCTTAGCGTGGCGGTTACGTTTCCAGGAATTGAGTTACTGGAGAGCTGATAAAGAGAGTAAGTCTTACCGCCCTCAACAAAGTTATGGACGCCACCGGGCGCGCTGAATCGGCGATCCTCTGCGTTCAGTTCCTTTTGGGTGTCGTGGCTATAAGCCAGCAGGACGTTATATCCCTCAGTGTCAAAATCACCAAAACCTTTAGAAATGGCTACGTTGCTGGTGGTTCCATTGGTACCTTTGCTAGGCCGGTTATAGGTCAGTTCTACATTAAGGTCTTTTTGATCTTTCTTCAGGATGAAGTTCACGACACCGGCGATGGCGTCCGAGCCATACAGCGCAGATGCACCATCAGTCAGAATTTCCACGCGCTCCACCGCGGACAGCGGAATACTAGCTAGGTTGACCGAAGAGCCAGCGGTATATGGCGCAATGCGATGACCGTTCAGAAGCACGAGCGTGTATTTTGTTCCGATGCCATGCACAGATGCAGTCTGAACACCGCCGCCTCCGCCATTTACCGACGCGGATGAAGTAATGAGGCCCTGCATCGAAGGCAGCGTTGCAACGAGATCCGCGACCGTGGTGGCGCCCGTTTGCTCGATCTGCAATTTAGACAGCGTTTGTACCGGCAACGCTCCCTCAACTGCGATGCGTTTAACTGCCGAACCCGTAATTTCCACACGCTGGATTTCTGGTTTGGCATCTTGGGCCATTGCGCTTTGGGCGATAAGCCCGGTTGTTACGGCCATACCGCTGGAGAAAATCAGGCGCATGGATCGCGACAGGATCGTTTCTTTCATAATTGCTTTCAGTCCTGGATGTAAGTATGAATGGATCGTCGAATGACCGCACATGCGATCATCGCGACATGATTATCCGAAGGGCTTACCAGGCTGAAGAGACAAATACCTGTTAGTTGCTGCCACAGAATAGAATGCGACGCAACGTATGGCTACTCAACGGAATGTGTGGGAACTTGGGTAGCACTCCCCCAGGCAAGTCGGGGGAGGTACGAATTCTCCTAGAAGACCACGGACAAACGCGTCAGTGCGTCGTTGAGAGGTACATGCCAATCAGAAAACGGATAGCATGGTTAAGCTGAAGCAGTGTCCATCAATTGCATCTCTGCAGACGAAATTAAGGCATCAATGTCGAGAAGAATCAGCATTCGGTCATCGATTGTTCCAATACCGGTGATGAAGTCTACACTCATCATCGAGCTCATACTTGGTGCAGGCTTTACCTGGTCCGCGAGGAGGGTCATGACATCAGAGACACTATCAACGACGAGGCCAATCAGGCGCTGTCGCACACTCAGGATGATGACCGCCGTGAATGGACCAACGTCGGCGGAGCCCAACCGGAACTTAATCCTCATATCGGCAACAGGAACAATAGTACCGCGCAGATTTATAAGCCCCTTGATGAAGTCTGGCGCATTTGCAATCCGAGTCACGGCAGGATAGCTTCTAATCTCCTGAACCTTATGCAGATCAATGCCGTACTCCTCATTGCCAAGTTTGAATACCAACGACTCTCTTGGCCCCGAATTCTCGCTAATTATTTTTTCCATATTTCCCTCGCGTTTAGACCACCGTCACCGCATCCGGCGACATACCATTATGGAAGCGTCACAAACGCGGCACTGACAATTCATTGACAATCTCGGCCACGATCCATTGTTCTAAGCTTTCAATAAGGGCCGAAGCGGAAGCAAATGGACGAGAAGCCTAGCGGAGTTCTGACCAATCTCGCCAGCACAGCGAGACGAATTCAACAATCCGAAAAGTAGAGCAGTTGACGCAGCACGCGTCGCTCGCTTGCGCGAACGCACGACCCGGGGGACATAGAAGTGCCATCGAGCCAGAACGCAAATCTCGAGATAACAATCTTGTTGTCACTTTGGCCCTATTACCACTTCGTCCTGAGGGGGCTTCTTAGCGCGCCGGAACCGACCTATAGGCTGGAATCGTTGTGCGTTTTGATGTCGATATCAGCCATTGTTACGAAAGAGGTGTGGTTCCGATGACGATGAAGAAAGCTTCCTCTTCGACCACACCAGTCTCACGCCGAAATAAAGTGCGAAGACCACGTCAAACGTGCCGCAAAATTCTGGCCACCATGGAGGGACACCTTTATTTAGGATCAATAGGTTATGAACCGCATCAAAACATCCGTGACCCGCCAACCCCACAACCACAATCCACTGGCTCTTTCGAAAACCGACTACGGCCGCGATACCAAATACTGCCAACGGCAGGATCTCGATGAAGACGACTCGTGGTTCGTTTGCGCAGCACGCGAATAGCACGTAAATAGCTGCCACTACGATTAAAATAACCGGGTAAAAGCCGCGCTCGCGATCTAGCTTGATGTACGTACCTAAGAGCCCGACGCCAATTGCTAGAGCGATCCCGATAAGCACACTCAACATTCGGATCTCCGGATTTCAAAGGAATTGCCGCCCAACAGATACTTCAGCTCGCCAATCGTCAGGCCTGTAATCTCATGCATGCGAATAAGCATTCCGGAACTAACGTTCGCTTTTCCGTGCCGCATTTTGCTCAAGATAGGCTGACCGACCCGCAATGCAGTCGCTAAGGCAGAGTCTGTTTTCACCTGAAGAATTTCCGCTACCGTATCCAGCAATCGATTTGGATTGTATTCCAGTCGAGCTTTTCTCACAAAGTTTAGCGCTTCTCTATCTATGGCGTGCATTCAATTTCACTGGTCGAGGTTGCGGATATTCGTGGGTGAGTCACAGCCCTATGCTATGTGTAGAAGTTAATTATTCTCCACACCGCCAGTCTCAGAGCCACGAGCCTTCAAGACAAAGAGATTCTAGAGAAGGTTACGTCGGCAAAATTGCCAAACAATTGCAAAATGCCGCCAACTTTAATTTGAGCGGCAAGCTATGGACCATCCTTAGAATTCGGAGAGGGCACAAAGGCCTAAGTAACGATTGGCAGCAAAGAGGCCCAAATTGGCAGCACCGGGTAGTAGCGCAGCAATATGATTGCTGCGTCCCAAGCGTTATCTATGTAGTCTCCAATGCATTGTGGCGATCCTTCACGGCATCAATCGATGCCGTTTTTTTTCGTACTTTAGTTTTGATACGTCAACCGTCATAAGTCCGTCTGGAGCTGGTCGGCATGCTGCCTTGGCCCATTCTGTCCTGAGTTCTAATGCGAACTCACTACGCCCAGGCCAAGTACGATCAACACACCAAGCAGGAGCGAAAGGCAATGAAATATCATCAGCAATAACCACTTCAATGTGGTTGAGCTTCTCACCGCGAAAAAAATCAGACTAAACGAAAAGATAGAGCCGAAGCGGCTCGACATATCGCTTGCGGCGGCCCGCCAAGTACTCATTAGTAAGCAGGCCAGGATGGAACAACAAGCGGGTGATGCTGCCCCAAAGCTTGCCCTCCAACGCGACATAATGTCCAACAAATTCATGTAGAAATTCAAGCAAACTCAGCGGATGCAGCCGGGCTTCCTGGCCACACATCGGGCAAAATTTCTCTGTCGCGACGGCGCCGCAGTTTCGGCAATGCTGGCTAGATTCCACATATATGGCCTCCAGAGGAGATTAACTGCAGAGCATTCGCTCGATACTGAGGCTACATCTAATGGAATTCACTCTAGCAGCGAGATAGCCCGAACAGACTTCGTCAGTATTTGAACGCGTTTCGAAGTAAACGCATCTACAACACTCCACGAATCGCCCGATCTCGAAGCCAACCGTTTTGTCTTACAAGGACTACTCGCTGATCTGGTGCCGCCTCAAGAACTGCGGTGCTCACAATTCTTACTCAATGAGCCGACGTACGTAGGCATCAATCACAACGTCGTTTTGGATGCGTTTACCTTCTGTTGCCAAAGCCACTTCCTTAGCTACCTCCGCTGTTGGAGCATCCTCAACCTGGACCTCTTCGGTGTATTGAATTGTTTTGACAACAATGAATTTCGGCACAGCGATTCCTAAACTAAGGGTGAACAATGACCCAGAAAAATTGGCCAGATTTTGCTTTCATCGTAAGGCTCAGACTTGAACAAAAACTGGTCTGTGAGCCAAGCAGAGATCCAGGGGACAAGGACAACAGTTCACGACAATAAGACTGGCTGACGGTCCATACTCATTCCGCAGATTTTGCTCATCTCTGAGCTATGCGAAATCTACTAACAAGTACTGGTGAATTCCAAAAGACTTCAACCGTCTTTTGCGAACAGCGCATCGAAAATACTACTTGTAGTGGTCATTTGCGACTGAAGAGCCTGCAGTTGAGTGAACTCAGCTAGATAGCGGTTGTAAGCGCTGTCGTAACTCGCACTAATCAAGGCCTGTCGGTTCGCCAAAGCCTTTTGCCTGCTGCTATTCACATCCTTGCGCAACGCCAAAGTGCCAGGGGCAAAAATGTCTTTGTTGGTAATGGGATCTACCCCAACCTTGCGCGAAGGAGTCACCCAGCCGTACGTAAATGCGTGTAAGCCTCCTAATGCACCGGATTCAGAACCCGGCGTGGCGCTGCCAAAGATTTCATCTAGCGCGACCGGGTCGTTATCGAGAGTGACCTTCAACCGCTTTTTGTCTAACGACAGCGTGCCATCGTGTTGAAGGGCGATCCCATAGTTGGCAAAGCTCAATCCATTAGATGTTGTCCGAAGCATCGCGACCATGTTGGAGTGCAGAAGAGTCAGCGCGCTATCACTCGCAAAGGCCGACGGGGCTTTCCCATTGTTTGGATCACCGTGATCTGAGACAGTATTGATGGTTCCAATGAGAGCGTTCCAGCCGTCGACAAATGCCTGAACGTTATCTGCGGTACCAGAGTAGTCCCTATCTACAGTCACGGTAACTGGGGGGGCACCGACTTCATGCGCCTTGGTGAAAGTCATGGAAACACCATCTATCACGTTAAACGTGTTGGACGCTTGAGTCGCCAGCTGTACGGCGTCCCCACCAGGATCTGCGGGGTCTCCTACCCAGACAATGGCGTCCTTGGCTGCCACTCGAACTTTCTTGTTTCCATTGTCAAGTTGCATAGCCAAGTTAGCGTCCGAAAGCTGACTAACATCAAGCGTTACGGCATGCTCAGTCCCGGTCAAACTGGACGTAAGTACAAGGGTCGTTGCGCCATTGATTGTCATCGTGGAGGCGCTAACTCGAGACTTGTTGTCCGCTGACACGTTAATAGCCGTCGCGATCTCTTTTGCTGTCAGAACGCCGTCACCACTTCTGTCCGCAGCAGAAAGATCCACTGAAAAGCTTGTATTGTCAGCGAACGTTACACCCAAAGTTCCAGCACCGGCTGCTTGGGTATTATTCTGCACACCGGCATAAGAAACCTGGTTGGCGGTAGCGATTTGCTGAACGTAAAACTGATAAGTGCCGGCATCTGCGGTAGAAGTAGCAGATGCGATGCCCACGTCCGAGCTGAATGTGGCGGAGTTTGCCAACACAGATTTCTTGTCGCTCATAGAGCCGAGTACATTGTAAAATGCGGTCAATGACGTTCCGAGCATGCTCAGTGCCGATGCCATATCTGAGGTAGCCTTGGTTTGCACATTCAAACTATCTTGCGCACCTTGGATGTACTTCTGAGCCAACTGTGTCGCAGTTGTCTTTGGGTCGAAATTCGGAAGGTTTACTGAAGTCATTGTTTTGCTCCGATCAGTTTCGCTACGTGTCAATGGAGTGCTCGCGCCGCGCAGATCTCGAGAAACCGTACAAACAATTAACCCACGTCTAATCGCAGCGCGTGTAATTCTTGGACTGCAAAATTATGGCGAGTTCGCTGAAGAAGTTCGCTTCACCAAATCACGAGTTTCGGCAGCAGCCAGCGACCGGCAGTACGGACTCGAGACGACTCTCCGCTGACGCTCCGGATCGAAATAGCCCTCCCTGTCCCCCATCAGCCAACGGATATGGCTTATGCTCAAGTGAGACACGTCATGAATTTTCATAACCATTTCGGCCGTTACAGGAGTCAGACGGCGACGCATTCTTGAAATGGTTGAGTGGGGGACGCCTATAATCACTGAAAGGGCTGCGTCGTTGCGTGCACCCATCATGTAGTGCAATGCGTTGAATAGATTATCTGGCCTGTAGTCATACCCTTCGGCGCTTTCCAAAACGGCTTCCATCGGCTTATCCAAGAATCTGAAAAGCTTTCAGCTTACCGAGCGAAGAACCTTTCGATTGCCAAAGTAGTGAAGAATGCAGCCAAGGTGGACTAAAGGATACACATCACCAATGACGATAGTCCAACCTTAGCCATGAGCGCGCGCAGCACTTCGCGCATCGAACGTCGTCGTGTGCGCGATAAAGTGCGATGCTCTTGCGCTTGCAGGCCGCCGCAACCAAATAGTTCTCACGCTGTCGTTTGCCGATCCATTTTTGGCATAGAAGCTTCGCCATCTAGACTAGACGACGCGAGGACAGCTCTGTTGCGGCCGAAATGCTTTGCTTTATACAGGGCACGGTCGGCCAGAGCAATTAGACTCGCAGAACAGCTTTGCGCATCCGTTGGAACCAACACAGCAGCGCCAGCACTCACTGTCATAACTTTGTGAGGTGAAGAGGAGTGCGCCACACCTTTTTCTTGGAGGTGAACGCAGATTTGTTCTGCGAGGTTTAACGCAAAATCTTCAGTAGCTTCGGGTAGTAATAAGGCGAACTCCTCTCCACCATAACGGGCTGCGAGGTCGCCTGGCCGTTGAGCGTATTGAGCAAGCATTTGCCCGAACACATTAAGCGCTCCATCACCGGCCTGGTGACCATACGTGTCATTGAAGCTTTTGAAGTGATCAATATCAAACAGGATAAGCGCAATCTCCTTCCCTGTACGCCTGGCCCGGCGCATCTCAGATTCAAGCGAAGATTCAAAAGCGCGTCTGTTTCCTATTCCGGTTAGCATGTCGGTGTTGCTCAACTCCGCTAGCTTGGCATTACTCTTCTCAAGGGCAGCAGTGCGCTCAGCGACTTTCTTGCGGAGAGTAGCGCTCAGTTTCCTCAAATGACGGACCCGCCACTGGTATAAGACTGCCAATAGAAGCAGCAAGACCAACATCGCCACAATACGGAACCAACTGGTTTGCCAAAACTGAGGAAGTACTGTGACAGGAAAAGTCAATTCGTCACTCCAGCCACTGTCCGGTTGCCAGGCGCGGATGCGAAACCGATATTCGCCCGGGTCCAAGTTGGTGTAGCTAACAGTTCTTTGCCCTGGCTGTGTGTTCACCCACTCGTTGTCCAGGCCATCAAGTGCGAACTTGAATGAATTTCGATCTGGATCTAAATCATGAAGCGCTGCAAAGCCGAAGGAAACCGTTTTAGCCCCGGCTGCCACAATCAACGAGCGAGGATGAACAGGTGGCCCCATTAATTGAGAACCGTTGGCATAAATACTTTGCACGATTGATTCTTGTCCGATCCGAACATGCGTCAATGCCACCTGTGGAGCCCGCAGAATGCGACCCGCACACTCAGGCCATACTTTTGTGATACCTTTGTATCCACTAAAGTAAAGGTTGCCTTCGACGGCTAAGACAGCACCGGTTGCATACGCTCCGCTCAATCCGTCGCTGGGGCCAAAGCTCTGGGCAAGACCGGTGTCAGGATCTATGCGCAAGAGACCGCCTACCGTGCTGATCCAAATCTTAGATGCGCTGTCACTAGTAATCGCGAGGATTTTTGCCGTACCTACGCTAGTGGAGAAGAGACGGACTCGAAACGAAACGACGCCCTCGTCAGATGTAATCAACTCGGCAAGACCACTTCCCGTACCCACCCAAATACGGCCGTTTCGATCCTCATGTAACGCAGTTACTGCATCGCTCGGCAACGCTGTCTCGCTTCCTTGCTCTGGCCGGAAATGCTTGAAAGTCTTTGCGATAGAGTCAAATTGATCCAAACCTCCACCATGATGCTCGGAGCCCATCCAAACTCTTCCGCGGCGATCTTCGAGGATTACAGAAGTACCGGTCACGCTTCTACTAGAAGGATCGTCCTGGCTATGTGCAAACACTTCAAACGAGCCGTCACCTGGATCGAACCGAACGACATCCCCGCCCGTGCCGACCCACAGCTTCCCGCTCGATGAGGGTGCTATAGTGTTGATGAAGTCTCGCCGAAGCTCGCCGAAATGGTAGACGCGGATGTTAGAACGAGATCCATCCAATCGATGCAATCCTGAGGCGGTGCCAATCCATAAGACCTCCGTCGGATCAACATATATCTTGTAGACAACGTCACTACTCAAGCGGTCCGAAGCCGTAGAACTAACGTTGAAGCATCGCTCAACTTGTCCATTGGCCGGATTGAACAAGGTAACGCCACGGTTATTTCCGAGCCATAGCTTCCCCTTGCCTGCGCGTTCCAAAGTCTGAACGGTGTTACTGGTTTGGCCGCACTCTCTATCAAATGGCAAAATGCGAGCAATACCGCTGGCATTCAAGTTGGCTACGCGTATGCCGTTTGCGTAAGTTCCTATCCACAGCAAGCCGGCGCGGTCACGAAAGACAGCGCGTATGTAGTTGGACGGCAAGCTGTACGGATCGTTAGGGCGATAAAGAAACTCTTCAGTCCTCGTACCGTCCGACAGCCAACGCTGCACGCCGGCGCTTAGTGTTCCCGCCCAAATTGTTCCGTCCGTGTCACCGTACAACGCCGTGTAGCGGACAAGCGGTACATTGAGAAGTACCCGTGCTTCCCACGGCTTTTGCATTTCCCACCTTAGCAACCCTTGTTCAGTGCCGATCCATAGCACACTGCCGACGACATGTAACGCTCGAACAATATTTGTCTTGGCATTAGGTGCATTCTCCTGATCCACGCGCAAGTGTCGAAACTGATTAGCGCCATGTGGAAGATACTCAAGACCGCCTGGCCAAGTACCTGCATACAGCCCGCCTTGAGCATCGATGGCCAACGCATTAACGTCGTTGGATGCAATGCTGGTCGGATTGCTCTTGTCATGCATATACTCCCGAAACCGCCCGGTCTCTGAATCGAAATGCTGTAGTCCACCCCAGGTGGCAATCCACATACCACCTTTACCATCGCCAATGATAGACCTGACGTTCAGCGAACTTGGCGACCGAACCTGAGGTGGACGATAGCTGATAAATGCTTCGGTCTCTGCGTCATAACGGAACAAGCCTTGCTGCGTGCCAGCCCATAAGACGCCATTCGGCGCTTCATATAGAGCAGTAACACTCGCATGAGGCTGCATCCCGGCTTCTGTCCCAAAGTGGCGTGCCTGCGCACCATCGTAGCGATAAATTCCCGACATGGGCGTGCCGACCCAGATGAAACCGTATCGATCCTGAAGCATTGAAAGGACTCCGATTTCATCGCGATCCAAGACGGGACGTCGTTCGAAACGTAAGCCTGCCGCGATGCTGGCCGCAGCAACTTCACTGAAGCACGCAAGCAAGGAAAACAAGACGAACCATAGCTTCGTCGAACGGAATATGCTCCAGATGTATTGACGCGACCGATTCGGTGTAGCCGTCGGATAAGTACAGGCTGATGAGTAGAGCTCATCGCGGCGGCATCCAGACGACCAAGCAAATTCCAATATTGCACGCATGAATTGAAGTGCCACGGTGCACGCACCGTCGTAGCTGACTGTTCGACACACAAAAATTGTATGGTGCTTGAACACCCTCCGAGAGTCAGCTTTCGCGAATATGCTGCCACATCGCGCACCAGAACTATGGCTGCGTTTAACGAAAAGTTGGCCTTCTTGTTAGCCCGTGATCTCCAATAATTTGTCTTTTTGCGTTCTGGAGCAGGGACTGCTGCGTGTCATGAGAACGATCCGCTTCGGATGCGAAACAGATCTGGTCCGCAGCCGCAGCAAAGCTCCTGGGCGAAACGCCCAGGCTGGAATCATGTACATGGCAATCGCGCCGCGCGTATTTCAGGCTAGTGCTTCACCGAACCCAAGTATTGAGGAACAAAAGATGAGTGAAATATTCGGAAACGTAGCATGGGGAAATCGGACAAAAGGCGACCTAAGCCGGAATGAAAAAATTCGCTACCTTACCCAAGCCGTCTGTTATCAGCTAAAGGATTGGACGCAGATCCTCACAGCATCACAACGACGAAAGCTCGCAGTGTTGGACTGGGATCAGCTTTCAATTCCCGACTCCCAGATCGCTAAACAGGCTGAAGAGCTCTGCCGAGTAGCGAGCCCAGATTTCCTGGTGAATCACTGCTGGCGCAGCTTCATATGGGCTAGCGTACTTTCTAAAGTGGATGGGCTGGCTTACGATCCCGAGATCTTGTTTGTGGCCAGTATGCTGCACGATTTGGGCCATACCTCCGAGCATAGCAGTTGCACTTCTCAGCACTGCTTTGCGGTCTCAGGCGCAAATGCCGCGCAGCGCTTTCTCTTACAAGCTGGATGGTCCGCATCGAAAACGGACCAAGTGGCCGATGCAATAGCCTTACATATGAACATGCCATCGGGTCTTCGCGACGCAAGCAATGAGGCGAGGCTACTCCAAACCGGCGCGGCATTCGACGTCGCAGGCAGCCGTTCTCGCGACATGAAGCGTGAAGATATCTACTCCGTCATCGCTCGATACCCTAGGCACAATATGGGCAAGAATTTTTCATCACTGATGGAAAATGAGGCTCAAAAATGGCCGAATACCCGAGCCGCATTGATGGTCAAATTTTTACAACTTCGCTCCCGTGCCGAGTCGGCACCGTTTGGCGAGTGACCGTTATTAACCACGCCGAAATGACCTGTTTGACCTTTTCGCATGCGAGCTGAAATCGACGTCGGTACTCCACTGGGCATGCCCGTCGGTTCTGAAGTTTATCGTTAGCCTAAATACAGCAAGGTCGGTAACGACTCGTTCCTCTCCAACGGCCTAGGTTGACGGCGCTTACGGTATGACGCTCTGAGTGCCTTGCTGGCTGCAGCCCAGTAATTTTCATCTTAAATCAACTCCAAGGATAGCCAATTGAATAAAGAGCGCGTTGCTACGCACTGCGTTTGCTGCGGAAGCCAAACACTGGATAAATCGCCCGCTGTACTAATGCCGTTCATAGCGCATCGTGTATTTAACTGGGCTCCGGTAGAGATCACCTCAGAGTGGGGACTGCGAACCCTGAAGACGGGTACGAGCTACGCCATCTGCAATTCGATTCAATGCCGCGATTGCTCCCACCTCTTTTTGGATATTCGCTTCGATGAACAGGAAATGACAAGGCTATATCATGAGTACCGCGAAGAAGCCTATACGGCGCTTCGTGAACACTACGAGCCTGGCTACCGAAAGCGCAATTTGCTGCTAAATACCGGTGTACCCTATCTCGCCGACATTGAAGCATTTCTGGCACCGCATTTGCCACACACGCCTCGGGTACTGGACTGGGGCGGAGACACGGGCGCCAATACGCCGTTTAAGCATTCCAACAAGCTGCTGCATATCTACGACATCAGCAACAAAGGCATCGTGATTCCCCACGCGCAAAAGGTGTGTCGCGCCACCGCTTTCTCACAAGAGTATGACCTGGTTGTGTGCAGCAACGTGCTAGAACACGTGCCCTACCCTGTCGACTTGGTTAAGGATTTGATCCACGCAATGGGTCCCGAAACCTTACTTTACATTGAGGTTCCGTTTGAGGACGTCATGCTCCGGCCGGATCCACTGCAAGCGAAGCGGCACTGGCATGAGCACATCAACTTCTACAGCGCACTTTCAATGACCACGCTGCTACGTAATTGCGGCTTGGAGGTGATGGACCAGAAGCTACTGAACGCCACCGCTGGCGGGGCATCGTCATGGATTCTCCAGTTTGCCTGCTACCGTGCCTAGTGTATCTTCGGTGGCATATCGTCAGCGCATTCTGTGATGATGATTGGACGCAGAACATCCTCGAATTCTTCTAAGCGCTAATCGAAACGGTAGCCTGTTATACGCGCATCAGTACAGAAGCCTTTCCGCACAACTTTCACAAACCGCCATCGAGCTCAGCATAGCTGTCCCAGGTATGGCTATTTCTAGCTGACTTCAATCCACGAGACACACGCTTTACAGGCGAGAAAAAAAAGCCAGTCCGCAACGACTGGCCAAAGGAGGTTGGAAAAGCAAATCAATTCTAGCCCCATGCTGAAAGGCCTGACGGCCAAACATTGCTATCAACTGCCAAATCCGAACTGTGAGATGAGCATCAAGCGTGACGTACTACGATCTTTTAGTGACCGTTGTTGGTGCTGGCGCATCGGTCGTTAATTTGAATCGAGAACGCAATGCACAACGTACGTTTGAAACTACAACGTCTGTCCAAGAGCGTCGAACACAAGGAGGAGCGACGCGCTCGGACTGATGCACGACAGCCTCGCCTAATGAACAATTTTCGATGGCAGCAATTCTGCAGAAATAGGCAGAAGTCCTTGAATTTCTCATGCTAATCTGATCCCTTACTTTGGAGTCTCGCTAGCTGGTCGAATTCCCTCTGCTGCGAAATTCTTAGATGCTCCACCGACCGCGCCTAACTTCTTAATACTCTTTTGCCTTGAACCACTTCACACGAACACTCATTGTCGCCAGCGCGATAGCCACGCCAATGGCCTGGGCTCAGGAATTGCCAACATCTGTCACCGAGCCAGTTTTTAGTGGATCGATAGCAGAAACATCCCAATACGTTTCCCGCGGTGTGCGCCAGACTTGGGGGAGAGACGCTCGACAGATTGGACTCGATTGGACGTATCCCGACGGGTGGAGCTTAGGGATATGGATGTCAGATGTTAATCGACGCTTCATTGAAGGCGGTCGAGCGGAAGTCGATGTCTACCTTACATACGCACGTTCTGTCGGTGACCTTGGCCTTAACGCTGGCCTCACCCATTACCTCTATCCCGGCGCACGCATCTCTGAAACGGGTACGCGTTTTGACTACACAGAATTGATGCTGGGTACGACATGGAAGACTCTTTACGCCAAGGCCTATTTCACAGTGACGCAGGATTTTTTCGGCATTACTGATGCTCGAGGTACTGTCTACGTCGACCTTGGTGCCAACCCAGAGCTTGCGCCAGGTTGGGTCCTTAATTTGCATGCCGGAAGTGGAAAGGTTGCAGGATCAAAGAATCAAATTTGGAATTGGAGCGATGTAAAAATTGGACTCACGAGGAACTGGTCACCTAGCTGGAGCACTTCAATCGCTTGGACTCATGGCTTCGGAATGAGCGATGCCTATAGACAGTACATGAGTTCTGTGCTCGACAAAGAAGGAAGCCCGTTAGTTTCCAATGTGGGAGCAGGGACCGTAGTCCTGTCACTCACTCGTGCTTTTTAGGAGTATTCATGCGAATCCTTAACCTCCCCTCATGGTCGCTGTCGGCAAAAATATGTGGTACTGCGACCGTACTCGCAGTGATTGGCTTGTGTGTTACCGCTACGGTTACCGGCGTCCGAAGCAAAGCCATGGTCGAAACCGACGTAATGGAACAAGCACGCATGGCGGCAAAGGTTGCCAGCACGGCACTTCGAAGTCGTATTCAGTCTGATTTTGCTTCGTTAAGCACCCTTGTAGGAAATGTAGAAAGCAGTATCGAATCGAACAATAACCTATCTCGATTGCAGCTAGTTTCGATGAGTCGGCAATTCATGGCGCGTAGCGATCACCTCGTTGGGATGACCATTGCGTTTGAACCGAACCTCTTTGACGGGAACGACGCTAAGTTTGCCGACAAAGGACCAGAGTACGATTCTACTGGGCGTTATATGCCGTATTTCGTCAAGGAGGCCAACGGGGACGTACGGGTTGAACCGATTGTCTTCTCAGACAAGCCGGAAGAGAACGAATGGTACAACGCACCGAAGCGGAACAAGAAGGTCCTCTTTACGGAACCATTTCAGTACGCGATAGACGGCAAACAAGTGCCGATGGCGTCATTGGTGATGCCTGTCCAGGTACACGGACAGTTTGCAGCAACTGCTAGCGCAGACTTTCCGTTGAGCGGATTGTCCAAACTGTTGGCTGAGCTGCCAGCGATGGAGAACGGCTCGCTAGCACTGGTGTCTAATGGCGGAGTCTACGCGAGCAATCAACATAAAGAACTCGTTGGTAAACCTGCAGAGGATATTCCTGCTGCGGGCCTTGCTGCTATTCGGGCTGGAAAGGAATTTGAATACACCAGTGCCGACGGAATGATACATCTGCTCGAGCCTGTACACATTCATGCCGACGTGTCCCCTTGGTCAATCGAGTTGAGTTTTCCTCGTGCGCTTGCCATGAGACCCGTGAAAACTTTGATTACGAATGCAGTATTGGCCTCGATTATCAGCGCACTAATTGCAACGATAGTGCTGGTGTCCGTGCTCTCAAGATTGTTGCGCCCCCTAAAGAGCCTGTCGCATGCCATGGAGGGCTTGGCAAACGGCAGCGCGGATTTAAATGCAAGGTTACCTAAGGTGGGTAATGACGAGCTCTCGGTCATTGCAGAAAGCTTTAACCTTTTTGTTGGCAAAA
The DNA here is from genome assembly GCF_052114165.1 of Pseudoduganella sp. RAF19. Lineage (NCBI taxonomy): Bacteria > Pseudomonadati > Pseudomonadota > Betaproteobacteria > Burkholderiales > Oxalobacteraceae > Pseudoduganella > Pseudoduganella sp. RAF19. Next base: position 20,696 of record NZ_JBFREF010000013.1, on the reverse strand, counting down.
TTCAGCAGGCGTTTGACCGGGTTCATGAAGCGGCGACCGTGGTGGCCACAGCAAGCAAAGAGATCAGCCAAGGTAACCAGGCCCTATCTACGCGTACAGAACAGCAAGCAGGCACGATTGAAGAAACCGCAGCCTCAATGGAAGAACTGACTGGTACGGTTGCACAAAACGCAGAGAGAGCACAACAGGCCAGTACCGTAGCGATTGACGCTTCGAGGGTAGCCACTCACAGTGGTAAAGTCGTAGCAAACATCGTGGAAACGATGGGGCTGATAAATGACTCTTCGCAAAGAGTCAAAGAGATTACTGCAGTGATCGATAGTATTTCATTCCAGACGAACATCTTGGCACTGAACGCCGCCGTCGAAGCTGCAAGAGCCGGCGAAGCTGGGCGCGGCTTCGCCGTTGTCGCGTCAGAAATTCGAAACCTCGCGCAACGCAGTGCAGTGGCTGCTGGTGAAATCAAAGTACTGATAGATCAATCCGTAGAGCATGCAGAGTCCGGAGCGAGCCTTGTGGTAGATGCCAGAGGAACTATGGATGAGGTCGTGAATTCAGTGGCAACACTAGCAAAGATTGTCGATGAGATCTCAATGGCAAGTGCTGAGCAAGCCTCTGGAATCAAACAGGTAAACGAGGCGATTTGTGCGTTAGATGGTGTGACGTTGCAAAATTCGGCACTTGTGGAGGAAGCCGCGGCAGCTACTGAAAGTCTCGAGGAGCAAGCGAGCAGTCTCGTCCAAATCATTGATGAATTTTGCTTGCAATCTACCGAGATGCCACAAGACGCGAGAAACATACCGGCAAAGTCTCCAAGACCTTTGATGCCTCCGCAAAGCACGAAATCTGAGGAGCCAGTATTTATCTGGACGACGAAGCCTACGCTTTCCCAGAAAACTGCGGCGCCTAGCGCGAAGCCAAACCGACGCCCACCGCAGGCTGTGGAGTTGGGTGACGATTGGGAGACGTTCTAAATGAGAAAGACAGATTACAAGGCCCGCCAGCCGTCTGTCTTCTTAAACCTCAGAGCACTATTCAACGAACAACCTAGCTGAATTGGGCGAGGTCACGCCCTTTATTCGTTCTGCGGTCGATACGTCTTGAGCACCTCCGCCCCCAACACGGCGGGGGCGGAAGCTCCGGACTCCTTTTTGTGAGGCAGTTACAACACTGTCTTGCCAATCGTTAAAGTTCAAGTAGACTAATTTAACCTTACACGGACGAGCGGCTAATGTCCCGAAGGTGCCGAGTCACACTTCAATAGGAAATCAGTGGATGAACTTTCGCGTATGGGTATTTTGCGTCTGGAGTCTTCTGGTTGCGCGCCCTTCCGTAGCTCAAGTAACGGCCGGTGAAGAGGACATGGTCCGCGTAGAAGTCATTGGGTCCTCGATCAAGAGGCTTGTTTCCGAATCATCCCAGCCTCTCACCGTCTTTAAAGCGGAAGAATTCACCAAGCAAGGCCTCACCACGGCACGGGAAGTCCTGGATCGGATCCCCTCCAACCAAACCAACATGGGCGCCGGCAATACCATCGGCGGCAACGCTAGCAGCCTCCCCACAGGAGGCCAAGCGGTGGCTGACCTGCGTGGATTAGGTGGCGACAAGACGCTAGTTTTGTTGAACGGTCGCCGCATCGCAAACCACCCGTATGACAGCGCCAGCGTGGATCTGAATCTGATTCCAATCGCGGCACTAGAGCGAGTGGAAGTGCTGCGCGACGGCGCATCTGCGATTTATGGTACAGACGCCATCGGCGGTGTCATCAACTTCATCACGCGCCGCAGTGTCAGAGGGACTACGCTCGTGGCGGAATCGGTGATTCCAAAGAAGTCTGGCGGAAAGGAAAAGCGCGCCAACATAATCAGCGGCATCGGGGAACTTGATGCTGATGGTTGGAGTGTCTTCGGCGTGCTCGATTACCACAACGAAGACGCGCTAACTTCGCAGCAGCGGGAATTTTCAAATACCGGCGTACGTAACAACCTCGGGTTGAGCAGAACTTCTGGCGTAACATTCCCAGGCAACTACTTTGACCCAGTCACCAAAACGACTGGGAATCCAGGATATCCATCTGGTTGTAACGCGCCATTCTCACTGCCTATCGGCAGTGGAGGCACGTGTCGCCAGGACTACACGCGCCAGATCGACGACTTGCCAGAACAGGAGCAGTTGGCCTTGTTCGGCCGGGCGACGAAGAAATTTGGCGACCACACGGCCAGCCTTGAGTATCTTCATTCGCGTAATAAGGTCATTTCGCATACTGCGCCACCGCCGCAGATTGCATTGTTCCTGCCCAAAACGAGTCCCTACTATCCTGGCAATTCAGGTGGTGTACCTGCCCAGCCGAATCTATCCGGGGAGCCGCTAAATGTAAGCTGGCGTCCGCTTGAAGCCGGTCAGCGTCAAATCAACTCCGAGGGAGAGGGCGATCGTCTCGTCGCCGCATTAGAGGGCCTGGTTGCGGGTTGGGATTACAAAGGCGGCCTCAGTCACTCAATCAACAAGTCTGAAGAAGTGTTCGCTGGCGGTTATGTTCAGGACTCGGGATTCGCGGCTGGTGTGCTAAACGGCATCCTCAATCCATTCGGTTTGCAGAACTCCGCCGGCAAGGCCTATTTAGAGAGTGTGGCCCTACGCGGCAAGGTACAGGATGCGAAGGCCACCACTACTGCCTTCGACCTGAAGGCTAGCCGAGAATTGATACGTCTGTCAGGCGGCCCGCTCGCGATGGCGTTGGGAGCTGAGATCCGCCACGAAAAGTCCGACTTCAACGTCAATCGCGATATTGCAGGTCAGGCGGGTAGCTCCGGCCTGTCCGGCTCCCTTTCCAAGAATGGTTCGCGCAATATCAAGGCGGTCTTCGGCGAGTTGAGTATCCCCGTCATGAAGAAGGTCGATGTCCAAGCTGCCATGCGCTATGACGATTACGACGACGTGGGCAGGACAGCCAATCCGAAAGTCGGAGTACGCTGGCAGCCGTCTCCGCGGATCATGCTACGCGGCTCCGCCAGCACCGGTTTTCGCGCGCCGACACTCTTCGAGAGGAATGCGCCGCAATCAAGGAACGAAACTAACAATTCCCTTAATGATCCAATCTTGTGCCCCAGTGGTGTCCCGCAGCCAGGGGCTAATCCGTTGCGCGATTGCGGCCTTCAGCAGTTTAAGCTACAGGGCGGAAATCCTGACTTAACGCCAGAAAAATCGAAGACCTTCTCGGTAGGCGCAGTAATCGAACCTGCGAGCAATTTGACAGTAGCCATCGACTACTGGGCTATTAGCCTGAAGGACAAGATAGGTAATGTGCCCGAACTGACCCTCTTTGGAAACTTCGAGCGATACAGAGCGCGCTTCCTGCGTAATCCAGATGGATCGCCTTTCGCTGTCTTGGACTTGTACGAAAACTTGGGCAAGGTCCGTACCAATGGCGTTGACTTAAGCTTGACCGGGACCACCCGCCACATGGATTACGGCGACTTCTCGTTGAAGATCGATGGCACTTGGGTGCACAAGTACGAGTACCAGAACGAGCGCGACGGCGACTACATCCAAAACGTGGGACGTTACGCGGACCTATTCCCTATATTTCGCTGGAAGCATAATCTATCGCTGACCTGGCGGAGTACGACGTGGAGCGCTACGTTGTCACAGAACTTCCGAACAGGGTATGTGGATCAGAACCAAGTCGATCCAATATTGTTCAACCGAGTATCGTCCTACCAGCTGTGGAACTTGTCTGGAACTTATGCCGCCTCTAAAAGCCTAACGCTGACAGCCGGCATCAAAAACCTATTCGACAGGGATCCGCCGTTTACCAACCAGGGTTCGACATTCCAGCAAGGCTACGACCCGCGTTTTACCGATCCGGGAGGACGCGCGCTCTATCTACGGGGGAGCGTTGACTTCTGAGCGCTACAGGCGCTTTGATCACAGGAGCAATAGGTTTGCTCGCCAAGTGGTCATCACGACAGCAACACGAGTTCCATGTTATATGCACGAGATGCCTATTTGGGTACCGCCCAAATAGGTGGCCGCGTTTGCTAGAGCAAACCTGATCCTCGCGGCAAATATGACTGAGCAGAAATTTGGCTTTCCTCTCGGGTTCAGTACGCAAGCCCAGCAGCGATTCGTGACTCAAATTTAATGGTCACATCAACTCTTCTTCAAGCGCTTCGTTAGCAAGTCCCGGATTGTTACTTACGTCGACAAATTTTCTGCCGGCGGTCTGGAAGCGAGCACGGAAGTCCTCTGGTGTTACGTGAACATGCGATAAGAATTCTGAACGCATCGCGGCTGCGGACGCGAAACCACATCGTTTCGCAATTCTAGCGATAGACAAGGTACTTTCACTGAGCAGCCGCCTGGCTGCATCGACCCGCAACATTTGCAAATGTGCCGTGGGAGTGACATTCATCGCCTGTTTAAATCTACGCGCAAAGTTACGCGGGCTCATCGCCATTCGGTCTGCCATGATGCTTACCGAGATGTCATCCGCAATGTTTGCTTCCATCCATCTGCTCAGCTCCCCGAACTTATCGGGGTCCTCGGCCCGGACCTCTGCCGCAAGGTGAGCACTAAATTGACTTTGCCCACCTGGTCGTTTTAGGAAGACAACCAAATCACGTGCGGTCCTCAACGCCATTTGCCTGCCTAAATCGTGCTGAATGAGGGCCAGCGTGTAATCAATCCCAGCCGATACACCAGCTGCAGTGTGGTACTTCCCTTCGCTCAAATATAAAGCGTCACGCTCAACGTCGATCTCAGGAAACGCTTCCGCGAACTCGTCAAAATGAGCCCAATGTGTCGTAGCACGGGACTTGTTTAGCACACCCGTTGACGCTAGCGCAAACGCGCCTGTGCAGACTGACGCTACATGTCTCGATCTCTGACAAAGGGCCTGCATAGCACTGACAAGTTTTGGGGAATTGATCATCGCGCGGGCACCGGGTCCGCCCGCGACAATTAGGATATCGGCCGCTAAACTTGGCTCAAAAAGATCAACTGTGGCGTTTATAGATATGCCAGAAGTGGTCTCCACAACTCCGCCATTGGGTGCAGCCAGTAAGACCTGGTAAGCTGCAGGTTTGCCCGATTCCATAAGCGCGGAATTCGCTGCTGCCAATGCATCAAGCGGCCCAGCGACATCGAGCATCTGGACTGGTGGAAACGCGACAATTACTACACGACGTGGATTTGACATTGTAATGACCTGTCTGTTCAATGACCCTCAAAACTTATGATTCACGCTGCCATACTTGCATAAACTAAGTTAGTGAGTATACCACCAGCAGTTAACCGTCATTACAACGCTACCACGAAAAAAAATCCAAAACAACAGAATCTATATTTGGCGACACCGCCACTTTCAGTACCTCAGAACCTGTGAATTTAGGTACATTCACCCTATCACCAGAAGAGAGATTGTAAATTCTGAGAAGACAATATCCAATCCTATTTTGCAAACTCTCCTCTATTGATTACACGTACGCACCTTCTCCCTCTATCAGCAATGGCCGCAAATCCAACAAAATTGGCAGCACGAGCATCCCACCTTAGGTCAGACTGAACCACTCCAATTGTTTTCGGTCTACCGGTGTGCATTTGCGCACCGGTTTTTTTGCTCGTACTTCGCTAGTTATAATTTAAGCAATTAGCCTGGACGGAGCTTTTTAAAATACTACCGAAACCGAAAGTACATGGCTTTCGCAGGTGATCGATCGGCGAAATTTCATACCTAGGTAATGCAAAAACACAAATAGAAACCATTCGCACTCAGTAATTATCCATGTCACTTTAAGGGTGATGACTCAAATTTATCCTTTACGGGCCATGCAAAATAGCTGGCCAATCCCGCCTAACGTCGCATTTCGACGACAAAATCATAATAGTCGCTCCGGAAATAGGAATGTGTCAGCTCTAGGGCCTTGCCTGAATTGAAATAGCCGATTCGGGTAATAAGTAGAACCGCTTGGCCTGCCGCCAATCCTAAGTACTCGGATACATCCTCCGGGGCGTTCGTGGCCCGGATGTGCTGCAGGGCGCGAGCTGGCGCATTACCGACGGATTCAAGATATTGATACAGCGAGTCCCCGATCACATTGGGGTTCGGCACAGCGCTCAGGGGCAGTATGCTAAGGTCATAGGCTATGACCTTGCTATTAGCCAATCGCAGGCGTTCCAGGCGCACTACTTTGTCGTTAGGCGATAAGCCAAGACTCATTTGCTCTTTAGGACAAGAAGTGACGATGGCGCGTTTTAGCCACCGTGAACTTGAATCGTACCCACGCAACCGCATCTGCTCCGTGAAGCTCGACAGCTTGGACAAGGGCCGCTTAAGTTGTCGCGTGATGAAAGTGCCCGAGCCCTGAATGCACACAACCACCCCAAGCTTAACTAGCTCTTCAACTGCCTTGCGTATCGTCACACGGGATACGTTGAATTGCTCTGAAAGTATGCGCTCTGATGGAAGCGCCTGCTTGACCTGATACCGCCCCACTCCTATGTCCTCATTCAACTTGCGAGCGATCTGCATATACAAAGGTGAGGTATCTGTTGAATCGAGTTTGATTTCGGCACCAGAGAACATTGCGTTTCCTACTTTGAGCAATAAACGCTAGGTGATAACGGGCGATATTGATTAAACTACGGACCCAGTGAAGCTCCCTTGCTTACAGCAATGGGGACCGCCAAATTCTTGCGGTCGAAAGCAGCAAAAGGAGCAGAGCTGCAGTGATCGTACCTCCGACGATAACTCGAGCCTGCCGGCTTCGTTGCGCCACAGAGGAGTCAATCCTCTGCATGGCAGCAGTGCTGGCCTCATGAAGCTTGTGTAGTGACTCTGCAAACGGATAACTGGCATCCATCGCGCTACGAATCAGCAGGGATCGCACCTCAGCAGCTTCGCCGCTGCCTCCCTGAGCCATCGCACGCATTGCAGCTGATCGATAAGCGGCCCCCGCGACGCGCAACTCTGCCAAGTATTCATATTCCTCGCGCGACAATGCACCGAGTTCGCTGTATGCCTGAAATAGACTCGACATTGCCCGCGCCAACTGTTCCTGGGCGATCGCACTCTCTTCTTGCACTGCGTCGCCTTCGACTAACCTTCTTCCACTGTTGTCCAGCGCCGAATGGGCACGCACGATAGCGCTGTTCTTGACTTGGGTCTGCCGATGGAGCCCTCCCCACTCCTCGTCCGCCGCCTGCAACGCATTGATTGCCAACCAAGCAGTAACCGTGATTACAGAAGCCAAGATCCCTAGAGCTAGCGGTCGGCGATGTCCTCTCTTAATTCGCAACATGATGCCTCACACTCCAATTAGCTCTTTCGGTACTGCGCTATGTATTCAGCTGCCCTTACCGGCATAACGGCGAATCCTGGGCGCCGACACTAGCAACCAGCGCACGAGATTAGTCAACCGCGAAGCCTGCTCAGGTCGTCACTTGACTAGCCGAACGCCAACAAAGCTCTTCACCTGCCTGTACTGTCCAGAACTGGCCCAGACAATGTTCCAAGGAATTTCGCAAGGTCAGTTACTTCACTTTCGCTAAGCGCTAAGGGCTGTCTTTCATTTTTTCCTGCTTTCGCTTTCGGGGCAGCAGAATAATGGCGGATAACATCAACGATTGTAGGAATCTGTCCTGCATGCATATATGGGGCTCGCTCGACTACATTGCGCAAACCGGGAGTCTTGAACGCTCCTTCCATATGCGGGTCATCGCTAGCAATGAACTCCAATTCTTGACACGCGCCCTGCTTCGCATCGCTAAAAGGGCCAAGGCAATTGAACTCATCCTGAAGCACTTTTGCTATTGCAGCGCTACGGCCCTTCTCGACAGAGCCCGGGTTACGAGGTGCCACACCGGTATTATGGAAATGCTGGTCGGTGAAGAGGGGGCCGGCATGGCATGTGACGCATTGACCCTTACCGATAAAGATCCGCAAGCCTCGCTTCTCGGCCTGGCTCAATCTCCCCGGTGCGTCCGGTTCCCCCTGCAACGTTGCCGCGACATAGGTGTCTAATTTGGAAGGGCCGTAGTGAATATTCTTCTCATAGGCAGCAATCGCCTTACCGATGTTTGCATACACTTCCGAAACACTCTTACGTTCCTCCAGACTCATCTTTTCCCAGGCAGCACGCTCTTGCGGAGAACCGTTGGGACTAGCGGCGTCCGGTAAGCCATCAACGCTAGGCAAACGCTTGAATATCGCTTCGTACTCGCTTCGATAGTGCAGCATCATAAGTTTCGCAAAAGCTGTCCGGTTGCCTCCATGCTCAAGAGGATCCTCCATTGGTCCCAGTGCTTGAGACCAAAGGCTATCCTTTCGCCCATCCCAAAATTGCCAAACGCCGCGGCCGCTTTCCACAATCGACATAGTTCGTCGCAGTCCGGTGCCAATTCCCTGGCCTAACGCACGGTTGTCTTGAAATTTGAGTTCCGGCGAATGACAGCTCGCACAGGCAATCTTCCCATTTGAGCTGAAGCGCTGGTCGAAAAAGATCTTTTTGCCAAGCGCTGCTGCCTGAGGCAGGCCTTCATATTTGTTGGACGGATCAGCCGGCGCCTTAGGTAGCTCATCGAGACGCAAACTACGCAGGATCTCGATCTCCTTTGCAGTCCAATCGTCACGACTAATAGGAGAAGAGAGCTCGGTACCCAATACGATGTGCGCAGCCGCAGCTGATGCGACTATCGCGAGCACTCCAAGTACCTTCAAGGCCGTTTTCATCGCGCGCTCAGCTTGTCGCTCGCTTGGGGCAGCACAAGATTGAAAGTAATCTGGTCACTACCCTTATCGGCGTCAATCTTGAATTTCAACTCCCACCAGCCGGTCATGCTGAATTTAACACCATCCACGCGATATCGACCATCGGCAAGCTCAGCCGTTACGCGCGGCTTCGTTGGCAACCCATGACCATGTTGAGGCATGCCCCCATCCACTGAGATCTTCGCGCCCTTGACCGGATCGCCTGAAGCATTGGCGACTTGAAGCTCCCAGGAATGGATCTTATTAATCTCAACAGGTTCGACCAATGGTCGCACCGTCACGGAATATGCGCTGGCCGCACTTGCCTTCGACAACCGAAGATCCAAGTTCTCCGGGGGCGACATCATCGAACAACCTGTGAGCAAGCCCAGCAGCGCGCCGAGAACAAAAAGAGAATGACGAATTTTGCTAAACATGAGCTGCTCCTTAAATTTCGATGAAAGGTCAATGGCACCAACATGAACCATTATCGACGGCGGAAGAATCGCCCTACGGACAGCAATTGCAGCAACTCTGCCAAATGTTTGGGCGCTTAGCTGCTCACTCCCTCAAATCACTCACCCTGCAGCACAACGAACTAGTCCGAAGACGTCCCTTAGACTTGTTACCAGCCAGAGAACACGCCATCGTCGCGCGTTGCCCCTCATGAGGCTCATGTTGCAGGAATACAAGTCCGACGCACTCTCCTGCATGCATCATCAGAAGGTCACTCACAAGTTCATGCATCCGAGCGAGGCAGCTTCCATGCAAGCGCGTGGCGCCTCGTCGCGCACCTCAACTCGAATGGTCGTGCAATGCCATAGCCCAGACTAGTGAAACAACCCAACCGAGGAAAGTCCAACCAAGCAAAAGGTTTAACGCAAAAATCGCGCCAAATTGGGGGCTTTTTTTGTTGAGCGCCACGCCTGCGGGGATAAAGTAGAGCCCAAACAAAATTACAAAAACAAACAATCCAATCAATATATCCATTTTCCCCGGTCTCCCGCTACTTCATAGCGCTGGACACCAACGCAACACAGTAGCTCATCTAAACAACTCATCAAACGGCATTGTTCGGACCGTTCCGCTCTGAACTCTACTTGCCAGGCAACATTGTGGCGCTTGGTCATATAGAACACGGACAACATTCCTCAATGGACTGACAATCAGTTGAACAGAAGTCTCAGACCGAAATGCAACGAACCAACACCTGTCCGCATTTCGGACGAATTTGTCCCTCCTTCCCCTCGCGCGCCACCTAAATTAGCGACATGCGTTGACAAGGATTGGAAGCTTCTTAGCACAAGCCCCCGACAAGGAGTTGGCAATGAAAAGAAATTACCAGACTGGATCATCGGCGGAAGTTCGGCGCCCCAAGTGGCCTGCAGTAACACCTGCATGTAGACACGAACTACAAGCAATTGCCCTTCCCAAGAAATAGGCTTTGTTATTAAAGACGGCGACATGCGGGGGTGGCTGCGAAGGTCAGGACCCAGCACCGCCACAAGAAGGATTGAGCCGGCGTGATGTTGCAACACATCAGGACGAATTTCGAACAAATTCGACGTTCACGATTTCTGCAAGCCAGTCGCCATGCTTATGCTGATTGTGCTAGTAACAGTAAGGTTTTATCCACACCGTCGCACCACATTATTGGCTCAAATTTTTTAGAAGAATTTTAAACATGGCCATATCTGCGTTATGCATGCAGGTACCAGTACCGGAGAAATTAATGTATCGCTTAAATGAAAAATCTATTTCGGGCCTATTCTGCCTGTCCCTCTTACTTACAACTCTGCATCCAGTGCTCGCTGCTGAATCCGACTTTGCGGGCGCACAGGCTTCTCTGGGCGGCGTGTCCCAGAGCAAAGATGGAAAGATTGATAGATATCAAGCGAGATTCGGGAGGCCCCGTCCAGTCGTAGCAGTTATCGGGGAAAACAGCGCTCCCGATAGCACCACCGAGATCACCGATTTTGTTATTCCGTACGCCGTGCTGACACAGGCCGGCGTGGCCGAAACCATAGCACTCGCGACTCACACGGGGCCATTAAAAATGCGCAGAGCCTTGCAGATCCAGCCTCACGCGACCATTACACAATTTGACGAACGCTACCCCGAGGGAGCGGACTACGTCATCGTTCCAGCAGTCACAAAATTTACCAATCCGGACCTATTGAAGTGGATCCAGTCCCAAGCGACCAAAGGGTCTTCTATTGTGAGCATCTGTGATGGGGCTTTGGTTGTCGCCGAAAGCGGTTTGATGAAAGGACGCCGAGCAACCGCGCATTGGGACACCGAAGAACTGCGATTCTCCAAGTACACGGATATCAAATGGCAGAAAAATGTCCGGTATGTCGCAGACGGAAAAATCATTTCGAGCGCAGGCATAAGCGCTGCGCTCCCGACTTCCATTGCTTTGGTTGAGGCAATCGCTGGTCGCGATCGTGCGGAGTTCGTCGCGAAATCGCTCGGAGTTACGGAATGGGGAACAAAACACAATAGCGAAGTATTCCTCCCGAAACTTGGCGTGAACATGGTTGCCTTCATTACCTATCGCTACACCAACGCTTGGTTGTATCAGACCGATAGTATCGGCGTCCCGATTTCAGCCGGTATTGATGATATCGCCTTAGCTTTCACTGCAGACGCTTACTCGCGGACAGGCCGCAGTCAAGCCTACTCCGTCGCTGATAACAAAGCCGTCGTGCGAACTCGCAACGGACTTCTGATTATTCCGGACAGCACCACTTTGACTGGAGGCATCGACTTCACCTTGCCGTCATTGCAACCATTCGAAGAAGGCGCAGGCTCACGTGCGCTCGACGACGCACTGATTGGGATTTCCGACAAATATGGACGAAAGACAGCAGCCGGTGTCGCGCTTCAATTTGAGTACCCAGGGTTTGCGCAATGATGCGTCCTTGGAATTTATGACATATCGCGGAACTGCCCAGCGAAATGCACTCTGCTTCGTGCCTCCGTAAATAAGAAAACGGCGATGCCGTCCAGCACCAGAGTTCAGAACTTGACCAAAGAGCCCAATGTGAAAACTGTCGCAATCTACATCTTCGATGACGTTGAAGTCATGGACATGGCCGGCCCGTTCGAAGTCTTCAGCGTGGCAGGAGGCAATACACCCTTCTACAAGGTCTATACGGTTGCAGAGTCTATGCGACCGATTTTGGCCCGAAACCAGTTGGTGATTATCCCTCACTACACTTTCGACAATATGCCGCAGCCTGACATCTTCGTAATTCCCGGCGGACCAGGAACGAGGCGTGAAAAGCACAACCCTAAAGTCTTGGACTTCGTACGAAAGCAGAGCCACTCGGCAACCCAAGTCGTTTCTGTATGTTCGGGGGCGTTGTTGTTGGCAAAGGCTGGTCTCTTGCGTGGATTACATGCGACCACACACAAACTTGCGCTTGCAGAGCTCGCAGACGATGCACCAGGTTGCACATTGCATCCCAATGCGAGGGTAGTAGACAACGGAAAGTTTGTGGTGTCCGCTGGGATCGCCATGGGAATTGAAGCGTCGCTTTACACATTAGCCAAGCAGCAGGGCCAAGCACTAGCTGATGCCACGGCAGCGTATATGGAATATGACTGGCCATATCGTATTCCAGATGGTGTGCAGATTGTGACTGCAAATGAAGAGGGCTGCAAATGAGAAAGAAAATTCCTTTCGCCAACTGCGCAACCGCTTTAGCGATGACACTTCAACTTGTCTTCGTCAATACCAGCGCGCAGACATTAGAGGCTATTGATCCAAATTTACCGAAAATCGAAGTTACCGGTTTCCGCGATCCTGAGCTTATGGAATACAAAGATGTCGTGACGATCCGAAATGCCTTCTCGCATCTGGACAAGACACCGATTCGCGTCGCCTTAAGAGTGACGAATCGACGCACTGGAAAAGCTCCACGCAACTTGCGAATTAATTTCCTAGCTGACGGTAAGCAAACGGAAATTCCGGTTCGGTCGGGCCTGATCCTTTTGGATGAGCTACCGGTAAGCGAAAACCCTGATGCAGAGTTTGTATCAAATATGCGCAAAGGGTCGCTGAAGATGGAAATTCTCCTTGCTCTACATACGGAAGACTTAGGGCAAGTTCAGATGAGCGATGTGAGAAAAGCACTTGAAATCGGTAACGACGCCCTTGGCAAACTACCGTGGTATTTACGCCTAATACTCCCAAAGCTCGAAAGCGCGTTGGCTTGCTTCGCTGAGGAAAACGGATCAGTAACAATCGGAAAAACAGGCGCTCAAAAAACCCTCGATGCTTCACCCGCCGAAAATTGCGTCGAGTTCAAGCCAGCGATCTCGACTAATGATGCACCGATCGAGTTTAGCAAAAGTTTTCTTTATCTGCGATTGCAATAGTTTTATCAGCTTAGTGGCTGGATGGTAAGGGCCATCAGAAAATCCCTAGATGAGTCGGCACTGAGGAATGGGGCGTACTCAGGTTGATACAACAATGCATCAGGTCGTACGTCCCTTTCGGCGTTTTGCGAAATGCCTTATTCCCGGCCGCAGTTACTCGGCGCCTAAGCTTAAAGGAATCATCATGTTCAAGCTGCAGAACCTCAAAATTAAATCACTTCTCATCGGAGTCATTACTATCTTGGCAGCCCTTCTTGCCATATGTAGTGCTGGAGGCATCCTAACAGCGCGCAATGTCGCTGACGAAATGCGAGACTTCTCCGTCCAGGACTTCACAGTCGGAAAGATTAGACTCCTTATGGAATCCAATCGCAGTCAAATTCTGCAAGCGTTGCAACACAATCCGACGCTCGAATGGTCGCGGATGCATGACCATCCTCTGTCTGTTCATTTCAACAACATAAAAAAGAATTCAGAAGAAATTGCCAATCTTTGGGATCAATACCAGTCTCAGGTCACCGCTCAAGAAGAGAAGGAGTTAGGCAACAATTGGTATGCGGCTAGCGGCAAACTCGGGATGGACAGCATTGGAGCAGCAACGCGCGCGATCGAAGAGGGTCAATGGGAAGAAGCCCAAAAGACCCTTATCCGATCAATCAATCCAACCTACAGAACTGGCAATGAAGCTGCCGAAAAGCTTGCGACCTTTCTTACTGCGCGAGCTGAGAGTAACGTTCAAGGAATCCGCCGGGAAATCGACATTGCTTCCTACACGTTGACCAGTCTCCTCGTGCTTGGCCTGTTGATGGCACTTGTGCTCGGCACGTTTACCCTCCGAATGATTATGCGGCCACTCCGTCAGGCAATTGATGTTGCTAACCGCGTCGCAGAAGGCGACCTTCGGGAAGAGGTCACCGTCGAAACGACTAACGAGTTCGGCAATTTATTAACTGCGCTCAGTACGATGAATAATAATTTGAAGAACATTGTTTCGCGGGTACGCGAAGGCACTACCACTATCAGTTCGGCGACCAGCGAAATCGCGAGTGGCAACATCGACTTGTCTCGTCGCACAGAACAGCAGGCAGCGGCATTGGAAGAGACTGCGGCGTCGATCGAGCAGCTAACCTCAGCGGCGAAGCAAAGTGGCGACAACGCGCGACAAGCCGACGACTTGGCAGCGACCGCGTCTACCGTTGCAGCAAAAGGCGGAGAAATTGTCGCAGAAGTCGTACAGACAATCGGGGCTATCAACGATTCATCTAACAAGATCCGAGACATCATCGGCGTAATTGACGGGATCGCTTTTCAAACAAATATCCTGGCGCTTAACGCGGCAGTTGAAGCAGCTCGCGCTGGCGAACAGGGACGTGGATTTGCAGTTGTAGCTTCGGAAGTTCGTAACTTGGCTCAACGCTCGGCGAATGCGGCAAAGGAAATTAAAGTGCTCATCAATGCATCTGTAGAACGTGTTGAGCATGGAAGTAAATTGGCCGACCAAGCCGGCGGCACAATGGTCGAGATCGTGGCCAGCGCCAAGCGCGTCAGCGACATCATGAGCGAAATCAATGCTTCGATTCAGGAGCAACACAGTGGCATTGGTCAGGTCAACCATGCAATTGCGGAAATGGATAACACCACTCAGAGCAACGCCGCTATGGTCGAACAAGCGGCAGCAGCATCGCAGGCCTTGCAAGAACAAGCAGCAGCTCTATCTGGAGCAGTTGGGTTCTTTAAGGTAGAAGTTGGTAGCGCGACTAATGTTCGCGTACCTATGTCAAAGCCGCGTCAACCCAGTCAACCCGGCCAATTAATCCTGGTAGCCTAAACAAATTCGCGACGTCGGTGGCTAAGCAAATATGGGGCCACCGACCTCTTCGATTCGCCCTTCCCTTCGGTTAGCGTCTATGGTCCCAAGCTCGGGGCTCATCAATAATTGCCTCGACTTACGCAATTTACTCTAGCGAATTCAGCATAGCAGCTACGATTAATCCACGTTTATTCGAGTCTTGACCACTAGTAGATGCCGGGGAGAGGGGTTGTTCAGTAATAGAAGCGGCTGCAAGGTCGCGCTACTATAGAAGATGAAAAGATATCGCTCTATCCTCCTCGCATTTCAGATTGCTATGATCTCGAACGCCGGACTGGCCCAGGATCACCCCGTGCAAGATGAGCCTAGTGTCGAGGTGAAAGAAGTTAGAAATCCGGAGCTCCGTTCGTATCGAAATATCTTTGCGGGCTTAGCTGCTTTCGACGAGCATCGCGAGCTCGCCCCAGAAGCACCCGAGTTGCGCTTTCGCTTACTCCAAAGACGTGGTCAGCCACCATTGGAAAATGGTGAACCGCTGACTGTACGTATTAGAGGTAAGGGAAATCCAGTTGTCATCCATGTTGCAACGGATAACACCTTTGCCGTTCCTCGCATGCAGTCCTTGGTGGAAGAAGACGCGGACGTGATGCTCAACAGAAGAAAGGGCCTTGTTGAAGGAGTGGCGCTGGTGCGAACTCCAGGCTTACCCGATTCTGTTCGGCGCCTGGGAGACCTGAGGCTCGAATGTCAAGTGATGATTGCCATCGGCAAGCAAGAGGTGGGTTTCCTAAAGAGCGCGGTCGTTAGCACGTTCCTGCTCGGCCGCAACTGGTGCAAGCAGAAGAAAGCTCAGTTTTGGTTCGACGCCTCTCATCAGCTCGCAGGCGCAGTGCTTCATGAAGGCGATCGTACGGCTGAACTCAAAATTCGGGAGTCGTCATATTTGCCGCCTCTAAACGACGATAGCTGGTCCAATGATGCACTAATTGAACTCAAGTATCTTTCGCAAACAGATGCAAGTGTAAGTGCAGCTCAATGAGACGAACGCCACTCCAAAAGGACCTGACAGCTCTCAGGCTCCAGACTTAACTTGTGGATTGAATATGTACTAGATGCCCGTCTGTGCAAAGCCGCACGGGTTCCCCAACTACCGCAACGATCACTTATGCAACGACGATGATATACCGTTAATAGATTCAAAACTCACAGCTATTGAGCCCTTCTCCCAGGCCGGAGAACTCTACCTCCCCTCTGACCCAACAATGGTAAGCGCAAGTGCTATCAGCGGGGACGGTATACGTACACCTACCCTTGCCCAAACTAATACCGTTTTGGTTGGCAGGTTTGTATTGATTGTTGGCAGCGCAAGAACTGCGGATTAAGCAATACTTTAGTTCCTAAAGTAAGTTTTCGCGGCGCCATGTGGCGCCGTTTTTTTGTGTCGCACAAAACCATTCTTTGGTCCAGCTAAGAGCGATCTCCGTGGCAGAGAACGCATAGTATTTGTCTGTCCAATCACGCCGCGTGAGCGAAAATACAAGAGTACCAATACCGAGCAACGACATGAATGGATTGATTGGGGGCCACGAGAACTGCCAACTGCCGACGGATTGTTGAGAGCATGCTCAAGACAATTTCGCGTCGGATAACTTCCATACCGCAAAACCAAAAGCTGCGATGAGCTCAGCTCTTCAGCGAATTGACCGAGCTCCGTGAACTGTAGCACTTTGGACTCGAAACAGTGCGAGATCGATTTATTGGTGACACGATGAGCGTCCAAACACGTTTTCCAGCTCTATGTAACCACCCTCGCCCCAAACTAGTTTTTACGCTTACAGTTGGGATGCACAATGATTTCCGACGATCTCAAATTTTGTTTAAAACTTGACTACGCCCACACGCATATGGTGAGGCGGCTTGAGGACGAGTTAGCCGCATACCACGGTCTTAGCTTCCGTAACTTTGTAGTGCTTCTTCATCTATGCTCTGCTGAAGGCGACAGACTCCAGCGTGATGAGCTTGCACGCAGGCTAGCATTAACACAGACCGAACTTGCAAGGATTGTGATTCCGATGGAGAAGCTGGGATTGATCTCTCGCGAAGCAGTTCCCGATAATTCAGAAGCCCGCTATGTAAAGGCACTCTCCGGTGGTAAATATCTCTTTTCACGTGCCGTTGGGTGGGTAGACCGGATTGCTCAAGAATTAGGCGAGATAGATCAGGACATCCTTCGTTTCATTCTAAAGTATGACTGATGCTTAGATTGAGCCAGAAATCGCAATGTCATGTAACTCGCGTGGCAAACGAAAGCATTGTGACCGCATTCAAAGCAATAGTTTCGGAGCGCTTTAACGACTTGTTGTCGCGCGATATGTCGCTCTGCTACGCTGGGAATTCTCCCATTCTGGCAAGAGATGAGGCGCTCGACTCTGTCACCTGCTCGTTCTCGCCTAGAGTAGCGTTTGGGAAAAATCGCATCTGGCATTTCAGTCCGATTAACTGGAGTTTAGCCGCAAGTAGTGAGCGATGAGCAGTTAAGCGGCCAACGGAGCTTTCAACTGAATCTATTTTTGATTACGACAGTAGCCTGCTCATAGGGCACGGTCCTGCAATCCATTTCCTTACGACATGCGACTTCTGAACTAATGCAATACGATGTCATCATCGTTGGTAGCGGTCCCGGGGGCGCTAGCGTGGCGCGCGAAACTTCGCGCCGAGGCATGCGCGTGCTGGTGCTTGAACGGGGCAGCGCCGCCCCTGTGAGCGGCACGCTTACGCAAATGGCGTCCATGGCAGCCATCCCCGGTAAGGGTGCCTTCCTCCATCGCGACGCATCGCTGCTGGTACGCGGCCTGACTGTTGGCGGGAGCTCTACTCTAAACTTCGCTACAGCTTCCACACCACCCTTGGCACGCTTTGATGCATTAGGAATTGACCTCGCGCCGGCTTTAGCCGAATGGCGCGCGGAACTGCCTATTTCGCCGCTCCCTGACAATCTGATTGGCCCCCTGGCCACTCGCATTATGCAGGGCGCCCAAGCTGCTGGCCTACCATGGCTGAAACTAGACAAGATGATTCGTCCGCAAATCTGCCGCACCGGCTGCTGGCGTTGCGTTTATGGCTGCCCTTATGGAGCAAAGTGGACGGCGCGCGATTTGCTAGACGAAGCACTTAGCTACGGCGCACAGTTGCAAGACAAAGCGCTCGTAACTCGCGTGCTAACCCAGAATGGCCGCGCTGTCGGCTTGGAGTTCACGCGTAACGGCAAAATGCACGCAGCCCGTGCGAATAAGCTGGTGCTGGCAAGTGGTGGCATTGGCAGTCCGCGCCTGTTGCACAGGTCTGGCCTGGGCCCACGCAACGTGCCCTTTTTCAGTGACCCGGTGATTGCTGTGATGGGTAGCGCGAACGACATTTCTGGTGGCGCTGAGGTGCCGATGGCTGCTGGCATGGCGTTGCCTGAACACGGCCTAACTATCTCTGACCTCACACTGCCTAAGCCAATGTACCAAGCCTTCGCCATGCAGATGGGCCGCCTAGATCGCCTGCTTATGCATCAACGTACGTTGAGCGTCATGGTGAAAATACGAGATGAAGCCGGCGGTGGTGTTGGTCCGCGCTGGGCAAATAAGACCCTAAGTCTGCCGGACCGCCGCAAGTTCAATGAAGGCATTGCTATCGCGCGGCGTGTGCTTAAAGCGGCTGGTGCGAAGCATATATTCAAAAGCTGGCATTTTGCCGCACATCCAGGCGGAACAATCCCTACCGGCGCAGGCGTTGACACTAGTCTGCAAACACCGACGCTCGGACTATATGTCTGTGATGCGTCAGTGTTGCCTGCGCCATGGGGCCTGCCGCCTACTCTAACCCTGCTTTGCCTAGGCAAGCGCCTCGGTCAAATGCTCTAGCGATTTATTCCGGCGGCTTCAGAACTGTGAATACGCCCAGCAAGCATACACGACTATAAATAAGATAAGCGTACGCCTGAGCCGGGAGCAGGATTCACGTAACCGTCTCCAATCTGTCGCGTTAGCGACGTTATGACAAAAGCGACGTTTCGCCGAAAAGTTAGAGTAGAGCTGCATTCAACACTTCAATTAAGAGCCTAAGTGTCCCACCCTCCCCCCAAAGCGCGCATCAGCGCCACGGTGGTCACTGCGCGGTTGCCGCGCAGCTGCACCGCGGTGCGCTCAACCGCTGCCAGATTGCGCTGCGCGTCGAGCAGGTCGAGATAGCTCGAACGGCCCGCTTCATACAGCTTCTTCGCCAGGTCGGCCGAACGGCGCGCCGACACCAGGGCATCGTCGATCTGCGCGGTCTGGCCGCTCAGGATGCGCAAGCCGGCCAGGTTGTCTTCCACTTCCGAGAAGGCCACCAGCACCGACTGGCGGTAGGAAGCGACCGACTCTTCCAGCGCGGCTTCACTGCGACGGATGTTGGCACTGTTGCGGCCACCGTCGATGATCGGCGCGGAAAGCAGGGCGCCCAGCATCCACGAACGGCTGGTCAGCTTGAACACATCACCGAAAGTGCCGGCCACGCCGCCACCGTTGCCGCTGATGGTCAGCGCCGGGAACATGGCCGCGCGCGCCAAGCCGATGCGGGCGTTGGACGCTTCCATGGTCTTCTGCGCTGCCGCGATATCAGGACGGCGCTCCAGCAGCGACGACGGCATGCCGGCCGGGATCGCAGGCAGCAAGGTCGAATCCAGCAGCGGGCTCGGACCAGCCGAATACGAAGCGGCCGGTTTGCCCAGCAGGACCGCCAGGGCATGCTCGGTCGTCACACGCTGGCGCTGCAGGCCGATGGCTTCGGCACGCGTGGTCGACAGCTCGGTCTTGGCGCGGGTCAAGTCGAATTCACCGATATCGCCCAAGTCGAAGCGACGCTGGTTGATCTTCACGTTCTCTTCGCGCAGACGCACCGTTTCGGCCAGAGTGTCCAGTTCAGCGTCGGTTGCGCGCAGCTTGAAGTAAGTCTGCGCCACGTCAGCCTGCAGGGACAGCAGCACGGAGCGGTAGTTCGCTTCCACGGTCGCCGCATCGTTGCGGGCTGCCGCAACGTCGGACGATACGCGGCCGAACAGATCCACTTCATAGCTGGCGGTCAGGCGCGCCGAGTAGGCGGTCGACGGCGACACACTGGTGCCGGCCGGCAGACCCAGCTCGGTCGGCGACTGCTGGCCGCGCTGGGCGCCCACGCCGACGCCGCTCTGCGGAATGCGGTCCGCTTCAGCGATGCCCGCGATGGCGCGGGCCTGCTTGACGCGGGCCGCTGCCACGGCCAGGTTGGCGTTGGCCTTGGTGGCTTCAGCGATCAGCTCATTCAGAGCCGGGTCGTTGAGCGACAGCCACCACTCGCCGCGCGACTGCTGCTCGGCGGGCTGCGCCTGCTTCCAGCGGCTGCCGTCCGCAGCCGTCACCACGCCCGCAGGTGCGGTAGCCGACTGCGATTCCTTGAACACAGCCGGAGTCTCAATCGTCGGCTGCTTGAAGGTCGGGGCACCGCAGGCCGTCAGCAGCAATGCTGCCAGCAGCGGGGCCACGCCTTTTGCAATCATGTTTTTCATTAGTGGGTCCCTTCCAGTTGGACGGCCGTATCAGCCGCCGGGGATTTCTTCTCAAGACGCACAGCCAGGGTACGCAGCAGCACGTAGAACACCGGGGTCAGGAACAGACCGAAGAAGGTCACGCCCAACATACCTGCGAACACGGCCACACCCATCGCATGACGCATTTCCGAACCTGCACC